>NZ_JBMKIP010000004.1:0-519309 GCF_049236825.1 Enterobacter cloacae complex sp. SHL001
GTTAGGCCTGCCGCCAGCGTTCAATCTGAGCCATGATCAAACTCTTCAATTTAAAAGTTTGATGCTCAATGTTTCTTTATTTCTAAAGAAAAGAACTTCGTAATGAATTACGTGTTCACTCGTTGAGACTTGGTATTCATTTAGTGTCCGAAGACATTAAGAATCCATGTCACTTTGAGTGCCCACACAGATTGTCTGATAAATTGTTAAAGAGCAGTTGCGACGCGCTTCAGCGCTCTGTCGCGAGGTGGCGTATATTACGCTTTCCTCTCTCAGAGTCAACCCGTTATTTCAGGATTTTTTCTCTTCAACCGACCGGGTTGTCTGTGAAGTGATTCACATCCGCCGTGTCGATGGAGGCGCATTATAGGGAGCCGCCGAGGAATGACAAGCGGAAAAATGCATTTTTATTTCAACCGCTCACCTTTTCGCCAAAACGCCTAATTTTGGTGCTTTTTAATCTCTTTTGGCAGTTCTGCCAGACTCGTTATCACCCAGTCGGCTGCATTTTCTGCTTCTGGGGTGACCGGTTTACCGGTACGCACTAATACTTTGGTACCTACACCTGCCGCCGCTGCTGCCTGCATATCTTCCAGTTTATCGCCCACCATATAAGATGCGGCCATATCAATGTGCAGGAATTCCTGTGCAGAGATAAACATGCCCGGGTGTGGCTTACGGCAATCACAGGTCTGACGATACGCCTCTACACTTCCCTGCGGGTGATGCGGACAATAATAGATGCCATCAAGATCGACGCCACGATCGGCCAGAGACCAGTCCATCCATTCCGTCAGCGTCTCGAACTGCGCTTCGGTGAATTTACCCCGGGCGATACCGGACTGGTTAGTTACCACCACCAGCGCATAGCCCATCTCTTTCAACTGGCGCATGGCATCTATTACGCCCTCGATAAATTCGAACTCATCAATCTCATGGACGTAACCGTGATCCACATTAATAGTGCCGTCACGATCGAGAAAAATTGCGGGTACAGATTTTGCCACCGGTTTGCTCCTGAAAAAGTCTTGTTCAGCTAGTATCTCATGAATCGCAGCGCAATAAAGTGCTCATCGCACAGAGGTGGATTGATTTAGACGTCTGGATGCCTTAACATCCATTTTGTTTACGGTCATTCCCCGTATCTGGCAGAAGAAAATGCCACGGCTAACTTACTTACGATAAAAATAATCTAATGATTAAACTTTCCAATATCACCAAAGTGTTCCAGCAGGGGAACCGAACCATTCAGGCGCTGAACAACGTCAGCCTGCATGTGCCTGCTGGTCAGATTTATGGCGTCATTGGCGCATCGGGTGCGGGTAAAAGTACGCTGATCCGTTGTGTTAACCTGCTTGAGCGCCCAACCCAGGGCAGCGTAGAAGTTGGCGGTCAGGAGCTTACCGCTCTCTCAGAAAAAGAACTCACCAAAGCGCGTCGCCAGATTGGCATGATTTTCCAGCACTTTAACCTGCTGGCATCCCGCACCGTGTTCGGCAATGTTGCCCTGCCGCTTGAACTGGATAACACGCCGAAAGAAGAAGTTACGCGTCGCGTCACCGAACTGCTCGACCTTGTTGGTCTGGGCGACAAGCATGATAGCTACCCGGCAAATCTGTCCGGTGGGCAAAAACAGCGTGTGGCCATTGCCCGCGCGCTGGCAAGCAATCCTAAGGTGCTGCTGTGCGATGAAGCCACCAGCGCGTTAGACCCGGCCACTACGCGCTCTATTCTGGAACTGTTAAAAGACATTAACCGTCGCCTGGGCCTGACGATTCTCCTTATTACGCATGAAATGGATGTAGTGAAACGCATCTGCGACTGCGTGGCGGTCATCAGCAACGGTGAGCTGATTGAGCAGGACACGGTGAGTGAAGTCTTCTCGCACCCGAAAACGCCGCTGGCTCAGCAGTTCATTCAGTCCACACTGCATCTGGATATTCCGGAAGATTATCTGGAACGTTTAAAAACAGACGCAACGCCTGACAGCGTCCCGATGCTGCGCATGGAGTTCACGGGCCAGTCCGTTGACGCACCGCTGCTGTCCGAAACCGCGCGTCGCTTTAACGTGAATAACAACATTATTAGCGCGCAGATGGACTACGCCGGTGGCGTGAAGTTCGGCATTATGCTGACGGAAATGCACGGCACACAGGAAGAAACCCAGGCGGCAATTGCCTGGCTGCAAGAACATCACGTAAAAGTAGAGGTACTGGGTTATGTCTGAGCCGATGATGTGGCTACTGGTTCGCGGCGTTTGGGAAACGCTGGCAATGACCTTCGTATCGGGCTTCTTTGGTTTTGTGATTGGGCTGCCGGTCGGCGTGCTGCTGTACGTTACGCGACCGGGTCAAATTATTGAAAACGCGAAGCTGTATCGCACGCTCTCTGCGCTGGTGAACATTTTCCGGTCTATTCCGTTCATTATTCTGCTGGTGTGGATGATTCCGTTTACGCGCGTGATCGTCGGGACGTCGATTGGTTTGCAGGCAGCTATTGTCCCGCTGACCGTAGGCGCGGCACCGTTTATCGCCCGTATGGTGGAAAACGCCCTGCTGGAAATCCCAACCGGCCTGATCGAAGCTTCCCGCGCTATGGGTGCGACGCCAATGCAGATCGTTCGCAAAGTTCTGCTGCCAGAGGCGCTGCCTGGGCTGGTGAACGCAGCAACCATCACGCTTATCACCCTGGTCGGTTATTCCGCAATGGGAGGTGCCGTAGGTGCTGGCGGTTTAGGCCAGATTGGATATCAGTACGGCTATATTGGCTATAACGCTACCGTAATGAATACCGTTCTGGTATTGCTGGTTGTGCTGGTTTACTTAATTCAATTCTCTGGCGATCGTATCGTCCGGGCTGTTACGCATAAATAACGTTACAAACAACACAAACTCGACGAGTTAAGGATATAACATGGCGTTTAAATTTAAGACCTTCGCAGCAGTAGGCGCACTGATTGGCTCGCTGGCACTGGTGGGTTGCGGTCAGGACGAAAAAGATCCAAACCACATCAAAGTAGGCGTTATCGTCGGTGCAGAACAGCAGGTTGCTGAGGCCGCGCAGAAAATCGCTAAAGAGAAATATGGCCTGGACGTTGAACTGGTGACCTTCAACGATTACGTTCTGCCGAACGAAGCGCTGAGCAAAGGCGACATTGACGCTAACGCCTTCCAGCATAAACCGTACCTGGATCAGCAGATCAAAGATCGCGGCTACAAACTGGTTGCTGTCGGTAACACCTTCGTTTACCCGATTGCCGGTTACTCCAAGAAAATTAAATCTCTGGATGAACTCCAGCCGGGTTCACAGGTTGCCGTCCCTAACGACCCAACCAACCTTGGCCGTTCCCTGCTTCTGCTACAGAAAGTGGGCCTGATTAAACTGAAAGAAGGCGTTGGCTTGTTACCGACCGTTCTGGACGTAACCGAAAACCCGAAAAATCTGAAAATTGTTGAGCTGGAAGCACCACAGCTGCCACGTTCTCTGGACGATGCGCAGATCGCCCTGGCCGTGATCAACACCACTTACGCCAGCCAGATCGGCCTGACCCCAGCGAAAGATGGCATCTTCGTTGAAGATAAAGATTCCCCGTACGTCAACCTGATCGTGACTCGCGAAGACAACAAAGACGCGGAGAATGTGAAGAAATTCATACAGGCATATCAGTCTGAAGAAGTGTACCAGGAAGCCAATAAGGTGTTTAACGGCGGCGCGGTTAAAGGCTGGTAATCTCCCGGCAGTGTAATATCATCAAGACGGGCATTTGCCCGTCTTGTCATTTGTGCGGTCAACTGCTTCAATATCTGACGTTTTGATTATCCACTGAGGAATTATTATGCGTGCTTTACCGATCTGTTTTTTAGCACTGATGCTGAGCGGCTGTTCTATGCTAAGCAGATCTCCTGTTGAACCTGTTCAAAGCACTGCAACCCCGCCAAAAGCGGAGCCAGCAAAACCGAAAGCGCCTCGCGCTGCGCCGGTACGTATTATTACCAAAGCCGACGAGCTGGTCGGTAAGCCATTCCGTGAACTGGGCGAAGTGAGCGGCGAATCCTGCCAGGCAACGAATCAGGACTCCCCACCCAATATTCCGACAGCCCGCAAGCGTATGCAAATCAACGCGTCGAAAATGAAAGCCAACGCGGTGCTGCTGCACAGCTGCGAAGTCACCAGCGGCACACCAGGTTGCTATCGCCAGGCGGTATGTATCGGTTCTGCGCTTAACATTACGGCGAAATGAGTTCATTTCAGTTCGAGCAGATAGGCGTTATCCGCTCCCCTTATAAAGAAAAGTTCGCCGTGCCGCGTCAGCCGGGTCTGGTCATTAACGGCGGCGGCGAGCTTCATCTTGTGGCGCCGTATAATCAGGCCGATGCAGTGCGCGGGCTTGAGGCGTTCAGCCATTTATGGGTGGTCTTTGTGTTTCACCAGACCATGGAAGGCGGCTGGCGTCCCACCGTGCGTCCGCCTCGTCTGGGCGGAAATGCCAGAATGGGTGTCTTTGCCACCCGCTCAACCTTTCGTCCCAACCCCATCGGGATGTCGCTGGTCGAGCTGAAAGGCATACGTTGTCAGAAAGATCAGGTGATCCTGGAGTTAGGTAGCCTTGACCTGGTTGATGGCACGCCGGTCATAGATATTAAGCCTTACCTGCCCTTCGCCGAAGCGCTGCCGGATGCCCGAGCAAGCTATGCTCAGGACGCACCGCAGGCAGATATGCCGGTTCACTTCACGTCTGAAATAACGACGCAAATCAGCGAGCTGGAAAAGCGTTATCCTCGCCTGCGTGACTTTATCGTTGAAGTGCTGGCCCAGGACCCCCGTCCCGCCTACCGCAAAGAAGAGGAAGCCGGGAATACGTACGCCGTCTGGCTGCTGGACTTTAACGTGCGCTGGCGCGTGACTGCGGCGGGTTTTGAAGTGTTTGCCCTGGAACCCAGGTAATTTTGTTCTCCTCTCTTTTGGCATCTTTGCCACACTGGTAAACTAAACCACTTTTTTTGTGTCAGGCTGGTGTTTCAGCCTGTTCCAATCGTCGAAATGGAACCGTAACAACATGCGTACTAGCCAATATCTGCTCTCCACTCTGAAGGAGACACCTGCCGACGCCGAGGTGATCAGCCACCAGCTGATGCTGCGCGCCGGGATGATCCGCAAGCTGGCCTCCGGGTTATACACCTGGCTGCCGACCGGCGTGCGCGTCCTGAAAAAAGTCGAAAACATCGTGCGTGAAGAGATGAACAACGCCGGTGCTATCGAGGTGTTAATGCCGGTCGTTCAGCCCTCTGAACTGTGGCAGGAGAGCGGTCGCTGGGAGCAGTACGGTCCTGAACTGCTGCGTATTGCCGATCGTGGCGATCGTCCATTCGTTCTCGGTCCAACGCATGAAGAAGTGATCACCGATCTGATCCGTAACGAGCTGAGCTCTTACAAACAGCTGCCGCTGAACTTCTTCCAGATCCAGACTAAGTTCCGTGACGAAGTGCGTCCACGCTTTGGCGTCATGCGTTCTCGCGAGTTCCTGATGAAAGATGCTTACTCTTTCCATACTTCTCAGGAATCGCTGCAAGAGACCTACGACAAAATGTACGCGGCCTACAGTAAAATCTTCTCCCGCATGGGGCTGGATTTCCGTGCTGTACAGGCTGATACCGGTTCAATCGGCGGTAGCGCCTCCCATGAATTCCAGGTTCTGGCGCAGAGCGGCGAAGACGATGTGATCTTCTCTGACTCCTCTGATTACGCCGCGAACATCGAATTTGCAGAAGCGCTGGCACCGAAAGAACCACGCGGCGCGGCAACGCAAGAGATGACGCTGGTTGATACGCCAAACGCGAAAACTATCGCCGAGCTGGTTGAGCAGTTTACTCTGCCGATCGAAAAAACCGTGAAAACCCTGCTGGTGAAATCGGCTGAAGGTAGCGCTTATCCACTGGTTGCCCTGCTGGTACGAGGCGATCACGAGCTGAACGAAGTGAAAGCCGAGAAGCTGCCGCAGGTTGCCAGCCCGCTGACCTTCGCAACGGAAGCGGAGATCCGCGCCGTGGTGAATGCAGGTCCTGGTTCTCTGGGTCCGGTGAACATGCCTGTTCCGGTGATCATTGACCGCACCGTTGCGGCGATGAGTGACTTCGCTGCGGGCGCAAACATCGACGGTAAACACTACTTCGGCATCAACTGGGATCGTGACGTGGCGACGCCGGAAGTGGCTGACATCCGTAACGTGGTCGCAGGCGATCCAAGCCCGGACGGCAAGGGTACCCTGATGATCAAACGCGGTATCGAAGTAGGCCACATCTTCCAGCTGGGCGATAAGTACTCGCGCGCAATGAACGCTGCCGTTCAGGGCGAAGATGGCCGTAACCAGGTTCTGACCATGGGCTGCTACGGCATTGGCGTAACGCGCGTTGTTGCTGCCGCTATCGAGCAGAACTATGACGAACGCGGAATCGTCTGGCCGGATAACATCGCGCCGTTCCAGGTGGCGATCCTGCCAATGAACATGCACAAGTCTTACCGCGTGCAGGAGCTGGCTGAGAAACTCTACGCTGAGCTGAGCGCGAAAGGTATCGACGTGCTGATGGATGACCGTAAAGAGCGTCCTGGCGTGATGTTTGCTGACATGGAACTGATCGGTATTCCACACACCATCGTCATTGGCGACCGTAACCTCGACAGCGACGAGATTGAATACAAATACCGTCGCAACGGCGAAAAACAGATGATCAAGACGGGAGATATTCTTGATTACCTGGTGAAAGCCATCAAAGGTTAAGAAACAAAAAACCCCGCCAGTGCGGGGTTTTTTAATGGCTATATCTTATTTGCTTTCGCAGTCTTTCCCCGCAGCAAACTTCGCATCTTTATCTGCCACCAGCGTTTTCACCAGCTCGCCGCTATCCGGGTTTGGCTCCAGCGTAAAATGCCCTTCAACCGTCAGCAACACTGGCTTACTGTCGTTGCCGCGCGCGACGGCATAGTCTCGCTCCAACTGGGCATTGTTCGCCACGCTGACTTTCTTCCCGGTTGCACAGTCAGTGAAGATCGCCGCATCCGCCATGTAGAAATACATCCCTCGCATCGCCATTGGGGTGGCTGGCAGGGTCGCTTTCACCGGGGCCAACGTGTAGTTGAACTGGGATTCAATCGGATTGCCTTCGCGATCGAGCATCTCCATCCCCTCGCCTTTGGCGCGGAAGAAGGTTTTATCGCCCGTGGTATCCGTCAATACCAGCTTCTCAGCCGTACGCGCCCATGTTCCGTAAGATGCAAAAGAAGACGGTTCTTTCGCCCCCTGGTAACGCTGGTTCATGACCCAGGTGCCATCTTTTTGCAGGAACAGAGAGGTTTCGATGCCCTCGCAATCTGCACACGGTAATACGCCGCGCCAGCTTTGCTGCATCGGCTTTAATTCTTCATTTTGCGTTGGCTGTAGTACCTGCGTTTCTGAACGGTTATTACAGCCAAAAAGCGCGAACAGGCTTGTCACGGCCAGCGCTGATAATAATGCTTTTTTCACAATACTTTCCTTATGAAAAAGGGTATCCCTTTCGTCACATTATGGGTGACGGACTTTGCCACGCAGTGATTTTACAGTGGATTTCTGCGCCTTCGATGACAACCGACGTTCTTTCGATGCCCGCGTTGGACGTGTTGCCCGGCGACTTTTTTGTACAGCCGTCAGCTCTTTAATGACCGCGACCAGCCGGGCTATTGCCGCTTCCCGGTTAAGCTCCTGGCTGCGATACTCCTGCGCTTTAATCACCATCACACCCTCGCTGGTGATCAGGTGATGGCTGGCGGCAAGCAGGCTTTCTTTATAATACTCTGGCAGGCTGGAGGCCCGAATGTCAAAGCGCAAATGGATAGCCGTTGAGGCCTTGTTAACGTGCTGCCCCCCTGCTCCCTGGGCCCGGATGGCGGTGATCTCCAGCTCGTTATCAGGGATGCTGACGTTTCGGGACAATACAATCATGATGCGGGCTGCCAGGCCGCGAGATGAATTTCCAGATTATTCTGAGAACCGGAAAGCCAGATGGCGCCGTCCTGAATCGTCGCCTGTAGCGCCATCGTCCGGCTGGCGAACGCACTCAGCTGCGCCAGCTGTTCATCATCCAGATACCAGACGGTAAGATTTTTGAACTGCGCACATTTATTTTTATTTTGTTGCCACCAGATCTCCGCCGCTCTCTGGTTGTAGGCAAACAACGCCACTTCAGCAGACTGGGTACAGGCCTTTTTGATCCGGCGTTCATCCGGCAGGCCAAGCTCAATCCATAAATCGATACCCAGATGATCGTTGCGCAGCCAGGCTTCCGGTTCATCTTCCGCGCTTAAACCACGGGTAAATTGCAGACGCTCGTCGGCATACTTAATCCACGCCAGCAGGCGCAGCATCATGCGCTCCTGGGTTTCAGAAGGGTGACGCGCCAGCGTCAATGACGCATCCAGAAACTGGTTACGGTCAAGATCCGCCACATTGACCACAGCTTTATAAATTGTCGCTTTCAGCGCCATGAGAGAACTCCTTTCGAATCAGGCATACATTGTAGCGAAAACCGCGGCAAAAGGCTGTTACGAGGTGGTGGCGCCCTCTTATCAAGGCGCTGATATTGCTTAAATGAGTATGGTATAGTCACCTTGCTAAACCGAGTTTAACTTCGTAGGCTTAATGATATCTCACAGTAAGTCAGTACGCTGGCAGGAGGTGATGTGAATAATTATTGTGAGTTGATTCGCAGACGGTATGCGGAGATCGCCAGCGGAGATCTGGGGTACATTCCGGATGCGTTGGGCTGTGTATTGAACGTGCTAAATGAAGTGGCCTCTGATGAGAGCCTTTCTGAATCGGTCAGGGAAAAAGCAGCGTATGCTGCGGCGAATTTACTGGTGAGCGATTATGTCGATGAATGATACCTATCAACCCATCAATTGTGATGACTATGACAACCTCGAACTCGCCTGCCAGCATCATTTAATACTGACGCTGGAGTTAAAAGATGGCGAAGTGCTAAAGGCAAAGGCCAGCGATCTGGTTTCCCGTAAAAATGTGGAATACCTGGTTGTGGAAGATGCAGGTGCAACGCGTGAGCTACGCCTCGACAAAATTGCCAGTTTCAGCCATCCGGAAATCGGCACCGTTGTGGTGAGCGAATCCTGATAACCAACGGGCAGCCATGCTGCCCGTTACGCTTTCCATTCAAAATTAACACCCGCTTCAGCCCACCCCTCTTCAGTGATGAACACCTCTGCCGCCGCGATGAGCGTGTCGCCGTAAAACAGAAGCGGCGTGGTATCACGTCGCCAGGGCGGAACGTTCTGTTCCTGCCAGATTTTCTTCAGCTTACGCCCGCCGTTACGCCCGACGATATGCAGCATGCCGCTGGCCCTGAAGCGTATAGTGACGTTCTCGTCCGGCTCAGGTAGACGCACATTGCCCGAATGGCTTAACGCAACGACACCGGCATTCATCGGTAGCGTTAATGCTTTTTCCGGCGACGGCCAGTCGAGCACAGCGTCAGCCAGCGACGGCATAGATTTTACCCACCAGAGTTGCCCTTTATAGCGCCTGACGTTATAACCATTCAGGTGTATACACGGGGCGGCATCTTCCCTCGCCTGTGCAACTTCCTCCCAGATACGGGTGAGCATCGCCCGGGAGGGCATAACCGCACGGTGGTAAGCCAGCCAGCGGCGAATCAGAGCAGCCCGACGCACGGGGCTCATCACCATCAACGGCGCAATGTTCAGGGCACCGTCAGCGGTAGTCAGCGTATCCAGCTCCTCGCTCAGCAACTCATCCAGCAAGCTTTCCTGTTCAGCACACAGCATGGCGCTTCTGGCCGCCGCTTCGGAAAAATGCGCCCAGCGCTCACTCAGCAGCGGTAAGACGCGCAGGCGCAGGAAGTTACGGTCGTAACTGTCGTCCTGATTGCTCTCGTCTTCAATCCAGCACAGATGATGCTGCTGCGCCCAGGCTTCCAGTGATGCGCGCGTCTCACCCAGCAGCGGGCGGATGAGCTCTGTTTCAGCAAAATCTGCGCGCTCAGGCATGGCAGATAACCCCGCAGGCCCGCTGCCCCTCTTGAGCGCCAGTAAAAACGTCTCGCACTGGTCGTCCAGATGCTGCGCGGTGACCAACGCTTCCCCTTGCTGTAATGCGCCGGAAAACGCGGCGTAGCGGGCTTTCCGCGCCTGCGCCTCAATACCCAGCCCCTCATCCTCAAGCGTGACGCGTTCAACGATCAGCGGGATCGCCCACCCTGAACACACCGCTTCGCAGTGCGCTACCCAGTCGTCGGCATGGGGGCTTAAGCCGTGATGGATATGCATCGCCCGCAGCTGGACGTCAGGCTCACGGTCGCGCCAGAGCTTAAGGCGGTGCAGCAAAACGGTGGAATCCAGGCCACCGCTGAACCCCACCAGCAGCTGGCGGTAGGGTGAAACGGCGTGCGCGATAGCGGGTAAGGTCATAGGAAATTACACATAAAAAATGCCCGAACTGAACGGGCATTATCACACATGACGGCGATTACTGCTGGTAAAGCTCCAGCGGCAGGCCGTCCGGATCGTTGAAAAAAGTGAAACGTTTATCGGTAAAGGGATCGACACGAATCGCTTCACAGGCCACGCCGTGGGCTTCCAGATGTTTTACCGCGCTGTCCAGGTCATCGACGCTGAAGGCCAGGTGGCGCAGGCCGCAGGCTTCCGGGCGTGAAGGACGCGCTGGAGGGAAAGGAAAAGAGAACAGTTCAATCACATATTGTCCGTTTAACGCCAGATCGCCTTTCCAGGAGTCGCGCTCCTCACGGTAGGCCTCGCTCAACAGCGTAAAGCCGAGAACGTCGCAGTAGAATGCCTTACTTTTCGCGTAATCGGTGGCAATGATCGCAATATGATGAACCGCTTTTAAACCCAGCATAGTTTCTCCTTTTTATGATGCCCTGAACGTTACAACCGACAACCCGCCCCTGGCAAGCAGACCCTTTTATTTTAGGACTCTCACCCAGTACACGCCGTTATCATCGCGTTTCGCGCCATGAATGTCCGTTTCAAAGCCCGGATAGTGGCGCCCTACCGAACAGAGCATCAGCAGGAAATCGAGCACCGCCCGGCTCTCCTCGGTGATCATTTCACCCGGCATCAGCAGCGGCACGCCCGGCGGATAAGGCAGGATCATGTTGGCCGATACCCGCCCGACCAGGTTTTCCAGCTCAACGGTTTCAACCTCCCCTTTCACCTGGCGCTGCCACGCCCTGTGCGGCGTCAGCTTCATTTCAGGCAGAACATCAAATGCCTGCAACATCAGGCGCGGCAGATCGTGCTGGCGGATCAGCCTGTGGATCCCCTGGGCCAGATCCTGAATACGCATATTGCGATAGAAGTCAGGATCTTCCGCGTAGAGATCCGGCAGCATATTCTTTACCCGCAGGTTCAGATCATATGCACGCTTAAACTCCATCAGTCCGCGCAACAGCCCCATCGCGCGGGTTTTATCTATCCCGATGCTGAACAGGAACAGCAAATTATAGGGGCCGGTTTTCTCCACCACCACGCCGCGCTCATCAAGGAACTTCGCCACCAGTGCAGCCGGGATCCCTTCCTCACCCATCACGCCCTGCTCATCCATGCCCGGCGTCAGGATCGTCACCTTAACCGGATCGAGGAACATGTGGTCCGCATCGGCATCCCGAAAACCGTGCCAGCTCTCCCCCGGCGCGACGGGCCAGCATTCTGCCTCATCAATCTCTTCCGGCTGCCAGATATCAAAGAACCAGCCGTCCGCTTCATCTTTAAGTCGCTGAACCTCTTTTCGGAAATGCAGCGCCCGTTCCACCGAACGATTGATCAGGCGTTTACCCGGATTACCGCGCAGCATCGCCGCCGCCGTTTCGATGGACGCCACCAGCGGGTAGCTCGGCGACGTGGTCGTGTGCATCATAAAGGCTTCGTTGAAGGTGTCCTCGTCGTACTCGCCCTTGATGTGAATAAGAGACGCCTGGGAAAACGCGGCCAGCATTTTGTGCGTCGACTGCGTTTCGAAGAACACCTTGCCCGGCACCCGCTCGCCGCTCATCCCACTTTTACCCGAGTAAATCGGGTGGAAATTGGTGTAAGGCACCCACGCGGAGTCAAAGTGGATCGACGGCACGTCCAACGTCTGCTTGATCCAGTTCGTGTTGTAAAGCAGCCCGTCATAGGTGGAGTTGGTGATCACCGCATGCACAGGCCAGCTTGCCTCGGGGATCGCCGCGATCTTATTTTCAATGGCTTCATGCGCGAATTCACGGCGAGGAATGCCGCCGAGAATACCCAGCGCATTACGCGTAGGCGACAGCCAGAGCGGCACTACGTCGCTCATCATCAGCAAATGCGCCAGTGATTTATGGCAGTTGCGGTCAATCAGCAGCGTACTGCCGGCAGGCGCGGCGTACATCCCGACGATTTTGTTCGAGGTTGAGGTACCGTTGGTCACCATGTAGCTTTGTTCGGCGCCAAAGGTCCGGGCGATGTACTCTTCGGCTTCCAGATGCGGGCCGGTATGATCCAGCAGAGAGCCTAACTCGGTGACCGAAATCGACACATCCGCCTTCAGCGTGTTACCGCCAAAGAAATCGTAGAACAGACATCCCACCGGGCTTTTTTGATAGGCTGTTCCCGCCATGTGGCCTGGCGTACAGAAGGTGTACTTCCCTTCATTCACATAGGTGAACAGCGCGCGTGTGAACGGCGGTGTGATGTTATCGAGGTATTCACCGGTGTACTGCTGAATGCGGGTCGCAATGTCCTCGGCAACGCCGAGTGAGTATTCGAAGAACCACAGCGCCATACGCATATCATGCGCGCTCACGTCCATGGTCGAGTGAGTGTTGATAAACGCATACAGCGGAAGATATTCGTTGAGCTTATTGATATCGCTGCACAACTCCATGTCGTATTCGTCCCAGTCGAATATCACGCCACAGATGCGCGGATTGTGTTCGATAAATTTCAGCAGGTCGGCGCTGTTTTGCGGCCAGATCAGCTGGTATCCACGTGCTTTAAGGGCTTGCTCCAGCTCCTTGATGGGTTCGTCTTTATAAAAGACGCCGTGTGGCCCCATGATGGCAATGATGTTCATGGTTTACCTCCTTGAAAAACATCAGATAAGCATAGTTAAGGTAAACGGCAGGTATAAAAAAAGCCGCAACAATGTGCGGCTTTTAGAATAATTGTGAGGCTTACGCGTAACCGTAGGTCATCAGACGCTGATAACGACGGTTGAGCAGATCTTCTGTGCTCAGCACGTCCAGGTCCGCCAGATCTGCCAGCAGTTGCGCTTTAAGGGAAGCAGCCATCACTTCCGGCTTACGATGCGCGCCGCCCAGCGGTTCAGGGATAACGGTGTCGATCAGCTTCAGCTCTTTCAGACGTGGGGCAATGATGCCCATCGCTTCAGCAGCCAGCGGCGCTTTATCGGCACTTTTCCACAGAATGGAGGCACAGCCTTCCGGAGAGATAACGGAATAGGTACTGTACTGTAGCATATTCACTTTATCGCCCACGCCAATTGCCAGCGCACCGCCGGACCCACCTTCACCGATAACGGTACAGATGACCGGCACTTTCAGGCGAGACATCTCACGCAGGTTGCGTGCGATGGCTTCAGACTGACCGCGCTCTTCAGCGCCAACACCCGGGTAAGCACCCGGCGTGTCGATGAAGGTGATGATAGGCATATTGAAACGCTCAGCCATCTCCATCAGACGCAGGGCCTTACGGTAGCCTTCTGGCGCTGGCATACCGAAGTTACGACGGATTTTCTCTTTGGTTTCACGGCCTTTCTGATGACCAATAATCATCACCGGACGTCCATCCAGACGCGCGATACCGCCGACGATAGCTTTATCGTCAGCGTATGCGCGGTCGCCTGCCAGTTCGTCAAATTCGTCAAACGCCAGGCGGACATAATCCAGGGTGTACGGACGCTGTGGATGACGCGCCAACTGGGCGATCTGCCATGCGCCGAGATCGGCAAAGATTTTGCGCGTCAGTTCTACGCTTTTTTCGCGCAGACGATGCACTTCTTCGTCGATGTTAATATCCAGTTTTTCATCCTGACGGCTCACGGCTGTCAGAGAATCGATTTTCGCTTCCAGCTCTGCAATCGGCTGTTCGAAATCAAGGAAATTCAGACTCATAGTATTCCTGTATTAGTCAAACTCCAGTTCCACCTGCTCCGAACCAATGAGGCCACGGAGATCGTTCAGTAAACGATCGCTCGGAGAGACACGCCACGTTGCACCAAAGCGCAACCGCGCACGTGCATCCGCCCTCTGATAGTAGAGATGTACTGGAATGGTCCCCGAGCGGTGGGGTTCCAGAGACTGACGGAGTCGGTTTAAAAGCTGGTCATCAATTTGCCTGTCCGTCAGCGAGATAGCAAGCCCGCGAGCATATTTTTCCCGGGCTTCGTCAATGTCCATCACTTCGCGGGCGGTCATTTTAAGCCCCCCGCTGAAGTCATCAAAGCTGACCTGTCCGCTGACGATAAGTATGCGGTCTTTTTCCAGCAATTGCTGGTATTTATCCAGCGCGTCGGTGAACAACATCACCTCCAGACGCCCGGAACGGTCATCCAGGGTACAGATGCCGATACGATTGCCGCGCTTGGTGACCATTACCCTTGCAGCAATCACGAGCCCCGCAGCCGTGGTGATTTTACCACGTTCTGTCGGATGCATGTCTTTAAGCCTGTGGCCGCCGACATAGCGCTCAATTTCTTTCAGATACTGGTTGATCGGGTGCCCCGTCAGGTACAGGCCTAACGTTTCCCGCTCCCCATCCAGCACCACCTGTTCTGGCCAGGGCTGGCAGTTGGAATAAGACTGCTCAATCTGCTCTGGCTCTTCCGCCAGCACGCCGAACATATCTGCCTGGCCAATGGCTTCCGCTTTCGCGTGCTGATCGGCTGCTTTCAGCGCATCGCCGAGCGAGTTCATCAGCGCGGCGCGGTGTGGCCCCAGCCGATCAAACGCGCCGGACATGATCAGTTTTTCCAGCACCCGGCGGTTCAGTTTTTTGGTATCGGTGCGGGCGCACAGATCGAACAGCTCGCGGAAATAGCCGCCGTTGTTACGCGCTTCGATGATCGCCTCGATCGGCCCCTCACCTACGCCCTTGATAGCGCCGATCCCATAGACGATTTCCCCGTCATCGTTAACGTGGAAATGGTACAGGCCAGAGTTAATATCCGGCGGCAGGATCTTCAGCCCCATGCGCCAGCACTCGTCCACCAGGCCAACCACCTTCTCGGTGTTGTCCATATCGGCGGTCATTACCGCCGCCATAAACTCAGCGGGATAGTGAGCCTTCAGCCACAGCGTTTGATACGAAACCAAAGCATAGGCGGCGGAGTGGGATTTGTTAAATCCGTACCCGGCGAATTTCTCCACCAGGTCGAAGATTTTCATCGCCAGTTCGCCATCGACGCCGTTTTTCTTCGCCCCATCCTCAAAGATGGAACGTTGCTTGGCCATCTCTTCCGGCTTTTTCTTACCCATCGCACGACGCAGCATGTCTGCGCCGCCAAGGGTATAACCAGAAAGCACCTGGGCGATCTGCATGACCTGTTCCTGATACAGGATGATGCCATAGGTTGGCTCCAGTACCGGTTTCAGGCTTTCATGCTGCCACTGCACGTCCGGGTAAGAAATCTCTTCGCGCCCGTGTTTACGGTCGATAAAGTTATCTACCATCCCCGACTGCAACGGCCCCGGACGGAACAGGGCCACCAGCGCGATCATATCTTCGAAGCAGTCTGGTTGCAGACGCTTAATCAAATCTTTCATGCCGCGGGATTCAAGCTGGAAGACGGCTGTCGTCTCCGAGCGTTGCAGCATGTCGAAACTTTTCTTGTCATCAAGCGGGATAGCCGCGATATCCAGCGGAGGCTCGCCGTTCTTCTCGCGACGGGCGTTGATCATCTCCAGCGCCCAGTTGATGATGGTCAGCGTACGCAGGCCGAGGAAGTCGAACTTCACCAGCCCGGCGTATTCTACGTCGTTCTTGTCGAACTGGGTGACCGGATGCTGACCCGCTTCGTCGCAGTACAGCGGCGCAAAGTCGGTGATTTTGGTCGGGGCGATAACCACACCCCCCGCATGCTTACCGGCGTTACGCGTGACGCCTTCCAGCTTGCGCGCCATGTCGATCAGCGCTTTGACCTCTTCGTCGGCTTCGTAGATTTCCGGCAGCTGAGGTTCAGCTTCAAAGGCTTTCGCCAGAGTCATGCCCGGATCGGGCGGCACCAGCTTAGAGATACGATCGACAAAACCGTACGGGTGGCCCAGAACGCGGCCCACGTCGCGGATAACCGCTTTCGCGGCCATCGTACCGAAGGTGATGATCTGCGAAACCGCATCACGACCGTACATATCGGCCACGTGCTCAATCACCTGGTCGCGTTTTTCCATGCAGAAGTCGACGTCAAAGTCGGGCATGGAGACACGTTCCGGGTTGAGGAAACGTTCGAACAGCAGGTCAAATTCCAGCGGATCGAGATCGGTGATTTTCAGGGCATACGCCACCAGCGAGCCGGCACCAGAACCACGGCCCGGACCTACCGGCACGCCGTTATCTTTCGACCACTGGATGAACTCCATCACGATCAGGAAGTAGCCTGGGAACCCCATCTGGTTGATCACCTGGAGTTCAATATCCAGGCGCTCGTCATATTCAGGACGCTTCTCTTTACGGACCGCTTCATCCGGGAAGAGGAATTCCAGACGCTCTTCCAGACCCTCTTTCGATTTCATGACCAGGAAATCTTCGGTGGTCATGTCGCCCGTCGGGAACTGCGGCAGGAAGTATTCGCCGAGACGCACGGTGACGTTACAGCGCTTGGCAATCTCTACGCTGTTTTCCAGCGCTTCCGGGATGTCCGAGAAGAGCTCACACATCTCCTCTTCGCTGCGCATGTACTGCTGCGATGAGTAGTTGCGCGGACGTTTCGGATCGTCGAGGGTGAAGCCGTCGTGGATGGCGACGCGAATTTCATGCGCGTCAAAATCACCCGCCTCAAGGAAGCGCACATCGTTGGTGGCCACCACAGGCAGGCCACGCGCTTCCGCCAGGGCGACGGCCGCATGCAGGTAGCTCTCTTCATCCGCACGCCCGGTACGGATCAGCTCCAGGTAATAACGATCCGGGAAATACTCTTCGTAGAACGAGACGCACTGATCCACCAGCGCGTTATTACCGCGTAGCAGACATTTGCCGACATCTCCCATACGGCCACCGGAGATCAGCAGCAAACCTTCGTTCAGCTCCGCCAGCCAGTCGCGGTCAATCCATGGACCCAGTGCGCCGTAACCGCGCTGGTAGGCTTTTGAGATCAGCAGAGTGAGGTTCTGATAACCCGTGTTGTTCATGGCTAACACGGAAATTTGCGTCATCTCATCGCCGAGCAGGTCGCTCTGCACATGAAAATCCGCGCCGACGATGGGCTTTAATCCTGCGCCATGCGCCGTTCCGTAGAACTTCACCAGGCCACACAGGTTGGTAAAATCGGTGATCGCCAGCGCAGGCATGCCAAGCGAGGCCGCCTTTTTTACCAGCGGCCCGGTCTTTGCCAGCCCATCGATCATGGAGTAGTCGCTATGCACCCGCAGGTGTACGAAACGTGGTTCAGCCATCTTCAGATCCCGCGTTACTTAATTGCTTGCGTCTTGATTCAGGACACCAGTCCCAGCGCGCGTTTCACCGGGCCAAAGCTACGCCGATGATGTTCAGTTGCGCCATGTTCAGCCAGCTTTTCCAGATGGAAAGCCGTTGGATATCCCTTGTGCTGGGCGAAACCATACGCGGGATAAGTGAGGTCCAGCGCGGCCATTTCGGCATCGCGCGTCACTTTGGCAATGATTGACGCCGCACTGATTTCTGCGACGCGGCTATCGCCTTTAACAACAGCCATGGAAGGCATCGGCAGCGCCGGGCAACGGTTACCGTCGATCAGCACATACTCAGGCACAATCTTCAGGCCAGCAACGGCACGCTGCATCGCCAGCATGGTGGCGTGCAGAATGTTCAGATCGTCGATCTCATCCGGCTCTGCGCGCCCGAGACTCCAGGCCAGTGCCTTTTCTTTAATTTCATCGAACAGCGCCAGGCGACGCTTTTCACTCAGTTTTTTCGAGTCGTTCAGGCCAACGATCGGGCGGGCTGGATCGAGGATCACCGCCGCGGTCACAACGGCACCCACTAACGGGCCACGACCGACTTCATCCACACCTGCAACGAGGTGGGTATGGGGATAAATAAATTCCATCATTGTGCTAACTCCAGCACCGCATCGGCCGCCTGCTCATCAGCATTACAGCGGATCAGTTGATGCAGTTCACGGAAGGTATCATGCATCTGGTGGCTGGTTTTACCGTTGGCCAGCAGCGGCAGTAATGCATCAGCCAGTGCCTGCGGCTGGCATTCATCCTGCAAGAGCTCTTTCACCAGTTCGCGACCCGCAAGCAGGTTTGGCAGGGATACGTAATCTGTTTTTACCAGACGTTTTGCCAGCCAGAAGGTAAACGGCTTCATGCGATAACCGACCACCATTGGGCATTTTGCCAGCATACACTCCAGCGCAGCCGTGCCGGAAGCCAGCAGTGCGGCATCGCTCGCAAACATGGCTTGCCGCCCTTTCCCGTCCAGCAGGCGGACGTGAAGATCCGGGGCGACGTCAGCTTTGATACGCTCAAACTGCTCGCGGCGTTTGGCATTCACCAGCGGCACGACCACTTCAAGATCGGGGTAAGTCTTGCGAAGAATTTGCGCCGTTTTCAGGAAATCGGCACTGAGCATTTCAACTTCCGCACCCCGGCTCCCTGGCAGCAGCGCCAGACAGTGCACATCATGCGGGATGCCCAGTTCGTCACGCGCCGCGTTTTTATCCGGATCCAGCGGCATGGCATCCGCCATGGTATGACCGATAAAACGGCACGGGACATAAAATCTGTCGTAAAACGCTTTTTCGAAAGGCAGAAAAGCCAGCACCAGATTAGTGGATCGTCCGATTTTGAAAACGCGTTTCTGTCGCCACGCCCACACGGACGGACTGACGTAATGGATAGTTTTGATCCCCTGCTTTTTCAGGTTCCCTTCAAGGGTAATATTGAAATCAGGCGCATCAATGCCGACAAATACATCGGGCTTAAGGTCGGTAAAGCGGCGGGTAAGGTCGGCGCGAATATGCAGCAGGCGACGCAAGCGCCCCAACACCTCGACGATGCCCATCACAGCCAGCTCTTCCATTTCATACCAGGCTTCACAGCCTTCGGCCTGCATCAGCGGCCCAGCCACGCCCACAAAGCGGGCATTGGGTACACGGGCTTTAAGCGCGCGGATAAGACCTGCACCAAGAATATCGCCGGAGGTTTCTCCGGCGACCAGGGCGATGGTAAGCGGACGACTGTCGACCATTAACGAATCAGACCACGGGTTGAACGTTCAAAGAATTCCATGAACGTTTTCACTTCAGGGTGCTTATTCGCCAGCTCGGCAATTTCCGGCTTAGCCTCTTCCAGCGTTTTACCGCTACGGTACAGCAGTTTGTACGCGTTGCGGATGGCAGTAATCGCTTCGCGACTAAAACCACGACGCTTGAGACCTTCGATGTTCACGCCAAACGGCGTGGCATGGTTGCCCTGCGCAATCACAAACGGTGGGACGTCCTGCGCCACACCGGAGCATCCGCCGACCATCACGTGTGCACCAATGATGCAGAACTGATGGACTGCGGTCATGCCGCCAATAATGGCGAAATCATCAACCGATACGTGTCCCGCCAGCGTTGCGTTGTTGGCGAGAATACAGCGGCTACCCACGGTACAGTCGTGCGCAATATGCGCATTAACCATAAACAGGTTGTCGCTGCCCACCTTCGTCAATCCACCGCCTTGCGTTGTACCACGATGAATGGTGACGCTTTCGCGAATGCGGTTACGATCGCCGATTTCCACGCGGGTCGGTTCGCCAGCATACTTGAGATCCTGGTTAACTTCGCCGATGGAGGCGAACTGATAGATCTCATTGTTGCAGCCAATGGTGGTATGACCATTCACGACAACGTGAGATTTCAGTACTGTACCCTCACCAATTTCGACATGGGGTCCAACAATACAAAACGGGCCAATGTGGACGTTGGCACCAATGATGGCACCCGTTTCCACAATGGCGGTAGGATGAATAAAGGCGGATTTATCAATCACGTATCAGGCCTCCCGGCTACGCGCACACATCATTGTCGCTTCGCAAACAACTTTGCCGTCAACCATAGCTACGCCTTTGAAGCGAGTCAGGCCGCGACGCGTTTTTTCAAAAGTGACTTCCATGATCATTTGATCACCAGGCACGACCGGACGCTTGAAGCGCGCTTCATCGATACCCGCGAAGTAATAGAGTTCACCCGGTTCCAGTTTACCTACGCTTTTAAACGCCAGAATACCGGTAGCCTGTGCCATCGCTTCCAGGATCAATACACCCGGGAAGATAGGCTTACCAGGGAAGTGCCCCTGGAAGAACGGCTCGTTAACGGAGACATTTTTCACTGCGCGCAGAAAACGACCTTCTTCAAAATCCAGCACACGGTCTACCAGTAAAAACGGATAGCGGTGCGGCAGAAGTTCTAAAATCTCTTCAATATGCAGAGTATGAGTGTCAGTAGTCAAAATACTCTTCCTGTCAAATGTACTAAGTAGCAATAATAACACGGCCTGCCGGTTTATAAACAAAGCCGACAGGCCGGGAAATTTAGCGTTAAACGGATGAACGCTTAGTCTTGTTGATCGATTTTGCGCTCAATCACTTTGAGTCGCTTGCTCATATCATCAATATTCATCACCAGTGCAGCTGTTTTACGCCAGACCTTGTTCGGTTGCAGCGGAATACCTGAGGAATAAACGCCAGGCTCAGTGATTGGACGCATCACCATACCCATCCCCGTCACCGTGACTTTGTCGCATATTTCCATATGGCCATTGATCACGCTGGCACCGCCAATCATGCAGTAACGGCCAATTTTCAGGCTGCCTGCCATGATAACACCACCCGCAACTGCGGTATTGTCGCCAATCACAACGTTATGTGCAATCTGGCACTGGTTGTCTATGATAACACCGTTACCAATAATGGTGTCGTCAAGCGCACCGCGGTCGATAGTTGTGCAAGCGCCGATCTCCACACGATCGCCGATAATCACGCGACCCAGCTGAGGGATCTTAACCCAGTTACCCCGATCGTTGGCGTAACCAAATCCGTCAGAACCAATCACCGTGCTGGACTGAACGAGACAATTCTCGCCAATCTCAACCTCATGGTAGACAGAGACATTGGCCCACAGACGAGTCCCTGCGCCAATTTTCGTATTTTTTCCAACAAAGCAGCCAGGGCCAATCACCACGTTATCAGCCAAAACAACGCCGGATTCGATAACGGCGTTTGCGCCGACTGATACGTTGTTACCCAGCTGAGCCGTCGGATCAATCGCAGCACTGGCTGCAATGTTCTGTGCCGGCTGCGGCGTGGTATCAAGAATTTGGGCCATGCGCGCATAGGTCAGGTAGGGATTTTTCACTACCAGTGCAGCGCTAGTGGCAAACGGAAGATCGTCCTGCGTCAGCACAACGGCAGACGCCTGGCACTGGGCCAGGTGTTCACGGTACTTAGGGCTTACCATGAAGGTAATAGTGCCTGCTTTAGCAGATTGCATGGACGCAACAGCGGTGATGACGATATCGCCATCACCGTGTAATTCTGCATCCAACTGCTGAGCTAAATCAGCCAGTCGAATTGAAGGCATTACTTATTTAACCTGTTTCAGAACATCAGCGGTGATGTCTTTAACATCGCTGCTGTTGAATGCAACGGCGTTCGCATCAACAACCAGATCGATGCTCTGATCGGCTGCTACTGCTTTAACGGCAGACTGAATACGCGTCACCAGTTTGCCACGCTCTTCGTTAGAACGACGCTGACGATCCTGCTCGAAAGCCTGTGCTTTCTGAGAGAAGGTCTGGCGCTGAGACATGACGTCTTTTTCCAGTTTGCTGCGCTCGCTCGCTTTCATGGTAGAACCATCACGCTGAAGACGCTGCATCTTGGACTGAAGATCACCTTCCATACGTTGCAGTTCGCTCGCACGGCCTTTGAATTCGTTTTCCAGCGTTGCAGAAACACCGGTTTTCTGTGCAACCTGCTGGAACAAATTACCCATGTTGACGATTGCAATTTTATCCGCTGCCTGAGCAGAAGTTGCCATCGCTAAACCGAGACCTGCAGCTAATAACCACTTTTTCACAATTAACTCCTTACCATCCCATTGGCACCCGAGGGGTACCGTTCTTTGCGTGGCAAGGCGACCGTGTTACCGATCGCCGGTTGTCAGCGCTACACTGCCAACGCATTCCATTGCAGCGGATTATTACCAGGTTTTACCAATGTTAAACTGGAACTGCTCCGCTTTGTCTCCATCGTATTTCTTAAACGGCTGGGCGTAAGAGAAGACCAACGGCCCCAGCGGTGACATCCATTGTAATGCGATACCTGCGGACATGCGAATGTTGCTCGGATCGCTGTAGTCCGGAACCCCCGCCGCACGCATCTGTGCGGTGTTCTCCCAGTTGGTGTCCCACACCGTACCTGCATCCATAAAGAAGGAGGTACGCACGGAGTTCGCATACTTATCACTGATAAACGGCGTAGGCGTGATGAACTCGAGGCTCGCCACGGCCATAGCGTTACCACCTACTGCGTCATCAGAGCTACATACTTGCTTAGGATCACGGCTTGCGCAGTTATCTTCGTCATTACCGCCGTAATAAACCGCTTTCGGACCAATGTTATTGGACTGGAAGCCACGCACGGTGCTTGAACCACCGGCGTAGAAGTTTTCATAGAACGGCAGTTCTTTGCTTCCAATACCGTCACCATAACCCCAACGGGTACGACCCAGAACGACCCACTTGTGATCTTCATCAATTGGGAAGTAGGACGCCGTATCCAGCGTGACCTTGTAGAACTCGTTATCCGAGCCCGGGATAGTCACTTTACCGTTCAGGTTGACGCGTGAACCTTCCGTCGGGAAGTAGCCACGGTCAAGACGGTTGTAGGTCCAACCGTAGTTGAAGGTGAAGTCATCCGCGGCGAAACCGTTATCATCGCTGGACGTACTCGCCGACTGACCGATGGAGTCCAGGTAACGCCACATCGCCACCTGCGGTTGCATGTTGGACAGGTCGTTATGCACGTACCCTAAACCTGCGCGCAAGGTGTTGTATTCGTTAACCGGGAAGCCAAGCGTACCATCCAGACCGTAACTCTTGTTGGTATACGAGGAGAGGTCCGCGTCGTCCGCTTTAAAGTCGTTATAGAAGATACGACCGCCCAGGCTTACACCGTCAACGGTGAAGTATGGGTTGGTAACGGAGAACTCAGAGTAGGTCTGGTAGTCGTTTTTCGTCCCGTTGATACCGACAGAGTAGCCCGTACCCAGCCAGTTATCCTGCTGAACACCGACCTGGAAGCTCACGCCACTTTCAGTACCGTAACCAATACCGAAGTTGAAGCTACCGGTATTACGTTCTTTAACTTTATAAACAACATCAACCTGATCCGGACGACCTGGTACACGCTGAGTATCGGTATCGACCGTTTCGAAGTAGCCCAGACGGTTCAGACGCTCTTTACCCTGATCTACCAGATCGCTTCCCAGCCATGCCCCTTCCATCTGGCGCATTTCACGGCGCAGAACGGAGTCTTTAGAGGTATCGTTACCTTCGAAGCGGATCTTACGCACGTAGAAGCGGTTGCCCGCATCAACGTTAACGTGCAGCTTAACGGTTTTATCCGTGTCGTTAATTTCCGGCTGCGTTTGCACACGCGGATACGCATAACCATAACGGCCGAGCAGCTTCTTAATGCTGTCTTCCATTTTGGTGACTTTAGATCCGCTGTACAGATCGCCCGGCTGAATTTTGGTCAGAGATTCAATTTCAGCTGAATGTCCTGCCAGGTTGCCGCTGACTTCAACACCCGAAAGCGTGTACTTATCGCCTTCTGTGATGTTAACGGTAATGTAGATACCTTTCTTGTCCGGAGTCAGACTCACCTGAGTTGAATCGATGTTGAAACGGGCGTAACCGCGATCCAGATAGTAGCTGCGCAGGGTTTCAAGGTCACCCGCCAGTTTCTGTTTCTGGTATTTACGATCGCCTACCACGTTCCACCACGGCACTTCGTCACGCAGCTGGAAGTTGGAGATCAGTTCGTCGGTGCTGAACGCGTGGTTACCCACGATGTTGATCTGCTGGATCTTCGCAGAAACACCTTCCTGGAAGACCAGTTTCAGGTCAACACGGTTACGTGGCAGCGGTGTAACAACCGCTTTAACGCTCGCGCTGTATTTACCGACGCTGTAGTAGAAATCTTCCAGACCTTTTTCAATGTCTGCAAGGGTTGTGCGGTCCAGAGATTCCCCCACACGAACACCCGATGCCTCAAGGTTCTGCTTGAGCATGTCGTCTTTCACCGATTTGTTACCGGAGAAAGTGATGCTGGCAATCGTTGGACGTTCTTTTACCTGAACCACCAGCGTATCACCATCGCGCAGGACGCGGACGTCCTCAAAGTTGCCAGTGGCAAACAGAGCACGGATGGTGTTACTGATATCTTCATCATTAACCGTATCGCCGGGGCGCACAGGCATACTGAGGAGGGCCGCACCAACGGCGACACGCTGAAGGCCTTCGAAATGAATATCTTTCACTACGAACCCGTCAGCACCGTATACGGTCGCGCTGCTAAACAGCAGCGACGCTATGAGCAACTTTTTCATCGCCATCGTTATTATGCGTTCTTCCTAACTAACTCTCTTACAACCGAGAGAAATCATTGAAAAGTGCAAGCCCCATTAACAGCACCAGCAAAATCGAGCCAATGCGATAACTAAAGTCTTGAACTCGCTCGGATACCGGTCCGCCTTTTAGCTTTTCAATCGCTAAAAACAGCAGATGGCCCCCATCTAATACGGGAAGCGGGAACAGGTTGATTATCCCCAGGTTCACGCTAATCAGCGCAAGGAACATGAGATAGTAAATCACCCCGAACTCCGCTGACATCCCAGCCCCCTGAGCAATCGAAATTGGCCCACTGAGGTTGTTCAGTTTCACATCACCGGTTATCAATTTCCCCAACATGTTGACCGTAAGCTTCATCAGCTGCCATGTTTTATCCGTGGCCTCAACGATGGCGCTAAACGGCCCATACTGGCGTATTGTCTTGTACTCATCTGGCAGTGGGATCACTTTCGGCACAACGCCTGCAAACCCTTCCACCTTACCGCCGCCCGATTTGGTATCCGGGGTGAGAGTCAGTGAGAGCGAACTCCCCTGCCTTTCCACTTCCAGCGCGAGCGGCTTGCCTGGATTATCGCGCACCAGAGTAACAAAGGTCATCCATTGTGTTAATGGCTGACCATCGACTTTAACGATCCTGTCACCCGCTTGTAAACCTGCTTTACTCGCTGCCGATTTGGCCTGTACTTCGGCTAATACCGGCTCGATCTGCGCGCCGCGCGGTCGAATCCCGAGTGCGGCGACAGGGTCCTCTTTGTCTGGCTCAAAGCGCCAGTGGCGTAAATCCAGCACTTTTTCCTGCCGCTGGTCGGAACCAAATGGCGATACGCTGACGGTTGTCTGCTCATCACCAATTTTGGCAACCAGTTGTAACCTCACGGCATCCCAATCAGGGGTTTCGATACCATCAATCGCTTTAAGTTCCATTCCCGGTGTAATTTGCGCCGTTGCCGCAATAGAACCCGTGGTGATTTCGCCCACGACCGGGCGCACGCCAGGCACGCCGATGATAAACACCAGCCAGTAGGCGAAGATAGCGAAGATGAAATTGGCTACCGGGCCGGCAGCGATGATGGCAGCACGTTGTCCAACAGTTTTATTGTTAAACGCGCTATGGCGAAGTTCCGGGGCGACAGGCTCAACGCGTTCGTCGAGCATTTTGACATAGCCGCCCAGGGGAATCAGAGCAATGACAAACTCGGTGCCATGCTTATCGGTGCGCTTCCAGAGCGATTTGCCAAAGCCAATCGAGAATCGCTCCACCCGCACACCACAGCGCCGGGCAACCCAGAAATGGCCAAATTCATGCACGGTAATCAGTACACCCAGTGCAACAATGAACGCCGCCAGATTCCAGAGAATGCTCAGCATAAAACCTTCCGTTATATCGTCCCAAACACCAGTAAAAGCAGGCAAGCAAATACGGGAACAGCCGCGGTAAGGCTGTCAATGCGATCCAGTATTCCGCCATGTCCTGGAATCAGGTGACCACTGTCCTTAATCCCTGCTTCACGCTTAAACATACTCTCGGTTAAATCACCCAGCACCGATGCCAGCGCCGCGAAAATCGAACATACCAGCAGCGTCGAGGGGGCAACCTCAAGATTCGCCCAGACGCCATAGCCCCAGGAGATAATCGCTGCCGTAAACAGGCCGCCGATGAAGCCTTGCCAGGTTTTGCCCGGAGAAACCTTTGGCGCCAGTTTATGTTTGCCGAACAGTTTACCAAACATATAGGCCCCGGAGTCAGCCCCCCAGACGAGAATCATCACATAAAGCAGCCATATCGCGCCGCTGTAGTGGTTTTCGTCATAGTGCCAGGCGCGCAACGCAACCATCCCCCAGAAAAACGGAACAATCGTGAGCAGACCAAAAATAAGGCGCAACACTTTAGAGTTACGCCAGATCGCCGCAGAGCCCGGATAGAAAAGCACTAAAACAAGCGCAGCAATCCACCAGGCCAGCGATATCCATAAGGATCCGGCAACCAGCGGCTGGTGAACATCATGATGATATTCAGGCAAGGTATACAGCATCAGGGCCAGTAAAAAACCACAGAGTACCGCCAGCCATACCCGCTGAGTGCGCGAGGTAAAGCCGCTAAGCTGCCCCCATTCCCACGCGGCGAGCATACACACCACCAGCGTAACAATAGCGAATCCCACCGGAGGCAGTAAAAACAGCGCTGCGATGACGACGGGTATTAATACAAAAGCGGAAATCAGGCGATACTTCAGCAAAAGCTACCCCCATCAGGCGTTATCGCCACCAGGCTCGGTGCCGCCGAAACGACGCTCTCGATTGGCAAAGGCATGCAGCGCACCTTCAAAGTCTTGTTCATCAAAATCTGGCCAAAGAACATCCGTAAAGTAAAGTTCGGCGTAGGCAATTTGCCACAGCAAAAAGTTACTTATGCGATGTTCCCCCCCTGTCCTTATAACCAAATCCACGGGTGCCAGTTCATTCATGCAGATTTGCTGACTCAGCGCCTCTTCATCAATCTGGTCGGGTCTTAACAGCCCTTCCTGAACCTGCTCAGCCAAATGCCGAACCCCCTGGATAATATCCCAGCGTCCGCCGTAATTCGCCGCGATATTGAGCGTCAGGCCGGTATTATTTTCCGTCAGCGCTTCTGCTTTGCGAATCCGTTCCTGCAAACGTGAGTTAAAACGACTGGTTTCGCCAATAATACGCAAGCGGACGTTGTGGCGGTGCAGGCTTTTTACTTCACTATCGAGCGCCCACACGAACAGTTCCATCAACGCAGTCACTTCCTGCGCAGGTCGATTCCAGTTCTCACTGCTAAAAGCATAGAGCGTTAACGCATCAATGCCGTTATTGGCGGCAAAAGAGACGGCGCGGCGAACAGATTTCGCCCCAGCTTTATGCCCAAAGGCTCGTATCTTCCCTTGTCTTTTCGCCCAGCGGCCATTGCCATCCATGATGATTGCAACATGGCGACAGCCATGTGCTGGCAAGTTTTCGCTTATTGGTTGATTCGCAGACAACATAACGCGTTTTTAGTCCCTGAAAGGATTTAACGGTACACAGGAATACTGAAGCCTATACATAAAAAAGCCGTGTCAAACCACGGCTTACCTGACCACTTAAAGCCAAATACCTGCGATCAGGTGGCGCAGACTATATCACTGAAGCCCAACGCTAACAAATAGCACGACGACTAGTGCTTGCTTTATCACCAGCCTGCGAGACGTGTCACCTGTTTACGCGCAACAATGCGTGCCTGTTCATCCACGGCCAGCACCTGTTCGACGCTCTGCGGCTCACGCAAATCCATTATCTCCAGCACGGATAAATTCAACGCGGCGATGTCAGTAAAGCGGATCTGCTGATTCAGGAATGCTTCAACGGTCACTTCATTGGCTGCATTAAGCGCCGTTGTCGCCGCCTGCCCCTGATCGAAGGCCGTCATCGCCAGTTTCAGACAGGGATAACGGTCGTAATCAGGCTCGCTAAACGTCAGTGAACTCAGCTTACAAAAATCGAGAGGCTTAACGCCCGATTTTACGCGGTTTGGCCACGCCATCGTATGAGCAATAGGCGTACGCATATCCGGTTCGCCCAGCTGAGCCAGCACGCTGCCGTCCTGATAGCGCACCATCGAGTGAATCACCGACTGCGGGTGGATCAGCACTTCCATCTGTTTCGCCGACGCATTGAACAGCCAGCGAGCTTCAATGTATTCCAGACCTTTGTTCATCATGGTGGCCGAATCGACGGAGATCTTACGCCCCATTGACCAGTTCGGATGACGACACGCCTGATCCGGCGTTATTGCGCTCAATTCAGACAGTGGCGTTTCACGGAACGGGCCACCAGACCCGGTAAGCAGAATCGACACAACGCCATTCTGCTCCAGGTCAGCGTACCCCAGGTTTTGTTGAAAAGGTTGAGGTAAACTCTGAAAAATCGCGTTGTGTTCGCTATCGACCGGCAAAAGACGCGCCCCACGCTGTTTTACCGCTTCCATAAAGAGGCGTCCGCAGGTGACCAGCGACTCTTTGTTCGCAAGCAGGACATCTTTACCCGCATCAATAGCGGCAAGCGTCGGCAGAAGACCCGCCGCCCCGACGATTGCCGCCATGACCTGATCAACGTCATCAAGCGCGGCCATATCGCACGCCGCCTGTTGCCCGCTGAGTACCTCGGTACGGCAGCCCTTCTCCTGCAACAGCGCTTTCACCTGGCGGGCGCTCTCTTCGTCATCCATCACCGCAAAACGGGGGGTAAACTCCAGGCACTGTTCGACCATTCGCTGCACGTTTTTTCCGGCCACAAGCGCGGCCACGGTGTAGCTGTCAGGATTATGACGTACAACGTCGAGAGTGCTGCAACCGATAGAGCCGGTCGAGCCGAGGAGAGTGAGATGCTTCATGAGATGCCCAAAAGTTAGACCAGATAAAAGCAAAACGCCGCCAGCAAGACTCAATGTCCTTCTGAACGGCGTTATCAGTGTACAGCGAAAATCAGAACTGCATCAGTTCCGCTTCTTTTTCTGCCAGCGCCGCATCAATTTTCTTGATGGCCGCGTCGGTCATTTTCTGAATGTCGTCCTGAGAACGACGATCGTCGTCTTCGCTGATCTCTTTTTCTTTCAGCAGGGCTTTCACTTTATCGTTCGCATCGCGACGCACGTTACGTACGGAAACACGACCCTGCTCAGCTTCACCACGAACCACTTTGATCAGGTCTTTACGACGCTCTTCCGTCAGCGGAGGCAGTGGAACGCGAATATCCGCGCCGGCTGAGCTTGGGTTCAGACCCAGGTCAGATGCCATGATTGCTTTTTCAACGGCCGGGCTCATTGAGCGGTCGAACACGTTGATTTTCAGGGTACGGGTATCTTCTACCGTCACGCTCGCCAGCTGACGCAGAGGCGTTGGCGTACCGTAATATTCTACGATGATGCCATCCAGCAGGCTTGGGGAAGCACGGCCAGTACGGATTTTGCTGATTTGGTTTTTGAACGCTTCTACGCATTTTTCCATGCGTACTTCAGCATCTTTTCTGATGTCGTTAATCACGTTACGGATCCTTGAAAACTTGTCTCAGGCAGACTATCCGCCAGCACAGCGCTACAGGTGTGCTAAGTATAGTCGCGTTTAATTCATGACAACGCCAAAGGCGCGCCCAGGTAAGATACCACGTCGAAATAAAGCGGAATCTTACCTGTATTTATCGCCGACGGAAATTATTCCGTGATCAAAGTGCCTTCTTTTTCGCCCATAACAACGCGACGCAGCGCGCCAGGCTTGTTCATGTTGAAGACACGGATCGGTAGTTTGTGGTCACGAGCCAGCGTAAAGGCGGCAAGATCCATCACTTTCAGCTCTTTTTCCAGCACTTCGCTGTAGGTCAGCTGATCGTACATGGTCGCTGAAGGATCTTTTGCCGGGTCGGCAGTAAACACGCCATCTACTTTGGTCGCTTTCAGCACCACATCGGCTTCGATTTCGATACCGCGCAGGCAGGCTGCGGAATCGGTGGTAAAGAACGGGTTACCCGTACCGGCGGAGAGGATCACCACGCGGTTGTTGCGCAGCAGGCTGATGGCCTCTGCCCAGCTGTAGTTATCGCATACGCCATTCAAAGGAATAGCGGACATCAGGCGAGCGTTCACATAGGCGCGATGAAGCGCATCACGCATCGCCAGGCCATTCATCACGGTTGCCAGCATACCCATGTGGTCGCCCACTACGCGGTTCATCCCCGCTTTCGCCAGACCAGCACCACGGAAAAGGTTGCCACCGCCAATGACCACGCCAACCTGAATACCCAGTTCGACCAGTTCTTTGATTTCCTGTGCCATGCGATCAAGGATGCTTGCGTCAATACCGAAGCCTTCCGATCCTTGCAGCGCTTCGCCACTCAGCTTAAGCAGAATGCGTTTGTACACGGGTTTTGCATTGGTAGCCATGTTTCTTTCCTGAGACTGTCAACGATTAAGATGGGGTTAATTCTGGCGACATGATATGTCGCAAATCAGCACAGCGATACTGGAGCCTGTCTGATTTCGTGAGACTGGTGACAAAAAGAAGCCGCCCTCAGGCGGCTCCTTTTCAATCATTAAGACTGCTTGGACATTGCAGCAACTTCTGCTGCGAAGTCAGTCTCAACTTTCTCGATGCCTTCGCCCACTTCGAAGCGGATGAAGCCAGTTACATCAGCGTTGTGCTCTTTCAGCAGCTGAGCAACAGACTTGCTTGGATCCATTACGAAAGGCTGGCCAGTCAGAGAAACTTCGCCGGTGAATTTCTTCATGCGGCCTTCAACCATTTTCTCTGCGATTTCTTTTGGCTTACCAGACTGCATCGCGATGTCCAGCTGAACCTGGTACTCTTTCTCTACCACTTCAGCAGACACGTCTTCTGGCTTAACGAATTCTGGTTTGCTTGCAGCGATGTGCATTGCCAGCTGTTTAACCAGCTCTTCGTCAGCGCCTTTAGCCGCAACCAGAACACCGATACGCGCGCCGTGCTGGTAAGAGCCCAGAACATCGCCTTCCAGGGAAGAAACGCGACGGATGTTGATGTTCTCACCGATTTTAGCAACCAGCGCTACACGCTCTTCTTCGAACTGTGCTTTCAGAACTTCAACGTCAGTGATTTTGCCTGCAACCGCTGCGTCCAGAACTTTGTTAGCAAATGCCTGGAAACCAGCATCTTTAGCAACGAAGTCAGTCTGGCAGTTAACTTCCAGAATGATGCCGTAGTTGCCGTCGATTTTGGTGATGATCACGCCGTCAGCAGCAACGTTGCCTGCTTTCTTAGCTGCTTTGATCGCACCGGATTTACGCATGTTTTCGATTGCCAGCTCGATGTCGCCGTTCGCTTCGGTCAGCGCTTTTTTGCAATCCATCATGCCTGCGCCAGTACGCTCACGCAGCTCTTTTACCAGGGATGCGGTAATTTCAGCCATTCTTAAATCCTCGGGAGATGTGAACTGCCCGGCCGGGAGCCAAACAGTATAAATTGAAAAAAGGGGCCGATAATGGGCCCCTATTCATACACGGTACTAATAAGGGGTAAAACCTTATTATTCAGCTTCTACGAAGCTTTCTTCCGCCTGAGAAGCCAGATCCTGGGAACGGCCTTCACGAACGGTAGCAGCTACAGCGCTCAGGTACAGGCTAACAGCACGGATTGCGTCGTCGTTACCCGGGATAACGAAGTCAACACCGTCCGGATCGGAGTTGGTATCAACGATAGCGAATACCGGGATACCCAGGTTGTTAGCTTCTTTGATTGCGATGTGCTCGTGGTCTGCATCGATTACGAACAGCGCGTCTGGCAGGCCGCCCATATCTTTGATACCGCCCAGGCTGTTTTCCAGCTTGTCCAGTTCACGAGTACGCATCAGCGCTTCTTTCTTAGTCAGCTTATCGAAAGTACCGTCCTGAGACTGGGTTTCCAGATCTTTCAGGCGCTTGATGGACTGACGAACAGTTTTCCAGTTGGTCAGCATGCCGCCCAACCAGCGATGGTTCACGAAGAACTGGTCGCAGCTGTTAGCAGCATCTTTCACAGCTTCGCTTGCAGCGCGCTTAGTACCAACGAACAGAATCTTACCTTTACGGGAAGAGATCTTGTTCAGCTCAGCCAGGGCTTCGTTGAACATTGGTACAGTCTTCTCAAGGTTGATGATGTGAACTTTGTTACGTGCGCCGAAGATGAAAGGCTTCATTTTCGGGTTCCAGTAACGGGTCTGGTGACCGAAGTGAACACCAGCCTTGAGCATGTCGCGCATGGAAACAGTTGCCATGTTTAAAACCTCTATATTGAAAGTTGGGGTTATGCCTCCACGTATCCCATATTACCGACCCCGAAGGGCACCCCGGAATATGTGCCGATACGTGTGTGTTGTTACACAAAGTGAGATTTGTCGCTCCCGTCCAGCCTGTGTATCTGAGATGGATCGGAAGTCCGGCGCGCTTTATATCACAAAACACGGCCAGAAACCAATAATTGTTGGCGGAGTGTGCTGTTAATGATTCTCAATTTGGCACGGGGTGCGCCTGACTGATACCATTGACAACACTTACACTAGTATTGTCGAAAAAATCGACACCGATGGACAGATTACATGGCTATCTCTATTAAGACACCTGAAGAAATTGAAAAGATGCGCGTCGCCGGTCGTCTGGCCGCGGACGTGCTGGAAATGATCGAGCCGTTTGTGAAACCGGGCGTCAGCACTGGCGAACTGGATCGCATCTGTAACGACTATATCGTCAACGAGCAGCACGCGGTCTCCGCCTGCCTTGGCTATCACGGTTTCCCGAAATCCGTCTGCATCTCTATTAATGAAGTGGTTTGCCACGGCATTCCGGATGACGAGAAGCTGCTGAAAGATGGCGACATCGTCAACATCGACGTGACCGTGATTAAAGACGAGTACCACGGCGACACTTCTAAGATGTTCATCGTTGGCAAGCCAACGATTCTGGGCGAGCGTCTGTGCAAAGTGACGCAAGAGAGCCTCTACCTGGCGCTGAAAATGGTGAAGCCGGGCATCCGCCTGCGCACCATCGGCGCCGCAATCCAGAAATTTGTGGAAGCGGAAGGTTTCTCCGTGGTGCGCGAATATTGCGGTCACGGTATTGGTCGTGTGTTCCATGAAGAACCGCAGGTTCTGCACTACGATGCAGACGACGGCGGCGTAGTGCTGCAAAAGGGCATGACCTTCACTATCGAACCAATGGTCAACGCGGGTGATTACCGCATCCGTACCATGAAAGATGGCTGGACGGTAAAAACCAAAGACAGAAGCTTGTCTGCCCAGTACGAGCATACTATTGTGGTTACAGACAACGGCTGCGAAATTATGACGTTGCGCAAGGATGACACCATCCCGGCGATACTGACGAACATTGAGTGATAAGAAGCCGGCGAATGCCGGCTTTTTTAATGGCGATAGCTTTTTCTTATGGGTGGCGCACGATGAGTAATCTCTTACCCGAACAGTATGCTAATACAGCACTTCCCACCCTCCCCGACCAGCCTGATAACCCGGGCGTCTGGCCACCGCATGAGCTGACCTGCGCGCATATCAAAGCCCACATGGAGGTTTTCCATCGCTGGCTGGGTAACGCATTTGACGTAGGCATTTCGGCCGAACAGCTCATTGAAGCGCGCACCGAATTTATCGACCAGCTCCTGCAACGTCTGTGGATCGACTACGGTTTCGGACAGGTGAGCGACGTCGCGCTGGTTGCGGTCGGCGGCTATGGCCGGGGTGAACTGCATCCACTCTCTGATATCGACCTGCTGATCTTAAGCCGTAAAAAACTGCCGGACGATCGGGCGCAGAAAATCGGTGAACTGTTGACCCTGCTCTGGGACGTAAAGCTGGAAGTGGGCCACAGCGTACGCACGCTGGAAGAGTGTCTGCTGGAAGGGTTATCTGACCTGACCGTCGCCACCAACCTGATTGAAACCCGCCTGCTGATTGGCGACGTTGCGCTGTTCCTCGAACTGCAAAAGCACATCTTTAGCGACGGCTTCTGGCCTTCGGAAAAATTCTTCGCCGCGAAAGTCGAAGAACAAAACCAGCGCCACCAGCGCTATCACGGTACCAGCTATAATCTCGAACCGGATATTAAAAGCAGCCCCGGTGGCCTGCGCGATATCCACACGCTGCAATGGGTCGCCCGTCGCCATTTTGGAGCAACATCGCTGGACGAAATGGTCGGGTTTGGTTTTCTGACCGAAGCCGAACGTAACGAACTCAATGAATGTCTGCATCTGCTGTGGCGCATCCGTTTTGCCCTGCACCTGGAAGTCACCCGCTACGATAACCGCCTGCTGTTTGACCGACAGCTCAGCGTGGCGCAGCGCCTGAATTACCAGGGCGAGGGCAACGAGCCGGTCGAGCAAATGATGAAGGATTTCTTCCGCGTCACCCGCCGCGTCTCTGAGCTAAACCAGATGCTGTTACAGCTGTTCGATGAGGCGATCCTCGCGCTGACGGCAGACGAAAAACCGCGTCCGATTGATGACGAATTTCAGCTGCGCGGCACGCTTATCGATCTGCGCGACGAAACGCTGTTCATCCGCGAACCGGAAGCGATCCTGCGAATGTTCTACACCATGGTGCGCAACAGCACGATCACCGGGATCTACTCCACCACCCTGCGTCATCTGCGCCATGCACGACGCCATCTGAAGCAGCCGCTGTGTTACATCCCGGAGGCGCGCTCGCTGTTCCTGAGCATGCTTCGTCATCCGGGCGCCGTCAGCCGCGGTCTGCTGCCGATGCACCGTCACAGCGTATTGTGGGCCTATATGCCCCAGTGGTCGCATATTGTCGGGCAGATGCAGTTCGACCTGTTTCACGCCTATACGGTAGATGAGCACACGATCCGCGTCATGCTGAAGCTGGAAAGCTTCGCTAAAGAAGAGACGCGCTCCCGCCATCCGCTGTGCGTTGATCTGTGGCCACGTCTGGCGCACCCGGAGCTGATCCTGATCGCCGCCCTGTTCCATGATATCGCCAAAGGTCGCGGCGGCGACCACTCCGTGCTCGGTGCCCAGGACGTGCTGAAATTTGCCGAGCTGCACGGCCTGAACTCGCGTGAAACGCAGCTTATCGCCTGGCTGGTTCGCCATCATCTGCTGATGTCAGTTACCGCTCAGCGTCGTGATATTCAGGATCCGGAAGTGATCAAGCAGTTCGCCGAGGAAGTGCAAACGGAGAACCGCCTGCGCTACCTGGTCTGCCTGACGGTAGCCGATATCTGCGCCACCAACGAAACCCTGTGGAACAGCTGGAAGCAGAGCCTGCTGCGCGAACTCTACTTCGCCACCGAAAAACAGCTGCGTCGCGGGATGCAGAACACCCCCGACATGCGTGAGCGTGTGCGCCACCATCAGTTGCAGGCGCTGGCTCTGCTGCGCATGGATAACATCAACGAAGAGGCGCTGCATCAGATTTGGGCGCGCTGTCGCGCCAACTACTTTGTGCGCCACAGCCCAAACCAGCTTGCCTGGCACGCCCGGCATCTGCTGAAGCACGACCTGACAAAACCGATGATTCTGCTCAGCCCGCAGGCCACGCGCGGCGGGACGGAAATTTTCATCTGGAGTCCGGACCGGCCTTATTTGTTTGCAGCGGTCTGTGCCGAGCTGGACAGGCGTAACCTGAGCGTGCACGACGCGCAGATTTTTACCACCCGCGACGGCATGGCGATGGACACCTTTATTGTGCTGGAGCCGGACGGCAGCCCGCTGTCGTCGGACAGGCATGAGGGGATACGCTTTGGCCTCGAGCAGGCGATTACGCAGCGCAGCTGGCAACCTCCGCAGCCGCGTCGTCAGGCGGCAAAACTGCGCCACTTTACCGTCGATACCGAGGTCAATTTCCTGCCGACCCATACCGACCGTAAATCGTTCCTTGAGCTGATTGCGCTCGACCAGCCAGGGCTGCTAGCCCGCGTCGGTCAGGTTTTTGCCGATCTGGGAATTTCGCTTCACGGCGCCCGAATTACAACCATTGGCGAACGAGTAGAAGATTTATTTATAATCGCGACGGCCGACCGGCGTGCCCTTAATAATGACCTGCAACTTGAAGTGCAACAACGGTTGACAGCAGCCCTCAATCCAAACGATAAAGGGTGACGTGTTTTTTAGTGAAATGGAAAGAGTAAACAATGCAGCAGTTACAGAACGTTATTGAGTCCGCTTTTGAGCGTCGCGCCGACATCACTCCGGCAAATGTGGATACCGTGACCCGTGAAGCGGTAAACCAGGTTATTTCCCTGCTGGATTCCGGCGCGCTGCGCGTGGCAGAAAAAATCGACGGTCAGTGGGTTACTCATCAATGGCTGAAGAAAGCTGTGCTGCTCTCTTTCCGTATCAACGATAACCAGGTTATCGACGGAGCAGAAAGCCGCTACTTCGATAAAGTGCCAATGAAATTTGCGGATTACGACGAAGCGCGCTTCCAGAAAGAGGGCTTCCGCGTAGTACCACCCGCGGCCGTTCGTCAGGGTGCCTTCATCGCACGCAACACCGTGCTGATGCCATCCTACGTGAACATCGGCGCCTACGTTGACGAAGGCACCATGGTGGACACCTGGGCTACCGTCGGCTCCTGCGCGCAGATCGGTAAAAACGTTCACCTGTCCGGCGGTGTGGGCATCGGTGGCGTTCTAGAGCCACTTCAGGCTAACCCAACCATCATCGAAGACAACTGCTTCATCGGCGCACGTTCCGAAGTGGTTGAAGGCGTGATCGTCGAAGAAGGTTCTGTGATCTCCATGGGCGTTTATATTGGCCAGAGCACCCGTATTTACGATCGCGAAACCGGTGAAATTCACTACGGCCGCGTTCCAGCTGGTTCCGTTGTGGTTTCCGGCAACCTGCCGTCTAAAGATGGCAAATACAGCCTGTATTGCGCGGTCATCGTGAAAAAAGTGGACGCGAAAACGCGCGGTAAAGTGGGCATCAATGAACTGCTGCGCACCATCGATTAATCGGGTATAACAAAAAGCGGGGGCAACCCCGCTTTTTTTATATCCGAAGGTGGCGAAAATAGATTTTTTCGTTAATTATTCATAGGTTATGTTGAGATCAAGGGTACCGCTATGTACGATAATCTGAAAAGTCTGGGCATTACCAATCCTGATGAAATTGATCGTTATAGTCTCCGCCAGGAAGCCAATAACGATATTTTGAAAATCTATTTTCACAAGGACAAAGGAGAGTTCTTCGCCAAAAGCGTGAAGTTTAAATACCCTCGCCAGCGTAAGACCGTTGTCGCTGACGGTATCGGTCAGGGATATAAAGAAGTACAGGAAATCAGCCCTAACCTGCGCTACGTGATCGACGAACTCGATCAAATCTGCCAGCGCGATCGCAGCGAAGTCGATCTGAAACGTAAGATCCTTGACGACCTGCGTCACCTGGAAAGCGTTGTCACCAATAAGATCAGCGAGATTGAAGCGGATCTTGAGAAATTGACGCGTAACAAATGAGCCGTTTTATTGCCCGGTGGCGCTTCGCTTACCGGGCCTACGAACGCATGTAGGCCGGGTAAGGCGAAGCCGCCACCCGGCAAACAGCATCATCTCTGTTCATCCAGCTGCAACGCCACATACAGCAATAGCCGGTCGTCAAAATTCCCTAAATCCAGCCCCGTCAGTTCCGAGATCCGGTTTAGCCTATACTCCAGCGTATTACGGTGAATAAACAGCGCTTTTGACGTTGCCAGCGGCTGCACGTTATGCCGGAACCACGCCTGCAACGTGCGGCGCAGCAGCCCGTTGTTGTCCATCGCTTTCAGACGCACCAGCGGACGCGCCAGCTCGTTGGCCTGCCAGCCGCCGCGCAGGCTGTCGAGCAGGACCGGCAGCATCAGATCCTGATAGAAATAACTGCGGCTCTCCGGCATGCGCTGTTTACCCACCATCATGGTGGTGCGCGCCGTTCGCCATGAACGAGCGATGCTTCCCGGCCCGGTAAAGTAATTTCCCAGCGCGACGCGAAAACGGAGCTGTCCGTTCTCCTTCATGCGCTCGATGAGCAGCTCAACGCGGCGACGATGATCTTCCGCGTCCCAGCGACCAAACTGATTAAGCGCAGGCTTGAGCACCACCATTTCCGTCAAAGAGACAATCGCCACCAGGTTGTTACGCTCCGGCGTCGCCAGCATGTTTTGCAGCTGCTGTAGCTCCACCATGGCGCTGTCCACACCAAGCTGGCCGCTATCCACCTCAATAACGGCGACCACGCGCGGCTGATTCAGGTCGATACCCAGACGCTGCGCCCATTCGCTCAGGGCAGGCGTGTGCTCCTCAGCCTGAATCAAATTCATCACCAGCTCTTCACGCAGGCGGCTGTCCTGGGCGAGCAGATGCATCAGACGCGACTGCTCCAGCATCATCTCCGCCGTCATGCAGACCAGCTCACCGTATTTACGCAGCGATTCAGGGTCGCCAGTCAGACCGATAACGCCAACAATCTCTCCTTCCAGACGCAGCGGCAGGTTGATCCCCTGACGGACCCCGTGCAGATGTTTCGCCACGGCGTCATCGATATCGACCACGCGCCCCTGAGAAAGCACCAGCAACGCCCCTTCGTGCAATTCCCCAATACGCTCACGATCGCCACTGCCGATAATGCGCCCACGGGCATCCATTACGTTGATATTGGTATCGATGATGCGCATGGTTCGCGCCACGATATCCTGCGCCATTTTGGTATCAAGATGCCAGCCAGCCATATAACCCTCCCGTGAGCAGAGCTCAAGCATAGGGAAGTTCAGCTAAGGCTGCATTGTGCAGATGCCCAAAGGCAGAGAGAGATGTATGGAGTTGTGGGAAAGGTCACAGAAAAGAGAAAGCCCCTGCGAACAGGGGCTTAAGAAGATTATTGCATCAGGAGATAAATAGAGGTATCACCACGCTGAATATTCAGTGCCAGCACAGAAGGCTTGCTGTCGAGAATTTTGCGCAGTTCAGCGATGTTTTTCACCGGCTGCTGGTTAGCGCCCATGATCACATCACCTTTTTTCAGGCCGATACGGGCAGCAGGTGAGTTCGCTTTCACGTTGTTCACCACCACGCCTTTATCTGCCCCTTTGTTGCTCATCTCGGCACCTTCAATACCGCTGAAGATGGTACTGGAATCGACCTGATTCTGACTGCTTTGTTGCAGTTCCAGGCTCACGTTAACCGGCTTACCTTCACGCAGCAGGCCGAGGGTCACTTTACTGCCGATTGGCATAGAACCCACTTCCGCACGCAGGGCGGCAAAGCTGCTGATCGGCTTACCGTTCAGAGAGGTGATGACGTCACCCGCTTTAATGCCGGCTTTCGCCGCCGAAGAGTTCGGCATGACCTGGCTTACGAATGCGCCGCGCTGAGCGTCCACTTTCATCGCTTTCGCCAGCTCGGAGTTCAGTTCGGTACCCATGATACCCAGCTCACCGCGTTTCACCTGTCCATATTGCACCATCTGCGCAGTCAGGTTTTTCACCATGTTGCTCGGGATAGCAAAGCCGATACCGATGTTGCCACCATCCGGTGCCAGGATAGCGGTGTTGATACCGATCAGCTCACCGTTCAGGTTAACCAGCGCACCGCCGGAGTTACCGCGGTTAATGGCCGCATCCGTCTGGATGAAGTTTTCATAGTTTTCCGCGTTCAGGCCGCTACGTCCCAGCGCAGAGACGATACCCGAGGTCACGGTTTCACCCAGACCAAATGGGTTACCGATGGCGACGGTGTAGTCACCCACGCGCAGCGCGTCAGAGTCGGCAAGCTTAATCGCCGTCAGGTTCTTCGGATCCTGAATCTGAATCAGCGCGATATCAGAGCGCGGATCTTTACCGACCACTTTGGCATCGAATTTACGGCCATCGCTCATCTGCACCTTAATGGTGTTAGCATTATCTACCACGTGGTTATTGGTCACCACGTAGCCTTTCGCTGCATCAATAATGACGCCCGAGCCAAGTGCCATGAATTTCTGCTGCTGGCCGCCGCCCTGACCGTCATCCCCTGCGCCGCCGCCCTGACAGAACGGAGAACTCTGGAATGGCGAGCCGTCCTGGCAGAATGGCGAATTATCGCCGAAGAACTGCTGGAAATTACGCGGCATACGCGGCGTATTGACGGTCGTGCTGCCCTCAACGTTAATACTCACCACCGATGGCATCACTTTTTCGAGCATCGGGGCCAGGCTTGGCATCTGCTGCGCAGTCGCTGCCGAGGAAGCAGTCTCGGCCGCCATCGCCAGAGGGGACAGCGCTAAACCTAAACTCAGAGCCAGTGCACTCATTGCTAATGTGGTTTTTTTCATGTTTCTCAATCTCGATTTACCAGATAACGCAAAATTGCTGTGTAACTCAGATTCGTTTTATACCGCTTAGTTCCGGGATTAAGTTTATGGAAAAAGTAAAAATTTATTGGTCGTCTTTACAAAACTCATGGCTTATTCAACGGCCATAAGCTTGCGGTATTCATCCCAGGCATACAAATCTGTCATCCCGCTGATATAGTCCTGGATAAGACGACAGCGATAATAATATTCCATGACTGGCCATTGGGAAGAATGGCGATCTATTTTACTGACGGCTTCAATGTATGCCAGCCGGTGGCGGGTTGAAAGCTTCTGATAGAGACGAGATTCAATCGGCAGGCGGCGAACACGTTCATTATTTGCCAGCTCACTGAACTCATCGACCGTCAGCTGGAGCAGCGGGCCATAAATCTCCAGCAACCCGCTGATAACCCGGTATCCTTGCAGCTCCAGCTGCTCGACATCCGGGTGGCTGAAAACATGGCGAACAGCCACGTTTTTATATAATTCAAGAAGCTGACTAAAACTGCTCTCATCTTCCAGCAGGGCGTGATTAAATTCCCCGCTAAATATCATCGGCAAATTATCAATGAAACGGGCGGCCGCATACGGCACCAGTTTATTCAGCGTGTTCACCCGCAAATACATAAAGAACTGATCTTCGGTACTGCGGCTCAGCGAATTTGAACGCGATTTATCCCAGGCATTCTCGACGACCTGCGCAAACAGAGAACCTTTTTCATGCTCTCCCCAGGCATCATGAAGATGCTGATACAGCTCCTCGACGCTGAATATTCTTTTTTCCACCGCGTCTTCCAGATCGGCCACGCAATAAGAAATGTCATCAGCCGCTTCCATAATCCATGTCAATGGAAAACGGCCATTAGGGGTCAGAGACAGTTCTTTACGCAACCGCGCGATGTATGCTTCTTCCGATAAGTAATAGCCCGGTTTTTTCATCAGGTAGCTATGCGTGGCGGGCGTTTCTCCGGTCCACCATGCGGGACGCGTGTATTTAAGAATACAGCCCACCTGGGCCCAGGTCAGATTCATCCGCATCAGGGAGTGCACCAGACGGATCCCCTGCGCGTTACCTTCGAAATGACACAGATCCTGGCGCACCTTACGGCGCAGATCGTTCAGGCTATCTTCGCCTTCACGCAGGCATAAATCGCGTACCACACAGCGGTCATCGCTGAGCGGCTGGCTTATGGCGTCAGAGGGAAAAAGCCGCTGTTTAAACCAGTCATTGATGGCGGCCTCGCCGAAATGACCAAAGGGAGGATTGCCGATATCGTGCATCAGGCAGGCCATCTCAACGATGCTTTCGAACGGCCCGGTCAGTTCATCCAGTCCGTAGGTTTCCAGCAGACGTTGCTCTTTAAGGCGACTGAGGATCTCTTTCGCAATGTAGCGCCCCACCTGCTGCACTTCCATGGAGTGCGTTAACCGCGTACGCACCGCGGCGTTACGCTCCAGCGGGAACACCTGGGTTTTTTGCTGTAACCGACGGATAGCGGGCGAGTTGATGATGCGTCCGCGATCGCTTTCGAAAATGCGCAGGATCTCATGTTCGCTCTTATCGCCCTGTGGCGAACGGAAACGTCGGTGCCAGTTAATTTTGGTGCGAAAATCGATTGGTGCCATGTGCTCCCCCGCGTGAGAATGCGTTTCCCCTTAACCGCATGATAGACTATGCATCTTAACAAGGCACATCGCGAGTAAATCTATGAAAATCGGCATTATTGGTGCAATGGAAGAAGAAGTTACGCTGCTGCGTGACAAAATTGAGAACCGTCAGACCCTCTCCCTCGGTGGCTGTGAGATCTACACCGGCCAGTTGAACGGTGTTGACGTGGCTCTGCTGAAATCAGGCATCGGTAAAGTTGCAGCGGCACTGGGCGCGACCCTGCTGCTTGAGCGCTGCAAGCCTGACGTTATCATTAATACGGGTTCTGCGGGCGGTCTGGCGCCGACGCTGAAAGTGGGCGATATCGTGGTTTCCGACGAAGCGCGTTATCACGATGCAGATGTCACCGCATTCGGCTACGAATATGGTCAGCTTCCGGGCTGCCCGGCCGGGTTTAAAGCGGATGATAAGCTGATTGCCGCCGCTGAAAGCTGCATTAACGAGCTGAACCTCAATGCGGTGCGTGGCCTGATCGTCAGCGGCGATGCCTTTATCAACGGCTCTGTCGGTCTGGCGAAAATCCGTCATAACTTCCCGCAGGCTGTGGCCGTGGAGATGGAAGCCACAGCCATCGCGCACGTATGCCATAACTTCAGCGTGCCGTTCGTGGTCGTTCGCGCGATCTCTGACGTGGCGGACCAGCAGTCCCACATCAGCTTCGACGAATTCCTGGCCGTTGCGGCCAAACAGTCCACCGTGATGGTGGAAACCCTGGTGCAGAAACTGGCGCGTGGGTAAGGTGTCATTCAGGGCGCTGGCCGCCCTGCTTCTGCTCGCTCCGGCCTGGCTCATCGCCGCGCCGCGGGTGATCACTCTCTCCCCTGCCAATACGGAACTGGCGTTTGCCGCCGGGATCACGCCCGTTGCGGTGAGCAGCTTTTCCGATTATCCACCGCAGGCCGCCCATATCGAACAGGTTGCCACCTGGCAGGGAATGAACCTGGAACGCATCGTGGCGCTGAAGCCCGATCTGGTCCTCGCCTGGCGCGGCGGTAATGCCGAACGGCAGGTGAACCAGCTCTCTTCGCTGGGAATAACGGTAAAATGGGTGGACGCGGTGAGCATCGAACAGGTGGCGCAAACCCTCCGTGACCTCGCGCCTTTCAGCCCTACCCCCCAACGCGCCGGGCAGGCTGCACAGCAGATGCTCAACGACTATGCCGCGCTAAAAGCCCGATACGGCACGCAACCGAAACAACGCGTTTTTCTGCAATTTGGCAGCCAGCCGCTGTTCACTACCGGGAAAGGCTCGATCCAGAACCAGGTGCTTGAAACCTGTGGAGGTGAAAATATCTTTGCCGAAAGCCGGGTTCCCTGGCCCCAGGTCAGTCGTGAACAGGTTCTTGCGCGACAACCGCAGGCCATTGTGGTGGTCGGAAATGCGAGCGAGATTCCTAAAATAGAACAATTCTGGCATCGGCAGCTTAAAATTCCGGTTATCGCACTCAACAGCGACTGGTTTGAACGCGCCAGCCCGCGTATTATCCTCGCCGCAAAACAACTCTGCGCCGAACTGGCAGAGAGTCACTCAAACAGATAAATATACCCCCTTCGAGGATTTAACGATGCTCGTGTATTGGCTGGATATTCTTGGCACAGCCGTTTTTGCTATCTCCGGCGTTTTGCTTGCCGGAAAACTGCGCATGGACCCTTTTGGCGTACTGGTACTCGGCGTTGTTACGGCGGTGGGAGGCGGAACGATCCGCGATATGGCGCTGGCAAATGGCCCGGTATTTTGGGTAAAAGATCCCACGGATCTGGTGGTGGCGATGGTCACCTGCCTGTTAACCATCGTGCTGGTTCGTCAGCCTCGCAGACTGCCAAAATGGATATTGCCGGTACTGGATGCCGTCGGTCTGGCGGTCTTTGTGGGAATAGGCGTGAATAAAGCCTTTATTGCCGGGACTGGCCCGCTGGTGGCGATCTGTATGGGCGTGTTAACCGGCGTGGGCGGAGGGATTATTCGCGACATACTGGCGCGAGAAGTCCCGATGATCCTGCGAACGGAAATCTACGCGACGGCCTGTATCATCGGGGGGATTGTTCACGCCACGGCGTATTACACCTTTGCTGTCCCGCTGGAGAATGCGGCGATGCTGGGGATGGTGGTCACGCTGGTGATCCGTTTAGCGGCGATACGCTGGCACCTGAAGCTGCCGACGTTTGCGCTGGATGAAAATTCAAGATAGGCGTCGTTTATAAGCCCGGTAGCGCTTCGCTTACCGGGCCTACAATCTGCATTCAGGCTTAAATACTGAACGAAGAACCACACCCGCAGGTGCTGGTCGCATTCGGGTTAGTCACCACAAAGCGCGAACCTTCCAGACCTTCAGTGTAGTCCACTGAACCGCCCACCAGATATTGCAGGCTCATCGGGTCAACCACCAGCGCGACGCCCTGTTTCTCGATAGTCATATCACCATCGTTAACCTGATCGTCAAAGGTAAAACCATACTGGAAGCCACTACAGCCGCCGCCGGTAATATAAACACGCAGTTTCAGATCCGGATTGTCCTCGTCGGCAATCAGGGTTTTCACTTTTTTCGCTGCTGCTTCGGTAAATTCCAGCGGCAACGCTACGTCATCACTCATCTTATGCTCCCATGAATACTGCGACTGCTATTGGGCAAAAATCACCCAATTCTTTTTGTCATTATCTAATACCCTGGTAATTCATTCAAGTATTCTGCTTCAGGGCCTGTTCAGCTTCCAGTTTCGCCAGGGTACGGGCAAGAATGGTGGAGTATAGCGGTTTTCCACCCAGGAATTGGGCTAATAGTGTCGCGCCGAGACAGGTAATGATCATTGGCAAAATGAGCTGGTAATTGTCGGTCATTTCCAGCACCAGTACGATCCCGGTCAGCGGCGCGCGCAGGGAGGCCGCCAGCAGCGCCCCCATTCCCGCAACCGCAAACGTCCCCGCATCCAGATGGTAGGCCGGGAAACCTGCCGCCGCCGCCATCCCGAACGCCGTACCCAGCAGCGTCCCCAGTGCCAGCATCGGAGCAAAAATGCCGCCCGGGGCGCCAGAGGAGAAGCACAATACCGTGGTGATGACGCGTGAAATAAACATAAACAGCAGCAGGCCTACGCTGAAATTCCCCGCCGCGGCAATGGGAATCAGGCCGAAACCGCCGCCCGCCGCATTCGGTTCGATGAAACCGAGGATCCCGCACACGCCGCCAAGCAGGCCTCCCACCAGCACCCATTTCGTGGTATTTCCGCCATGGATGCGCTGAAACATATCCTGCGCCCGTAAAATCAGGGTGTTAAAAAGCGGGCCGACGACGCCAAAAATCATCCCAAGAACCAGATACAGCCACAGGGTATTGACCGGCGCATTGGTCAGCTTGCCAACTTCAATCACCGCCCCTTCGCCGTTAAAGACGCGAAAGACAATGCTCGACATAATCACGCCGGTAAACACCGCTTTAATCGAGATCAGGTTGTAGCGGAACTGGGCGCGCATCTCTTCAATGATAAACAGGATACCCGCCAGCGGCGCGTTAAACGCCGCAGACAGCCCCGCTGCGGCCCCCGTCGCCAGCAGCGTATGCCGTGCTTCGGCGCTGCGCATACGGAACAGATCGCCGACCATGCGCCCGACGTTACCGCCCAACTGTACCGTTGGCCCTTCCCGACCGAGCACCATGCCCGCCCCGAGGGTTCCCATCCCGCCGATAAATTTCACAGGAAGCACCCGCCACCAGCGAACCGGGCGTAGCTCCTCCAGCGCCCCCTCAATTTCAGGGATCCCCGAGCCACCTGCTTCAGGTGCGAATTTACGCACCAGAAAATACCCCACCATGGCAAACAGCGCCGAAAGGCCAAAGGCCCACACCCAGACCAGCCATTCCCGATCGGCAAAGCTGGCGACGGTACCTATGCGCCAGTTGAGCACCGCGTTGACCGCTTTCTCGAATGCGACCCCCACCAGCCCGGCCAGCGTACCGACCACGGCGGCTGCCAGCAGAATGGCTAACGGGGTTTTGTCACGGTTGAGCAGCCGCCGGATACTGACCCGGTGCTTCGCGCGCGTAAACTGTTGTTGTTCAAAAGAAGGTGTGTTCTCGTTCATTACCTGTTCTTTTTCGTCATACAAAAGGCCGCAGGGATTCTACCAGAGACAATCCCCTCGTCCCCTGAAAAATACTTAACAATTGTTAAGCCTTCTGAGGGGCAAAAATTTTATAACCTCTTCCGAATCACTTAGAATAGTTGCCTTAACTTATTTCTACGAACCAGGAACGACGCCATGAGCAAGTCTGAAAACCTCTACAGCGCAGCCCGCGAGCTAATCCCAGGCGGCGTGAACTCACCCGTGCGCGCCTTTACCGGCGTGGGTGGCACCCCGCTGTTTATCGAACGTGCGGATGGGGCATATCTGTATGATGTGGATGGTAAAGCCTATGTCGATTACGTCGGCTCCTGGGGCCCGATGGTACTGGGGCACAACCACCCGGCGATCCGCAACGCGGTGATTGAAGCCGCTCAGCGCGGCCTGAGCTTCGGCGCGCCAACCGAGATGGAAGTCAAAATGGCGGAGCTGGTCACCGAGCTGGTGCCAACGATGGACATGGTGCGTATGGTGAACTCCGGTACCGAAGCGACCATGAGCGCTATCCGTCTGGCGCGCGGTTTTACCGGTCGTGACAAGATCATCAAGTTCGAAGGTTGTTATCACGGCCACGCCGACTGCCTGCTGGTAAAAGCCGGTTCCGGCGCGCTGACGCTCGGTCAACCGAACTCCCCGGGGGTGCCGGCTGATTTCGCGAAACACACGCTGACCTGCACCTATAACGATCTGAACACCGTTCGCGCCGCGTTCGAGCAGTATCCGCAGGAGATCGCCTGCATCATCGTTGAACCGGTGGCGGGCAACATGAACTGTATTCCACCGCAGCCGGATTTCCTGCCGGGCCTGCGCGCACTGTGCGATGAGTTCGGCGCGCTGCTGATCATCGACGAAGTGATGACCGGTTTCCGCGTCGCGCTGGCGGGAGCGCAGTCATACTACGGCGTAGAGCCAGATCTGACCTGCCTCGGCAAAATCATTGGCGGCGGCATGCCTGTCGGCGCGTTTGGCGGCCGTAAGGACGTGATGGACGCGCTGGCGCCAACCGGTCCTGTTTACCAGGCAGGTACGCTCTCCGGTAACCCGATTGCGATGGCGGCGGGCTTTGCCTGTTTGACCGAAGTGGCGCAGCCGGGTATCCACGAAACCCTGACGGACCGAACGACGCAGCTGGCAAACGGCCTGCTGGAAGCCGCAGAAGACGCGGGTATTCCGCTGGTGGTAAACCACGTCGGCGGGATGTTCGGGATTTTCTTCACCGATGCGAAAACCGTGACCTGCTATCAGGACGTGGTGAAATGCGACGTGGAACGCTTCAAACGCTTCTTCCACCTGATGCTGGAAGAAGGCGTGTATCTGGCCCCGTCAGCGTTTGAAGCGGGCTTTATGTCCGTGGCACACAGCGAAGAAGATATCAATAACACCATCGACGCAGCGCGTAAGGTGTTTGCGAAGCTGTAAAATGTGCGGCTTGATGCCCTCACCCCAACCCTCTCCCACAGGGGAGAGGGTTCCCCAGTAATTTGAAAGCAAAAGCGATAACGTTGCCTCAGAATAACTGAGGGCTTTCAGCGATGCCTCGGTCCGGCTGTAAATCGCTGAGGCGTTTACTGTAGGTCGGGGCGAGGCGCAGGGATGCGCCGAGAGGGCGGGCTTTACAGGGACGTTTCCTCCGCCCGTACCCGATAAGCCGGAAGGAATAAGCCGAAGGTACCGCGAAGCGGCGATTTTCCGCCGGAAGCCCGGGTCGCCAGGGTGGTGGCGACTGAGCCACCCTGGCACGTTCACCGCTCATGTCGTGACAGAGTAGCAAGGAACATAAAGTGAACGGAATGACCACCAGAGCCGTATGTTCCCCTTCACCCCAGCCCTCTCCCTCAAGGGAGAGGGGCCCGTCTGTGCAGGCATTATTTTGTGGGGAACCCTCAGCCCACAGGGAGAGGAAGCAAAAACGAAAACGGCAATCTAAGGATTGCCGTTTACTTTTATTACCGACTCTGCTTTCTCAACAGATATATAAAATACGGCGCGCCGATAAAGGTCGACAGCAGGCCCGCCGGGATCTGATACGGGAACAGCACCATCCTTCCGCACCAGTCAGCAAAGACCAGGATTACCCCGCCCGTCAGCGCAGAGATCACGATATGCGGCAAAGTCCTGCGGAAGCCCATCATACGGGCGATGTGCGGCGCCATTAATCCGACAAAACTGAGCGGGCCGATAGTCATGGTGGCCGTCGCCGTCAGGCACGCGGCCAGCAGCAACAGGGCGATACGCGTTGGCGTCAGCGCCACCCCGACCGCGCGGGCGGTATCCCCACCCAGCGGCAGAATGGTCATCCAGCGACGGCACAGCGGCACAATCGCCAGCAGTACGATCATCACAATCCCGGTATGCACCACCTGACTGCCGGTGGCGTTGTACGTTGAACCGGAAATCCAGGTCAGGATCTGCGCCATGCGCGGATCGCCGCTCGCCTGCAACATCATCAGCAGCATAGTAAACGCGGTGCTGAGCGCCATCCCGGCCAGCAGCATGCGGTGAGGTGAGAACCCCCCTCGCCCGGAGGCGATCAGGATAATCATCAGCGTGACTGCCGCGCCGATACTCCCGGCAGGCATCAGCCAGCCGAACGCATTTCCCGGCACGAGGAACAACATTAACACTACGCCAAACGCGGCCCCGGAGCTGATCCCTAATACTTCCGGGCTTGCCATCGGGTTGCCGGTGAGACGCTGGATAATACAGCCCGCCACCGCCAGCATGACGCCCGCAATCAGCGCGGAGAAGATCCGCGGCCAGCGCCACTGCATGAGTTCATGCAGCAAATCCCCCGTCGCCCAGTGCCAGCCTGTGGCGTCGCGTCCCAGCGAGAGTGCGGCAAACGAGGCGATAACCAGCACCGCCAGTCCGGCAAGGCTGAACCACACCACCGACTGACGTTCGGCATGTACTTTATCGCCGGCATCCATTGCCGGGGCGCTAATGCTGCGCAGGCGCGGCAACAGCCACAGCAGCAGCGGCGCGCCGATCAGGGCCGTCACCGAGCCCGTGGAAACTTCCATCCAGACGCGCGCCAGCCAGAGAATGAGTTGATCGGAAAGCCAGAGGATCAGCGCACCAATCAGCGGAGCCAGCATCAGACGCGCCAGCAGACGGCGCGCGCCGAGCATTTTTGCCAGCAATGGCGCAAACAGACCGATAAAACCGATGATGCCGACGGCGTTAACCAGTAACGCGCTCAGCACAATCGCCAGGGTCAGGGCCGCCAGACGCGCCAGCGACAGCGCCAGCCCCAGATTGCGCGCCACGCCGTCATCGAGGCCCATCAACGTCAGCGGACGCAGCAGCAGCAGCGTCAGCACCACGCCGCCGAACAGCTGCGGCCACAGGCGCTGGACGATACTCCAGTCGGTCTGGGTGAGCGTGCCGGTACTCCACATAAACATGCTTTGCAGCTGGTCGTGGTGAAACAGCACCAGCAGCTGGTTGATCGCCCCACAGTAGAGGCTGACGACCAGCCCCGCGAGGATCAGCGTGACCGGCGAGAGACGTTTTCCCCAGGCCACGCCAAAGACCAGCGCACCGACCACACATGCGCCTGCCAGCGCGGCAAACTGCGAGGTTAACGCTCCCGGCAGGGTCCAGAGAGTGGTGATGGTGATCCCCAGCTGAGCCCCCGTCGCCACGCCCAGCGTGGTCGGCTCTGCAAGCGGGTTACGCAGCACCTGCTGAAACAGTACGCCCACCAGTCCCAGCCCCGCCCCGACCAGCAGGGAGATAGCCAGACGCGGCAGCAGGCTGTAGTGGAACAGCATTTGCTGAATATTATCGATATCCGGTGCGGCAAACGCGGCTGCCCACTGATCGCGCGGTAACGCCGTGGTCAGGTTAAAGCCGGTTAACGCCAGGGCAGCCAGAAAAATGAGCGCTAACAGTAACATCGGGAAACGGGCCATACGCGTGCTCATGCCTTGCCTCCCAGTGCATTGTCCAGCACGCGGGCAAAATGCATTGCCGACAGCGTCGCGCCGTAGAACCATACCGCTGGCGCGCGCAGGAAGCGCTGCTCGCGGACGAACGGCATTGCCTGCCAGAGCGGGGTCGCCATCAGGGTTTGCATCTCGCGCTCGTTCCCGTGATCGAAGCACAGCACGTCCACATCACGAAACGCCGCCAGACGGTCAATACCCACGGCGGTACTGCCCCAGAATGTCATCTCGCCTTCCCAGGCATTGCGAATGCCAAAGCTGTCGAGCACTTCCTGGAACAGACAGTTATTTCCAAAGACCAGCATATGGCGGGCATCCAGCAGGGTTACCATCAGCAAAGGCCGATCGCCACGGTGGGCAAAGCGCGGCTTGAGGGAATCAATCAGCGCATCAAATTCATCGAGATGTTTTTTCGCCTGAGCCTCACGGTTGAGAAACTGCGCCATCTCGTGGATGGAATTTTTTGCCATGGTCAGCGGCTTTTTGCCGTCGCTAAAGGAAAAGCCCCGTCCGGGCGCAATCTTCGCCATGGTCTCTTCCGACGGGCCATACCCCGCAGACCAGAATAAATAAGACGGTTTCATCTGGGTGAGAAGCTCAAGGTTCGGCTCCGTACGCAGGCCAATGTCGATGACGGAGTCCGGCAGTTTTGGCTCATTCACCCACAGGGTGTAGTTGGGAATATCGGCCACGCCGTAAGGCGTCACGCCAAGCGCCATCATCAGTTCGACGGGCAACCACTCCAGCGCCACGATGCGGTGCGGATCGATAGCCGCAGCGCGGGCCGGGCCCATCTTTAACAGCAGCGGTGAGAGCGCCATGGCCGTCAGCAGGCGACGGCGGCTAATGAATGTTGAATCCAGCATCAGTAGACAAAGCTCACGGGTGCAGCCCCGGCTGGGTGAGGCAGGATGCCCATGGGAATACCGTAGATATGTTCCAGCGTTTCGCTGCGCATCAGTTCGGCAGGCGTACCCTGAGCGATCATTTCACCGCCGCGCAGCGCTACCAGGTAGTCGCAATAGCGTGCCGCCATGTTGATATCATGCAGAACGGCAATCACCGTCAGGCCGCGCTGCTGACTTAAGCGATGCACCAGCGCCAGGACGTCAACCTGATGAGCAATATCCAGCGCCGAAGTGGGTTCGTCGAGCAGCAGGCAGCGGCTGTCCTGCGCCACCAGCATCGCGATCCATGCGCGCTGACGCTCGCCACCGGACAGGCTATCCACCAGACGATGCGCCAGCGGTTTTAACCCAACCAGCGCGATCGCCTCTTCCACTTTCTCTCTGTCAGCGAGGCCAAAACGCCCGAGCGCACCGTGCCACGGATAACGTCCAATCGCCACCAGCTCGCGCACCGTCATCCCCTCCGCCTGCGGCAACTGCTGCGGCAGATAGGCCACCTTGCGGGCAAAGGCCTTACTGCTCCAGCTCGCCAGCGGCTGGTCATCCAGCAATATGTCGCCCTCGGACGGCGGCTGATGACGACCCAGCATCTTCAGCAGCGTCGATTTACCGGAACCATTGTGCCCGATTAAACCGGTCACTTTACCTGCGGGAAACGTCAAAGAGAGCGGATGCAGCAAGGTGCGCCCGGGTACGCGAAAGGAGAGATTGTTAAGCGTGAAGGTGGAGTCGGATTGCGTTTTATTATCCTGCATGTCAGCCAACTTAAATAAAAAGGGCACGGCGAACCGTGCCCATAAAGAGGTTAGAAGCGGAAGGTCGCGGTGGCAACAACCTGGCGTCCTGCTCCCCAGTAGCATGCATACTCGCTGTAGCAGCTGGAGACGTATTCACGGTCAAAGATGTTGTTCACGTTGACGCCGACGGAAGATCCCGGCAGACCAAAGCGCGCCAGATCGTATTTCACGGTCGCATCCGCCAGGGCATAACCCGCGACGTTAAAGGACTCATAGGCTTTAGGCGACGCTGAGGAGTAGTACGTCACCGTGTTACCGATGTAACGCGCGCCCGCACCGACGGTCAGGCCACTCAGCGCCGTCTCGTGGAAGGTGTAATCCGCCCACAGGGATGCCATGTTGCGCGGTACTTCTGCCGGACGACGACCTTCATACCAGGTATCGTGGGTATATTCCGCATCTGTGTAGCTGTAGGCCGCCGTTACGTTCACGTTAGCCGACACCGCCGCTTTCGCTTCCAGCTCAAAGCCACGGGAGCGAATTTCACCGCCCTGCACGCTAAAGCCGCTGGTCGGGTTCGCCGGATCGGCGGTCAGGTTGTTGTTCTTGGTCAGCTGATATACCGCGGCCGTCACCACAACAGGCAGATCTTTAGGAACATACTTCACGCCCGCTTCATACTGCTTGCCGCGCGCCGGGTCGAACGGTTTGCCGCCCTGGGTGGTGCCAGAGAGCGGTTCAAAGGATTCACTGTAGCTGAAGTATGGGGTAATCCCGTTGTCGAACAGGTAGTTAATCCCCCCGCGCCAGGTAAATGCCTGATCGTTAATTTCCGCGGTGGTCCCGTTATTACGGTTAAAGGCAGACGTTTTTGCAAAGTCATAGCGGCCACCCATGGTGAGTACCCACTTATCCCATTCCGCCTGATCCTGCGCATAGAGCCCGGTCTGCTCCTGGCGATTGAGCATGGCATACGGGAAGTTCACATTGACGTTCGCATTGCCGTGCTGCGGATTGTTCATGCTGATCGGATCGGCGGTACCGTAGTCAGCATCAATATCATTGCGCATACGAAGGTAATCCACCCCCGTCAGCAGCGTATGGTCAACGGCACCGGTCGCGAATTTCGACTGGAGCTGTGTATCAACCGTGAACGAGTTGAGGTCTTCATCTGAGCGCACGTACGCACGGCTGATCTGGGCCGGAGCGATATAGCCATTACCGTAAACTGAACGGTAAAGCGTATTGATTTTGGTATAACGCAGATTCTGACGCACGGTGAAGGTGTCGTTGAATTCATGCGCGAAGCTGTAACCCACCATTTTCTGACGACGGGAGATCTTATTGTCTTCATCGCCTTCGTTGAAATCGGTCGGCAGTTTGTGCGCCTTTCCGTTAGCATCATAGTAAGGCACAACGGTACCTTCACGCGGCAGCCAGCCGTAGTAACCCGCATCCGGATCGCTCTGGAAGTTGCTCAGGAAAGTGAAATCAGTTTTATCATCAGGACGCCAGCTGAAAGACGGCGCAATCGCGTAACGAGTAGACTTCACCATCTCCTGCTGCGCATTTTCACTGCGTCCCAGGCCGGTCAGACGGTAGGACCACACGCCGTTATCATCAATCGCGTCGCTGAAGTCAAACCCAGTCTGCCACAGGTTATCCGTCCCCATTTTGAACTGAATTTCTTTTAACGGTTCCGTGGTTGGACGCTTGCTGACCATACTCACTACGCCGCCAGGGTGGCTTTTTCCATACAGTACGGACGTCGGGCCTCGCAGCAGTTCTACGCGCTCCAGGAAGTATGGGTCCATCGACGCTTCAGAGTAGTTATCCCCTTGCAGCTTCATACCATCCAGATACTGGTTGGTATTCACTGTACTGGAGGTCGTAAAACCACGAATAGAAACCACGTCATAGGTTGTGGAGGCGCCGCGCGTTGCGAAAACGCTCGGCGTGTAGGCCAGCGCCTGTTTAACCGTCCCCGGCTGTTTCATGTCCATCTCTTCACGTGTGACCACGGAAATGGACTGCGGGGTTTTCTCGATCGGTGTATCGGTTTTCGTCGCCGTTGCAGTGCGCTTTGCTGCAATCGTCGGTGCAGGCCCCCAGGCACTCTCCTGCGCAGCCGGTGCGGCAGTAACAGTAATGGTTTCTTCTTTTTTCGGGGTTTCGGCGGCATGAGCATAAGCAGACATGCCGGCAACCGCTGTGGCTACGACGACCGCGATTTTACGCAGCGACGTGTTAATTGGCTGAGCAGTATTGGAAAGCGCCATGATGGATCTCTGATGGAAAAGTGAATGATAACGTAAACGAGAATTATTATTATGACCGCAGAATAATATGCGAAACGTTGGCTGCATAGCAAGCAGTATGCGGCCCTACAAGATTTAAGGGTTTAAGAATTAACCAGATGAAAATAGAGAGTTAATGAAGTTAGCGAAATGATCGCTAAAGCCCGCCGAAACGGGCCGGAGGGCTTAACGATAGAAGAGTTCGAAAGTCGCGACGGCGTCGACTTTCCCGGCTTTAACCTCTCCCGTTTTGATGTAACGGGCTTTGAGTGGGATCTCAACCGGGACGTTGTCCTGGCTACGGGTTATTGCCGTGTAGCTCTGGTCGAACTGTAACACCGCATCGTTCTTGTCGAGGATTTGAATGCCTACGCCGCTTGCTGCGTTGTCTCCGGTAGCAATGTTGAGGATATTGCCATCCGTTACGCCAGTCGACCCTGCACTGGTGAACTGATAATCAATTTTTGTTCCGGCTGCGCAGTCCTTAATATCAATCCTGAAACGACTGTCGGTCAGGATGTCGGAATACTGACCGTTAAAATCGTGCACATTGACCGTTTCTAGCGGCACGTAGATGTTTTTATCCACCAGGTTACAGGTGTTTGTTGTGATATGTACACTGGTTGGTGCAAAGCGGATTTCGCCTATCACATGGTTATCGTAAGTCTCATGTGAGGTTAACAGGGACGTATTAAGATCGCCCTCTTCGACCTCACCGATAACGATCAACTGAGCGGTAGCCCGGAAGTTGTAATTCGTTGAAAAGCTTCTTATCGTGCCAAGATAAGTTTCCGGCCTGATAATGTCTTCTTCGGTATAGCTGGGGAACTGGGTTGTAGACGCTGCAACGCGAACCCCAATTCCGGTCACGTTGGTTTTGTACACTCCGGGTAAAACATCTTCACGCGCATCAGCACCACTCAATGAGAGATAGCCTCTACGTACCCGAACGGAATCATCATCACAGCTTTGCGAGATCTCACCTGATTCCACGCTGGCGTCGTAAATAATCGTACCGACCTGGACATCTGGCTCAAGCTGTATGACAGCGGGAATGTTGAAGGTAACAATTCCCCCGCTGCTTCCGCCTCCCGTAAATGTACAAGTTGCGAAGGCCGGAGCTGAAAACAGCATGATTAGGCCAGCCATTGCGCTGATGAATAGTTCTTTGCTACGCCTCATTGGCAATCTACCGTCATTTTCAAAATAGTTGCTGAGCGCCCGGGAGGGAGATCCCCCGCCCACGCACACCGTTGATCGCGCCCGTCACCCCACTGCACATTCAGGGAAACCGCTTCATGCAGACCGGTAAGCCAGACTTCTCCTTCATCACCGACGATAGCCGTTGCACTTTCCTGCGTGACAATGGCGCCGAAAGGCACCGGCTTGCCGTGGAAAAGCAGCGTGATAAGCGCACGCTTCCCCACTCGTGCATCAAAATTCGCTGAGATGGCCGCACCTTTTGTTGGGACAACATCCTGGGTAGCGGCAGCAATTTCAATATCTTCACGATCCTGGGTGTTGACCGTAATACCGTTTTTCCGGTAGGCCGTCAGGGAAGGGACAATCGCGTTACCAAAGCGATCGATGTAGATCCCTCGCCCGTTCTGTACTTTGACGTTATCGCCATCTTTGATATGGACAATGGCAAAGGCGTCGCGGACGGATTGCCCCAGGGTTACTCCATGTTCATGCGCAACAATTGAACCCTGCGCGCTGTAGTTCCACTGTCGGTTATCACCCCCGTAGTTATACCCCAGCCCGACATCACCGGCAGATCCCCGGTAGCGCCCGGATACACTGCCGCCATAGCCAGTATCGTGACTGGCATAGGTCTGCTGGAGGTTATAGCTGAGGTTATTGTTCTCAAGTGCCGTGCCGCCGATCCCTACCTGATGCGAAACGAATCCACCGCTGGCAGTGTTGGCGCTGTAAGTTGACCAGGCGTTCGCTAGCCAGCGTGAAAGAGGTACGTTGACCATCAACGCCATTTGCCGATTGGTATTGGCGTCCGGCGTACGCGTCAGGCTGTAGCTTATCGACCAGGTTATACCGCGCCAGCCGGAGCTTAGCCCCGCACTGACGCTGCGCTCGTGTCCTGCCATGTTCCAGTAATCCTGCTGATAGCCATTAAGGTAAGCCGATCCCCAGTCCGAAACGCGTTGGGAAAGATTAACCTGCATGCGGCTGCGCCGATTATTGGTTCGCCGATAGGTATAAATCCCATCGTCAATCTCGCTGTCACGCTGGTCGACAGCTTCCTGAAAGGTATAAAACCCTGAGGTGGAATAACGGTAGCTGGCAAGCGTCACGGTGGTGTCTGTATCCGGAATATCCCTGGAATACTGCGCACGCCATGACATCCCGCGGGCATCATCTCGTCCATCATCAAAAGCCGTACGGGCGGCGGTCACATCCACGGATGCCGATCCGAAACGGCCAAGATCGGCCCCTGTTCCCGCCAGCATAGCCTGATACGACGATGCAACGAGCGCGCCGGCGTATGTTGTTACGCCATAAGGCAGGCCGTAAATGACCGTCCCTTGCAGAAAAGGGGGCTCGTCCTCACCTTCATTACCGCGATAACGCCCTGCCGCCAGCGAATATTTAAATGCCCCTTCCCGCTGTAGCACCGGTACCGATGCGCTGGCCTGGATGAAGCTGTGTTCGCTGCCGTCGGCCTCTTCCACCGTCACCTCCAGATCCGCGCCGGATGTGACCTGGCTTAAATCGCGGATCTCAAATGGCCCCGGAGAGACGTTGCTTTGATAAATGGTGTAGCCGTTTTGCCTGATGGTGACTTTTGCATCGCTATTTGCGATACCACGCACCACGGGGGCAAACCCCTGCTGGCTGGTGGGCAGCATGGAAGTATCCGTTTCCAGCTTCACGCCGGTCATTTGGACGCTGTCGAAAAGCTCGCCGTTAGTGTACGTCTGGCCTATCTCAAGCTGGCTTTGCAGGGTTTTGATATCACGTTGCAGCGTACTGGCGATTGCATCCCAACCGGCGTTGTCACTCCAGGTGCTGTTGTTACGCAACCGCCACGCCCCGAGGTTGATCCCCGACTCCAGACCAAGCCATGCAGATGACGTTTCACCAGAACGGTAGTGCTGCTGAGAGCCGCTAAACTGGTAGCTTGTCCAGGCGGCGGGAGCACCGTCATCCCAGAATTTAGGCTCGATAGCCCCGGCCGCAGCCTGATCGCGGTATTTTTGCGGGATCACCAGCTTGAAGGTCTGATTATCCTGGTCGTAATCGTAGCGGGCATTATCAATAAAATGGGAGATGTCATCGATTATCACCGCATCATCCAGATCTTTCATGTCCGGGATCGTGTCGACTTTTACCCCTAATGCACGCAGATCCTCTTTGGTCAGCTCCGGTAACAGGCGCTGCTTATCGTCAGACAAGATCCAACTCACCGTGCGTTTATCCAGAACATCCCGATCCCACATAATGGTCGTCAGAAAGTTTCCCGGCAGTAAGCCATTATCATTGATGAAATTTTTTAGCGTTGAGGTGTTTTCCAGCGGAGTGTCCATCTCGAGGATCCGCAGGTTAAATTCGTCATCTGCACTCACAGGCTGGATCATCGCGAGCAGCGCTAACGCGATTCCCTTCAGAACCTGTTTGTAGAGTGGAGATGACGACATAGGGTACCAGCATTGTGTGTTTAAAGAGCCTGCTTGCGCTGGGAGGTTTGCGCGCCGAAATCGCTAATAGCAGTCCACGTCACGGGCCCGTTTGCAGATTGAGGCACAGAAAAATATTGCTCGCTGAAAGGTGCGACCATCATTGAAATCGCCCCCGGCGTTGTTCTTGTGTCAGTCACAGGGACACTTTTCCCGCCCACGGCCAGCTCGCCAAAGGAGACGTAAAACGGCGTTGGGTTTTTCGCAATGAGCTTGTTCCCCTGGCGGCGGAAGGTGATTTTTTCATAGGCTTGTAGCGCATCGGTTTCTTTCAAATCAGCAGGACGCCAGAACAGCTTCAGACGCGTTTTCATCGCGAATTGCAGCGTATTCTTGTCTTTTAAGTCAGGTGATAACGCCGAGACGGATTTCACATTCGCCAGAAATAAAGATTCGCGATCTGCGGGCAGATTTTTTTTATCGCCGGTAAAAATGATGTGCAAAAGGGTCTGACGATTTTCCTGTAATTTATAGACAGGCGGCGTAATGATGAAAGGTGCTTTTGCATCATTGGGGTAACTCACCCAGCTTTGCACCAGATATCGAGTATGAGGGTCTTTATTTTTTAGTGCTATTTGTACTTCGGATTTATTCGATGGATAAATAATTCGCGTGCCACCGAGAACCACACTTGCCTGTACTGAACAGCAAGAGATAATCAAACATCCACCTAACAATTTTAATAAATAATTCATACTACGTTCCAGAAGGCAGCCCTTTCAGGCTGCCAAAATAGATTTAGCGATAAACAACCTCGAACGTTGCAGATGAGGAGTAGTGACCTGCTGTTGGTTTGTTATCACCAACCTGAATAACTTTCGCGGTGTAATTAAAGACAGATGCTGTGGCGCCAGTGGCATCGTTCGCAACATCGGTACCGGCTTCCGGTTCTGATCCGTTGAAAACCACGTCCCCCTTAGTCCCATTTTCATTACTGACAATGATGCCAACGTTGGTCGCATTGCCAGCGCCGGAAAGATCGTTCTTCAGGCGCTTGTATTCCGCATCCGTTGTGGTGCCGCTGAACTTGAGGTTCAGTTTGGCAACCAGCGGATCACATTTTTTCACTTCAATCTTAAAGGCCTTCGACGTCCCGACCTGACCGTCAGTACCAAAATCAGAAGGATAAGTATCTGCAAATGTGACGGTGGAAGTATTGGACCCCGAGCCATCAACATCAATTTCACAGGTATCCGCCACAATTTTTCCGGCGAAATTTACCGTACCAGAATCGTTCGCTGCAAATACCGGCAGAGAGAGTGCAGCCATAAGCGTGCTGGCCAGCACCGTTGAAACAACATATTTACTCATAACAATATCCTTATATGTGATGATGAAGATATCCATTCTTGATATATACAAAAATGTTGGGAAGTCCTCTAAGGAATATCCTGTGAGGTCAGTAAATTTCTGGAGAGGATTTAATCAGATTATTCTTCATCACGTCTAGATCGCAAAATGATAACACCCGAATAATCGGACACAACTTTCTGTTTTAGATGAAAAAAAGCAAAAATTAATAATTCTACATTTTAAATTTAATAATTTTAAATATAAATGAATGTAAACATAAAAAAAGGCCGCTTAATCCTTAAGCGGCCTTTTATTCAGGAAACTAATTAGTTTCCGCCAAACATGTCCTTGATCCAGCCGGCGACACCGTCGCTGTCTTTCTTCTCATTCTGCTGCTGCGGCTGTTGCTGCGGCTGCTGGGGTTGAGAAGACTGATCGAACGGGTTACCTGTCGGTTCTTCTGGCTGACTTTGCTGACACAGCGCATCCGGGTTAGTCGTCCAGACCGGCAGCGTACGCATCCCGCCACCGCAAATAAAGTTGCCCGATGCGTCCACGCCCATATCAACGATATCTTCCGGGGCAACCAGGTTCAGCGGCACCGGAGACTGGTTGGCCAGGTAGCGCTGGTAAATCGACATCGCACCGCTCGCGCCATACAGTTTGGTCGGCTGGTTGTTATCGCGCCCCACCCAGGTGATGACCACTTCACGACCATCAATACCGGCGAACCAGGTATCGACGTTGTTGTTGGTGGTCCCGGTTTTACCCGCCAGATGCAGGCCCGGATACTTCGCTCCCAGCTGACGGCCGGTACCGCGCTGGACAACCTGCTGCATGGTCCACAGCGTCATATAGGCCGCCTGCGCCGGAACTGCACGTTCTGCCTGCGGGAAGCTCTGATACAGCACGGAGCCATCTTCGGCAATCACCGAACGCAGAGCGGAAAGCGGAGCACGGTTACCGCCGCTGGCGATGGTCTGGAACGCCTGCGCCACTTCGATTGGCGTCAGGTTAAGCGCCCCCAGAATCATCGCTGGCACCGGGTGCAGCTGATCTTTCGGTACCCCCAGCTTCTGCCAGGTGTCGGTAATGGCCGGCAGGCCCAGCGCCATTCCGAGGTTAACCGTTGGCACGTTCATCGAGCGGGTTAACGCATCCACCAGCATGACCTGGCCGCTGAACTGTCTGTCATCGTTCTGCGGTGACCAAACCTGGCCGTTAGGCTGGCGCAGGGAAATTGGCGCATCGGCAATCCAGGTATTCAGGCGATAAAGATTCGGCTGGCTCAGCGCGGTCAGATAGGTCGCCGGTTTTGCCAGTGAACCAATTGAACGACGCGCCTGCATGGCACGGTTATAGCCCGCAAACTGCGGCTCAGCACCGCCCACCATGGCACGAACTTCGCCGGTGTTACGGTCAACCACTACCATCGCGGTTTCCAGATCGCTCAGCTTACGCTGCTTTTTCAGCGCCGGAATACCTTCTACCGCCGCTTTTTCTGCGGCGTCCTGTGCCACGGAGTCAAAGGTGGTAAAGATCTTCACGCCGGAGAGATCTTTCACTTTATCCCCGAGCTTAGACTGCAACTCCTGACGCACCATCTGCATAAAGGCAGGCTGCGGAGAGATCACCCCACCACGCGGCTGAACGCCCAGCGGACGCGCGCTCAGCATGTCGTACAGCTCCTGGTCAATCACCTGCTGTTGTTGCAGCAGACGCAGCACCAGGTTACGACGCTCCAGCGCCAGTTTCGGGTTACGCCACGGGTTGTAGATCGACGCGCCTTTCACCATGCCCACCAGCAGCGCCTGCTGGTCAAGGCTCAGCTCTTCTACCGGACGACCAAAGTAGTACAGGCTCGCCAGCGGGAAGCCGCGGATCTCGTTGTCACCGCTCTGACCGAGGTACACCTCGTTCATGTACAGCTCAAGAATACGATCCTTGCTGTAGCGCGCATCCATCAGCACGGCCATGTACGCTTCGTTGGCTTTACGCCAGTAAGAGCGTTCGCTGGAGAGGAACAGGTTTTTCACCAGCTGCTGGGTCAGGGTACTTGCCCCCTGCACCGTACGCCCGGCAGTCAGGTTCGCCAGTACCGCACGACCAATGGAGTAAAGGCTAATACCGTCGTGCTCGTAGAAGTGGCGGTCTTCGGTTGCCAGCAGGGTATCTACCAGCAGATCCGGGAAGCCGTTACGCGCCACGAACAGGCGCTGTTCGCCGTTTGCGGACGACAGCATGGTGATGAGGCGCGGATCGAGACGGAAGAAACCGAACTGGCGATCGTTATCCATGTTCTCAATGGTTTCCAGACGATCGCCGTCAAAGGTCAGACGCGCGCGCACCTGCCCTTCTTTACTGTCCGGGAAGTCGAACGGACGGCGGATCATCTCAATGCTTTTCGCCTGGACGGTAAATTCACCCGGACGGGTCATTTTCGTGACCTGACGATACTGCGTGGCTTGCAGCAGCTTCACCATCTCGTTCTTGCTGATGGACATGTCCGGCTCAAGGTTCACCATGCGGCCGTACACTGCCGCAGGCAATTGCCAGACTTTCCCGTCGATACGGCTGCGGATCTTCTGATCCAGATAAACGCCGTAAATCGCGATCAGGACAACAAAAACAATGAACAGCTTCAGCAGCAACCAGAACCAGCCGCGCTTACCACGAGGCTTACGCCCTTTGCCTTTCCCTTTACGTGGCATCGGTTCTTCATCCTCATAATCGTCTTCATAGTCATCATCATACTCCTCATCTCTGAGGCGACGACGGCTTACCTTTTCTTTCGCCGGACGCGTCGGCTTTCCCTTACGTCCTATTGGCTCGCGGTCATTCCCCGCCATGCTTTTTCTCCGCAACATTCAGGCGCAAAGGCCAGATTTTCTTATCTTGCACAGGTCAGTGAAAGAAGAAATCTCTCAAAGTTTGTTTCTCCCTCTCCCCGTGGGAGAGGGCCGGGGTGAGGGCATCAGGCCGCACTCCCCTTTTCGATCCATTACGAATATTTCTTCGTGCGCCGTGTCGGCGCGGTATTCGCCGGATCGTCCGGCCAGACGTGTTTGGGATATCGCCCTTTCATCTCTTTCTGCACTTCACGATAGCTCCCCGCCCAGAACGCCCCCAGATCGCGGGTGATCTGCAAGGGACGATGCGCAGGCGAAAGCAGCTCAAGCACTAACGGCACGCGCCCTTCAGCGATGGACGGCGTGGTGGCCTCACCAAACATCTCCTGCATCCGAACCGCCAGCGCCGGCGGATTATCCTCATGATAACGAATGGCAATCCGGCTCCCGGTTGGCACAGTGTAATGCCCAGGCAGTTCACTATCCAGACGTTGACGTAACGACCAGTCCAGTAAATTCTGTAACGCTGCCTTAACATCAAGCGCCTTCAGGGCGCGCAGCGAGTGTACGCCGTTCATCTGCGGCAACAGCCACTGTTCAAGCGTCGCGAGCAGCGTCTCATCATCCACCGCTGGCCACCCCTGTTCCGGCAGCCACTTCGCGGCGCAATGCAGGCGAATGCGATACTGTTCGGCCTCCGGCGTCCAGTTCAGTACGCTCAGCCCTTTTTCCCGAATGCCGTTCAGCATCGCCTGGTGTAACTCTTCCTCCGACGGCTTCGCCAGCGGTTTCGTCCCGAGCGTCAGTTTGCCAATCTGGCTACGACGGAACGCCTTCAGCGTGCCCTGGGCATCATCCCATTCCACGATGTCAGATTGCTGAAGCAGCTGCGGGCAGGCACGCGTCAGCGCGTCAATATCCACGGCAACCGCCTGTAAAATACGCGCGTCCGGGGAGTGGCTGCCCTGGAGCAAGAGCGGCGCGATCAGCCATTCGTGACGCGTCAGGGCGTCATCGCTGTCCAGCATCGCGCCCATCCCATTTGCCAGCTGATAGCGACCATCCAGCCCGCGACGGCGAGCGATCCTGTCCGGGAAGGCCTGGGCCAGCAGAGGGATAACTTTATCGCTGTCAGGCGAACCGCCCCGGCAATTCAGGCGTTTACACAGCTGCTGCGCGCGTTGTTGCCAGTTTCCCTGATGGCGAGAAAAGGCCTGTCCCAGATCGCTGCTGCCACCGCGCGGCGGCTCCTCAAGAATAGCCGCCAGTTTTGCCGCCGTGGCAATTTCATCGTCGCCCTGTGCTGCCACCAGCATTGCCGCCAGACGCGGATCGTTGCCCAGCGCCGCCATTTTCTGACCGCGCGCCGTCAGTCGCTCGCCTTCCAGCGCGCCAAGCTGGGTCAGCAGGCTGCGCGCGGCGGAAAGGTTCACGACAGGCGGAGGATTAAGCCAGGTGAGCTGGTCAGGGTCCGGGCAGCCCCACTGCATCAGATCCATCACCAGCCCGGAGAGATCGCTTTGTAAAATCTCAGGCGTGCTCTGCAATGCCGCACGCTCCGCCTGCTCGGCGCTGGTTAAATGCAGGCAAATACCCGGCTCAAGACGCCCTGCTCGCCCTGCGCGCTGCACCATCGAGGCCTGGCTGATGCGCTGCGTCAGTAGCCTCGTCAGCCCGGTACGCGGATCAAAACTGGCCACCCTCTCCTGCGTACTGTCCACCACCAGGCGAATGCCTTCGATGGTCAAACTGGTTTCCGCGATATTGGTTGCCAGCACTACTTTGCGCTGCCCCGCCGGTGCGGGAAGGATCGCCTTGCGCTGGTCAGCCAACGGCAGCGCGCCGTAGAGCGGGCACAGCATAACGTCACTGTTCACCCGGGATGCCAGCTGCTCCTGTACGCGCTGGATTTCGCCTACGCCGGGTAAAAACAGCAGCAGCGAGCCGGGTTCCTGACGGAGCAATTCGGCGGTGGCGATGGCAACCGCTTCGTCAAAACGCTGATGGGCAGGCAGCGGCTGATAGCGGCGCTCGACCGGGAACGCACGCCCTTCAGAGGAGATCATCGGCGCGTCAGGGAGCGTCTGCCGGAGCCGCTCGTTATCCAGCGTCGCCGACATAATCAGCAACCGAAGGTCGTCGCGCAGCCCCTGCTGAACGTCGAGCAGCAGCGCAAGGGCCAGATCGGCCTGGAGGCTGCGCTCGTGAAATTCATCAAGGATCACCAGCCCGACGCCGGTCAGCTCCGGATCGTTTTGCAGCATACGGGTGAGAATACCCTCGGTGACCACCTCCAGCCGCGTGGACGGTCCAACGCAGGTTTCGGCGCGCATCCGGTACCCTACCGTCTCGCCCGGTTTTTCATTCAGCAGTTCCGCCAGGCGCTGCGCCACATTGCGCGCGGCCAGCCTGCGTGGCTCCAGCAGGATAATTTTCCCGCTGATGCTCCCCTCGCGCAGAATTTGCAGGGGCAGCCAGGTGGATTTACCCGCTCCGGTGGGCGCGCTGAGCAAAACCTGTGGCGCATGTTCTAAGGCTGCGAGAAGCTCAGGAAGGACGACAGCGACGGGCAAAAAGGACACTTACGGCTCCAGAGGGTTAACATTAATCGGCGTACATTGTAGCATCGGCGCATATCATTACCGAGTCTTGCGCATGTCTGAGTCAAAACGGCTATTCTTCGTCATTGAATTACCCACCACGCTTCAACGGCAGATTGTTCGCTGGCGCGCCAGCCACTTCCCCGCGGAAGCGGGCCGCCCCGTCGTCGCCGCCAATATGCACCTGACGTTAGCCTTTCTTGGTGAAGTAAGCGCTGAAAAGCAGCGCGCGTTAAGCGCAATGGCCGGACGCATTTCGCAGCCGGGGTTTACGCTGCATCTTGACGATGCCGGGCAATGGCTGCGCTCTCGGGTGGTCTGGCTGGGGACGCGGCAGCCCCCTCGCGGACTGCTACAGCTCGCCAACATGCTGCGGGCGCAGGCCGCGCGCAGCGGCTGTTATCAGAGCCCGCAGCCGTTTCATCCCCACATTACCCTGCTGCGCGACGCGGGTCAGGCCGTTGCCATCCCGCCACCGGGCTTTCACTGGTCCTTTCAGGTGAATGAATTTGCGCTGTACGAATCTGCCTTTGTACAAGGACGCACCCGCTATACTCCGCTTCAGCGCTGGACGCTGGGCGACACGTTAAGGAATCCTGATGAAGTTTAGCCCTGCACTCCAGCCCGCCACGCTGATCCAGCGTTACAAACGCTTTCTCGCTGATGTGATCACCCCTGAGGGCGAAACGCTCACGCTGCACTGCCCTAACACCGGCGCCATGACCGGTTGCGCCACGCCGGGTGACACGGTCTGGTATTCCACATCAGAAAATACTAAACGCAAATATCCTCATACCTGGGAAATGACCGAGACGCAAAGCGGGGCATTTATTTGCGTGAATACCCTGCGCGCAAATCAGCTGGTTAAGGAAGCCCTGACAAATGGAATGCTTCCTGAACTGGTGGGTTACGGCACGCAAAAAAGCGAAGTGAAATATGGCGATGAAGGCAGCAGAATTGATTTTATGTTACAGGCGGAAGAGCGCCCTGAGTGCTATATTGAAGTGAAATCAGTGACGTTAGCGGAACAGGAAAACGGCTTCTTTCCGGATGCGGTAACGCTACGTGGCCAGAAGCATCTGCGAGAGCTAATGAGTGTAGCGGCGGCGGGCAAGCGCGCCGTGTTGCTGTTTGCGGTTCTGCATTCAGCCATTGAACGGTTTTCCCCGGCCCGTCATATTGATCCTAAATACGCGCAATTGTTGAATGAGGCACAAAAGCAGGGGGTAGAGATTTTCGCTTATAAAGCGGAACTTTCTGCCGATAATATGACTCTGAGATCCTCTCTTCCCATTGTCTTATAAGGGATTAGACGATTGACTAATAAGTGTTCTGGCCGCGTGCGCAAATACGCTTTTCCTCACAGGGTTGTCAAGTGTTACGTTTAGATAATTGCCATACGGAAAAGCATCTGCTATTTATAGCGACCTGATTTTTCCCCCAACACGGGGATCGATAGTGCGTGTTAAGGAGAAGCAACATGCAAGAAGGGCAAAACCGTAAAACATCGTCCCTGAGTATTCTCGCCATCGCTGGGGTGGAGCCGTATCAAGAGAAGCCGGGCGAAGAGTATATGAACGAAGCCCAGCTGTCGCACTTCAAGCGTATTCTTGAAGCATGGCGTAATCAACTCAGGGATGAAGTCGATCGCACCGTTACACATATGCAGGATGAAGCTGCTAACTTCCCGGACCCGGTCGACCGTGCCGCTCAGGAAGAAGAGTTCAGCCTCGAACTGCGTAACCGTGACCGCGAGCGCAAACTGATCAAAAAGATCGAAAAAACGCTGAAGAAGGTCGAGGACGAAGATTTTGGCTACTGCGAATCCTGCGGTGTTGAAATCGGTATTCGTCGCCTGGAAGCGCGTCCAACAGCCGATCTGTGCATCGACTGTAAAACGCTGGCAGAAATCCGCGAAAAACAGATGGCCGGCTAACGCCTGCCCTCTCACTACTCAGCTAAGGCGGGAGTCTCTCCCGCCTTGTTACCGTTGATATGTCTGAATCTCACTATATCGGGCGCTTTGCGCCATCTCCCTCCGGTGAATTACACTTCGGCTCATTAATTGCCGCGCTCGGCAGCTACCTACAGGCTCGCGCCCGTCAGGGTCAATGGCTGGTCCGCATTGAAGATATCGATCCTCCACGTGAAGTTCCCGGTGCAGCAGAAACTATTCTGCGTCAGCTGGAACATTACGGTCTTCACTGGGACGGCGACGTGCTCTGGCAGTCTCAACGCCATGATGCCTACCGTGAACGTCTGGCGTGGCTTGCTGAACAGGGCCTTTCCTATAACTGCACCTGCACGCGGGCGCGAATTCAGAGCGTGGGTGGCGTTTACGACGGCCACTGCCGTACGCGGCACAACGGTCCTGAGAATGCCGCCGTGCGGCTGATACAGCGTTCTCCGGTGACGCAGTTTACCGACGTACTCTCAGGAACAATTCAGGCGGATGAACGCCTGGCGCGTGAAGATTTTATTATTCACCGTCGTGATGGTTTGTTTGCCTATAACCTGGCGGTGGTTGTCGATGACCATTTCCAGGGTGTTACGGAAATCGTGCGCGGGGCGGATCTGGTTGAGCCTACCGTGCGGCAAATATCGCTTTACCAGCAGTTTGGCTGGGCGGTGCCGGATTACATCCATCTGCCGCTGGCAGTCAATGAACAGGGAAATAAGCTATCGAAACAGAATCATGCCCCGGCGCTGCCTGACGGCGATCCGCGCCCGGTTTTGATCGACGCGCTGCGATTTCTCAACCAGAATGTAACGCAGGAATGGCAGGATCTGAGTCTGGATGAATTGCTGAAAACGGCCATTGCTGACTGGGCGCTTATGGCCGTGCCAAAAATCCAGCATTCTCAAATGCGTTGCGCTGAGCTATGATTAGCCGCTTTTTTGATAACAAAACACACTACGAGGTGTACTATTTTTACCCGAGTCGCTAATTTTTGCCGTAAAGTGCTGAGCCGCGAAGAGAGCATGGCGAACGACGCTATTGCACAGCCACACATGTCGGTCATTCCGCGTGAGCAGCACAATATTTCCCGCAAAGATATCAGTGAAAATGCCCTCAAGGTGCTCTATCGTCTGAATAAAGCAGGCTACGAGGCCTATCTCGTCGGCGGCGGGGTGCGCGATTTACTGCTGGGCAAAAAACCAAAAGATTTCGACGTGACGACCAGCGCCACGCCTGAGCAGGTGCGTAAATTATTCCGCAACTGCCGTCTGGTTGGCCGCCGTTTCCGTCTGGCGCACGTGATGTTTGGACCGGAAATTATTGAAGTGGCGACCTTCCGCGGTCACCACGAAGCGGGCGTTAACGATCGCACGACTTCCCAGCGCGGCCAAAACGGCATGCTGCTGCGTGACAACATCTTCGGCTCTATTGAAGAAGATGCTCAGCGTCGCGATTTCACCATCAACAGCCTTTACTACAGCGTGGCGGATTTTACCGTGCGCGATTACGTCGGCGGTATGCAGGATCTGAAAGACGGTCTGATTCGCCTGATCGGCACGCCGGAAACACGCTATCGCGAAGATCCGGTCCGAATGCTGCGCGCTGTGCGTTTCGCCGCCAAGCTGAACATGCGTATCAGCCCGGAAACCGCAGAGCCGATCCCGCGCCTGGCGACGCTGATCAACGACGTGCCCCCTGCCCGTCTGTTTGAGGAGTCGTTAAAGCTGCTCCAGGCAGGCTACGGGTTTGAAACCTACAACCTGCTGCGTGAGTACAACCTGTTCCAGCCGCTGTTCCCGACCATTACCCGCTACTTCACCGAAAACGGTGACAGCGCAATGGAGCGGATAATTGCGCAGGTGCTGAAGAACACCGATACCCGTATTCATAACGATATGCGCGTGAATCCGGCGTTCCTGTTCGCGGCCATGTTCTGGTATCCGCTGCTGGAAACGGCGCAGCGCATTACCCAGGAGAGCGGTCTCGCCTATTATGATGCGTTCGCGCTGGCGGCAAACGACGTGCTGGACGAAGGCTGTCGCACGCTGGCGATCCCGAAACGTATTACCACGCTGGTGCGTGATATCTGGCAGCTTCAGCTGCGTATGTCCCGCCGTCAGGGTAAACGCGCCTGGAAGCTGATGGAGCATCCTAAGTTCCGCGCCGCGTTCGATCTGCTCTCTCTGCGTGCTGAAGTTGAAAGGAACCCGGAACTACAGCGCCTGGCGCAGTGGTGGGGCGAGTTTCAGGTTTCTGCGCCACCGGAGCAAAAAGATATGCTTACGGATCTGGATGATGAACCGGCACCGCGCCGTCGTCACCGTCGCCCGCGCAAACGCGCACCGCGTCGTGAAGGTACGGCATGACCCTTGCGTATATCGCCATCGGCAGCAATCTGGCCTCTCCGCTGGAGCAGGTTAACGCTGCCGTGCAGGCCCTGGGAGAGATCCCCCAAAGCTGCATTGTCGCGCTGTCCTCATTTTACCGTACGCCGCCGCTCGGCCCGCAGGATCAACCTGATTATCTGAACGCCGCCGTGGTGCTGGAAACGACCCTTGACGCAGAAACGCTGCTGGATAATACCCAGCGTATTGAGCTACAGCAGGGTCGTGTCCGCAAAGCCGAACGCTGGGGACCGCGCACGCTCGATCTCGATATTATGCTTTTCGGTCACGAGGTGATTAACACCGAACGCCTCACCGTTCCGCATTACGACATGAAAAACCGTGGGTTTATGCTCTGGCCGCTGTTTGAAGTCGCGCCCGATCTCACCTTCCCTGACGGCTCCTCGCTGCAAGCCGTTCTGCAAAATCTCAACGCGGATAAACCGGCCCGCTGGTAATCCCGCCTCCGCATCGATTAACCATTCCTTATTTGCGGTTAATCGATTGCCTAAAATCATTGTTCCCTCAAATGTTACTGTTAGAATGCGCAAAGATTCGCTTTTGGGCCATCAGGAAACAGTATGAAACCAACCACCATCTCCTTATTGCAGAAATGCAAACAGGAAAAAAAACGCTTCGCCACTATCACCGCGTATGACTACAGCTTCGCAAAACTGTTTGCCGAAGAAGGGATCAACGTCATGCTGGTCGGAGACTCGTTAGGGATGACGGTACAAGGACATGATTCCACTCTGCCGGTCACGGTCGAGGATATTGCTTACCATACCCGCGCCGTGCGCCGGGGTGCCCCCGCCTGCCTGCTGCTTTCCGATCTGCCGTTTATGGCGTATGCCACCCCGGAGCAGGCCTTCGAAAATGCGGCGACCGTGATGCGCGCCGGCGCCAATATGGTCAAAATCGAAGGCGGCGCCTGGCTGGTCGATACGGTGAAAATGCTCACCGACCGCGCCGTGCCGGTTTGTGGTCATTTGGGGCTGACGCCGCAGTCGGTCAACATCTTTGGCGGATATAAGGTGCAGGGCCGAGGCGATGCGGCGCAGACGCTGTTTGATGATGCCGTGGCGCTGGAAGCCGCGGGCGCGCAGCTGCTGGTGCTGGAGTGTGTGCCGGTTGAGCTGGCTAAGCGTATCACTGAGGCGCTGTCGATTCCGGTGATCGGCATCGGCGCGGGTAACGTCACCGATGGCCAGATTCTGGTCATGCACGACGCCTTTGGGATCACCGGTGGCCATATTCCAAAATTTGCTAAAAATTTCCTGTCAGAAGCAGGCGACATGCGTGCTGCTGTGCGGCAGTATATTGCCGAGGTTGAGTCCGGCGTTTATCCGGGCGAAGAACACAGTTTCCATTAAGGAGTCCAGGTGTGCTAATCATAGAAACCCTGCCGCTGCTGCGTCAGCATATTCGTCGGGCGCGTCAGGAAGGTAAACGTATCGCCCTTGTTCCAACCATGGGCAACCTGCACGACGGCCATATGAAGCTGGTCGATGAAGCGAGAGCCCGGGCAGATATCGTGGTGGTCAGTATCTTCGTTAACCCGATGCAGTTCGATCGCGAAGACGATCTGGCGCGCTACCCACGTACTTTGCAGGAAGATTGCGAGAAGCTCAAAAAACGTCATGCGGATATCGTCTTCGCACCGGCACCCGCAGATGTGTATCCCCAGGGCACCACTGAATCGACCTACGTCGACGTGCCGGGTATTTCGACCATGCTGGAGGGCGCCAGCCGCCCGGGCCATTTCCGTGGCGTCTCCACCATCGTCAGCAAGCTGTTTAACCTTGTGCAGCCGGACATCGCCTGCTTTGGCGAGAAAGATTTCCAGCAGTTGGCGCTGATCCGCAAAATGGTTGCCGACATGGGCTACGACATCGAGATCGTCGGCGTGCCGATTGTACGCGCGAAAGATGGCCTGGCGCTCAGCTCCCGTAACGGCTATCTGACCGCCGAACAGCTTAAAATTGCGCCGGGCTTAAGCAAAGTCATGAATACGATGGCAGAGCAACTGCTGGCAAAAGAGTTAACAGCAGAAGAGATTATCGCCCTGGCTGAACAGGCGCTGAACGAGAAAGGTCTTCGTGCTGACGACGTTCAAATTCGGGATGCCGATACGCTTCTGGCACTTACAGAGACCAGCAAACGTGCGGTAATTCTGGTGGCGGCATGGCTCGGCCAGGCCCGCCTTATCGATAACAAAGTGGTTGAGCTGGCGTAGTTTTTCTACCCGGAAGATGAAAGGTAAACGTAATGATTCGCAAAATGCTGCAAGGTAAACTTCACCGTGTGAAAGTCACTCAGGCCGACCTGCATTATGAAGGCTCCTGCGCGATCGACCAGGATTTTCTCGACGCGGCGGGTATTCTCGAAAACGAAGCCATTGATATCTGGAACGTTAACAACGGCAAACGTTTCTCAACCTACGCGATTGCTGCCGAGCGCGGTTCTAAAATCATCTCCGTTAACGGCGCGGCTGCACATTGCGCGGACGTAGGTGATATCGTGATTATCGCCAGCTTTGTCATGATGTCTGACGACGAAGCACGCCGCTGGCAGCCAAAAGTAGCCTACTTTGAAGGCGACAATGAGATGAAACGTACCGCGAAGGCGATTCCGGTGCAGGTTGCTTAATCCGCGCTTACAGGCTGCAGAGAAATGTGCAGCCTGTGCTTTTCACCCTGCGTTTTATTAATTTAGATAGTATCAACGATGACTCATTCATAGTGATAATATTAACGCCACGCGTTTCTCTTGATGCTTATAACACTCATTTCACACACTCTCCCTTTCAGAATTAAACTCATTTAGTTAAAAATTAAAGTAATAAAATATTTTATGAGCCTGTGAAATTTCATAAGAATAAATTAAAATGGTTTTATTAAGACACAATTTTACATGTGTTACTATTAAGCTAACCATCAAAAGAAACGACCTGACCCTGGAAGTTCAAGAGCTAACTATCTGGACTATCGGCCTCACTTGAAATTAGATTAACTAAAAATTAACTTAAGCATATTTAAATACAAAGTTAATCAAAACAATACTATATTCGCCCTGCTTTTAATCTAAAGCTGAATTGGTTTTCTACAAACTCTTTTCTAATAAATGGATGTTCAAAATGTTCAAAAAATCTCTTTTAGCCGCAACTGTGGCTGTAATGGCAATGGGCTCTGTTTCTGCAATGGCGGCTGATGTAGGCGTGATCACTTTTGATGGCGCGGTAACTGACACCACTTGCGTAATCACTTCCAATAACGGTGTTGACGCCAATAACGTCACCATTACCATGCCTGTAGTTAAAAAGGCAGACGTGGAAAAAACTACCGTTGACACTGGCGTTGGGTCTAAAGAGTTCGAACTGCATCTGAGCGAATGCCCGGATACACTGACCAAAGCGTCCGCGACCTTTACCTCTCAGCAGTTCGCAGAACTGTCTAACGGTACGCTTAAAACCGACCCAACGGTGACCGGTCATGCTGATAACGTAAGTCTTGCGCTGTTCAACAACACCACCACCAGCTCCGATCGCGTCATGATCGGCCAGCCGAACAACAACACTCAGGAAGCTACACTGGAAGCGGGTAAAGGCACTCTGGCCTACCGTGTGGCGTACGTTCCGAGCGCCGACTGGGCTGCTGGTACTAACGATATCGCGGCCGGTAAAGTGAGCAGCAACGTCACTTTCACCATGTCTTACCAGTAATAGCTGCATTTTAGTTCTGCGCTCACGGATGAGGTGGGCGCATGTTTGTTTAATGGATGACATTATGCGCCTTTCAAAAATGAATGTTACCGCACTGTTTTGCAGCGCGGCTTTTTTAGTTTCTAGCTCTGCATTTGCAGATATCGTGATTTCCGGCACGCGCGTTATTTATCCGCAGTCTGCAAAAGACGTTACTGTCAAAATGGAAAACCGCGGTAATAAGCCACTTTTGGTCCAGGTATGGCTCGATGATGGTCGTGATACCACCAACCCAGAAGAGCTAAAAGTTCCGTTTATCGTCACCCCCCCCGTTTCACGCGTTGATCCAGCTAAAGGCCAAACCGTGCGTATTACATGGCTTGGACAAGCAATGCCCCAGGACCGCGAAACCATGTACTGGTTTAACGTGCTTGAAGTGCCACCGAAAACCAAAGACACCGACAGCCAGAATATGCTGCAGCTGGCGTTTAGAACACGCATAAAAATGTTCTTCCGGCCTGATGGTTTGAAAGGCGATTCTTCTGTAGCAGCAGCACAGCTTAAATGGACGCAGCAAAATAATGCGCTGGTAGCGCGTAATGACTCCCCATATTACGTCTCCGTCGCAAAAATCGATATCAGCGCCGGCGGCAAAAAAATCGAAATCGATCCGCATGTGGTCGCTCCTTTTGCAAGCCAGTCGTACGCACTGAAAGAGGCTGGCTCCATCAAGGTTAAAAAAATGACCTACACATCTATAAATGATTACGGCGGCGCTGAACCTCACGAGACCACCGTTAATTAAGAAGAACTGTACATTAATTAGTAGCTAACGGATTAGTGATAGCAATGTTATTTCGCCACTCGTTTCTTTGTATTGCCATATGCACAGCCCTTCAGACTGCAAGTTTTGCCGCTGAGAGTGCGGCTGTGCCATCCTCTGGTAGTGAAGAGGTCGAATTCAACGATCAGTTCCTGTACAAAACAGGAACCAATATTGATGTTAGCCGCTTTTCCCGCGGGAACCCGGTAGTACCAGGCACATTCAAAACGCAGCTTGTTCTTAATGGGCAAAAGAAACTGCTTACCGATTTCACCTTCAAAGATAACGGGACTCCCCGCGCACAACCTTGCTTCACCCCGAAAATATTGATGCAAATTGGCCTTAAAGCAGAGGCTATTCAGGCTGCGACAGGCAAAGACAGTGCTGTTGAAAATGCTGAGGAAACCTGTGTCGAATTACAGCACGCTTTTACGGGTGCCTCCTGGGATTTCGATGCAGGTACACAAGAATTGAGTCTGATTGTTCCACAAATTTATGTTGAACATCGTCCTGGGGGATATGTCGATCCCTCTCTGTGGGAAGACGGCATTACCGCGGGAACATTATCCTACGATCTTAACGCCTGGCATTCCGACACGCCTGACGGTTCGAGCGATACTGCTTACGCCGGGCTTAAATATGGCCTGAATATGGGACCATGGCGCTTACGTTCACGCGGGACATTGAACTGGGATCAGGAAAGTGGCTCCGACTATTCAAGCCAGGATATTTATCTACAGCGTGATATCACTTCCCTGCGAGCTCAGTTACTGGTGGGTGATTCCTATACGCGTGGGGATACGTTTAACTCGTTAAATCTGCGTGGATTACGCATGTATAACGACGATCGCATGCTCCCTGGCGGTATTTCAACCTACGCCCCCACTATCCGTGGCGTAGCGAAAAGTAACGCTAAAGTTACCGTTAGCCAAAACGGAAACAAGATTTATGAAAGCACGGTGCCACCGGGCGCTTTCGAGCTTAATGACCTCAGCACAACCGGCTATGGCAGTGACCTGATCGTCACGATTGAAGAGTCAGACGGCAGCACACGTACCTTTTCAGTGCCCTACTCCTCCGTCAGCCAACTACTGCGCCCCGGGTATAGCCGCTGGGATATCGGCGCTGGTGAATTAAATGACAATGGCCTTCGTGATAAGCCTCGTCTGGGTTATGCCACTGGTTATTACGGCTTAAGCAATCTGTTTACCGGTTACGCTGGCGTGCAGTATATGGACACGGGCTATTTCTCAGGTCTGCTTGGCATTGCGATGAACACGTATATAGGCGCGTTCGCCTTCGACGTGACACATTCCGATGCGGATGTGGATGGTATAGGAACGTTGACAGGTCAAAGTTATCGCCTTTCATGGAGTAAGCTCGTTGAAGAGACGCAGACCTCGTTCAACGTTGCAGCGTATCGCTTCTCCACCGAAGACTATTTGACGTTAAATGATGCGGCTTCGCTGTCAGAAGACGTTAAATACCGGGATATATCGCGTAATCCAGAGCACACGGGCAACGATGTATACAATCACTTCCAACGTATGAAGAACCAAATTCAGCTAAACATCAGTCAACCGCTCAGCTCCGGAAAAGATGCTTATGGTTCATTATATCTGACGGGAAGCTGGCAGGATTACTGGAATAATACCAGTTCCACTTCACAATATTCCGTTGGTTATAACAACTCATTCTGGCTGGGTAGCTATAGCGTATCGTTACAGCGCAGCTACGACGAGTATGGCGAGAAAGATGACAGTGTTTACCTGAATCTGACGATTCCATTGGAGAATCTGCTGGGCCATAAGCGCCATCCAGCCGGTTTCTCCAGCATTAACACAAGTATGAGTTCTGATTTTAAAAAGAATACCTCCTTCAACACCAGCGCCAATGGCAATACAGATGATTACCGCTTCAGTTACAGCGTAAACACCAGTACGACCCATTCTGATAGCGGTGATATTAACCAGCTAGGCGGGTATGGCACTTACAACAGTTCCTATGGTCCGCTAAGCCTTTCTGCTTCGGCTTCCGATGACAGCAGTCGTCAGTACTCCATGAGTTACAGCGGGGGAATGATGGTACATGCAGGCGGTCTAACGCTGGCACCAGGAAGTATAGGTGATACCGATACGCTGGCACTGGTCAATGCGCCAGGTGCAAAAGGGGCTCGTTTGACCATCGGTGACGGTGTCATTGGCAGCTCTGGTTACGCCATTATGCCCTATCTGACGGCCTATCGGGAGAACACTGTAGGTATCGATATTTCCAGTCTGGAATCAGACGTGGAGGTAAAAAGCACCAGCACAGTGTCAGTGCCGCGCAGTGGTGCCATCGTACAGGTGGATTTTGAAACCGACCAGGGCCGCTCATTGCTGCTCGACCTTCATCGCTCTGATAACGGATTTATACCGTTAGGAGCCAACGTGCTGGATGAAAAGGGGCTGTCGATTGGTTCCGTTGGTCAGGCGGGTCAGGCTTATGTGCGTGGAGTAGAAGACAATGGAACGCTGCGGGTGGTATGGGGCAGTGATGCAAACAGCACATGTACCGTGACTTACCACATAACTCCCTCTGCTCAGAAAGTGGGTCTGACGACGGTACTCGCTAACCAAACTTGCCAGATATAACGATTTTTTAACAGGGAGTTATTTTTAATGAAGAAAACATTGTCACTGACAAGCCTCAGCACATTGCTTGCTCTGGCGTTAAGTTCACAGGCTATGGCAGCAACAACGAATCTGGATGTTACGTTTACCGCCTCACTGCGGGAAACCACCTGCGATGTAAAAATTGAGGGCGGCGCAGGTGATGGAAAAAATAACACTATTCCAATCGGTACTAGTGGCAAGACCTCGCTAGCAGATATCACTGCGGGCTCAGACGTGGCCAGCACAACGTTTAAGCTTAAAATCGTTGAGTGTCCATCCAGCCTACAGTCATTAAAAACCACGATCACCGGCATCAAGTCGGTATATTCCGATACCATCATTAACAATAGTGCGACCGGAACAAAAGCAGACTATACCGGTGTGTCTATCGCCCGCTCTGCTGCACCTACTGCGCCATTTACCATCAATGCCACTGATGATGCTAAACGTCTGGTCTGGACGGCGGCCGAAATCAGTAGCAAAGAAGTCTCCCTTATTGCCCGTATGGCGGAAACAAAAGCAGGTCTTGCAACCACGGGTGACTTCAGTGCAGTTGCCACTTTTAACTTTGAATACCAGTAAGCGGAAGGATACGCAAAGATGAACATAAAATCGTCCACACTGATTGCTCTGGCAATTTCTTCCGGTCTCTTCAGCGCCGCCAGTAGCGCGATTACAGGTACTACCAGCGTTCAGGCAACCTTTACCTCTACGGTTGAGGCGGGGACCTGTACTGCGCAGATCCAAAACAGCGGTGGTCAACAAATTACGACGTTGCCATTTGGAGATGTTTTTAAGTCAGACCTTGTGGCTCAAAGCCGAAGCGAACCATTCAAAATCGTTTTTAGCAGCTGTGCAGGTGTGAAAACTGCGAGCGTACAAGCAACCACCGGAGCGGGAGGGGAGTGTTCTGGCGATGCGAAAAATGGTGATTCATTTAACGCCAGTAATGGCGCGGCCTTTGAAGTCTGGAAAGGAACGTCTGGATCAGGAATGCTGATGAACTGTAGTACAAAACCGTCACAAGCCGTCACTATTAGCGGTGCATCCGCTAGTGTAGATATGAATGCACGTATCGTGATCGCAAAAGATAAAACGATCGCAGATGTCACCGCCGGTGACGTTAGCGCGCCCGTGACGTTTGTCGTCACTTACCAGTAATAATCATGGGCAGAGCAGAGATGTCAAACAAACAGAAAAATAAGGTTCTCAAAAGATCGGTGATCTTCGCAGGACTCATTGCCTGGCACTGGTCTGCCCCATGCCTGTCAGCGGAAACAGGCATGGATGTCACGCTTGATGCCAATATTGTCGAAAACACCTGCCAGATTTCGATTCCAGATGGAGGAAAAGTCCATCTGCCGACAGTCAGTAAGAATTGGTTTTATAACCCCGATGGAAGCTCGCGTTTGCAGCCTACAGATGCAGCAAGCGGCACCCCGTTTACAGTGCGGGTAGAAAGTTGCTCTGGCGATAATATCTCGGTAAATGCGGTGGATTTCAGTTTCCAGCCACAAAGCAAGCAGTGGCCGGTTGGCACTCGCCAGGTGTTTATCAACGAAACCAAGGTCCTGGAAGGCGGAGCAGAAAACACGGGTGTCGTTATCTTTTCAAAAGCGTTAAACACCAATGTACTGAACGCGGACGGTAGCTCCAGCGTGTTAATCGATGCAGGCGCAGATAGCTGGGTGAAAGATTATCCATTTTATGCACGCTTACAGAACGTCGGCCTCGTGAAAGCGGGAAAAGTGACGAGTAGTGTTGTGGTTAATGCCACCTATAACTAGAGTAAACAGGAAGAATATACTCATGAGTAACACAGGATGGTTTAATATTTTTGCATGGGCAAGACTGTTCGCGGCAAGTCTACTGCTACTGCAAGGGTATGCTTGGGGTGAATGCCATTTTGGCTATAGTGGCGAGGGCGGGACCTCAACGATTGTCAATACCCTTGCAAATTCACCTGTCTATTTTAAATCCAGTTACAACACGGGAATACCGGGCCATTTTAGTGAGATTGCGGGCCCCTTTAATGCACAACTTTCCCCAGGGCTTTGGTCTCAGTGCGATGCAGGAAACGAAGGTGAACAAATGTCAAATATCACCTACGACGTGGTTGGGACTACCGACGAAGGGTACGCGCTTTGGCCAACCAATATTGACGGGATTGCTTATGCAGTGAGGGTTTATAGCGATAGCAACCCTGGAGCATATTTTCAATATTCCTCTGGTCAATGGATAAACCTTCCCATAAACGCGTCGAAAACAGATCATAATTGGAAAATCCAAATCAAGCTTTATCAGCGAGACAGTATTCTGGGTAACCCTGAACATGTTTCGGTAATAACCCCACAAGGGTCAAAAAAAATCGGTGGGATGTCCATTGGAGGGCATACGGACAGCGACAACCAACCCTGGTGGTTTAATATTACGCCGTCATCTTTTAGCATTCCGGTTGCCGCCGCCACCTGTCAGGCAGCCATGGTCAATGGCGGCAGTAATAACGTTGATTTTGGTGAAGTTATGTTCTCCGATGTGAAAAACAGCGGCTGGTATCCACATAAACAATTTAATTTGCAGCTCAAAGGTTGTGCTAATACGGTGGGTATTTATTATAAAGTCAGCTCCAATACAACCACCTCTGTTCCCGGGACGGGGGTTGTGTTGACCAATATCTTGACTTCGAATGCCGCGAGAGGGGTTGGTGTCTTAATAAACGAAGAGTTTCCCTCCAACCCAGGGGGACATGGAGAACCGATAATTAACGATCCCACACCAATTTATGCACCTCTTCGCACGGTAGGCACCAGCGAAAACATTGATTTACCTTTTAATGCCTATTTTATGGAATATACCAGCGATATTGCTGCCGGTAATTTCAAAGCGGTGGCGACATTCTCAATAGAGTATTTGTAATCACCCCTGCGGCTGATTGCTGATCAGCCGCGACATCGTCTCCAGCGAATCCGTTCTTAGAATATACAGCCGCTTCAGTAAGAACGGATTATCCCCCGGCTTCACCTTCCCTTTGACCGTTGTCACCGCCAGATGAAAACCGGCATCATTCGCGGCTTTAATCGCTTTATTGTCATACCCGCCAAACGGGTACGAAACATACAGCACGCGCGGGTTGAACTGCGCCAGTGCACGCCGTGAGCGTTCAAAATCGAACAGGATCACGTGATAGCTGCGGCTCAATAAGATGGGGTGTTTATACCCATCAACGCGATGCAGGAAGTGGGTATGAGACTGAATGTCGAACAAATCCTGGATGCCCTTGATTTCCTGAACGCTCATAAACTGTAGCGATCGGGGATCCCACTTCTGCGGGTGACCTTTGATTCGGGATGAAATAATAAACGCCGTCGCGTTGAAGCCATACTCTTTCAGCACCGGATACGCGTAGCGGCTCACCGATTTCAGGCCATCATCAAAAGTGATCACCACCGCTTTCGCGGGGAGGTTCATCTTGTTACGCACGTACCCTTCAAGCTGGTACATTGTCAGCGTGGTATAGCCTTGATCGCGTAACCAGGCCATCTGATTATTAAACGCACGTACGCTGGTTGTCGTGGAGGTATGTCGAAAACGGGTGTTCTCTTCATCACGCAGGATATGGTGGTAGGTCAGAATCGGCAGTCCGTTATCTTCCTGTGCATCCAGGCTGCTGATCCACGCCAGACGATTGCCGATGCGGATCTGAAACCAGGTCTGGTTCAGGCGATCTTTCAGCTTATTCAGAATCGGATAGCGAAGATTGGCGCTTAAGGTGCCAAAGGGCGCGCTTCCGCTGCTGGGGGCATTATACACTGGCGTGTCTTTCCAGGTGATGAGGTTTTGATTGCTGAGCGGCTTGTTCAGATCGCCCAGACTATCCTCAACGCGTTGCTTACCCTGCACTTTTTCCAGGTGCTCTTTATCAATAAACCCCGTACCGAATCCGAAACGAAATTCATAGTAATCCGCCGCGGCCGGAAAGACGGCGAGGATCTGCCCGGCGCGGACATTGCCCACGTTCACGACGGCATTTCCCACCTGCGCCCAGATGGCCGCATCTTCGGTGGTTTGCATATATTGGGCAGGAAGGCCTTGCTGACTGGTCAGGCTGGCAGACGCACCACCGGAGACCAGTAGCAGAAGGATAAAGATAACGCGCATGAGCATGGGATATAAATCGATACGGAAAATCAGTCGCCATTGTAGCAAAAGCGACATCAATACCAATGTTTAATGCTTATACAGATCGTGAAGCAGAACGAAAGGCGGATTCTTCTGCTGCTGGTGCCACAGGCTGCTCACGCCCGGCGGGCCTTGCGCCACAATGGCGTGACGAAACTCAGCGCTGCTCAACGTTGCGCGCAGCGGATACATCGCTTCGAGTAAAGGCAGGCTGATACCGGAGATCACTTCACAGTTATCATGCTTATGGCTCATTAACGCCGCTGAACGGTAAGGCGCCGCGCCCGATCTGTCGGTGAGAAAAATCACGCCATCACCGGTGTCGGTTTCATGCAGCGCGTCGCACATCATCCGGCTTAGCATATTGGTGCTCAGCCCTCGTCAGTAATTTACCGCACGACATTGCGCCAGAGGGCCAAATCGGGCCTCCAGCTTCAGGAGCATTTCCTGTGCCTCTTCATCGTGGCAGGTGATAACCCATCCCAGCATAACGTCTCTCCTTAGCAGGCGAGTAGTTTATCCAGGTGAAGGTTAGTTTACGGTGATAACTGTCAAAGAAAGTGCCCGGCAAACAGAACGTCGCCGGGCAGAAGATTAGCTACGCAGCCCACGTCCACGCTGGATCAAATACCAGCACAGCAGATAGAACGCCACGATAAATACCGCCAGCACCACAACGGTGGTGAACAGCGGGACATCGGTAATGCCGAGGAAACCAAAGCGGAAGCCGCTGATCATATAGACAATCGGGTTCAGGTGCGACAGCGCCTGCCAGAACGGCGGCAGCAGCGTCAGGGAGTAGAACACCCCGCCCAGATAGGTTAGCGGCGTCAGCACAAAGGTCGGGATCAGGCTGATGTCATCGAACGTTTTGGCGAACACGGCGTTCAGCAAGCCAGCCAGTGAGAACAGGATCGCAGTAAGCAATAACGTGAGCGCGACGAATAGCCACGAGTGCACCTGGAACGGCACGAAGAACAGCGAAATCGCCGTCACCAGAATACCCACGCACAGCCCGCGCGCCACGCCGCCGCCCACGTAACCGGCGATAATGACGTGCGTCGGCACTGGCGCCACCAGCAGCTCTTCAATGTTGCGCTGGAACTTGGCGCTGAAGAATGAGGATGCCACGTTCGCGTAAGCGTTGGTGATCACTGCCATCATGATCAGGCCCGGCACGATAAACTGCATATAGGTAAAGCCGTGCATCTCACCAATGCGGGAGCCAATCAGGTTGCCGAAAATGATGAAGTAGAGCGTCATGGTGATCACCGGCGGCACCAGGGTTTGCACCCAGATGCGCATAAAGCGGTTAATCTCTTTCGCCCAGATGCTTTTCAGCGCGACCCAGTAAAGATGCGTCATGCCTTGTCTCCTTGTTTATCGTGCACCAGAGAGACAAACAGCTCTTCCAGTCGGTTCGCTTTGTTACGCATGCTTAATACCTGAACGCCCTGCGCGCTCAACTGGGAGAACACGCTGTTGATTCCCTGCTCGCGCAGCACTTCTACCTCCAGCGTCGAGGTATCGACCAGGCGATAGTTATACCCCTCCAGCTTCGGCAGGGCGCTTTTCGCCGCCAGATCGAGGATAAAGGTCTCTGATTTTAGCTTGGAGAGCAGGTTCTTCATCGAGGTGTTTTCCACCAGCTCGCCGTGCTGAATGATGCCGATGTTGCGGCACAGCATCTCTGCCTCTTCAAGGTAGTGCGTGGTCAGAATGATGGTGGTGCCTTTGTCGTTCAGATCCTTCAGGAAGCCCCACATGGAACGACGCAGTTCAATATCCACGCCAGCGGTCGGTTCATCAAGAATGAGCAGCTTTGGCTCGTGCATCAGCGCGCGAGCAATCATCAGGCGGCGCTTCATCCCCCCGGACAACATCCGCGCGCGCTCGTTACGCTTCTCCCACAGGTCAAGCTGTTTGAGATACTTTTCGCTGCGCTCCAGCGCTTCTTTGCGCTCAACGCCATAGTAACCCGCCTGGTTAACAACAATCTGCTGTACCGTCTCGAACGGGTTGAAGTTGAACTCCTGCGGCACCAGCCCCAGCTGGCGCTTGGCGTTGACCACGTCTTTTTGCAGGTCGTAGCCAAACACGCTAACGCGGCCAGACGTTTTATTGACCAGCGAGCTGATAATCCCGATGGTGGTCGATTTTCCCGCCCCGTTCGGCCCCAGAAGCGCGTAGAAATCTCCCGCTTCGACTTTAAGATCTATCCCGCGCAGCGCCTGGACGCCCCCCGGGTAGGTTTTTTTGAGCTGTTCAAGCTCCAGTGCAATCGCCATGAATTCAACTTACCTTAAGTTCTGACACACGTTGTGTGGTTTCATTAAAAGTCGGGTTACCCTATAGTAGCGCAACGCAATCACTTGGTTACAGGTCGCTAACCTCCATGAACGACATAGATACACTCATCAGCAACAATGCACTATGGTCAAAAATGCTGGTGGAGGAAGACCCCGGATTTTTTGGAAAACTGGCACAGGCGCAGAACCCGCGCTTTCTCTGGATTGGATGTTCCGACAGCCGCGTCCCCGCCGAACGTCTGACCGGTCTTGAACCGGGCGAACTGTTTGTTCACCGCAATGTGGCTAACCTCGTTATTCATACCGATCTCAACTGCCTTTCGGTTGTTCAGTATGCCGTTGACGTTCTGGAGGTTGAGCACATCATTATTTGTGGCCACTACGGCTGCGGCGGCGTACAGGCGGCGGTCGAAAATACAGAGCTGGGGTTAATCGATAACTGGCTGCTGCACATCCGTGATATCTGGTTCAAACATAGCTCACTGCTGGGCGAAATGCCGCAGGAGCGCCGTCTCGACACGCTGTGTGAGCTGAACGTGATGGAGCAGGTCTATAACCTGGGCCACTCGACGATTATGCAGTCTGCCTGGAAACGCGGACAGAAGGTCTCCATCCACGGCTGGGCGTACGGTATTCACGACGGCCTGCTACGCAATCTGGAAGTGACCGCCACCAACCGCGAAACGCTGGAACAGCGTTACCGCTCGGGAATTGCCAACCTCAAGCTTAAGCACGTTAACCATAAATAACAAAGCCGGGGGTTTTCACCCTCTCCCTGTGGGAGAGGGCTGGGGTGAGAGCATCAGCCCGCAATTATTCGTCCAGAATCACTACTTTCCCAACATACGGCAGATGGCGATAACGCTGCGCGTAATCAATGCCGTAACCCACCACGAATTCGTCCGGGATGGAGAAACCAACGAACTCCACCGGCACCTGCACTTCACGGCGCTCAGGCTTATCCAGCAGAGTACAAATCGCCAGTGATTTTGGTTCACGCAGGCTCAGGATCTCACGCACTTTAGAGAGCGTGTTGCCGGAGTCGATGATGTCCTCAACAATCAACACATCTTTGCCACGAATATCTTCATCCAGATCTTTCAGGATTTTCACATCACGGGTTGTGGACATGCCGCTGCCGTAGCTGGAGGCGGTCATAAAATCGACCTCGTGCGGCACCTGCACTTCACGGCACAGGTCTGCCATGAACATGAAAGAGCCACGCAACAGACCGACCAGCACCATTTCGCTGCCGCTGTCCTTGTAATGTTCGGTGATTTGACGACCCAGTTCGGCGATACGCGCTTTGATCTCGGCTTCCGGGATCATCACTTCAACAGTATGTTTCATATTACTAACCAAATGATTTTAGTGAAAATCTCTCAATGCGGATGACTCTCGCTCCGGCATCGATACGCAAGCCAGCCATTATACCAGTAAATGGATAAGCCTGGCGTATGAGTTATAAAAAGCAATATTTGTGATTCCGATCACAGTTGTTAATACCTATAATTAATTGCTAGCAAATAATTAACAAAACTGACGAGTACTTTTCTATGGCTGAAACAAAAACTAAACAGCCGCGTCTACTGGTGACATTAACAGCCGCGTTTGCCGCGTTCTGCGCGCTGTATTTGTTAATCGGTGGCGTATGGCTGGTCGCGATTGGCGGCTCCTGGTACTACCCGATTGCGGGTCTGGTTATGGTTGGCGTAACCGTCCTGCTTTTACGCAGAAAACAATCTGCTCTGTGGCTGTACGCAGCGTTACTGCTCGCAACCATGATCTGGGGCGTCTGGGAAGTCGGGTTCGACTTCTGGGCGTTGACGCCGCGCAGCGACATTCTGGTCTTCTTCGGTATCTGGCTGATCCTGCCGTTTGTCTGGCGTCGTCTGATCGTCCCTTCCAGTGGCGCCGTGGCCGGTCTGGTCGTTGCCCTGCTGATTAGTGGCGGCATCCTGACCTGGGCCGGTTTTAACGACCCGCAGGAGATCAACGGTACGCTGAACGCGGAATCCACGCCGGCTGCGGCTATTTCGCAGGTGGCGGACGGTGACTGGCCTGCTTATGGTCGTAACCAGGAAGGTCAACGCTACTCCCCGCTGAAGCAGATCAACGCGGACAACGTGAAAAACCTGAAGGAAGCCTGGGTATTCCGTACCGGCGACCTGAAGATGCCAAACGATCCGGGTGAGCTGACCAACGAAGTGACCCCGATTAAAGTGGGCAACATGCTCTACCTGTGTACGGCGCACCAGCGTCTGTTCGCGCTCGACGCGGCTACCGGTAAAGAGAAATGGCACTTTGATCCACAGCTGAACTCCAACCCGTCGTTCCAGCACATTACCTGCCGCGGCGTCTCTTACCACGAAGCGCGCGCCGATAATGCCAGCCCGGAAGTCATTGCCGACTGTCCTCGCCGCATTATGCTGCCGGTGAACGATGGCCGCCTGTTTGCCATTAACGCTGAGACCGGCAAGCTGTGCGAAACCTTCGCCAATAAAGGCATTCTGAATCTTCAGACCAACATGCCGGACACCACGCCGGGCCTGTATGAGCCGACCTCCCCGCCAATCATCACCGATAAAACCATCGTGATTGCCGGTTCGGTAACGGATAACTTCTCCACCCGTGAAACCTCCGGCGTTATCCGTGGTTTCGACGTGAACACCGGTAAACTGCTGTGGGCCTTCGACCCGGGCGCGAAAGATCCTAACGCGATCCCATCGGATGAACACACCTTTACCTTTAACTCACCGAACTCCTGGGCACCGGCAGCGTATGACGCGAAGCTGGACCTGGTCTATCTGCCGATGGGCGTGACCACGCCGGATATCTGGGGCGGTAACCGTACGCCGGAGCAGGAACGTTACGCCAGCTCCATCGTGGCGCTGAACGCAACGACCGGTAAACTGGCATGGAGCTACCAGACCGTTCACCACGATCTGTGGGATATGGATATGCCGTCCCAGCCGACGCTGGCGGACATTACCGTTAACGGTAAAACCGTACCGGTGATTTACGCCCCGGCGAAAACCGGTAACATCTTCGTGCTTGATCGTAGCAACGGTAAGCTGGTTGTTCCTGCGCCGGAAAAACCGGTTCCGCAGGGTGCGGCCAAAGGCGACTACGTCACCAAAACGCAGCCGTTCTCTGACCTGAGCTTCCGTCCGAAGAAAGATCTCAGCGGTGCAGACATGTGGGGTGCCACCATGTTTGACCAGCTGGTATGTCGCGTGATGTTCCACCAGCTGCGCTACGAAGGGATTTTCACCCCGCCGTCAGAGCAGGGTACGCTGGTCTTCCCGGGTAACCTGGGGATGTTCGAATGGGGTGGGATCTCCGTTGACCCTAACCGTCAGGTCGCCATCGCTAACCCAATGGCGCTGCCGTTCGTTTCCCGCCTGATCCCTCGTGGTCCGGGTAACCCAATGGAGCAGCCGAAAGATGCGAAAGGCAGCGGTACCGAAGCCGGTATCCAGCCGCAGTATGGCGTTCCTTATGGTGTGACCCTGAATCCGTTCCTTTCTCCGTTCGGTCTGCCGTGTAAACAGCCTGCCTGGGGTTACATCTCCGGTCTGGATCTGAAGACCAACAAGATCGTCTGGAAGAAACGTATTGGTACGCCACAGGACAGCATGCCGTTCCCGATGCCTGTTCCAGTGCCTTTCAATATGGGTATGCCAATGCTGGGTGGCCCAATCTCCACCGCCGGTAACGTGCTGTTCATCGCGGCAACCGCAGATAACTACCTGCGCGCGTACAACATGACCAACGGTGAGAAACTGTGGCAAGGCCGTCTGCCAGCCGGTGGACAGGCAACGCCGATGACCTATGAAGTGAATGGCAAGCAGTACGTTGTCATCTCTGCGGGTGGTCACGGTTCGTTTGGCACGAAGATGGGCGACTATATTGTCGCGTATGCACTGCCTGACGACGCTAAGTAACGAAAAAGCCCGGTGGCGCTAACGCTTACCGGGCCTACGGGTGCCCTATGTAGGCCGGGTAAGGCGAAGCCGCCACCCGGCTTTTTTTTATACGGTAAAACCGAGCATCATCCCCGTATCTTCATGCTCCAGCAGATGACAGTGGGCCATATAGGCAAACTCTTTCGGCGCCTCGTGGTCGAACTTCACCAGCACCTCGCTGACGCCGCCTTCCACCCTCACCGTATCTTTCCAGCCCGCACGATGCGCCTCCGGCGCTTTACCATTTTCAGACAGAATACGGAACTGCGTGCCGTGGATATGGAACGGGTGCAGCATCATGTCGCCTTCGCCTGAAATCACCCAGCGTTCAAACTGCCCTTTCGTGGCGGCGAACATGGGCGTGTTCATATCGAACGCTTTGCCGTTGATGCGGTTGGCGTTGTGGAAATCGAAACCATGGCCGCCGTGATCCATGCCGCCCATTTTACCGTGGTCCATATTCATATGGCCCATCATCTGGCCGTGATGCATTCCCGCCATGGCCTGATTGCCGTACTTCTTCATCAGCGCCTGCATGCCCATCATGTCTAGCATCGGATCCATAGAAAGCTGAAGTTTACGCTGCGTAAGCCCGTCCAGCGACGGGAGTGCTGGCAGCGTGGTGAGGGTCTCCGGCAGCGTACCGGAGGCGGTGATCTGTAGCGGCTGAATGCGCAGGACCGGATGCGGCTTATCAAACGGCGCAACGGCCATCCCCATCTGGCTGACCGGCAGGGTCACCAGGTCAAACGCTTTGCCATCGCTGATATCCACCAGCACCTCGAAGCGCTCCCCCATCAGCATCGACAGCTCGCTCACCTTCACCGGCTCCGGCAGCAGGCCGCCGTCGCTTGCCACCACGTAAAGCGGGCGTTTATCGCTGGTGGCGAAGTTCAGCGAGCGGGCGTTACAGCCGTTAAGCAGACGTAAGCGCAGCCAGCCTTTTGGCGCGGCATGCTGCGGGTAGATCGCGCCGTTGGTCAGGAGTGTATCGCCAAACCAGCCTACCGCCGCGCTCATTACGTCCAGCTGATAGTCAATTTGCCCGTCAGCGTTGAATTTTTTGTCCTGCACAATCACCGGGACATCGTCGATTCCCCACTGTTTCGGCAGGCGCAGCAGGCGGCTTTCATCGTCTTCAATCAGCACCAGGCCGGCCAGCCCCATCGCCACCTGATGGCCCGTTTTGCCATGCTGATGCGGGTGGAACCAGCAGGTCGCCGCGCGTTGTTCCGGAGTAAAGGTTACGCTGCGTTTACCACCAGGCCTGATGATGCCCTGAGGCCCCCCATCCACTTCGCCCGGGACTTCCAGCCCGTGCCAGTGCAGCGTGGTCTCTTCCGCAAGCGTGTTATGAATGTCTACCGTCACCGCCTTCCCTTTGCGTAACTGCAACGCCGGGCCGAGCAGATTGCCGTTATAGCCCCACGTCGTGGCGGCGTGCTGACCGAACGTGGTTTTACCGGCCTGCACCACAAGCTGAATGCGGCTGCGGGCATCTGCGGCGAGTAATTCAGGAATGGGTAAAGCCGGTCTGTCGGCGGCAAAAACGGCGCGGCTCCAGAGAGGTAACGCGCTGGCAACCCCCAGCGCGGCAGAAAATTTTAAAAAATCACGACGTTGCATGTGCATTTCCTTATTTCCAGCAGGCGATCTTTTGAGCATAAACCCTCCCCTTACCGGAAGGTCAAGCACGGCGGCAATAATAAAGATCGTCGGCCTGGCATCAAGTATGCTAACGTTAATTTTCCGTGATGCAGTGGTAAAGGCAATGAAGACGTTTTTCAGAACAATTTTGTTCGCCAGCCTGATGGCGATGTGTGCGAACAGTTACGCGCTAAGTGAAAACGAAGCGGAAGATATGGCCGATCTGACGGCAGTTTTTGTTTTTCTGAAAAACGATTGTGGTTACCAGAATTTACCCAATGGGCAAATTCGTCGCGCACTGGTCTTTTTTGCCCAGCAGAACCAATGGGACCTCAGCAACTACGACAGCTTCGACATGAAGGCGCTCGGTGAAGACAGCTACCGTGATTTAAGCGGTATTGGCATTCCCACTGCTAAAAAATGCAAAGCGCTGGCTCGCGATTCACTCAGCCTGCTCGCCTACGTGAAGTAACCTTCCCGACGCCCCTTGTTGACCCGTTAACCGCCTCACGGCGGTGTTGTGTTGCGCCCATCTGCCGGATGTAATGGATGTTAACGAAGGAGGTGCTCCCCATGACCGAAAAAACGGTATGGCAAGAAACGCTGCATGACCAGTTTGGTCAGTATTTTGCCGTGGATAACGTGCTCTATCATGAGAAAACCGATCATCAGGATTTGATAATCTTCGAAAACGCCGCCTTTGGCCGCGTGATGGCGCTGGACGGCGTGGTGCAAACCACCGAGCGCGACGAGTTTATCTATCACGAAATGATGACCCACGTCCCGCTGCTGGCCCACGGCCACGCGAAGGACGTGCTGATTATCGGCGGCGGCGACGGCGCGATGCTGCGTGAAGTCTCTCGCCATCAGAATGTCGAAACCATCACCATGGTGGAAATCGACGCCGGTGTGGTGTCGTTCTGCCGCCAGTATCTGCCCAACCATAATGCCGGCAGCTATGACGATCCGCGGTTTAATCTGGTTATCGATGATGGCGTCAATTTTGTTAACCAGACTACGCAAACGTTTGATGTCATTATCTCTGACTGTACCGACCCTATCGGTCCGGGCGCGTCGCTGTTTACCTCGTCGTTTTACGAAGGCTGCAAGCGCTGCCTGAAGCCTGGCGGAATTTTTGTGGCGCAAAACGGCGTTTGCTTCCTGCAACAGGATGAAGCGCTTGATAGCCACCGTAAGCTGAGCACCTATTTTGCTGACGTCAGCTTCTACCAGGCGGCGATCCCCACTTACTACGGCGGGATCATGACCTTTGCCTGGGCGACGGATAACGACGTTCTGCGCCATCTCTCTACCGAGATCGTGCAGGCCCGCTTCCACCAGGCCGGACTCCAGTGCCGCTACTACAACCCGGCGATCCACACCGCAGCCTTTGCGTTGCCTCAATATCTGCAAGACGCGCTGTCCTCAAAGGAGGTGAACTAATTGAAAAAGCTTAAACTGCATGGCTTTAACAATCTGACCAAAAGCCTGAGTTTTTGTATTTACGATATCTGCTACGCCAAAACAGCAGAAGAGCGCGATGGTTACATCGCCTATATCGATGAACTCTACAACGCCAACCGTCTGACCGAGATCCTGACAGAGACCTGCTCGATTATCGGCGCGAACATCCTGAATATCGCGCGCCAGGATTATGAGCCTCAGGGTGCGAGCGTCACCATTCTGGTGAGTGAAGAGCCGGTTGACCCGAAGCTTATCGACAAAACCGAGCACCCCGGCCCGCTGCCGGAAGTGGTAGTCGCCCACCTGGATAAAAGCCACATCTGCGTGCACACCTACCCGGAAAGCCACCCGGAAGGCGGGCTGTGTACCTTCCGCGCGGATATTGAAGTGTCGACCTGCGGCGTGATTTCACCGCTGAATGCGTTGAATTATTTAATCCACCAGCTGGAATCCGATATCGTCACTATTGATTATCGCGTGCGCGGTTTTACCCGTGATATCAACGGCATGAAGCACTTCATTGATCATGAGATCAACTCCATTCAGAACTTCATGTCCGAAGACATGAAGTCGCTGTACGACATGATGGATGTGAACGTCTATCAGGAGAATATCTTCCATACCAAGATGATGCTTAAAGAGTTCGATCTTAAGCACTACATGTTCCACACCAGGCCGGAAGATTTAAGTGACGAAGAGCGTAAGGTCATTACCGACCTGCTCTGGAAAGAGATGCGCGAAATTTACTACGGCCGTAACATTCCGACCGTGTAAACGTGATCCGGAGCAGGGACGCTTCGGGGAATTACTTCTGTTTCATAAAATCGCGGTAGGCGTTCAACACGCTCAGGAAGTCTTCCACGCCGCACAGCGACAGGCTCTCTTCGTCGTAGTAACTCATTCCCTCTTCCATCTCATCACCCGAGAACTCAAGTTGGTTGGCGCGCACCATCACCTCTTCGCCATCCATCCACAGCGTGTATTCGTGCCCGGCGCGTTGCCAGGAGCGTTCACTGCCTTTCACCGTTTCCGCCGCCTGTTCGACTTCATCCAGCAGCGCGAGGTTCTCTTTCACCTCTTCGTTAAACCAGTGTCCAACGGCTTCGTGCCCCATCGACATTCGCACTTTCACCACGCCGGTGATGTCGCGCAAAAATTCGTAATCCATAGCGTTTTCCTCTGCAAAGCCATTAGGGTAATTATCGCAGCAGAGAGGAAGAAAAAAAGCGGGAGAGGTGGGAGGAATGAAAATAAAAAACCCACCGACGTTGCGATGGGTTTTGTAGGCCCGGTAAGCGTAGCGCCACCGGGCAATGGGTCAGGTGCGGAGCGGTCTGGTGCCCTCACCCCCAGCCCCTCTCCCACGGGAGAGGGTAGCATTTATACTGCGGTCTGGAAGATCACCCCGTCAGCCTTCTCGGTGTACTGAGAGAGCTGGTCGAAGTTCAGATAACGATAAGTATCCACCGCCGTCTTATCTACCTGAGCCACAAAGGTCTGGTACTCTTCCGGCGTTGGCAGTTTGCCAATCAGCGCCGCAACCGCCGCCAGCTCCGCAGAGGCCAGGTAAACGTTCGCCCCGGTTCCTAAACGGTTAGGGAAGTTACGGGTTGAGGTGGAAACCACCGTCGCACCGTCGGCCACGCGCGCCTGGTTGCCCATACACAGGGAACAGCCAGGGATTTCGATACGCGCCCCGCTCTTACCAAACACGCTGTAGTAGCCCTCTTCGGTCAGCTGCGCCGCATCCATACGGGTTGGCGGCGCCACCCACAGACGGGTCGGCAGCTGGCCTTTGTGGGTATCCAGCAGCTTACCGGCAGCACGGAAGTGGCCGATGTTGGTCATACAGGAGCCGATGAACACTTCGTCGATCTTATCGCCCTGCACGTCAGAGAGCAGACGCGCATCGTCCGGATCGTTAGGCGCACACAGGATTGGCTCTTTGATATCCGCCAGATCGATCTCAATCACCGCCGCGTACTCTGCGTCAGCGTCGGCTTCCAGCAGCTGCGGATCCGCCAGCCATTTTTCCATGCCCTGAATACGACGCTCCAGCGTACGACGGTCGCCGTAGCCTTCCGCTATCATCCACTTCAGCAGCACGATGTTGGAGGTCAGATACTCAATAATCGGCTCTTTGTTCAGCTTGATGGTACAGCCCGCCGCAGAACGCTCGGCAGAGGCATCGGTCAGCTCGAACGCCTGCTCCACTTTCAGATCCGGCAGACCTTCAATTTCCAGAATGCGGCCAGAGAAGATGTTTTTCTTGCCTTTCTTCTCGACGGTCAGCAGACCCTGTTTAATGGCATACAGCGGGATCGCGTGCACCAGATCGCGCAGGGTAATGCCCGGCTGCATTTTACCTTTGAAGCGCACCAGCACCGATTCCGGCATATCCAGCGGCATCACGCCGGTCGCTGCGGCAAACGCCACCAGACCGGAACCCGCCGGGAAGGAGATCCCGATTGGGAAACGGGTATGGGAGTCACCGCCGGTACCGACGGTATCCGGCAGCAGCATGCGGTTCAGCCAGGAGTGGATAACGCCGTCGCCCGGACGCAGGGAGACACCGCCACGGTTCATAATGAAGTCTGGCAGCGTGTGGTGCGTGGTTACGTCAACCGGCTTCGGATACGCCGCGGTGTGGCAGAAGGATTGCATCACCAGATCGGAAGAGAAGCCCAGGCACGCCAGGTCTTTCAGTTCATCACGGGTCATTGGGCCAGTGGTGTCCTGAGACCCCACGGAGGTCATTTTCGGTTCGCAGTACGCGCCAGGACGGATACCAGTGACGCCGCAGGCGCGACCCACCATTTTCTGCGCCAGAGAGTAACCGCGGTTGCTCTCGGCCACGTCTTTCGCCTGACGGAATACGTCACTGTGCGGCAGACCCAGCGCTTCACGCGCTTTGGTGGTCAGGCCACGGCCGATGATCAGCGGAATACGGCCACCGGCACGCACTTCGTCGATCAGCACGTCGGTTTTCAGTTCGAAGCTGGCCAGCAGTTCGTTGGTTTCGTGGTTGCGCACTTCGCCTTTATACGGGTAAACGTCAATCACGTCGCCCATGTTCAGGTTGCTCACGTCCACTTCAATTGGCAGCGCGCCCGCATCTTCCATGGTGTTGAAGAAGATTGGCGCAATTTTGCCGCCGAGGCACAGGCCGCCGCCGCGCTTGTTCGGCACGTGCGGAATGTCGTCGCCCATGAACCACAGCACGGAGTTGGTGGCGGATTTACGGGAAGAACCGGTACCAACCACGTCACCGACGTAAGCCAGCGGGAAACCTTTTTGTTGCAGGGCTTCGATCTGTTTGATCGGGCCAACCACGCCTGGCTGATCCGGCTCAATGCCTTCACGGGCGTTTTTCAGCATCGCCAGGGCGTGCAGTGGGATATCCGGGCGAGACCATGCATCCGGCGCCGGAGAAAGGTCATCGGTGTTGGTTTCACCGGTCACTTTAAAGACGGTAACGGTAATTTTTTCAGCAAGCTGAGGGCGGTTAAGGAACCATTCGGCATCGGCCCAGGACTGCATCACCTGCTTCGCGTAAACGTTGCCTGCTTTGGCTTTTTCTTCCACATCGTAGAAGTTATCGAACATCAGCAGCGTTGAAGAGAGCGCTTTGGCAGCAATTGGCGCCAGCTTGTCGTTATCCAGCGCGTCAATCAGCGGATGAATGTTATAGCCGCCCTGCATGGTGCCGAGCAGTTCAATCGCTTTTTCAGGAGTAACCAGTGGGGAGGTGGCTTCGCCTTTGGCAACGGCGGCAAGGAATCCGGCTTTTACGTAGGCAGCTTCATCTACGCCAGGCGGTACACGGTTGATCAGCAGATCTAACAGGAATTCTTCTTCGCCCTCAGGCGGGTTCTTCAGCAGCTCGACGAGCGCGGCCATTTGGGTTGCATCTAACGGTTTGGGTACAATTCCCTCGGCGGCACGTTCTGCTACGTGCTTACGGTATTCTTCTAGCACGACGGTTCTCCTCGCTCTCATTGTCATATGCGGCGGGCGTTCTCTTCACGCTCCTGTGAGACAGCAGTTTGTAGGGTAAATGCCCGATACCGCGTCGGGCAGCATAGCAGGATTTCTGCACAGTGTTAATCTGTTTACAAAAAAGCAACATTAAAAAATTTGCTGAATCGTTAAGCATGGTATAGCACCCCGTCACCGGGCCCGAAAGCAGTTCCGTAAGTTTGTCGCCACCCCAGCAGCTAGCTGCTGGCCGCTCGCAAGAGCGGCCTTCTGAATGTCCGTCGCCTGCTCAGCCATCCGATATAATTGTGTAATAAATACTCACACTCTTTATCCGGATGCTTCGGAGGTTTTCCCAACAAAAGTCAAAACTGTAAAACACGGGTGAATGATACTCGCGGCAACAGCAACGCCTCACGGCACTGCACTCGTCTCGTTGGAGTCAATCTATGAAGTTGCCTTTTAAACCACATCTTCTTGTTCTGCTTTGCAGTGCGGGGCTGTTTGCCGCCTCGGGCGTCATGTTCGTTAAAAGCCGCGCAACGGAACCCGCTCCCGCACTTGCGCCGGTAGCCCCGCAGCTCCCCGCCCCGACAGCACAACCTGCCCCGGTGGCGACTCCGGCCTATACCGCCGCGCAGATCGATCAGTGGACAGCGCCCATTGCGCTCTATCCCGACGCGCTGCTGTCGCAAATTCTGATGGCCTCAACCTATCCGGCGAGCGTGATTCAGGCCGCCCAGTGGTCAAAGGACAACCCTAAAATTCAGGGCGATACCGCCATTCAGGCGGTCAGCGGGCAGCCATGGGATGCCAGCGTGAAATCGCTGGTCGCCTTTCCGCAGTTAATGTCGTTGATGGGAGAAAACCCGTCGTGGGTACAGAGCCTCGGCGACGCCTTTCTGGCCCAGCCAAAGGATGTGATGGATTCCGTGCAGCGTCTGCGCCTGCTCGCGCAGCAGACAGGCACGTTGCAATCCACCCCGCAGCAGACCGTCACCACCGTGAAAAAATCTGCGCCAGCCTCCACCAGTACAGCCGCGACGTCAACGTCGGCTAGTCCGACGGTGATTAAAATTGAGCCAGCCGATCCACAGGTGGTCTATGTCCCTACCTACAACCCTTCCACCGTTTACGGCACGTGGCCAAACGCCAGCTATCCGCCTGTGTATCTGCCCCCGTCTCCCGGCCAGCAGTTTACCAATAGTTTTGTCAGAGGCTTTGGCTATAGCCTCGGCGTAGCCACTACCTATGCGCTGTTCAGTAACATAGACTGGGACGATGACGACGAACATCATCACGATCATGATGACGATCACCACGGCGGTTATTCGCATAACGGCGATAACATTAATATTAATGTTAATAACTTCAATAAGATCACCGGCGAGCACCGTACCGATAATCATCAGGTCTGGCAGCATAATCCGACCTACCGCAACGGCGTGCCCTACGCCAATAGCCAGCTTGCCAGCCGCTATCATCAGACTTCAGTGCCGGGCGGGCTGAGCGCTACCCGGCAGCAGCCGGTCAACCGCGATAGCCAGCGGCAGGCCGCGATGGCGCAGATACAGCAGTCGACGGGCAAACCCCTCACACAGCTACAGCATGGCGACGCGCATTTCCCGCAACATTCAGCGTCCGCGCAGCAGCTGAAGCAGCTCTCTCAGCGCAGCAACTATCGCGGCTACGACAGCGCGCGGCCACACGCACAACAGATGAATAATACTCTTGCGCAAACCAGACGCCCGACGCAGGTTCAGCATCAGCCGCTGCGGGCAAACGCCCTGAGCGGCAACGACAGCCGTTCGGCCAGCTGGCAGGCCCAGCACCAGCGCGGGCTGCAAAGCCGCCAGCACGCGTCGCTGAACAGTGAGCAGCGTGCCAGCTTCCGCCAGCAGCTGTCCGAACACCATACCGAACACCGTGAATTCCACCGTCGTTAAGGGAGCCGCTATGAACATGAAACCGATCGGTGGAATGCTGTTGTTGATGGTATCCACCTTCGCCTGCGCCCAGCAATCCTTCTCCACGCCTGAGCAGGCAGCCAATGCCCTGACGAAGGCCATCAGCGAGCAGAATGAGCGCGCGATGGCCGACCTGCTGGGGGATAACTGGCGCGACTATCTGCCACCTGAAGGAGTTGATCCGGAGGCGGTAGCTCGATTCCTGCGTGACTGGAAGATTAACCATCGTACCGAAATCAGCGGCGATATTGCCCATCTGTCAGTTGGCGATAACGGCTGGCAACTCCCCATACCGGTAGTGAAGAAAAAAGAGGGCTGGCAATTTGATATGCAGAAAGCGGCGGATGAGATCCTGACCCGCGAAATCGGCCGCAACGAACTCGCGGCTATCGAAGCGCTGCACGCCTACGTCGACGCACAGCACAGCTACTACGCCATGAACCACCGCTATGCGCAGAAGATTGTCAGCACGCCAGGGCTAAAAGACGGCCTGTACTGGCCCATCTCGCCGGGCGAAGCGCCAAGCCCGCTGGGTCCCGCCTTCAGCCCGCCGGAGTCGGGTATGGGCTATCACGGCTATCGGTTCCGCATTCTGCCGGATAAAAATGGCTTTGCGATGGTTGCCTGGCCCGTGAGCTATGGTCAGACGGGGGTAATGAGCTTTGTTGTTAACCAGGATGACAAAGTTTATCAGGCAGACCTCGGCAGTGAAACCGCCAGAAAAGTCCAGGCATTGACCGTGTATAAATCTGATACATCCTGGCAGCCCGTGGCACCGTAAACGTCCGGTGGCACCTCGCCTGCCCGGTCTACGATTTTTGTAGGCCGGGTAAGCGCAGCGTCACCCGGCTATGTTTTTACAAAATATTCACCAATTGAGCTTCCAGTATAGGTTTCGCTTCTTCTAATTCAGATCAACATTGTTCGCAATGGAGACCACTCAAGAGAGAAACTTATTTCTGTTTCGCTTTCGGGGTTGGCAGCACGATCATTTAACAAAGCTATAGGTAACATTCCCCTGCAAATCTGCTGGCATCTTTGTTATATCCGTTCCGTCCTCCGCATACCATTCGAAGAGATGATTATCGTCACGCAGGGCACAAAAATGGTAATCGCAGGAATAGATGGCACGAATATTATAAAGTTCATGTGCGACAGGTGAGGTGTCGCCACCTTCATACCCCAATCCCCATGCCACTACGGTACCGTCACGGCGAAGCGCTGCAAAAGAATTGTAAGTACCCCCTGTCAGAGATACCACATCCGTAAGATCCTCAGGCATTTGTATATCGAAAATCGAGACATGTCCCCAGCAGTACACTTTCCCCTCCGAAGTTAAAAAAGCATAGCTGCCATTAACAGCGGCCTGAACATCGATAATATTTGTCAGACCGGCAATTTCCGGTGGCATTTCGGTCAAATAGTAATTCTGCCCCCAAAAAACCACACTGCCATTTTGTCTTAAAGCAATAAAAGTTGAATTGGTGCTGTGTACGGAAACAATATCCTTGAGGCAAGCAATATGATCCGGAATCATAGCGCCACAACTGGCGCTTCCCCATGCAATCACACTGCCTGAGGCCCTGAGTGCCACAAATGCACCGCTATTACTGTAAAGTGCGACAACATCATTTACTTCTTTCAGATGTGTCGGTAGCGCGCCACCGTATGCTGCACTTCCCCAAGCTAGCACATGACCATTTTGTAGAATTCCCGCAAAGGCAGTTTCCGTGGATTGGATGGCTATGAAATCACTGCGCGCAGCAATATCAGCAGGAAAGTCATTTTGAGAAGCCCCAACTTTCCACTGTACGACTTGGTTGTTAGCTCGCAACGCAAGATAGATGTCATTACCGTCGTTACCACCAGCAACTTTAATATCTAAAATATCATCCAGTGCAACAACATTATCAGGCAGAGGGTTATCATCATCCACAGACCAGGTAAATACCTGGCCATTGGTATTAACAGCCGCAGAAGCGTACTGGCCGCCATAAATAGCCCTGACATTATAGTTACGCTCGCTGGTTGGTGAGGTTCCACCATGTTTTGGCTTCCCCCACGCTTCTACGGTACCATCATCTTTTATGACAGCAAACGCGGAACTCGAACCCCCAAAGTTACTGATATTAATAACATCACCCAGCCGATAAACATCAGAATTTGCCAGCAAGCGTACATTTGGGCGGGTATCGGTGAAAACAGGTCCAGTAAAGCGCGGTGCGGATTCATCTTCATACCACCAGTCAACGCTGACGGGCTGTAGGGTCTCTTTATCAAGGGCTACAAGCTTATGCGTCGCACTCGCCCAAGCACCCCCTAATTGTGTTCTGGCCCCCATGACTTTTAAATCACGAATACCAGAGGTCGATTCATAACTATTCATAATAACTGGTTCCTTTTAATAGAGTAATCCCAGCGATAGTTATATTATCTTTCTATTTTAAGTCAAATTAACCAAGCCACTCCTAAAAAAAACATAAACACAGCGGCTTATACAAACCCATTAAAAATTAAATGAATCATTTGATTCGCGAATACATTCAATTAACCATGTACAAATATTTTATCTATTCTGCATTTAAATTGATAATTAACACTAAGATATGGACTTTAAACCAAAAAAAACGCCTCCGAAGAGGCGCTTATCAGGCACAAAGCAACTTATTTCTTCTTCGCTTTCGCGTTTGGCAGGTCCGTAATGCTACCTTCAAACACTTCTGCCGCCAGGCCCACGGACTCGTGCAGAGTCGGGTGAGCGTGGATGGTCAGCGCGATGTCTTCCGCGTCACAGCCCATTTCGATAGCCAGACCGATTTCACCCAGCAGCTCGCCGCCGTTGGTACCGACAATCGCACCACCGATCACGCGGTGAGTCTCTTTGTCGAAGATCAGTTTGGTCATACCGTCTGCGCAGTCGGATGCGATAGCACGGCCAGAAGCAGCCCACGGGAAGGTGGCGGTTTCGTAGCTGATGCCTTTCTCTTTCGCTTCTTTCTCAGTCAGACCGACCCATGCAACTTCTGGCTCGGTGTAGGCGATAGATGGGATCACTTTCGGATCGAAGTAGTGCTTCATGCCGGCGATAACTTCAGCGGCAACGTGACCTTCGTGAACACCTTTGTGCGCCAGCATTGGCTGACCGACGATATCGCCGATAGCAAAGATGTGCGGCACGTTGGTGCGCAGCTGTTTGTCAACGCGGATGAAGCCACGGTCGTCCACTTCCACGCCAGCTTTGCCCGCGTCGAGGTTTTTACCGTTCGGCACACGACCGATAGCCACTAGCACGGCGTCGTAACGCTGTGGTTCGGATGGGGCTTTTTTGCCTTCCATGGAAACGTAAATACCGTCTTCTTTCGCTTCAACGGCAGTCACTTTGGTTTCCAGCATCAGGTTGAATTTCTTGCTGATGCGTTTGGCGAAGACTTTAACGATGTCTTTGTCGGCAGCCGGGATAACCTGGTCGAACATTTCAACCACGTCAATCTCTGAACCCAGCGCATGGTACACGGTACCCATTTCCAGACCGATGATACCGCCGCCCATAACCAGCAGGCGCTTAGGAACGGTTTTCAGCTCCAGCGCATCGGTGGAATCCCACACGCGTGGATCTTCATGTGGAATGAATGGCAGTTCGATTGGGCGAGAGCCTGCCGCGATGATCGCGTTGTCGAAGTTAATCACGGTTTTGCCGTTTTCGCCTTCCACTTCCAGGGTGTTCGCACCGGTGAATTTACCCAGACCGTTTACCACTTTCACCTTACGGCCTTTGGCCATACCCGCCAGACCGCCGGTCAGCTGAGTGATAACTTTCTCTTTCCAGGTACGAATTTTGTCGATGTCGGTTTTCGGCTCGCCGAAGACGATACCGTGTTCAGCCAGCGCTTTGGCTTCTTCGATAACTTTCGCTACGTGCAGCAGCGCTTTAGAAGGGATACAGCCGACGTTCAGACAAACACCGCCGAGGGTGCTGTAACGTTCTACGATGACGGTTTCCAGACCTAAATCCGCGGCGCGAAATGCTGCGGAGTAACCTGCCGGGCCTGCCCCAAGTACTACGACCTGAGTTTTGATTTCTGTGCTCATCATGACCTCTTAATGTATACCCGTCGTCCACCGGGTCGTTCTATCCGCCCGTATTTTACAAAATTGTTAACAATTTTGAAACAACAAACGGCTCACGAATTATCGCTTTCACCAATAACCTCAAAAACCCCATGAGATTATCAGAAAAAAGCCGGCCGACTGGCCGGCTTTTCGATTACATCACCAGGCGGCGAATGTCGCTCAGCATGTTGTTGATGATGGTGATGAAACGCGCACCATCAGCCCCGTCGATCACGCGGTGGTCGAAGGACAGAGAGATTGGCATCATCAGACGCGGCACGAACTCTTTGCCATTCCACACCGGCTCCATCGCGGACTTGGACACACCGAGGATAGCCACTTCCGGCGCGTTCACAATCGGCGCGAAGTGGGTGGTACCCAGGCCGCCGATGCTGGAGATAGTGAAGCAGCCGCCCTGCATTTCGCCGGCAGTCAGCTTACCATCACGCGCTTTTTTGGAGATGGTGGTCAGTTCACGGGACAGCTCAGTGACGCTCTTCTTGTTCACGTCTTTGAAGACCGGAACAACCAGACCATTTGGCGTATCAACCGCAACACCGATGTTGATGTACTTCTTCAGCGTCAGCTTCTGACCGTCTTCGGACAGGGAGCTGTTGAAGCGAGGCATCTGCTCAAGGGCAGCGGCAACCGCTTTCATGATGAAGACCACTGGAGTGAACTTCACGTCCAGCTTACGCTTCTCAGCTTCGGCGTTCTGCTGTTTACGGAACGCTTCCAGATCGGTGATATCGGTCTTATCGAAGTGGGTAACGTGCGGGATCATTACCCAGTTACGGCTCAGGTTAGCACCCGAGATTTTCTGGATACGGCCCAGTTCCACTTCTTCGATTTCACCGAACTTGCTGAAGTCCACTTTCGGCCATGGCAGCATGCCCGGGATACCGCCACCGGCAGCAGCAGCAGGTGCAGCTTCGGCGCGTTTCACCGCATCTTTCACGTAAGCCTGAACGTCTTCGCGCAGGATACGGCCTTTACGGCCAGTGCCCTTCACTTTCGCCAGGTTCACACCGAATTCGCGCGCCAGGCGACGAATCAGCGGAGTCGCGTGGACGTAAGCGTCGTTTTCAGCGAACTCAGATTTTTCTGCTTTAGCAGCAGGGGCAGCAGCCGGTTTAGCAGCCTGAGCCGGTGCAGCAGCCGGTGCCGGAGCAGCCGCGGCAGCTGGAGCGGCGGCAGGTGCTGCGCCTTCCACTTCGAAGACCATGATCAGAGAGCCGGTAGATACTTTGTCGCCGGTGTTGATTTTGATCTCTTTAACGGTACCGGCGAACGGCGCAGGCACTTCCATAGAAGCTTTGTCGCCTTCAACGGTGATCAGTGACTGTTCAGCGGCAACTTTGTCGCCCACTTTTACCATCACTTCGGTCACTTCAACTTCGTCACCGCCGATGTCCGGTACGTTAACGTCTTTCACGCCGCCAGCAGCCGCTGGTGCAGCAGCCGGAGCCGGAGCAGCTTCCGCTTTCGCTGGAGCCACAGCGCCTTCAGCGCCCGCCACTTCGAAAATCATGATCAGGGAACCCGTAGACACTTTGTCGCCGGTGTTGATCTTGATCTCTTTAACGGTACCCGCGAACGGTGCTGGCACTTCCATAGAGGCTTTGTCGCCTTCTACGGTGATCAGTGACTGCTCGGCCGCAACGGTATCGCCCACTTTCACCAGGATTTCAGTGACTTCAACTTCGTCACCGCCGATGTCAGGCACGTTCACTTCTTTCGCTGCCGCGGCCGCTGCTGGAGCAGCAGCAGGAGCGGCTTCTTTCTTCTCTTCCTGCGCAGGTGCAGCAGCTGCTGCACCGTCGGCGGAATCGAAAATCATGATCAGTTTACCGGTCTCGGTTTTATCGCCAACAGAGACTTTGATCTCTTTAACGATGCCAGCCTGAGGAGACGGGACTTCCATAGAAGCTTTGTCGCCTTCTACGGTGATCAGCGACTGTTCAGCTTCAACTTTGTCGCCCACTTTGACCAGGATCTCGGTGATTTCAACTTCATCAGCCCCGATGTCCGGTACATTGATTTCGATAGCCATTATTCTTTTACCTCTTACGCCAGACGCGGGTTAACTTTATCTGCATCGATGTTGAATTTGGTAATTGCGTCTGCAACCACTTTCTTATCGATTTCGCCACGTTTAGCCAGTTCGCCCAGTGCTGCTACTACCACGTAGGAAGCATCAACTTCGAAGTGGTGACGCAGGTTTTCGCGGCTGTCAGAACGACCGAAGCCGTCAGTACCCAGTACGCGATAATCATCAGCTGGAACGTAAGTACGAACCTGCTCAGCGAACAGTTTCATATAGTCAGTAGACGCCACCGCTGGCGCGTCGTTCATCACCTGAGCGATGTACGGAACGCGTGGGGTTTCCATTGGGTGCAGCATGTTCCAGCGCTCACAATCCTGGCCATCACGCGCCAGTTCAGTGAAGGAGGTAACAGAGTACACATCGGAACCCACACCGTAGTCTTTCGCCAGGATCTGCGCTGCTTCACGAACGTGACGCAGGATAGAACCAGAGCCCAGCAGCTGAACTTTACCTTTGCTACCTTCGATGGTTTCGAGTTTGTAGATACCTTTACGGATACCTTCCTCGGCACCTGCTGGCATTGCCGGCATGTGGTAGTTTTCGTTCAGGGTGGTGATGTAGTAGTAAATATTCTCTTGCGCTTCACCGTACATGCGCTGCAAGCCGTCATGCATGATGACTGCCACTTCGTACGCGTAAGACGGGTCGTAAGAGATACAGTTAGGGATAGTCAGAGACTGAATGTGGCTGTGACCATCTTCGTGCTGTAGACCTTCACCGTTCAGGGTCGTACGACCAGAAGTACCACCGATCAGGAAGCCGCGAGCCTGCTGGTCGCCTGCCTGCCAGCACAGGTCACCGATACGCTGGAACCCGAACATGGAGTAGTAGATGTAGAACGGGATCATCGGCAGGTTGTTGGTGCTGTAAGAAGTCGCAGCAGCCAGCCAGGATGCGCCTGCACCCAGTTCGTTGATACCTTCCTGAAGGATCTGACCTTTCTCGTCTTCTTTGTAGTATGCAACCTGCTCACGGTCCTGCGGGGTGTACTGCTGACCGTTCGGGCTGTAGATACCGATCTGACGGAACAGACCTTCCATACCGAAAGTACGCGCTTCGTCGGCGATGATTGGAACCAGACGATCTTTGATCGACTTGTTCTTCAGCATCACGTTCAGGGCACGAACGAAAGCGATAGTGGTAGAGATCTCTTTGTTCTGCTCTTCCAGCAGCTGAGAGAAATCTTCCAGCGCTGGCAGTTCCAGCTTCTCGGTGAAGTTAGGCTGACGAGCAGGCAGGTAGCCTTTCAGCGCCTGACGACGTTCGTGCAGGTACTTGTGCTCTTCAGAACCTTCCGGGAAGGTGATGTAAGACAGTTTTTCTACCTGCTCATCGGTCACTGGAACGTTGAAACGGTCGCGGATATAACGCACGCCGTCCATGTTCATTTTCTTAACCTGGTGAGCGATGTTTTTACCTTCTGCGGTATCACCCATGCCGTAACCTTTGATGGTGTGGGCCAGGATCACAGTCGCTTTACCTTTGGTTTCACGCGCTTTTTTCAGTGCAGCGTAAACTTTCTTCGGATCGTGACCACCGCGGTTCAGCGCCCAGATCTGCTCGTCAGTCCAGTCTGCAACCAGGGCTGCGGTTTCAGGATATTTGCCGAAGAAGTGCTCACGAACGTAGGCACCGTCTTTGGATTTGAAGGTCTGGTAGTCGCCGTCAACGGTTTCGTTCATCAGCTGGATCAGTTTACCGCTGGTGTCTTTGCGCAGCAGCTCATCCCAACGACCGCCCCACATCACTTTGATCACGTTCCAGCCAGCACCTGCGAAGATGCCTTCCAGTTCGTTGATGATCTTGCCGTTACCGGTTACCGGACCATCCAGACGTTGCAGGTTACAGTTGATGATGAAGCACAGGTTGTCCAGCTTCTCACGGGTCGCGATGGTGATCGCGCCTTTAGATTCTGGCTCATCCATTTCACCGTCGCCCAGGAAGGCGTAAACGGTCTGCTCAGAGGTGTCTTTCAGACCACGGTGTTCCAGGTACTTCAGGAATTTAGCCTGATAGATCGCACCGATTGGACCCAGACCCATAGATACGGTCGGGAACTGCCAGAACTCAGGCATCAGTTTAGGGTGCGGGTAAGAAGACAGACCCTTACCGTGAACTTCCTGACGGAAGTTGTTCATCTGCTCTTCAGTCAGACGACCTTCCAGGAAGGCACGTGCATAGATGCCCGGAGAGATGTGGCCCTGGAAGTACACCAGATCGCCGCCATCTTTCTCGTTAGCTGCACGGAAGAAGTGGTTGAAGCACACTTCGTAAATGGTCGCAGAAGACTGGAAGGACGCCATGTGGCCACCCAGTTCCAGGTCCTTCTTGGATGCGCGCAGAACGGTCATGATGGCGTTCCAGCGGATAGCAGAACGGATACGGCGTTCCAGATCCAGATTGCCCGGGTATTCCGGTTCGTCTTCGACGGCAATCGTGTTTACGTAGTTGCTAGCCCCTGCACCTGAAGCCACTTTCACGCCGCCTTTGCGTGCTTCTGAAAGCAGCTGATCAATCAGATACTGAGCGCGCTCAACACCTTCTTCACGGATGACCGATTCGATCGCCTGTAGCCAGTCGCGAGTTTCGATCGGATCCACGTCATTTTGGAGACGTTCTGACATGGGGGTATTCCTTATCTATCTAATACGTTGATTTGTCTGGAACCTGTCCCATTGTATTTTCGCCAGAAAACACAATAAGACAGGTTCTGCGTTTAGTTGCCGCGCTCTAAAAGTACCTGGCGCTTAATCCTTTCGTTGCTGTATGCGGCGTAATGAACGTTCGCGACGCGATTGTTCACGGCTGCGGTCCAGCAAGATTTCCTCAATGAAAGCCAGATGGCGGTGCGACGCTTCGCGCGCCTGCTCCGGTTCCCCGGCCATTATCGCCTCGAATACTCGGGTGCGATGGTTGCTTACCAGCGGGAGCATCTCCCGACGGGCATACAACAATTCAAAATTCTGACGAACGTTCTGGGCCAGCATCGGCTCCATGCAGCGTAGCAGATGGAGGAGCACCACGTTGTGCGCCGCTTCGGTGACGGCAATTTGATACTGGACGACGGCATTGGACTCGGCGTCTAAATCGCCGGACTGCTGTGCCCGTTCAATGGCCTGATGCAGCTCGCGAATACGTACGCGGTCTTCATCAGTGCTGCGAAGGGCGGCGTAATAAGCCGCGATACCTTCCAGCGCGTGACGGGTCTCAAGCAGATCAAACTGGGATTCTGGGTGGTCAGAGAGAAGTTCTACCAGCGGGTCGCTGAAGCTCTGCCACAGGCTGTTTTGCACAAAGGTTCCGCCACCCTGGCGACGGAGCAACAGGCCCTTTGCTTCGAGACGTTGAATCGCCTCACGCAGAGAGGGGCGTGAAACGTCGAACTGTTTTGCCAGCTCGCGTTCTGGCGGGAGTTTCTCGCCCGGGCGCAGTGTCCCTTCGAGAATCAAAAACTCCAGCTGCTGCTCAATCACATCGGAAAGTTTTGGTTGGCGAATTTTGCTGTAGGCCATATTCCCTGTCTTACGCCTTTTTGCCCGGAGTCAATTGGTCTTACCAATTTCATGTTCGTATCGCTAAAGTAACAAAGTATTCACCTTCTGTCCATATTGGTTTTGATTGAAATCAGTAAACCCGGCACATTTTAACAACCTTACAGAACTAACGTTTCAGGAATGTAACTTTGCACAAATGAAATGATTACTACCAAAGAGGCAGTTTTAACCATAATGAAACGAGGGTTTTTGCAATCTGAAGCGATTCAACAAGGCAAAAAATGAAAATTCGCCCTCTTCTGACGCATTTCTATTCTATAGGTTGGGGTATGAGGGGTTAACGTACCGATTTACAATTGGTTTCTTTTTATTCAAGTCGTCTTCATCCCTTCATAAAGCAGGTGCATTCGCTGGCGCTTACCACTATTCTTGCGCTAACGGAAGCCATCTCCGCTTTTTTCGGTATCGTTAACCGTAAAGAAATAAATACAGAATATGGACTTTCATAATTACACACGCACAGCGTGAACATAACAACCACACACGAGGTTTCAAATGGAAGCTCAACAGCATGGCGATCAGCTAAAGCGCGGCCTTAAAAACCGCCATATTCAGCTCATCGCCCTGGGCGGTGCTATTGGTACTGGCCTGTTTCTTGGCAGTGCATCGGTTATCCAGTCGGCCGGTCCGGGCATTATTCTGGGGTACGCGATTGCGGGTTTTATTGCATTTCTGATTATGCGCCAGTTAGGTGAAATGGTTGTTGAGGAGCCGGTCGCAGGCTCATTCAGCCACTTCGCCTATAAATACTGGGGCAGCTTCGCAGGTTTCGCCTCGGGGTGGAACTACTGGGTTCTGTACGTTCTGGTTGCCATGGCCGAGCTGACCGCCGTTGGGAAATACATTCAGTTCTGGTACCCGGAGATCCCCACCTGGGCGTCTGCGGCGGCCTTCTTCGTCATTATCAATGCCATTAACCTGACCAACGTAAAAGTGTTTGGTGAGATGGAGTTCTGGTTTGCCATCATCAAAGTGATTGCCGTTGTAGCGATGATCATCTTCGGCGGCTGGCTGCTGTTCAGCGGCAACGGCGGTCCGCAGGCCACCGTGCGCAACCTTTGGGAGCAAGGCGGGTTCCTGCCGCACGGCATGACCGGTCTGGTGATGATGATGGCAATTATCATGTTCTCCTTCGGCGGTCTGGAGCTGGTGGGCATCACCGCCGCGGAAGCCGACAACCCGGAGCAGAGCATTCCGAAAGCCACTAACCAGGTTATCTACCGTATTCTGATCTTCTATGTGGGCTCCCTGGCGGTCCTGCTCTCCCTGCTGCCATGGACGCGCGTGACGGCGGATACCAGCCCGTTTGTGCTCATCTTCCACGAGCTGGGCGACACCTTCGTGGCGAACGCGCTCAACGTCGTGGTGCTGACCGCCGCGCTCTCCGTTTATAACAGCTGCGTTTACTGCAACAGCCGTATGCTGTTCGGCCTGGCGCAACAGGGCAACGCACCGAAAGCGCTGCTTACCGTTGATAAGCGTGGCGTACCGGTTAATACCATCATCGTGTCGGCGGTCGTGACGGCGCTGTGCGTTCTGATTAACTACCTGGCACCGGAATCTGCCTTCGGTCTGCTGATGGCGCTGGTGGTTTCCGCGCTGGTGATTAACTGGGCGATGATTAGCCTCGCGCACATCAAGTTCCGCCGCGCCAAGCACCAGCAGGGCGTAACCACGCGCTTCCCTGCCCTGCTCTATCCGCTGGGGAACTGGGTTTGCCTGCTGTTCATGGCAGCTGTGCTGGTCATTATGCTCATCACCCCAGGCATGGCGATTTCCGTCTACCTGATCCCGGTCTGGATTGCGATCCTCGGCGTGGGTTATATGGTGAAACAGAAAAATGCCAAAACGGTGAAAGCGCACTAAGTGTTTTCTCGCTGTACTCGCGGTTGCGGGTACAGCGTCTTGTTACCTTCCTCACAAATTCGCGCCCACAGCAAAATCCTCCATATCACCGCCTTTATATTGCAACGCATATATTCGTTTGCCAGCGAATAATTCTCTCCATACCGAAACCCGGAGAGCTGTCGATGAATAACAACAAACTGTCAGTAAAAGAAAAGATCGGCTATGGCATGGGTGACGCCGGATGCAACATCATCTTTGGCGCCATCATGTTATTTGTTAACTACTTTTATACGGATATTTTTGGTCTGGCTCCTGCACTGGTTGGCGTTTTACTCCTGTCCGTACGCGTCATTGATGCCGTCACGGACCCAATTATGGGCGCGATTGCCGACCGTACCCGCAGCAAATATGGCCGGTTTCGTCCATGGCTGCTGTGGATTGCCTTCCCCTACGCGCTGTTCAGCATCCTGATGTTTACCACGCCTGACTGGAGCTATAACAGCAAAGTTATCTATGCGTTTGTCACCTATTTCCTGCTGTCGCTGACCTACACGGCTATCAACATTCCCTACTGCTCGCTCGGCGGCGTGATCACCAACGACCCGAAAGAGCGCGTTGCCTGCCAGTCCTACCGTTTTGTTATGGTTGGTATCGCCACGCTGCTGCTGTCGCTGACGCTCCTGCCGATGGCCGACTGGTTCGGTGGGGATAACAAAGCCAAAGGCTACCAGATGGCGATGACCGTGCTGGCGCTGATTGGTACCTGCATGTTCCTGTTCTGCTTCGCCACGGTGCGGGAGCGCGTGCGTCCGGCGGTGCAAACTCATGACGAACTGAAAAACGACCTGAAAGACGTGTGGAAGAATGACCAGTGGGTGCGGATCCTGCTGTTAACCCTGTGCAACGTCTGCCCTGGCTTTATCCGCATGGCGGCCACCATGTATTACGTCACCTGGGTCATGGGGCAAAGCACCCATTTCGCCACGCTGTTTATCAGCCTGGGCGTGGTCGGCATGATGTTCGGCAGTATGCTGGCGAAAGTGCTGACCGACCGCTGGTGTAAGCTGAAGGTCTTCTTCTGGACCAACATCGTGCTGGCGATTTTCTCCTGCGCCTTTTACTTCTTCGACCCGAAAGCGACGACAACCATTGTCGTGCTCTACGTCCTGCTGAACATCCTGCACCAGATCCCGTCACCGCTGCACTGGTCGCTGATGGCCGACGTGGATGACTACGGCGAGTGGAAAACCGGGAAACGCATCACCGGGATCAGCTTCTCCGGCAACATCTTCTTCCTGAAGCTGGGTCTGGCGATTGCCGGGGCAATGGTCGGCTTCCTGCTCTCCTGGTACGGCTACGACGCGGGCGCAAAAGTGCAGAGCGCGGATGCCATCAACGGGATCGTGCTGCTGTTTACCATCATTCCCGGCATTGGATACTTAATTACCGCGGGCGTAGTACGTCTGCTGAAAGTGGACCGTGAGACCATGAAGCAGATCCAGTCCGATCTGGAAAAGCGTCGCACCAACTATCGCGAGCTGAACGATTATCAGGAACTCAAAGCCGCTGAGACTAAATAAGGAAAGCCGAATGCAAACCTGGCCAAACCCGTTTATTGAACAACGCGCCGACCCGTATATCCTGCGTCACGATGGGCAATATTACTTTATCGCCTCCGTGCCGGAGTACGATCGGCTGGCGATCCGCCGCGCGGACTCGCTGGAAGGTTTACGCGATGCCGAAGAGGTGATTGTCTGGCGCAAGCCCGACACCGGCCCGATGAGCCAGCTGATCTGGGCGCCCGAGCTGCATCATATCGACGGCAGGTGGTACATCTATTTTGCCGCCACGCATACCCAGGCGCTTGATCAGCTCGGGATGTTCCAGCATCGCATGTTTGCCATTGAATGCGCAGACGGCGATCCGCTCACCGGTACGTGGGTGGAAAAAGGGCAAATCAAAACCCCGTTTGACACCTTCGCGCTGGATGCCACCACCTTTGTTCATCAGGGTAAACGCTGGTATCTGTGGGCGCAAAAAGCCCCGGACATTTCCGGTAACTCCAATCTTTACCTGTGTGAAATGGAAAATCCGTGGACGCTGAAAGGCGAGCCGGTGATGCTCAGTAAACCGGAATATGACTGGGAGTGCCATGGGTTCTGGGTCAACGAAGGCCCGGCGGTGCTGTTCCATGGCGATAAGCTGTTTATCAGCTATTCCGCCAGCGCCACCGACGAGAACTACTGCATGGGATTACTGTGGGCAGACCTGAATGCCGATCCGCAAAACCCGGCTAACTGGCATAAATCCCCGCGCCCGGTGTTCGTCACCAGCTACGAAAACCGTCAGTATGGGCCAGGCCATAACAGCTTTACGCAGACGCCGGAAGGCGAAGATGTGCTGGTCTACCACGCGCGAAACTACACTGAAATTGAAGGCGATCCGCTTTACGATCCCAATCGCCATACTCGCCTGAAACTCGTCCGCTGGAACGAAAACGGGATGCCTGACTTCGGCATCCCGCCCGCGGATACGCCGTAACGGCTTCGGCGCGCTGGGTCAGACCAGCGTGCCGTAAATCGTTAGCAGCGCCACAATCACCACCACCACAAAGGATGTTTTCTTCGCCATCGAGACGGCAGCTTTTGGCGTTGCGACTTTATCCGTGTGCGGCTCACGCGCCAGCGAGAACTGTGCCAGTCGGGTTAAAACCTGATACTGCGAGGTATGGCGGTCTGCAAGGGAGACAAACCACGCGGGCAGCGCCTTTTCACCGTGACCGATGAGGGCATAGACCACGCCTACCAGACGCACCGGAAGCCAGTCGAGCACGTGCAGGATGGCATCAATGCCGGACTGTAGACGTTCATGCGGCGTAAGATAGCGGGCAAGCCAGGTCTGCCAGGCGCGCAGGAACGCATAACCCATCAGCAGAACCGGCCCCCAGGGTCCGCCCACCACGAACCAGAACAGCGGCGCCAGGTAGTAACGGAAGTTAATCCACAGCAGCGCGTTTTGCAGCTCCCGCAGAAACTCGCGTTCATCGCAATCCGGCGGTACGCCGTGGATCATCGTCAACTCGCTCGCCATCGCGCCGCGCGCGTGGGCATCATCCCGGGAAGCGGCTTTCAGATACGCGTGATAGTGCAAACGCACCTTGCCCGCGCCAATACACAGCACGCCGAGCAGGATCCACACCACCAGCAGCGGCACGTTGAAAAAGAGGCCGTAAAGCGAGCGCAGCAACAGGAACGTAATCGCCATCACGCCTGCCGCCATCAGCAGCGTGCGCAGCATGGAAAAATGCCTGATGCGGCGGAATAACACCTCCAGCCGATGATCCAGATGCCAGTGCTCGCCGAGCTTAAACAGGCGTTCAGCGATCATAACCAGCAGCATGGTAAACAACGTCATGTTATCTCCTTATCTGACGACGTGGTAAGCATGGCGTGAAACCGGGACCAGTCAAACGCCGGGCCGGGGTCGGTTTTTCTTTCCGGGACGATGTCGCTGTGCCCTGTAATATTGTCTGCAATGGCGGGATAGCGCCCGATTAACGTTTGCGTTACAGCAACCAGTTTCTCATATTGCGCATCGGTGTAAGGCGTGGTGTCCGTTCCTTCCAGTTCAATTCCAATAGAGAAATCATTGCACCGCTCGCGCCCCTGATACATCGACACGCCAGCATGCCAGGCTCGCTTATCAAAAGGAACATACTGAACCACTTCGCCATCACGACGGATCAGACAGTGCGCCGATACGCGCAGATGCGCAATCTCAGCAAAGAAGGGGTGGGCATCGGGATCTATCGTTCCAGTGAATAACGCATCGATCCACGGACCGCCAAACTCACCCGCCGGGAGACTAATATTGTGAACCACCAGCAGTGTGGGCTTTTCATCCTCCGGGCGGCAGTCGTGGTGCGGCGACGGTACATGCCGCGCGTCCACCAGCCATCCGTTTTCTAACAACATGCTGGAACTCCTTATCTATGGTGCTGTTACTCGGTTCAGAGTAGCATGTTTCAATATTATGATTCGTTACCAATTTGGAGTTTTATCATGCCGCCTCGCCGCTATAACCCCGACCACCGACGTGACGCGCTTCTGGAACGTATTAATAGTGATATCCCGGCAAGCGTTGCCCATGCCCTGAAAGAAGATCTCGGCGGCGACGTCAGCGCCGATAACGATATTACCGCCCAATTGTTGCCAAAAGAGACACGCTCGCATGCGGTGATCATCACCCGCGAAGCGGGGGTTTTCTGCGGCAAACGCTGGGTTGAGGAGGTCTTTACCCAGCTGGCAGGCGACGAGGTGCAGGTAACATGGCACGTTGAAGACGGTGATGCGGTCACCGCGAATCAGCCACTGTTCGAGCTGGACGGCCCGTCCCGCGTCTTGCTGACCGGTGAACGCACCGCGCTCAATTTTGTGCAAACGCTCTCTGGCGTTGCCAGTGAAGTACGCCGCTACGTTGACCTGCTGGCAGGCACCCGCACGCAGTTGCTGGATACCCGTAAAACCCTGCCGGGCCTGCGCACCGCGCTGAAATACGCGGTACTCTGCGGTGGCGGCGCCAACCATCGTCTGGGGCTATCCGATGCCTTCCTGATTAAAGAGAACCACATTATTGCCTCTGGCTCGGTGCGTCAGGCCGTGGAAAAAGCCTTCTGGCTACATCCGGATGTGCCGGTCGAAGTGGAAGTGGAAACGCTGGAGGAGCTGGACGAGGCCATTAAAGCGGGGGCTGACATCATCATGCTCGATAACTTCGACACGGAGCAGATGCGTGAAGCGGTCAAACGCACAAACGGCCAGGCGCAGCTTGAGGTGTCCGGCAACGTGACGTTCGACACCATCCGCGAATTTGCTGAAACCGGCGTCGATTACATCTCCGTTGGCGCCCTGACCAAGCACGTCCGCGCCCTCGACCTCTCGATGCGCTTCAAATAAATTAGCCTCCCCTCTCCGCCCGGAGAGGGGAAATACGAAACCGCTCGCAATTACGCTGTCCTTCTCTGCAACACTGAATCATTTCCCTGAAAGCCCCTTCACGTTCACGCTTTTGTCCCTCGTTTCTGCATGCTGGCACTGCCACAGTAGCGCCACTTAACGTAAGGAGCAGACATGAACAGACAACAAGGATTTACCCTGATTGAGCTAATGGTGGTCATTGGCATTATTGCCATCCTGAGCGCCATTGGCGTTCCGGCCTATCAGAACTACCTGCGAAAAGCGGCGCTCACCGATATGCTGCAAACGTTCATCCCCTACCGCACCGCCATTGAGCTTTGCGCCCTGGATCGTGGTGGTGTGGATCGCTGCGACGCAGGCACCAATGGCATCCCCTCCCCGACAACCACACGTTACGTTTCAGCGATGAGCGTGGCGAAGGGGGTCGTATCGTTAACAGGGCAGGAAAGCCTTAACGGACTTGAAGTGCTCATGACACCGATCTGGAGCGACGGTAACGGAATGACGGGCTGGACGCGTGACTGCAAAATTGCGTCCGACACGGCGCTCAGACAAGCCTGTGAAGATGTTTTCCGCTTCGATAACAACTGACAGGAGTGGACAATGAATACTGAACAGCTTATGACGCTCTGTCAGCGCCATCACGCACTGCTACTCGCAAGCGACACCGACATGATCAGCATTGCGGTAGTGGGTAATCCTGCCTCTGAGCTGATGGAAGCGTTACGCTTCGCCACGCAGAAGCGTATTGATATTGAGTGCTGGACGGCCGAACGGATGGAAAAACGGCTTCAGTCCCTCTCATCATCACACCTGCCGGGCATAGCGCCAAACTCAGCCGCTGACGTGCTCAGTACAACCTTGCAGCAGGCAGTAAACCAGCGGGCTTCTGACATCCATATTGAACCGACGGAGCACGGCTACCAAATCCGTTTGCGAATCGACGGTGTTCTCTACCCGCAACTGCCGATCTCTGCCACCCTCGGGACGACGCTTGCCGCACGCCTGAAGGTGCTGGGTCAACTGGATATTGCGGAGCGCCGGCTGCCGCAGGACGGCCAGTTTACGGTGGAGCTGGCAAGCGTCCCCGTCTCTTTTCGTATCGCAACCCTTCCCTGTAGCGGTGGAGAAAAAATCGTGCTTCGTCTGCTTCACCAGGTACAGCAGGCACTGGAGCTTGAACAGCTGGGGATGAGCGCAGACCAGCAGGCCCGTTTTGCCGGGGCGCTTAACAGCCCTCAGGGGTTGATTCTGGTCACCGGCCCGACCGGTAGCGGGAAAACAGTGACGCTGTACAGCGCGTTACAGGTGCGAAATACCCCTGACGTCAATATTTGCAGCGTGGAAGATCCCGTTGAAATCCCGCTTGCAGGCTTAAACCAGACGCAGATTAATCCGCGCGCGGGGCTGACCTTCCAGAGCGTGCTGCGTGCCCTGCTCAGGCAGGATCCTGACATCATTATGGTGGGTGAAATTCGTGACGGCGAAACGGCAGAAATTGCCATTAAGGCGGCGCAAACCGGGCATCTGGTGCTGTCCACCCTCCATACTAATTCGACGACTGAAACGCTGGTACGGCTGCAACAGATGGGCGTCGCGCGCTGGATGATCTCTTCGGCGCTCTCGATGGTGATTGCCCAGCGACTGGTGCGCCGTTTATGTCCGTACTGCCGACAGGAAGCCAGCCGCCACACCGAATTACCCCGCACGCTGTGGCCCCGGCCGCTTCCTCGCTGGCAACCCACCGGCTGCGATCGCTGCTACCACGGTTTTTATGGTCGCGTAGCCATTTTTGAAGTGCTCGTCATCGACGACACGCTGCGGCAGGCCATCGCCAGCGGAGCAAGCACGGAGGTGATTGGGTCCAGCGCTCGTCAGGCGGGAATGACCTCTTTGTTTGAGCATGGCTGCATGGCCGTAGAACAAGGGCTGACCACGCTCGAAGAGCTGTTGCGCGTCCTGGGAATGCCCGATGGCTGCTAATTCGCTCTGGCGCTGGCGTGCCCTGAACACCGAGGGGGAGGTGCAAACCGGCACCCTCTGGGCCATCGACCGTGGCGCAGCTTACACGGCTCTGGTGCTTAAACAACTGCACCCGCTGGCGCTAAAACGCTGTCAGCAGCGCCACCGATGGCAGGTGCAGCACTGCTACGATATTTTTCGCCAGCTCGCCACGCTGCTACAGGCTGGACTCACGCTATCCCAAAGCCTGCACATGCTTGCGGAACAGCATCCTTTGCAGCACTGGCAGGCGCTGCTGCACAGTCTTGCTGATGACCTGAGCGAAGGTTGCGCCCTGTCAGAGGCCATGAAGAAATGGCCAGAGGTGTTTAGCCCTCTTTATGTCTCAATGGTGAAGACGGGTGAGCTGACGGGTAAGCTCGAAGCCTGCTGCCGTCAGCTTGCGCAGCAACAAAAATCCCAGCAGCAGCTCAGTGCGAAGGTAAAGAAAGCGCTGCGCTATCCGCTGATCATCCTGACGCTGGCCGTTTTCGTGGTGCTGGCGATGGTCACGCTGGTTTTGCCTGAGTTTGCTGCAATCTACAAAACGTTCAACACCCCGCTCCCTTTGCTCACGCAGGCAGTCATGGGGCTGGCGGCCTTGGTTCAGGCGCATATCCTCACCCTTTTGACCCTGCTCGTGGCAATGGTTGTCATCGCCTGTAAGCTGCGGCGGCATCCACGCTGGCAGTATGTCTTGTTACACGTACCGGTGATGGGCACGCTGACGCGCGGGCAAAAACTGGGGCAGATTTTTACCGTGCTGTCATTAACCCAGCAGGCCGGAATTGCCTTTTTACAAGGACTGGAGAGTGTGGAGGAGACCGTTGAGAGGGGCTACTGGCAGGAGAAACTCCGTGAGATACGCAGCGATATCGAACAGGGGATGCCCGTGTGGTCCTCCTTCCAGAAGGCCTCTGTTTTTACGCCACTGTGTATTCAGCTCATTCGCACCGGAGAAGTGTCGGGTTCACTGGATGTGATGCTGATGAATCTGGCCCGCCACCATACGGAACAGACATTTCAGCAGGCAGACAATCTGGCAGCGCTTCTTGAGCCTTTGCTACTGGTCGTGACGGGTCTGATTATCGGCACGCTGGTGGTGGCAATGTATTTGCCGATTTTCCATCTGGGGGATGCAATGAGCGCGGGGTAACGCTGGCGCACGGACGCGCGCCAGCCGTAGCCGTCAGAGGCTATTAAATACGCGGTTTTCCTGCTCCTGAACGCGGATAAACGTCGTGCGTTTCGTCAGCTCTTTCAGGCGGGAAGCACCAACGTAGGTGCAGGCAGAACGCAGACCGCCGAGGATATCGCGCGCCGTGTTTTCGACCGGACCACGCAGTGGCAGCTTAACGGTTTTGCCTTCCGCCGCACGGTATTTCGCGACACCGCCCACGTGACGGGTCATCGCGGATTCAGAGCTCATTCCGTAGAACAGCATGAATTTCTCGCCGTTCTCTTCCACCACGGTACCGCCGCTCTCTTCGTGGCCTGCCAGCATGCCGCCGAGCATCACGAAATCCGCGCCGCCGCCGAAGGCTTTCGCGACATCGCCTGGCATGGTGCAGCCACCGTCGCTGATGATCTGGCCGCCCAGACCGTGCGCAGCGTCAGCGCATTCAATTACCGCAGACAGCTGCGGATAACCCACACCGGTTTTCACGCGCGTGGTGCAAACGGACCCCGGGCCAATGCCAACTTTTACAATGTCGGCCCCGGAGAGGATCAGCTCTTCACACATTTCACCGGTCACCACGTTGCCCGCGATGATGGTTTTGGTTGGCCAGGCCTCACGTGCCTTGCTGACGAACTGAACGAAATGCTCGGAATAACCATTTGCCACGTCAATGCAGACAAAATTCAGCGCCGGATTGGCGTTCAGGATCTGTTTGGTTTTCTCGAAATCTGCATCAGAGGTACCGGTCGAGACCATCACATGCTTCACCACGTCAGCCGAGGCGGAGGCGACAAACGCATCCCACTCTTCAGCGCTGTAGTGTTTGTGTACCGCAGTAAGGATGTCGAATTGCGCCAGTGCGGTAGCCATCTCGAAGGTTCCGACGGTGTCCATGTTGGCCGCGATAATCGGCACGCCAGACCACGTCTGACCGGAATGCTTAAAGGTGAATTGACGTTCGAGTTCAACGTCTGAGCGACTTTTCAGTGTAGAGCGTTTAGGGCGGATAAGAACGTCTTTGAAACCTAACTTCAGATCTTCTTCGATACGCATGTGCGGATTCCTGGGGTTAGAGGCAAATATATTAAAAGCACAACTCCAGTGACGCTATCATACGCACTAATACCTGCTCCGCAAGACTGCGAAATTCTCTTTTTTTACGCTACAATCCTATAAATTTACCTGGTAAAAAGCGGGTAAAGAGAGCTAAACATTGGCTGTTGTAAGTTTGAATTTCAAGCAACTGATTTTAAAACTGAATAATTCCCAGGATCTGATTTAATGGGGTATATCGTCGCATTAACCGGCGGCATCGGTAGTGGTAAAAGCACCGTTGCGCACGCGTTTGCTCGTCTCGGCATCACGATTATCGACGCCGATATCATTGCCCGTCAGGTGGTAGAACCCAATACACCCGCCTTAAACGCCATCGAAGCGCATTTTGGTCGCCGTGTGATACAGGCTGACGGCACCCTGAATCGTCGGCAGCTGCGTGAGTGCATATTTTCCGTTCCAGCGGAAAAAGCCTGGCTTAATGCCCTGCTCCACCCCATTATCCACCAGGAAACTCAGCGTCAGATTGCCGCAGCCAGTTCGCCCTATGTGTTGTGGGTGGTCCCGTTACTGGTGGAAAATCAGCTTCAAAATAAAGCAGACAGAACGCTGGTGATTGACGTTTCCCGCGAAACGCAAATCAAGAGAACCATGGCGCGTGACCATGTTTCTCGCGAGCATGCTGAACAAATTCTTGCCGCACAGGCCACGCGCGAAGCGCGCCTCGCCTTTGCGGATGATGTTATTGATAATAACGGCGCACCAGATGCCATTGCATCGGATGTTGCTCGTCTGCACGCGCAGTATCTGACCTTCGCCGCGCAGGCCGTTGCACAGGAAAAACCATAATGTCGACTCATATCCTTTTTGAGCACCCGCTTAACGAAAAAATGCGTACCTGGCTACGCATAGAATTTCTTATTCAACAGCTTTCACAACATCTGCCTGTCAACGATCACGCCACCGCGCTGCATTTTTTCCGCAACGTGGGCGATCTGCTGGATGTGATTGAACGCGGCGACGTCCGCACTGAGCTGTTGAAAGAGCTGGAGCGCCAGCAGCGTAAATTACAGGCCTGGGCCGAAGTACCGGGCGTGGATCAAAGTCGAATTGACGCTTTACGCCAGCAGCTAAAAAACAGCAGCACGACCCTGATGGCCGCGCCGCGCGTTGGCCAGTTTTTACGAGAGGATCGTCTGATTGCGCTGGTGCGCCAGCGCCTGAGCATACCGGGCGGATGCTGTAGCTTTGACCTGCCAACGCTGCATATGTGGCTGCACATGCCGCAGGAACAGCGCGATCGCCAGGTGAACAGCTGGCTGGGCAGCCTGGAGCCGATGAATCAGACGTTATCCCTGATCCTCGATCTTGTGCGTAACTCTGCCCCGTTCCGCAAACAAACCAGTCTCAACGGTTTCTATCAGGATAACGGCGACGACGCCGATCTTCTGCGCCTGAACCTGTCTCTTGGCGAGCAGCTTTACCCGCAAATTTCCGGGCATAAAAGCCGTTTCGCGATCCGCTTTATGCCGCTGGACAGTGAACATGGCACCGTGCCGGAACGCCTCGATTTTGAACTGGCCTGTTGTTAAGGAGTGCCAATGTCTGACGTAACCACCGTAAACTGCCCAACCTGTGGGAAAACTGTCGTCTGGGGAGAAGTGAGTCCATTTCGCCCATTCTGCTGTAAGCGCTGTCAGCTTATAGACCTGGGCGAATGGGCGGCGGAAGAGAAACGCATTCCGAGCGAAGGCGATCTCTCGGATAGCGATGACTGGAGCGAAAACCAGCAGTAACGTTCAAAGCCTGCTGGCGCGTCGCTTAGCAGGCCTACGGTTGTGCGGCCAGCCGGAGGATCACAGGCTCATTGGCAGGCGGGAATTTTTCCGCATCGCTGGCCTGAAGCTCAATCCAGTTACCCGGCTGCCCCTCTTTTCCCCACGGCTCACCTTCCCAGTTTTCAACCAGCCAGAACCACAGCGTGATGTGACGATCCGGAAACTGGTACTCCAGCTTATCGAACAGCGTTGCGCCAAGCGGGGTGATCCCCACCTCTTCCTGAAGCTCACGCACCAGCGCCTGCTCCGGCGTTTCACCTGATTCGATTTTTCCGCCGGGGAATTCCCATTTGTTGGCCATGTGCGCATCGGCGTCACGTTGGGTAATGAAGATCTGATTTTGCGGGTTGCGAATGATCCCGACAGCAATTTGCAGTGTTTTCATCATGTCACTTCCATAAAAAAGGCGCAGATATCTGCGCCTTTTCGGTTTGTTATGTTCTTAGCTCAGGCGGCCGTGGCACGCCTTGTATTTTTTGCCGGAACCGCATGGGCACGGATCGTTACGACCGACTTTACGATCGCCCGTCTGCGCTGCGATTGCCGCTGCGGCTTCGCTCTCATCGGTCTGATGGCTCAACTGCTGCATCTGTGCCAGACGCTCAGCTTCTTCACGACGCTGCTGCTCCATCGCTTCCACTTCTTCCGGCATACGCACCTGAACTTTGCTCAGGGTGCTGATGACTTCATACTTCAGCGACTCCAGCATGGCAGCAAACATGGAGAAGGATTCACGCTTGTACTCCTGCTTCGGATCTTTCTGCGCATAACCACGCAGATGGATACCCTGACGCAGGTAGTCCATTGCCGCCAGGTGCTCTTTCCACAGGGAGTCCAGGGTCTGCAACATTACGCCTTTCTCGAAGTGACGCATCATCTCTGCGCCAACCACTTCTTCCTTACGCTTGTAGACGTCCAGCGCGGTTTCGTAGATACGCTCGCGAAGGGTCTCTTCGTGCAGCTCAGGCTCTTTGTCCAGCCACTCTTTGATTGGCAGTTCGAGATCGAAGTCGTTTTTCAGACGTTCCTGCAAACCTTCGATATCCCACATCTCTTCCAGAGACTGCGGCGGAATGTGCGCGTCGATAGTGGCTTTGAACACATCTTCGCGAATGCTGTTGATGGTTTCGCTCACGTCGGACACGTCCAGCAGTTCGTTACGCTGGGTGTAGATCGCACGACGCTGGTCGTTGGCAACGTCATCATATTCCAGCAGCTGCTTACGAATATCGAAGTTGCGGCTTTCCACTTTACGCTGGGCGTTGGCAATCGCTTTGGTAACCCACGGGTGCTCGATCGCTTCGCCAGGTTTCATGCCCAGTTTACGCATCATGCCGGACACACGGTCAGAGGCGAAAATACGCATCAGCGCATCTTCCATAGACAGATAGAAGCGGGAAGAACCGGCATCACCCTGACGACCTGCACGACCGCGCAGCTGGTTATCGATACGACGAGATTCATGACGCTCGGTACCAATGATGTGCAGACCACCGGATGCCAGCACCGCGTCGTGACGCACCTGCCAGTCGGCTTTGATCTGCGCGATTTGCTCTGGGGTTGGGTTTTCCAGCTCCGCCACTTCGGCCTGCCAGCTACCGCCGAGCATAATATCGGTACCACGACCCGCCATGTTGGTGGCGATGGTTACGGCAGCCGGGTAACCCGCCTGCGCAACGATATCTGCTTCTTTAGCGTGGAACTTGGCGTTCAGAACGTTGTGTTTGATGCCTGCTTTGGTCAGCTCGTTAGATACCACTTCGGATTTCTCGATGGAGATGGTCCCCACCAGTACCGGCTGGCCCTTCGCGGTACGTTCGCGAATATCTTCAATGATCGCCTGAATTTTTTCCGCTTCAGTCATGTATACCAGGTCCGGCATATCCTTACGGATCATCGGACGGTTGGTAGGTACTACCACGGTATCCAGCTTATAGATGGAGCTGAACTCAAACGCTTCGGTATCTGCGGTACCGGTCATCCCCGCCAGCTTCTCGTACAGACGGAAGTAGTTCTGGAAGGTGATGGATGCCAGCGTCTGGTTTTCGTTTTGAATATCCACGCCTTCTTTCGCTTCCACGGCCTGGTGCAGGCCATCGGACCAGCGACGTCCCTGCATGGTACGGCCGGTGTGTTCATCGACGATGATGACTTCGCCGTCTTTAACGATGTAGTCAACGTCGCGGGTGAACAGGGCGTGCGCGCGCAGTGCGGCCGTTACGTGGTGCATCAGCATGATGTTGCTCGGGGAGTACAGAGACTCGCCCTCTTCCATAATGCCTTCAGCCACCAGCAACTCTTCGATTTTCACCAGACCGCGTTCGGTCAGGTTGACCTGACGCGCTTTTTCATCCACGGAGAAGTGACCTTCACCCTGGAAGGTATCGGAGTCTTCTTTCTCCTGACGCAGCAGGTGAGGAATGATTTTGTCGACTTTACGGTACATCTCGGAGCTGTCTTCGGCCGGGCCGGAGATGATCAGCGGGGTACGCGCTTCATCGATCAGAATGGAGTCAACCTCATCCACCAGCGCATAGTGCAGTTTACGCTGGACGCGCTCTTCCGGGCTGAACGCCATGTTGTCGCGCAGGTAGTCGAAGCCGTATTCGTTGTTGGTGCCGTAGGTGATGTCCGCGTTGTAGGCTTCACGCTTGGCAGGTGCCGGCAGGCCGGACATGTTAATGCCCACGGTCATGCCGAGGAATTCGAACAGTGGACGGTTGTTTTCTGCGTCGCGCTGCGCCAGATAGTCGTTGACGGTAACAACGTGAACGCCCTTACCCGTCAGCGCATTCAGGTAAGCCGGCAGCGTTGCCGTCAGGGTTTTACCTTCACCGGTACGCATTTCCGCGATGCAGCGCTCGTTGAGCACCATCCCGCCCAGCAGCTGCACGTCGAAGTGACGCATGCCGAACACGCGTTTACTGGCCTCACGTACAACGGCGAAGGCTTCCGGGATCAGGCTTTCTAAGGTTTCACCTTTCTCCAGACGCGCACGGAACTCCGCGGTTTTCGCTTTCAGCTCATCATCAGTGAGCTTCTCCATCGCCGGTTCCATACCGTTGATGACGTTCACAGCTTTGCGCATGCGGCGCAGGGTACGATCGTTACGACTACCAAAAACTTTGGTTAACAATTTGATTAGCATAATAAATTCTCAAACGCCCCAGTCGGGCAGATAAATTAAGGTATTGAAAAAGGTTAATTTAGCTGAGGCGTTGAGGCCCGGCACGGATGCCGTGAACCTGGCTAATCCATGTCGAAACAGAGAAGGATGCAGGGGAAACAAAATCCGTTTGCGCCGTCTGATTTACGGTCACTGGCGGCTGGTTGTCCTGCGTCAGAAGCGCATTAAGCGTATCGAGCAGGGCAAGATGCTGAGCCTGAACCGGCAGCGTTTCTTCCGCAACAGGCATCGTCTGCGGCGCCATCGCGAACGACAGATGGCGGATAACCGTGCGAATCGCGTGCTGCTGCCAGTAATCAACGGAGAAATTGGGACGGCGGCTGGCTTCAAGCCATGCGAGATTAGTGAAGTTAACCCGTGTGGTGAGATCGTGTTTGGTCGTCGTGGAACGTGCTGGCGTGGCCGCGTCTGCGCTGTTGCTGAGCACAGGCAAGCCGAAACTCGCCGCGACCATCCCCAATAAGAGATGCGGCCAGAAGTAACGTCTGCCAAATTGTCGCCAGCGCGTCAGTATTCCGCTCACTTGCTCCACCACGTTCGCCCGCCAGTGCAGGCTGAGTTCAGTTATTCTTTTTTAGCGCCCAGATATTACCACTAAAGCCAATACACGGCAGCAGGAATGACACCTTGCAGCAGGTAAAAACGGTCAATAATGCAGCGAACACACCGTTATTCGGCACCCGACACAGGCCAGGGGTGAGGGGGACAAATTAAAGAAGGGCAGAAATAAAAACGACTGGCTTCCCTGGTCGGAGAGAGTACCAGGTGAACCAGTCGCTTTTCTTACGAAACGGCTTTAACCGTTACGCCAGGACCATAGTCGGGGCTTTGAACGCCAGCGGCAGTTCAGCTTCGTCTTCGAAGGTCACATATTCCCAGGCTTCCTGTTTTGCCAGGACGGCCTGCAACAGTTTGTTGTTCAGTGCATGACCGGATTTAAACGCGGTAAATGCACCAATGATGTTGTGACCACACATGAAGAGGTCGCCGATCGCGTCCAGCATTTTGTGACGAACAAATTCATCTTCAAAACGCAGGCCGTCTTCGTTCAGTACGCGATAATCGTCAACAACGATGGCACAATCGAAGCTGCCGCCCAGGCACAGGCCGCGGGATTGCAGATATTCGATATCACGCATAAAGCCGAAGGTACGTGCTCGGCTGATCTGACGCATGAACGCATCCGCAGAGAAGTTCATCGCATAGCGCTGAGTGCTGGAGTCAATCGCCGGATGGTTAAAATCGATGGTGAAGTCCAACGAGAAACCATTGTACGGTTTGAATTCAGCCCATTTGTCGCCATCTTCGACGCGAACGGTCTCTTTAATGCGAACAAATTTCTTCGCGCAGTTCAGTTCTTCGATGCCGGCATCCAGCAACAAATAAACGAACGGAGCAGCACTCCCGTCCATAATCGGGATTTCTGGCGCATCGACTTCAACCATAATGTTGTCGATACCCAGACCCGCCAGGGCGGCGTTCAGGTGCTCTACGGTAGAAATCCGCACGTCATGCTCGTTCACCAGACAAGTACAGAGCATAGTATCACGCACAGATTTGGCATCGGCCGGAAAATCTACCGGTGGATTCAAGTCGGTGCGACGATAGATGACCCCGGTATTGGCCGGCGCAGGGCGTAACGTCAGTGTGACTTTCTTGCCGGTATGTAAACCGACACCCGTCGCCTGAACGATACGTTTAAGTGTCCTTTGTTTGATCATCGTATAATCTCGCCAAATTAACTATCCAACCGAGAGTGTATATCACTAACGGTGGGCCAGTTTAGCACAAAGAGCGCAAATCCCCAAATTCCAGCCAATTCTTAGTCAGCTTGCTTACGCAGGAACGCCGGGATATCCAGATAATCTGGCTCTTTTGCCGTTTGTGGAGTCGGGTCGTTCACCACTTTCGCAGCGGGTTTTTGCTCCTGAGTCAGAGGCGCCATACCGTGCTGCTGGTAACGATCCATAACCGGCTGCTGAGTCTGTTTGTTGGTCACCAGGGTGATCTCAGGACGCTTGTCCATACCGATACCGGTGGCCACAACGGTCACACGCAGTTCGTCGTTCATTTCCGGATCAAGGGACGTACCGATAACGACGGTCGCGTTGTCAGAGGCGAACGCACGGATGGTGTTACCCACGGTTTCGAACTCATCCAGACGCAGGTCAAAGCCAGCGGTAATGTTGACCAGCACGCCGCGCGCACCAGACAGATCGATATCTTCCAGCAGTGGAGAAGAGATCGCCATTTCAGCGGCTTCTTCCGCACGGTCTTCGCCGCTCGCCACGCCAGAGCCCATCATCGCGTAGCCCATCTCGGACATCACGGTGCGAACGTCTGCAAAGTCAACGTTCATCAGACCAGGACGGGTAATCAGTTCAGCAATACCCTGAACCGCGCCTTTCAGCACGTCGTTTGCCGCGCCAAAGGCGTCCAGCAGAGAGATACCGCGACCCAGCACTTTCAGCAGCTTGTCGTTCGGGATGGTAATCAGAGAGTCCACGTGCTTGGACAGCTCGGTGATACCCTGCTCCGCGAAAGCCATACGCTTCTTACCTTCAAAGTTGAAAGGCTTGGTCACGACAGCAACGGTCAGAATACCTAAATCTTTAGCGACTTCCGCCACAACGGGTGCTGCACCGGTACCTGTACCGCCGCCCATACCCGCTGCGATGAAGACCATGTCTGCACCGTCCAGTGCAGCGCGCAGCGCTTCACGATCTTCTTCAGCCGCGTTGCGGCCCACTTCCGGGTTAGCCCCTGCTCCCAGACCTTTGGTGATGCCACCACCGATCTGAATCGTCTGGCCAACAGCCGTTTTACGCAGCGCCTGCGCATCGGTGTTCACCGCGAAGAATTCAACACCTTCGATGCGCTCGCGCACCATGTGCTCTACGGCGTTACCGCCGCCGCCACCGACGCCGATGACTTTAATCACCGCGTCGTTGGTTAATTCCATAGGTTCAAACATAATCTCTCTCTCCGTTGTGCCTGTCGCCCGAGACCGCTAATTCTCTCCGGTCTCTTAAAAAAATTAAAACTCTTTTCGCAACCAGGTGTTAAGTCGTTTGACCCAAGACCCCACCGAGACGCGTTTTTCCACTTCTGCTTCACCACTCAAATGGGATTCTTTCCCGTAGTGCAGCAGGCCCACGGCCGTTGAGTAATACGGCTCCTGAGCGTAATCCGTTAAACCGGTAATATTCAGCGGCGCACCAATACGCACCTGCGTATGGAACACGCGCTGAGCGCAGGCCGCAAGACCTTCAATTTGCGCTGCCCCGCCGGTTAATACAATCCCCGCCGCGAGATGATGTTTCACACCCTGCTGGCGAAGCTGTTCCTGTAACTGCAAAATCTCTTCGTTGACCAGGTTGAGCAGCTCGGTATAACGCGGCTCAATCACCTCTGCCAGCGTCTGGCGTTGCAGGCTGCGCGGCGGTCGCCCGCCTACGCTCGGCACTTCAACGCTCTCGTCTTTGCCGACGATAGAGCCCAGCGCGCAACCATGGCGCACTTTAATCGCCTCTGCATCGCTCGGTGGCGTACCAAAGGCGTAAGCGATATCGCTGGTCACCACATTCCCGGCGTACGGGATCACTTTGGTGTGGCGTAACGCACCGCCGGTATAGACGGCCATGTCCATTGTACCACCACCAATATCGACCACACAGACGCCCAGTTCACGTTCGTCTTCGGTCAGCACGGAATAGCTCGCGGCAAGACCGGCGAAAATGAGTTGGTCAACTTTCAGGCCACAACGTTCAACGGCTTTTACAATGTTCTTCGCCATATCGTTGTGACATGTGATCAGGTGCACTTTTGCCTGCATACGCACGCCCGAGAGACCGACCGGATTCTTGATGCCTTCCTGGTAGTCGATCGCGTATTCCTGCGGGATCACATGCAGCACACGGTGCTCGTCGCGAACACGCACGGATTTCGCCGTGTGGACAACGTTCTCAACGTCTTCCTGCGTCACCTCTTCTTCAGAAATCGGCACCATACCGATTTCATTCTGGCAGCTGATGTGCTTACCAGACAGGGCCAGATAGACAGAGGAAATCTGGCAATCTGCCATCAATTCAGCCTGGTCGATGGCGCGCTGAACGCATTTCACCACCGACTCAAGGTCGTTTACCCCACCTTTATCCATACCACGGGAGGGGCAGCTGCCCACGCCAATGATATTGACCATACCGTCGGGCAGAACTTCCCCTACCAAAGCGGCAACCTTCGCGGTGCCAATCTCCAGTCCTACTACCAATTTTCTGTCCGTCGACTTGATCATTGTTGTTCTGCCTGTACCTGTGCCTGATTTTGTTGCTGATTAGGTTCCTCGACCGGAGCCGGCTCCCAACCGACTGCTGCGCCTGAGTCATAGCGCAAATCAACGTAGCTTATCCGTTTGCCATCCGTCTGCGCCTGCTGCTGTAAAACCGGGTAAAGTTCTACAAAACGCGCCAGACGTTTCATTGTGTCGCCGCGGCCAAGATTGAGCTTAATGCCATTCGTTAGGGTCAACTGCCAGGAACGGCGCGCCGTCATCGCAGCATCTTTTAACGTAAAGCGATCCTTAGCCAGCACCTGCCCCATCTCACGAAAACCCTGCAATACTTCGTTTTCGCTGCCTTCCGGGCCATACAACATCGGTAAATTCTGCTTGTTGACACGATCGCTCGGGACGCTGAACGAATTTCCGTCTACGTCAACCATATGCTGATCATTCCAACGCGCAATCGGCACATATTCAACCAGATGAATCTTCAATTCATCAGGCCATTGTTTTCTGACACTCGCCTGTTTTATCCACGGCAGACGTTCAATCTGACTCTGGATAATGTTGACGTCCTGCGTCATAAAGGTGCCAGGCGACCCAAGCGCCAGAATCGACTGGCGAATGTCATCGTTACGCGTGTAGTGTCGCTCCCCGGTCACCACCAGCTTCGACAGCGGCAACCGCTGCGCGTCTTCCATCCAGCCCAGCACCATCCAGCCGCTGATAAACACGGTGCACAGCACCCCGAGCAGGAAGATGATCCCTGCAAGACGCGTTCCATTACTCCGGCGCGAAGAGGAGTATTCTTCTTCGTCATCGCGGTTGCGCGTGTTCAATGCAGCCTGAGACATATCAGCCCGCCTGGTCCAGAATACGTACGACTAACTGCGAGAAGCTCATTCCCGCCTGACGCGCCGCCATCGGCACAAGGCTATGGCTGGTCATACCCGGAGACGTGTTTGCTTCCAGCAGATAAAATTGCCCGTCACCGTCAAGCATCACGTCAATGCGTCCCCAGCCACGACATCCCAGCACATTCCAGGCTTTAAGCACCAGAGACTGTAATTCGGCCTCACGCTCTGCTTCAAGACCCGCTGGGCAGAAATATTGCGTCTCATCAGAGAGATACTTCGCCTCATAATCATAGAAGACTCCGGCGGGTTGGATGCGAATTGACGGTAAAATTTCTTCGCCAAGCATCGCGACGGTAAATTCCGGCCCGCTAAGCCATTTTTCAATCAGAACTTCTTCATCATGTTGAAATGCCAGTGCTAAAGCGTCAGCCAAATCTACAGCTTTATCGACTTTGGACATTCCCACGCTCGACCCTTCACGGCTCGGCTTCACAATAACCGGTAAGCCCAGTGCCGCAATGCGTGTATTAACGCTGTCCGACAGACCCATTTCATATTCACGACGCGTCAGTGCAACCCATGGCGCAACGGGCAGGTCCGCCCCCTGCCACAGCAGTTTGCTGCGCAGTTTATCCATGGAGATGGCGGATGCCATCACGCCGCTGCCGGTGTACGGCATCCCGATCAGCTCCAGCAGCCCCTGCAACGTGCCGTCTTCACCGCCGCGACCGTGCAACGCGATAAAGGCTTTATCGAAGCCCATCGCTTTCAGCTGCGTGACGTCCACCTCTTTCGGATCAACCGGATGCGCGTCCACACCACCTTCACGCAGGCCCGCCAGCACGGCAGCGCCCGAATTCAGAGAAACCTCGCGTTCGGCGGAAGTGCCGCCAAACAGGACAGCAATCTTATCAGCCATGACGCTCGTCCTCCTGAGTTTGCGGCTTCAGTTTGATTTCAGCTAAGGTACGGGCGATTTTGCCGATATTTCCCGCGCCCTGAATCAGGATCAGATCGTTACCCGTCAGGACCGGGGCAAGCATTTCAGCCACCTGAGCCGGGTCGGGAACCAGAATAGGATCCACTTTACCGCGTCCACGGATGGTACGACATAAAGAACGACTGTCCGCACCCGGAATCGGAGTTTCACCCGCTGCATAAACATCCAGCATCAGCAGGGTATCGACCTGCGAAAGGACGTTGGCAAAATCGTCATACAGATCGCGAGTACGCGTGTAACGGTGCGGCTGGAAGATCATGACCAGATTCTTTTCCGGCCAACCCGCGCGTGCCGCTTTGATGGTTGCGTCCACTTCCGTCGGATGGTGACCGTAGTCGTCTACCAGCATCGCAGAACCTGGCTTACCGTTTACCGGCTCCAGCGGGAATTCACCGAGGAAGTCGAAGCGACGGCCCGTCCCCTGGAAGCTTTCCAGTGCGCGCAGGATCGCTTCATCGTCAATGCCTTCTTCTGTCGCAACAGCCACCGCCGCTGCCGCATTCAGGGCGTTGTGACGTCCCGGAGCGTTCAGGGTGACATGCAGCAGGTCTTTATCCTGACGCGCGAGGGTGAAATGCCCCTGCGCACCGATCTGCTTGTAATCTTCTACGCGTACATCCGCGTCTTCGCTGAAGCCGTAGGTCGTAATTTGACGCCCGACGCGCGGCAGCAGCTCGCGAATAACCGGATCGTCCACGCACATCACCGCACGGCCATAGAACGGCAGGTTGTGCAGGAAGTTAATAAAGGTCTGCTTTAAGTTCTCGAAGTCGCCCTGGTAAGTGTCCATATGGTCAGCTTCGATGTTGGTGACGATCGCCACCATCGGCTGTAGATGCAGGAACGACGCATCGCTCTCATCCGCTTCCGCAATCAGATAACGGCTGTGGCCCAGACGCGCATGCACGCCAGCGGCTTTCACCAGACCACCGTTAACGAACGTCGGGTCGAGACCCGCTTCCGCATAAATGCTGGAGACCATCGCTGTTGTGGTGGTTTTACCGTGCGTACCGGCCACCGCAATGCCGTGACGGAAACGCATCAGTTCCGCCAGCATTTCCGCGCGACGGATCACCGGGATGCGCGCCTCATGCGCCGCAACGATTTCCGGGTTATCCGCGGAGATAGCGCTGGACACCACAACCACGCTCGCATCGCTCACGTTTTCCGGGCGATGATTGAAATAGATAGTCGCCCCCAGCGACGCCAGCTGCTGCGTAACAGGGTTTGGCGCCAGGTCAGACCCGCTGATCTGATAGCCTTCGTTAGCTAACACTTCGGCAATACCGCCCATGCCAGCACCACCGATGCCGACAAAGTGAATGTGCCGGACGCGACGCATCTCGGGCACGATAGAACGCAGTTTTGCCAGTTGTTGTGTATTCATTCTCTAAACGCCATCGACTACTTCAAAAAAATCGTGCAGCGCAACACGCACTGCGAGAATTATGCCTGGGCTGCCAGGCTCACTTCTTTTGCCACCCGTTCCGTTGCATCCGGGATAGCGGTCGCGCGTGCGCGTTGCGCCATCTCCAGTAATACATCCCGGTTCCAGCCCGCCAGGGTAGTGGCGACCGCATCAGCGGTAAATTGTGGCTGCTCAAAAATCTTCGCTGCGCCCGCTTTCTCAAGCGGCAGCGCATTCCAGTACTGCTGTCGGTCTTTGTGCTGGAACGGCACAAACAGCGCCGGTAAACCGGCGGCGGCGATTTCGCTCACCGTCAGCGCGCCCGAGCGACAGACCACAACATCGGCCCAGGCATAGGCTGCGGCCATATCATCAATAAATTCAGTCACTTTATGCTGCGGCTGACCTTCCTGCACGTAGGCCTGCTCAACGGTCTGCTGAGCGCCCTTCCCGCTCTGGTGCCAGATGGTCACCGCATCACCCAGTTTTGCCGCAACCTGCGGCATCGTCTGGTTTAAAATACGTGCGCCCTGGGAACCGCCGACGACCAGCACGCGCACCGGCCCTTCGCGACCCGCCAGACGCGTATCTGGCAGCGGCAGCGCCAGCACGTCCACACGTACCGGATTCCCTACGACATCCGCTTTCGGGAATGCCCCGGGGAAGGCCTGCATAACTTTGGTGGCGATTTTTGCCAGCCATTTGTTGGTCAACCCGGCAATACCGTTCTGCTCATGCAGAACAACGGGGATGCCCAGTGACCACGCCGCCAGTCCGCCCGGACCGGAAACGTAACCGCCCATGCCCAGAACGACGTCAGGCTTAAAACGCTTCATAATGGCGCGCGCCTGACGCCAGGCATTGAAAATGCGCACCGGCGCCAGCAGCTGCGCCTTGATCCCTTTGCCACGAAGGCCAGAAATACGAATAAAGTCGATCTCGATACCGTGTTTAGGTACCAGATCGGCTTCCATGCGGTCTGCGGTTCCCAGCCAGCGTACCTGCCAGCCCTGTTCCATTAAATGGTGCGCAACCGCCAGTCCCGGGAACACGTGTCCACCGGTACCGCCTGCCATCACCATTAACCGCTTCGGTTGATTCATCGTGAACCTCGTGTAAACGCCTGAGCTTTCTCCAGACGCGTTTCATAATCTATGCGTAACAAAAACATGATGGCCGTCGACATGATCAACAGACTCGAACCACCATAACTGATCAACGGCAACGTCAGACCTTTGGTCGGCAGCATACCCGCTGCCGCCCCAACGTTTACCAGCGCCTGGAAGCTAAACCAGATACCAATTGAGCAGGCCAGGAAACCGGAGAAGCGGTGATCGATCTCCAGCGCTTTCCGGCCAATCGACATGGCGCGGAAAGCGACGAAGAATACCATTAATAGCGCCAATACCACACCGATATAACCCAGTTCTTCCCCAATAATGGAGAAGATGAAGTCGGTGTGCGCCTCCGGTAAATACTCCAGTTTTTGTACCGAGTTGCCCAGGCCTTGACCCCAGACTTCGCCGCGGCCAAACGCCATCAGCGACTGCGTCAGCTGGTAACCGCTGCCGAACGGATCTTCCCATGGGTTCCAGAACGAGGTCACACGGCGGATACGGTAGGGTTCGGCGAGGATCAGCAGCACCACCGCCGAAATCCCCATCCCGATGATGGCAATGAACTGCCACAGTTTTGCGCCCGCCAGGAACAGCATCGCCAGCGTAGTGACAAACAGTACGACTACCGTACCGAGGTCGGGCTGCGCCAGCAGCAGGATCGCGAGGACCAGAATCACGCCCATCGGTTTTAAGAAGCCACGAAGGTTGTTACGAACTTCGTCAACTTTACGCACCAGGTAGTTAGCCAGGTAGCAGAACAACGACAGTTTGGTGAACTCCGCGGGCTGGATACGCAGTGGCCCAAAGGCAATCCAGCGTGATGCCCCGTTAACGGAGCTCCCGACAACCAGAACGATCAACAGCATGATGATTGAGGCGATGAGCATGGCTGTACTGTGCCGCTGCCAGAACGACATCGGCAGGCGTAAGGTGATCATTGCCAGGCAGAACGCGAGAATGATGTACAGCCCGTCACGCTTGGCAAACAGGAACGGGTCGTTTGCCAGACGCTGTCCGACAGGCATTGACGCCGAGGTGACCATAATAAAGCCGATCGCTGCCAGCCCCAGCGTGAGCCAGAACAGCGTGCGGTCGTACATGATCAGGCTGTCGGAATCTTTATCCCGGGAAGCCATCACCCAGCCTTTCAGCGCCGTAAACAGCCATACCAGGATACCAAATCCTGGCAGGCGCGGCATTTTCAGGCGAGGGAGAGATAAACGCATCAGCCTAACTCCTTCGCCAGGCGGGTAAAGACATCACCCCGCTGTTCGAAACTCTTGAATTGATCGAGGCTGGCACAGGCTGGTGAGAGCAGTACCATATCGCCGGGCTTCACGCGTGGGGCGATGAGGCGCATCGCCTGCTCCATGGTCTCGGTTTGCTCGGCGACTTCAGGACGCAACGCTGCCAGCTCGCTGCCATCGCGGCCAAAGCAATACAGGCGCACGTTATCACCGTTGAGGTACTGCTTTAGCGAGGAGAAGTCAGCCGATTTACCGTCGCCGCCCAGCAGCAGGTATAGCGTGCCATCAACGTGCAAACCGTTCAGTGCCGCCTCGGTGCTACCCACGTTGGTCGCTTTGGAATCATTAATCCAGCGTACGCCGTTGTGCTCCAGCGCCAGCTGGAAGCGGTGCGCCAGGCCGGTAAAGGTGGTGAGCGCCTTCAGGCTTGAAGATCGCGGCAGGCCAACGGCATCCGCCAGCGCCAGCGCCGCCAGAGCATTGGTGTAGTTATGCTGGCCGGAGAGCATCATCTCTTTCACGTTCAGCACTTTCTCACCTTTCACGCGTAGCCAAGTTTCGCCCTGCTGACGATTAAGGTGATAGTCACCCATGTTAATACCGAAGCTAATGCAGCGTTCGTCTGCGCCGCGCACCGGCATGGTGAGTGCATCATCGGCATTCACTACGCAAACTTTGGCATTTTCATAAACGCGCAGTTTGGCCGCACGGTACTGCTGCAAGCCGAACGGGTATCTGTCCATATGATCTTCGGTGACGTTTAGGATCGTCGCCGCCGCCGCATGCAGGCTTGAAGTGGTTTCCAGCTGGAAGCTGGAAAGCTCAAGGACGAACAGCTCACACCCTTTATCAAGCAGCATCAGAGCGGGCAGACCAATGTTACCGCCCACGCCGACATTTTTGCCCGCCGCCTTCGCCATTTCCCCCACCAGCGTGGTGACGGTGCTTTTACCGTTTGAACCGGTAATGGCGACGATCGGGGCCTGCGCCTCCCGGCAGAACAGTTCGATATCGCCGACAATCTCAACGCCCGCATCCGCGGCGGCGCTCAGGGAAGGATGCGCCAGCGCCATACCGGGGCTGGCAACAATCAGATCGGCGGCCAGCAGCCACTCATCATTCAGACCACCCAGGTGGCGTTCAACCTGCTCCGGCAGCTTGTCCAGACCCGACGGAGAGACGCGCGTATCCATCACGCGCGGCGTCACGCCACGCGCAAGGAAAAAGTCCACGCAGGAGAGGCCGGTGAGGCCTAACCCGATGATAACGACTTTTTTGCCCTGGTAATCTGCCATGATTAACGTACCTTCAGCGTTGCCAGGCCAATCAGCACCAGCATCAGCGAAATAATCCAGAAGCGCACAATGACGCGCGGCTCCGGCCAGCCTTTCAGTTCATAGTGGTGGTGAATCGGTGCCATACGGAAGATGCGCTGACCGCGCAGCTTGAAGGAACCGACCTGCAAAATCACCGACAGCGTCTCAACCACAAACACACCGCCCATGATCACCAGCAGGAACTCCTGACGCAGCAGCACGGCGATAATGCCCAGCGCACCGCCCAGCGCCAGTGAACCGACGTCGCCCATAAAGACCTGCGCCGGATAGGTGTTAAACCACAGGAAGCCCAGCCCCGCCCCGACAATCGCCGTACAGACGATCACCAGCTCACCCGCATGTCGCAGGTACGGGATGTGCAGGTAGTTTGCAAAGTTCATGTTACCGGTCGCCCACGCCACCAGCGCGAAACCGCCCGCGACAAATACGGTTGGCATAATCGCCAGGCCATCCAGACCATCGGTCAGGTTGACGGCGTTGCCGGTGCCGACGATCACAAAGTAAGCCAGCAAAATGTAGAACAGCCCCAGCTGCGGCATCACGTCTTTGAAGAACGGCACCACCAGCTCGGTGGCCGGGGTATCTTTTCCTGCCAGGTAAAGCGCGAAGGCCACGCCCAGCGCAATCACCGACATCCAGAAATACTTCCAGCGGGCGATCAAACCTTTAGTGTCTTTGCGCACGACTTTACGATAGTCGTCAACAAAACCGATGATCCCGTAGCCAACCAGCACGGTCAGCACGCACCAGACGTAGGGGTTAGACGGATAGGCCCACAGCAGAACGGACACCACAATCGCGGTCAGGATCATGATCCCGCCCATGGTCGGCGTACCGCGCTTGCTGAAGTGCGATTCCGGACCATCGTTGCGTACAACCTGGCCGAAAGAGAGTTTTTGCAGACGGGCAATCATGCGCGGGCCCATCCACAGCGAGATGAACAGCGCAGTCAGCAGGCTGACGATGGCGCGAAACGTCAGATAGGAAAAGACGTTAAAGCCTGAGTAATATTTGACCAAATGTTCGGCCAGCCAAACTAACATGTCCCGTTCTCCTGTAATGCGTGCACAACCTCTTCCATGGCGGCACTACGTGAACCTTTAACTAAAACAGTCACAATCTGTTTTTCTGTAATCAATGCCTTCAGGCGTTCGATCAGTGCAGATTTATCGGCAAAATGTTCGCCAACTTCACTGGCATCGGAAATGGCCTTGCTCAGCGTGCCTGCGCTCAATACGCGGTCAAGCCCGGCGGCTTTCGCCGCTTCACCCACCTGAACATGGCAGGCTTCGCTTTCATCACCCAGCTCGGCCATATCGCCCACAACCATCACGCGATAGCCCGGCATCTCAGACAAGACCTGCACGGCCGCCGTCATGGAGCCGACGTTAGCGTTGTAGGAGTCATCCAGCAGAAGTTTGTTTTCAGCCAGCTGGATCGGGAAAAGACGCCCCGGCACGGCTTTTAAATTTGCCAGACCTGCTTTGATCGCCGCGTGTGAGGCACCTACCGCCATTGAGAGCGCTGCCGCAGCAAGCGCATTGGCGATGTTATGACGACCGGGCAGGGGCAGCAGCACCTCGATGTCGCCCGTTGGGGTCGTGAGGGTGAACTCGGTGCCGTGTGACGTCACATGAATGTTGGTCGCCGAAAAATCACTGTTTGCCGCATTCGGTGAGAAGCGCCAGGTTTTGCGTGAACCAATGATGCTCTGCCAGTTCAGCCAGTCGTTGTTATCGGCGTTCATAATGGCGATGCCGTCATCCGGCAGGCCGGTATAAATTTCACCTTTCGCTTTCGCCACACCGGCCAGCGAACCAAAACCTTCAAGATGTGCCGCCGCCAGGTTATTCACCAGCGCCGCTTCCGGACGCGTCAGGCTCACGGTCCAGGCGATTTCGCCCTGATGGTTAGCCCCTAACTCAATCACCGCATATTCATGCTCGTGGGTCAGGCGCAGCAGCGTCATCGGTACACCGATGTCATTATTAAGGTTGCCCGCCGTATAAAGCGTGTTACCGCACTGGCTAAGGATCGCCGCCGTCATCTCTTTAACGGAGGTTTTGCCCGACGAGCCCGTCAGCGCCACGACGCGTGTTGGCACCTGCTGGCGAACCCATGCCGCCAGCTCGCCAAACGCCAGGCGCGTATCTTTCACCACAATCTGCGGCAAATCGATATCGAGCTTACGGCTGACCAGCAGCGCGCCCGCGCCGTTATCTTTAGCCTGTTGCGCAAAATCGTGGGCGTCAAAACGCTCGCCCTTCAGCGCCACAAACAGGCAGCCCGCCGTCACCTTACGGGTGTCGGTGGTCACAGCCTCAATGGTTAGATCCTGACCATGCAGCATCCCCTGCAATACCGCAGCGGCCTGGCTTAACGTAATGCTAATCATGCCACCACTCCCAGCAGACGCGCTGCCGTCACGCGGTCGGAGTAATCCAGACGACGATTGCCGACGATCTGATAATCTTCATGACCTTTACCGGCCAGCAGAACCACATCGTTCTCCTGCGCCTGCATAATAGCGTTAGTCACGGCCTCCGCACGGCCCTCGACCACGCGCGCACGACCCGCGTCCAGCATGCCCGCCAGAATGTCATTGATAATGGCCCGCGGCTCTTCGGTACGCGGGTTGTCATCGGTTACCACGGGAATATCTGCGAACTGCTCAGCTATGGCGCCCATCAGCGGACGTTTGCCCTTGTCGCGATCGCCACCGCAGCCAAACACGCACCAGAGCTTGCCTGCGCAGTGCAGACGCGCCGCTTCCAGCGCTTTTTCCAGCGCATCCGGCGTGTGTGCGTAATCCACGACCACCGTCGGCTTGCCCGGCGCGCTGAACACTTCCATGCGGCCACAGACCGGTTGCAAACGCTCAGACGTTTTCAGCAGATCCGCCATCGGGTAGCCCAGCGCCAGCAGCGTCGCCAGCGCCAGCAGCAGGTTACTGACGTTAAAGGCCCCCATCAGGCGGCTTTCAATTTCACCTTCGCCCCAGGTGGAAGCGAAGCGGATCGTCGCCCCACTATCGTGGTAGTTCACCTCGACCGCCTTCAGCCAGCGGCCGCGGCAGTTCGGATTAATGCGATCTTCCATCGACACCGCCACCGCATCCGGCAGTTTTTCCAGCCAGCGGCGACCGACTTCGTCGTCGGCGTTAATGATCGCCTGCCCGTGGTGGTGAGTGGAATAAAGCAGCCATTTCGCCGCTTCGTAGTGCTCCATATCACCATGATAATCAAGGTGATCGCGGCTCAGGTTAGTAAAGACAGAGGCAGCAAATTTCAGGGCCGCCACGCGATGTTGTACCAGACCATGGGAAGAGACTTCCATCGCAGCGAAGGTCGCCCCCTGCTCAGCGAGGCCCGCCAGCACACGCTGCACGTCAACCGCCGAGCCTGTAGTGTTTTCCGTCGGGCTTACTTTGCCCAGAAGACCGTTCCCCACCGTGCCCATGACGGCACCGGTTTCGCCCAGCAGCTGCGCCCACTGCGCCATCAGCTGAGTGGTGGTGGTTTTTCCGTTGGTTCCTGTCACGCCAACCAGCTTTAACTGGTCGGAAGGTTCGTTGTAAAAACGTCCTGCCAGCGCGGAGAGACGCTCATTCAGCTGGCTGAGATAGATGACCGGCACGCCGTGCATTTCACGGATCTCACCGTCTGTTGCCTCATCTTTGGCCTCAGCAATAATGGCAGCAACACCTTGCGCAATCGCCTGCGGGATATAACGACGCCCGTCCGCCTGATGACCCACTACTGCCACAAAAAGATCGCCAGAAGCCGCTACGCGGCTGTCCAGTACCATCTCTCGCAGTGCTCGCGCAGGTAGCATAGGCACCCACGGAGCAAGAAGGTCGCGCAAATTACGATCTGCCACCTGTTCCCTCGCCTTGATTAATTACAAATTCACTTTTTTCGCCCGTCGCCAGCGCATCCGGTTCAATGTTCATGGTGCGCAACACGCCGCCCATAATAGCCCCGAACACAGGCGCGGAGACGGCGCCGCCGTAGTATTTACCCGCCTGCGGATCGTTGATGACGACCACCAGCGCAAAACGCGGATTGCTTGCAGGCGCTACGCCTGCGGTATAGGCAATGTATTTGTTGATATAGCGGCCGTCCGGCCCCACTTTTTTCGCTGTACCGGTTTTAATGGCGATACGATAGCCCTTAATTGCGGCCTTCACGCCGCCACCGCCAGGTAACGCGACGCTTTCCATCATATGCACGACGGTACGAACGATAGATTCCGGGAAAACACGTTCCCCCGGAACCGGTGGATCAACTTTGGTGATCGACAGCGGACGATAAATGCCATAGCTGCCAATCGTTGCGTAGACTCGCGCTAACTGTAAGGGAGTTACCATTAGCCCGTAGCCGAAAGAGAAGGTGGCCCTCTCTATGTCAGACCACCGTTGTTTTTGAGGATATAAGCCACTGCGTTCTCCGACCAACCCCAAATTGGTCGCCTTTCCCAGCCCAAAACGTGAGTAAGTATCTACTAACGCTGAGGACGGCATCGCTAACGCCAGTTTTGACACACCGACGTTACTCGACTTCTGTAAGACCCCGGTCAGGGTCAGTTCGCTGTAACGTGCCACGTCTTTGATTTCGTGACCGTTAATTCGATAAGGAATCGTATTCAGAACGGTATTTTCGTTGACGATGCCTCGCTGTAGAGCCGTCATCACCACCATAGGTTTTACGGTTGAGCCGGGTTCAAACACATCGGTGATGGAGCGGTTACGCATTGCATCTTTTGCTGTACCGGCAAAATTATTCGGGTTGTATGAGGGGCTACTGGCCATCGCCAGCACTTCACCTGTCGCCACATCCACCAGCACGGCGCTGCCCGATTCCGCCTTGTTAAACGCGACGGCGTTATTCAGCTCACGATAGACCAGCGCCTGCAAGCGTTCATCAATACTCAGGGCCAGGTTGTGCGCGGCCTGGCTGTCTGTCGAGGAAATGTCTTCAATGACGCGACCATAGCGGTCTTTACGCACGATTCGCTCGCCAGGCTGGCCGGTAAGCCACTTGTCGAAGCTTTTTTCAACGCCCTCAATCCCCTGGCTATCCACGTTGGTAAAGCCAATCAGGTGCGCGGTGACTTCGCCCGAAGGATAGTAACGGCGGGATTCTTCCCGCAGATGAATGCCCGGCAGCTTCAGTTTCTTAATGTAGTCAGCCATGTCAGGGTTCACCTGACGGGCAAGATAGATAAAGCGCCCTTTCGGGTTGGCGTTAACGCGCGACGCCAGCTGATCCAGCGGCATTTTCAACGCGTCTGACAGCGCCTTCCAGCGGTTATCAAGGGTGATCCCGCCTGCATCGTGTAACTCTTTCGGATCGGCCCAGATCGCCTTCACCGGCACGCTCACCGCCAGCGGACGGCCGGAACGATCGGTGATCATCCCACGAGAGGTAGAAACTTCCTGCACGCGCAGAGAACGCATATCACCCTGACGTACCAGCATGTCAGGCGCGATGATTTGTAGCCACGCCACGCGTCCCAGCAGGAAACCCAGCGCCAGTAAAATGCAGCCGCAAAGCAACGCAAAACGCCAACTGACAAAGTTGGCCTGTTCTTCCTGGCGTTTTGGTTTTAGCGTTTTTGCCGCTGCTTTCATGCGTCGCGTTTTCCCTTATTTTTGTACTACGATATTTTCCTGCGAAGGATCAACATGCTGTAATTGCAGTTTTTCCGTTGCGATCCGTTCAACCCGGCTGTGATCGCCGAGCGCGTTTTCTTCAAGGATCAGATTTCGCCATTCAATATCCAGCGCATCGCGTTCCAGTACCATCTGTTCGCGCTGCGCAGTTAATAAACGGGTATGGTGAGCGGTGGTGACCACCATGACTGCCGTCACAATGATGCAAATGAACAAGCAGAGTGGCAGCTTCCCAAACCGCAAAAGATCGTCGCCGATCACGCCAGGCAAGGCATGGCGCTCGTTGCTTCCTAACGATCCCTTAACTTTGCTTAGGGTCTCTGTCACTCTGCTGATCATGCGTTCGTCCTCTCTGCAATACGCAGCACTGAACTACGGGCACGTGGATTCTCTGCCACCTCTTCTTCGCCCGGCATCAACTTGCCTAATGCTCGCAACTGACGGCCTCCCAGCTTTCTGAGTTGTTCTTCCGTCATCGGCAACCCAGCTGGAACCTGCGGACCGCGGCTCTGTTCACGCATAAAGCGTTTTACGATGCGATCTTCCAGCGAATGGAAGCTGATGATGGATAACCGCCCACCCGGGGCCAGCACGTCGAGCGAGCTTTTTAGCGCCAGCTCTATTTCCTCCAGTTCACTGTTTACCCAGATACGAACCGCCTGGAAGGTACGGGTCGCAGGATGTTTGTGCTTGTCCTTCACCGGCGTTGCCGCCGCGATGACTTCTGCCAGCTCTTTGGTACGGGTCATTGGCTCAACGCGGTTGCGCTCCACGATGGCGCGCGCAATACGTTTGCCAAAGCGTTCTTCACCGAAGGTTTTGATTACCCAGGCAATATCCGCTTCGTCAGCAGTTTGTAACCATTCAGCGGCAGACTGGCCGCGAGTGGGGTCCATACGCATATCCAGCGGCCCATCACGCATAAAGGAGAAGCCGCGTTCTGCATCATCAAGCTGTGGTGAAGAGACGCCAAGATCGAGGAGAATCCCGTCGATCTTGCCGGTCAGGCCGCGCTCAGCGACATAATCCGCAAGCGCAGAGAAAGGTCCATGCACGATGGAAAAGCGAGGATCATCGATGGTTTGCGCAACGGCAATCGCCTGCGGATCGCGGTCAATTGCCAGCAGGCGTCCTTCCGCTCCAAGCTGGGAGAGGATCAAACGCGAGTGACCACCGCGACCAAAAGTGCCATCAATATAGATGCCGTCTGGACGAATATTCAGGCCGTTAACGGCCTCATCCAGCAGCACCGTTGTATGTTTATAATTTTCCATCATATTTATAGAGACAAGTCCCGCAGCCGTTCCGATAATGTTGCGGAATCAGACTGCTCAGCGTCGATATCTTCCTTGACCTGTTGATACCAGGTCGTTTCGTCCCACAGTTCAAACTTGTTGAACTGCCCGACCAGCATCACTTCTTTAGTCAGACCGGCATGTTGCCGCAACACAGGCGCAATCAATAATCGCCCGGCGCTATCCATCTGACATTCACTGGCATGTCCCAATAACAACCGCTGCACGCGGCGTTCTTGCGGGTTCATGCTCGACAGTCGCGACAGCTTTTGCTCAATGATTTCCCATTCAGGCAAAGGGTAAAGCAGCAGGCAGGGGGAGTTGATGTCAATGGTGCAAACCAGTTGACCCGAAGCGTTCTCAATCAGCTGGTCGCGGTATCGGGTTGGTACCGATAAACGCCCTTTGCTGTCGAGATTGACTAACGTTGCTCCACGGAACATGCCAGCCTCACCCCTCCTCACCACTTTAACCCACAAATTCCCACCTGAAGGAGTTTACGGAGCGAGGGAAAAGCTTGTCAAGCCAGGACTCTCTCTATACTGGCGCGAAAGCACCGTATTTACAGAGCAAGAGTGACCTGGCTAATAACTACACAACTGGCGAGGCAAAATTAACGTTATGAATATTTGTAAGAAAAAAACCGAATATGCACACGAGCGTTAAGACTCACTCAATATCATCGCAGGGAAATATAAAGTGTCAGTTTGCGACGCGGGCAGCATTTTAAGGCATATCGCCGGGGGATAACAGCACCAGATTAAGCGCAAGGCAATATGGATTCGTTCGTGTACATTGAGGGCTGAAGGGGACAGTAAAAAATGGCTGAATATTCATCGGCTGGCGGCTGTTTGTAACAAAACAATACAAAAGAATGCCCGTTAAAAATTATAATTGCGCTTTTTAACGCCAAAACGGATTCAGAAAAATAGCTGGCTACGAATCTTAGAGATAAATCCTAATTTTTATCCGGGAATTATTTCCCGCAATAAATGCGCCGCAAAAGGGGCAGTTTTACCGCCCCTGTGGAAATATTAATGGCGGCTCAAAATCCCGCGCCGATAGAGATTACGTTTGATACGCGTAAGCCCGGGTTTCGGTTTGCGAGGTTCATCCAGGCTTGCCAGAACAATCTCAAGCACGCGCTCGGCGACGTCGCGGTGACGCTGAGCCACGGCCAGCACCGGACATTGCAGGAAGTCGAGCAGTTCGTTATCGCCGAAGGTCGCAATCGCCAGATCGGATGGCAGCTTGCCATCGCGACGTAACGTCACGTCCATCACCCCCTGCAACAGGGCAAACGAGGTGGTAAACAACGCCTGCGGCATCGGGTGCGTTTCCAGCCATTTCTCGAACAGCTGAGCAGCCGCTTCGCGCTCATAGCTGTTGGCATACAGATAATGAACGTCACGCGGATCGTCTTTCCACGCCGTACGGAACCCTTGTTCACGCAGGAAGCTCACGGATAGTTCAGGCAAAGCGCCAAGATAGAGCACCGTTTCCGCCGGGAAGGTACGCAGCTCGGCAGCCAGCATTTCTGCATCGTCCTGATCGGCACCTACGACGCTGGTGAAATGTTCACGATCCAAAGCACGATCCAGCGCCACAATCGGGAATGGATCGTTCGCCCAGCGCTGATAGAAAGGATGCTCGGGTGGTAAAGAGGTCGACACGATGATGGCGTCAACCTGACGTTGCAGCAGATGCTCAATGCAGCGCATCTCGTTGTCGGGCTGATCCTCGGAGCAGGCAATCAACAGCTGATAGCCCCGCTGACGAGCCTGACGTTCAAGATAGTTGGCGATGCGGGTATAGCTGGTGTTTTCCAGATCCGGGATCACCAGGCCAATCGAGCGGGTGCGTCCGGCACGTAAACCTGCGGCGACAGCATTCGGATGGTAATTATGCTCACGAACGACTGCCATCACTTTCTCAACGGTCTTATCGCTGACACGATACTGCTTTGCTTTACCGTTAATCACATAGCTGGCCGTGGTTCTCGACACGCCGGCGAGCCGGGCGATTTCATCCAGTTTCACAATTGCCCCTCAAAAAAAGAAAAAAGTCCATGGCCCTGTCAAGGTTATGGTTAAATATTTTAACATCTAAACGCAGAATAGCTTTCACGGCAACCGCTTTTGTCCGCGTTGTCGGCGGATTACGCAAAAAAAAGCCCGGCTTTGGCTACCGGGCTGAAAGAGGCGAACCTTTTGCGCAACTAACGCATGATTTTATCGCCGCGCGAGAGGCCAACAACGCCAGAGCGCGCAACTTCAACAATTTTTGCCACATCCCTGACGGAGGCCAGGAACGCATCCAGCTTATCGCTCGTTCCGGCAAGCTGCACAGTATATATAGAAGGCGTGACGTCAATGATCTGCCCACGGAAAATATCCGTGTTACGCTTGACCTCTTCACGGCCATAACCGCTGGCCTGAATTTTCACCAGCATCACTTCACGTTCGACGTAAGCCCCCTGCCCCAGCTCGCTGACGCGCAACACGTCCACCAGCTTGTGCAATTGCTTTTCGATCTGCTCAAGCACTTTCGCATCGCCGACAGTCTGGATCGTCATGCGGGAGAGCGTTGGATCATCGGTCGGCGCAACGGTCAGGCTTTCAATGTTGTATCCGCGCTGCGCAAAAAGCCCAATGACGCGTGACAGTGCGCCCGACTCATTTTCCAGTAATACAGATAATATCCGGCGCATATCAGGTTCTCTCCGTTTTGCTTAACCACATTTCATCCATACCACCGCCACGGATATGCATCGGATAAACGTGCTCTGTGCCGTCTACGATGACGTCCATGAAGACGAGGCGATTGTTTTTAACGTGCTCAAGCGCTTCGCCGAGCTTCGCTTCCAGCTCTGACGGATCGGTTACCCGCATGCCAATATGACCATAGGCTTCAGCCAGACGGACAAAGTCCGGAAGTGACTTCATATAAGACTGAGAGTGACGGCCGGAATAAATCATATCCTGCCACTGCTTCACCATACCGAGGTAACCGTTATTCAGGTTAAGCACCAGCACTGGCAACTCATATTGCAGCGCAGTAGAAAGCTCCTGAATATTCATCTGTATACTGCCATCACCCGTTACGCAGATAACCGTTTCGTTCGGCAACGCCAGCTTCACCCCCAGCGCGGCGGGCAGACCAAAGCCCATCGTGCCAAGCCCGCCTGAGTTGATCCAGCGACGCGGTTTATCAAACGGGTAATACAACGCAGCGAACATCTGATGCTGGCCTACGTCAGAAGTGACATACGCCTCGCCTTTGGTCAGATGCCAGATCGTCTCGATCACCGCCTGCGGCTTGATGTTTTCACTCTGCGTGTCGTATTTAAGGCACTGACGGCCGCGCCATTGTTCGATTTGTTGCCACCAGTCACGGATCTCATCCAGCGGTTGAGAGGCGGTCTCCTGCGCCAGCAGTTCCAACATTTGATCCAGCACCTGTCGTGCGTCCCCCACGATGGGCACATCCGCCGGCACCGTTTTAGAGATAGAAGTAGGATCGATATCAATGTGTAGCACCGTCGCATTCGGACAGTATTTCGCCAGGTTATTGGTGGTGCGATCGTCAAAACGTACGCCGACGGCAAAAATCACATCAGAATGGTGCATCGTCATATTGGCTTCATAGGTGCCATGCATACCCAGCATGCCCAGCGCCTGACGGTGGGTAGCCGGGAATGCCCCCAGCCCCATCAGCGATGACGCGACAGGAAGGTTCAGCTTCTCAATCAGTTCGCGTAGTTGCGTTTCACAGGCTGCATTGACGGCGCCGCCCCCCACATAGACTACGGGCTTTTTCGCAGCCAGCAGCGTTTGCAGCGCACGCTTAATCTGGCCTTTGTGCCCTTGCGTCGTCGGATTATACGAACGCATGCTCACCGACTCAGGCCACAGGTAAGGCAGTTTATTCGCGGGATTGAGAATATCTTTTGGCAGATCGACAACCACTGGCCCAGGACGACCGCTGGCGGCCAGCCAGAAGGCTTTTTTCAGCACGCCCGGGATATCTTCCGTTTGCTTAACCAGAAAGCTGTGCTTCACCACGGGGCGTGAGATCCCCACCATGTCGCATTCCTGAAACGCATCATAGCCAATCAGTGACGTCGCCACCTGTCCGGAGAGAATGACCAGTGGAATAGAGTCCATATACGCAGTCGCAATGCCGGTGATGGCATTGGTCGCTCCCGGCCCCGAAGTGACCAGCACTACACCCACTTCGCCCGTGGCGCGGGCCAGGCCGTCAGCCATATGCACAGCAGCCTGTTCATGACGAACCAGAACATGATCAATACCGCCTACCGTGTGCAGCGCGTCATAAATATCGAGAACCGCGCCTCCGGGATAGCCGAACACTTGTTTCACGCCCTGATCGATAAGCGATCGGACGACCATTTCCGCGCCAGACAACATCTCCATGCTTTGCCTCCAGGCTTTTGTTATAGACGGTCAACAGAATTCATTTCCGCGCCGTCTTCTGACAGGATAAACCCATCTTATAATGTGCAGAGTGAGGGATACCTTAACCGCTCGTTATGAGGCAGGCAATTAGCAAACGGAATGCGGGAATGGGCAATAAAAGCAGAAAAAATAGCTGTCAGACACGAATATGGTGGATTCGTCTGGTATGAGGGGAGACGCTAATAATTCATCTCTTAAAAAGAGGATGGATCAGGAAATCATCTATTTTTAAGCCGCCCTGAGCGTCTGAAAAAATTCGCACAGAACAAAATATTGCCTGCATAAAAAATCACAGAATAAACCACATGGCACCATGCGGTTTATTCACCCTGACTTATCGACGACAAATATTGATCAGCAACTCTTCCATCCACTGGTGCCCTTTATCCCGCCCCGCCGCTTCATGCCAGGAAAGATAACAGGTACGGCTATTCAGCTTGAGCGGCAGAGGTAAAATTTGCAGGCTCAGCGAATCGGAGAACTCTTCAGCAAGCCAGCGCGGTGCAATAGCGACTAGCTGCGTCTGAGAAACGACATTTAAAACGCTGACCATCGCCATCCCCTGATAGGCCACGCTGGCTTGTTTATCGGCAGTGTCATACCACGGCTGACTGAACGAAGCATATCTGTCCAGAGCAACAACGGCATGCTGCTCGCTGTAAACATCGCTTTCACGCAGCGGCGAATTCATGCGTGGATGTTTTTTGCTGGCGACTAACACCATTTCATCTTTAAACAACGGAACACAGGCAAACTCTGGACGGCGAAACTCTTCGTAGCCCAGAACGAACTCCGTTTCCTGATAACGAAGCTGGTGCTCAGTGTTTTGATTTAAAGATGATTTAAAAACGAGATGAATATTAGGAGCAATCTGTTCAACTTTATTATATATAACAGACGTCAAATAATTGTCTAACGGACTGCAAACACAGAGATGGAAAACCCGCTCACTGCTTAAAGGTTCAAACCCTGAGCCGGGAAGCTCATTTTGAACCAGCTGTAGCGCCTGACGAATCGAACCGAATAGCTGGAATGCACGCGCCGTGGGCTGGATACCTCTTCCATACCGGACGAATAACTCGTCGTTAAACATCACCTTAAGTCTGGCTACGGCATTACTCACGGCAGGTTGAGACATTCCCAGAGATTGCGCTGCTCGCGTAATATTCTGCTCCTGCATAACTGCATCAAATACAGTTAACAGGTTGAGATCCACTGTGCGTAACTGAGGCTTAACCCCATCATAAGGCTGTGGTTGGTTAATATTATTTTCTGGCATTTCTGACTCCACTGTCACGCTAAATTGCCTTTGCCAAAGTACAGTAATAACTTCGAAAAATATGATTTACCATGCATATACAACAAGCGAAAGGAAATTATTTAAAATTCAGAATATATAAAGAACCCTCATTCAAGAGATGGCATTAAGCATTCCCTGAATGAAGAGCTAAAAATCGTTCAAATGATATCTAAAACTTTAATGCAGGCATGAAACCATAAAGCTGGCAAATACACAATCACCGCCTTAGTTAATAATAACTTAAGTATTATTAAACTATGAAGAGCATACACCACGATTTCATTAACAAAATGATATCAATATTGATAACTTTCCCGCCCATGATTCATTCATAGAACTTATAACTCAATGAAATAAAACACATTCCATTTCACAGCACATCGGTAAAAATACTGTGTTCAATTGCTACCAATTATATTCAAATTATTCCAGAGATGAATCTCAAGTCCAATAATAGACAATTAAATCGGTTAACAGCGTAAAAACCAGCACAATTAGCTAATGTGTTTATCCTGCGCTGAGTGGCCGTTTTGCCTGAGAGGGGTTGACATGAGTCGGCGTATCCAGTACCACTAAAAGCATATCGCATTTATCTGGAGCACGATTCATGATTCGCACCCTTCGTTTCACCGGTCTACTACTACTAAACGCATCCACTGTGCGCGGTAGACTGGCGGGCGAAATTCAGCGTTGAATCGTCTTCAGTAAAACAAAAAACCCGCGCCACTGCGCGGGTTTTTTTATGCTCGTAGCAAGGCGCCCTAAGACTGACAAGGACCTAACCCATGAGCCAGCAAGTCGTTATTTTCGATACTACTTTACGTGACGGTGAACAGGCATTACAGGCGAGCCTGAGTGTTAAAGAAAAACTGCAAATTGCGCTGGCCCTCGAACGCATGGGTGTAGACGTAATGGAAGTCGGCTTTCCCGTCTCCTCGCCGGGTGATTTCGAGTCAGTACAGACCATCGCCCGCACCATCAAAAACAGCCGCGTGTGCGGTCTGGCTCGCTGCGTTGAGAAAGATATTGATGTGGCCGCGGAATCCCTGAAAGTTGCAGAAGCCTTCCGTATCCATACATTCATTGCCACCTCCCCCATGCACATTGCAACCAAGCTGCGCAGCACGCTGGATGAAGTGATCGAACGTGCGGTGTATATGGTTAAACGCGCGCGTAACTATACTGATGACGTCGAATTCTCCTGTGAAGATGCAGGCCGCACGCCGATTGACGATTTGGCCCGTGTAGTGGAAGCCGCGATTAATGCCGGAGCCAGAACCATCAACATCCCGGATACCGTCGGCTACACCATGCCGTTTGAGTTCTCTAACATCATCACCGGCCTGTACGACCGCGTACCTAATATTGATAAAGCCATCATCTCTGTTCACACCCACGATGATTTGGGCCTGGCTGTAGGCAATGCCATCGCCGCCGTCCACGCCGGCGCGCGTCAGGTAGAAGGGGCAATGAACGGCATTGGTGAACGCGCCGGCAACTGCTCGCTGGAAGAAGTGATCATGGCGATCAAGGTGCGCAAAGACATTATGAACGTACACACTCGCATTAATCACAACGAAATCTGGCGCACCAGCCAGACCGTGAGCCAGATTTGCAATATGCCGATCCCGGCGAACAAGGCGATTGTTGGGACTGGCGCGTTCGCTCACTCCTCCGGTATTCACCAGGATGGCGTGCTGAAGAACCGTGAAAACTACGAAATCATGACTCCGGAATCCATCGGTCTGAACCAGGTTCAGCTGAACCTGACCTCGCGCTCTGGCCGCGCGGCGGTGAAACACCGTATGGAAGAGATGGGATATCAGGACAGCGATTACAACATGGATCAGCTGTACGACGCATTCCTGAAACTGGCTGACAAGAAAGGCCAGGTCTTCGATTACGACCTGGAAGCGCTGGCATTCATCAACAAACAGCAGGAAGAGCCAGAACACTTCCGTCTGGACTACTTCACCGTTCAGTCAGGCTCAAGTGATATCGCTACCGCCTCCGTCAAGCTGGCCTGCGGCGATGAAATTAAAGCGGAAGCCGCCAACGGTAACGGCCCTGTGGATGCCATTTACCAGGCGATTAACCGCGTCACTGAGTACGACGTAGAGCTGGTGAAATACGACCTGACGGCAAAAGGGCACGGTAAAGATGCCCTGGGCCAGGTTGATATCGTCGTCAACTATAACGGTCGCCGCTTCCACGGTGTGGGTCTGGCGACAGATATCGTCGAATCCTCCGCGAAAGCGATGGTGCATGTCCTGAACAACATCTGGCGCGCCGCCGAAGTCGAAAAAGAGTTGCAACGCAAAGCTCAGAATAAAGAGAACAACAAGGAAACCGTGTGATGTCGAAGAATTACCATATTGCTGTGTTGCCGGGTGACGGTATTGGCCCGGAAGTGATGACACAGGCGCTGAAAGTACTGGAAGCCGTACGTTCGCGTTTTGCGATGAAAATTACCACCAGCCACTACGACGTGGGCGGTATTGCCATTGATAACCACGGTACTCCCCTGCCGAAAGGGACTGTAGAAGGCTGCGAGAATGCCGATGCCGTTCTGTTTGGCTCCGTGGGTGGCCCTAAGTGGGAACATTTGCCTCCAGCAGAGCAGCCAGAGCGCGGCGCGCTGCTGCCGCTGCGTAAACACTTCAAACTGTTCAGCAACCTGCGTCCGGCGAAGCTGTACCCGGGGCTGGAAGAGTTTTGCCCGCTGCGCGCCGATATCGCCGCCAACGGTTTCGACATCCTGTGCGTGCGTGAGCTGACCGGCGGGATCTACTTCGGTCAGCCAAAAGGCCGCGAAGGCAGCGGTCAGCATGAGAAAGCGTTTGATACCGAGGTCTATCACCGTTTTGAAATTGAACGTATCGCTCATATCGCGTTTGAGTCAGCGCGCAAACGCCGCCGTAAAGTGACCTCTATTGATAAAGCGAACGTGCTCCAGTCGTCTATTTTGTGGCGCGAAATCGTCAGTGAAGTTGCCAGGCAGTACCCGGACGTTGAGCTGTCACATATGTATATCGACAACGCAACGATGCAGCTGATCAAAGATCCGTCCCAGTTTGACGTGCTGCTGTGCTCCAACCTGTTCGGCGATATTCTCTCGGATGAGTGCGCCATGATCACCGGCTCCATGGGTATGCTGCCCTCGGCCAGCCTGAACGAAGAAGGCTTTGGCCTGTACGAACCGGCGGGCGGCTCCGCGCCGGATATCGCAGGTAAAAACATCGCCAACCCGATTGCGCAGATCCTCTCCCTGGCTCTGCTGCTGCGCTACAGCCTGGATGCAGGCGATGCAGCAACCGCAATTGAAAACGCCATTAACCGGGCGTTAGAAGAAGGCGTCCGTACCGGTGATTTAGCACGCGGCACGGCGGCAGTCAGTACCGATGAAATGGGCGACATCATTGCCCGCTATGTCGCTGAAGGGGTGTAATCATGGCTAAGACGTTATATGAGAAGTTGTTTGATGCGCACGTTGTTTACGAAGCACCAAACGAAACCCCACTGTTGTACATCGACCGTCATCTGGTACACGAAGTGACCTCTCCTCAGGCATTTGACGGCCTGCGCGCGCATAAGCGCCCGGTGCGTCAGCCGGGTAAAACCTTTGCCACGATGGATCACAACGTTTCCACCCAGACCAAAGACATCAATGCATCTGGCGAGATGGCGCGTATCCAGATGCAGGAGCTGATTAAGAACTGTAACGAGTTTGGCGTGGAGCTGTACGATCTGAACCACCCCTATCAGGGCATCGTCCACGTAATGGGGCCTGAGCAGGGGATTACTCTGCCGGGCATGACCATCGTCTGCGGTGACTCCCACACCGCGACGCACGGCGCATTTGGCGCCCTGGCGTTCGGGATTGGGACCTCTGAAGTTGAACACGTTCTGGCGACGCAGACCCTGAAGCAGGGCCGCGCCAAAACCATGAAGATTGAAGTGAAGGGTAAAGCTGCGCCGGGTATCACCGCGAAAGATATCGTGCTGGCGATTATCGGCAAAACCGGCAGCGCAGGCGGCACCGGTCACGTCGTGGAATTCTGCGGCGACGCTATCCAGGCGCTGAGCATGGAAGGTCGTATGACCCTGTGCAACATGGCCATTGAGATGGGCGCCAAAGCAGGCCTGGTGGCCCCAGACGAAACCACCTTCAATTATGTGAAGGGGCGTCTGCATGCCCCGAAAGGACAGGATTTTGACGACGCGGTAGCGTACTGGAAAACCCTGAAAACGGACGAGGGGGCAATTTTTGATACCGTTGTGACGTTACAGGCGGAAGAGATCGCCCCGCAGGTCACCTGGGGCACCAACCCGGGCCAGGTGATTTCCGTCAACGACAGCATTCCTGACCCGGCCTCCTTTGCCGATCCGGTCGAACGTGCCAGTGCGGAAAAAGCGCTGGCTTACATGGGGCTGAAACCCGGCGTACCGCTGACCGACGTGAGCATTGATAAAGTATTCATCGGCTCCTGTACCAACTCCCGTATTGAAGATTTACGCGCAGCGGCAGAAATTGCTAAAGGCCGCAAAGTGGCGCCGGGCGTGCAGGCGCTGGTTGTGCCGGGCTCCGGGCCGGTGAAAGCCCAGGCGGAAGCGGAGGGTCTGGATAAGATCTTTATTGAAGCAGGCTTCGAGTGGCGCCTGCCGGGTTGCTCCATGTGTCTGGCCATGAACAACGACCGCCTGAATCCGGGCGAGCGCTGTGCCTCCACCAGCAACCGTAACTTTGAAGGCCGTCAGGGCCGCGGTGGGCGCACCCACCTGGTCAGCCCGGCAATGGCCGCCGCTGCGGCAGTCACCGGTCATTTCGCCGATATTCGCAGCCTGAAATAAGGAGACAATCATGGCAGAGAAATTTACCCAACATACGGGCCGGGTTGTCCCTCTGGACGCCGCTAACGTCGATACCGACGCGATCATTCCTAAGCAGTTTTTACAGAAAGTGACGCGCACGGGTTTTGGTGCGCATCTGTTCAACGACTGGCGTTTCCTCGACGATAAAGGCGAAGTGCCGAACCCGGAATTCGTCCTGAACTTTCCGGAATACAAAGGCGCCTCCATTTTGCTGGCGCGGGAAAACTTTGGCTGCGGATCGTCGCGTGAACATGCGCCCTGGGCATTAACCGACTACGGCTTTAAGGTGGTTATCGCCCCGAGCTTCGCGGATATCTTCTACGGCAACAGCTTCAACAACCAGCTGCTGCCGGTGACGCTGAGTGACGAAAAGGTCGATGAACTGTTTGCGCTGGTGCAGGCGAATCCGGGGATTTCGTTTGAGGTGGATCTGGAAGCGGAAGTGGTGAAAGCCGGGGATAAGATCTACAGCTTCAGCATTGATGCGTTCCGCCGCCACTGCATGCTGAACGGTCTGGATAGCATTGGCCTGACGCTGCAACACGAAGAGGCTATCTCCGCTTACGAGAAAAAACAGCCTGCGTTTATGGGTTAAAGGCAATGGCCCGCAGGGCGCGGGCCATTGATAAGGGTGCGTTGAGGCTCAACCACTCTGGAGTGGCGGGGAAAACTCCCCGCCAATACTGCTAACGTTTTGCTTCGTAAGCCAACACTGCCGCCAGCTCTGTTTTCTCCTGTCTGAAGTGCAGCTCACACAGCGAGTCGCGCACCATCCAGGTGAAGAGCAACAGCGTCGTACAGATCAGAAACAAACCTAATAGCAGAGTACGTTTTGGCATTCCAGCCTCCTTATTGCTTTTCGGCAATGAAGAGACTAACCTCGCAATGTTGGTTGTGAAGTTGGTCTCCCCATCAGTTTTTTGATGTGGGACTCTCCACTGTTTGCCTCTTGCGAAAGCCTGAGGCAAACAGCCTCAAGCACCCGTCACGCACTCTATGCGCCTTCTCTGCGCCTGTCAGAAAATCGTTTCATTTCGTGAAGCCGCCTTCCAGAATCAAACGTCTTTTACCCGGCACGTCAGCATCAGCGTGACGAGCGAAATCGCTGCGATCACCCAGTACACGGATGCATGCCCATAGCTTTGCGACAGCGCCCCCTGAATCACCCCTGCCAGAATCACGCCGGTAGAGATACTGTTGGTAAACAGCGTGGTCGCGGAGCCTGCGCGCCCCGGCATTAAATCCTGGAACCAGAGCATGCCTATCCCGGCAACGATTCCGATAAACACCGCGTTAAACAGCTGTAAAGCCAGCAAGGCTTCACGCGAATGGAACAGGATCAGCCCCGCGTAGAACAGTACCCCGGCCGCCACGGCGACGACCATCATCCGACGCTTTCCGAAACGTTTGACGTAGTAACCCGCCAGAATCATCGCCGGGATCTCCAGCCCGGCAGCGGTGCCCATCAGAATACCCGCCAGCTTGTCGGGCAGTCCCAGATCGCTGCTGATCCACAGCGGCATATCAATAATGTACATGGTGTTGCATGTCCACATCAGCGTGGAGGCGATAAACAACATGCGGACGTTTTTATCCTGCCAGCCGCTCGCCTGCGTGATGGGCTTGTCCGTCACCTGCTCTACGCGCGCCACCGATGGCAGCGCAAAGGCTATCAGCGCCAGGCTGATGACAAAAATCCCCGCCGCGATGGAAAACATGGTGGTGAAGCCGTAGTTCAGCGCCAGCATAAACGCCAGCGGCGGACCGATGACCCACGCGAGAGAGAGCTGCGCACGCATCACCGAGCTGAACATCACCACTTCCCTCGCCGAGCTGTCGGCGTACTCCCGGGCCAGGGCGAACAGTTGCGGCATCGCGGTGTTCGCCAGAGAGGCCAGCAGCACGCCGCAGGTAATGAGCGTCAGGTAATGGCGGTTGAAGGCAAACAGCAGCGCGTTGCCCACGGCCATGGCGCAACAAAAGAGGATCAGCTTACGGCGATCGCCCTGGCTGTCGGATCGTTTCGCCAGCCACAGGCTGACGAGGATCCCGGCAATGGCGTTGACGGTGTAGAACAGACCCACCCAAAACGGCTGCGCCCCCACCTCGCGGCTGAGAAACAGGCTCAACGTCGGCGCCTGTAGCGCGCCGGCCACGCCCATCATGAAGGCCACCAGCATAAAAGCGGCGTACACGCCATTCAGGCGTCGCCCCATCGTCATCAACCAGAGCATGCGCAAGTCCTTATGAAAGCGAATCGAAATTGGGTGAAATAGTAAACGAAAAAAGCCAGCAAAAAACATTTTGCTGGCAGGTGATTAGCACCAATACTCAGTCACACATGATCGAGGCGAGTTAGCGAGAAGAGGTCGGTTTCGTAACGTCCCACTGCATCAGATCTTCCAGTATTCTCAGCCGCTGCTCTGCGCACTGGCGGGCCAGCCAGGACACTCCCTTTGTCGCTGAAAAATAGTGCTGATAAAACTGACGTGCGGTAGACCTCTTCATAATTTACCTCCTCGCTTCATCGAAAAGGATTATTGGCTTAATATAGGGATTAATAAATTGCTGATTTTTTGTCAGGAGTTCCCCTTTTATGCCTTCCGGTCGTCTGCAACAACAATTTATCCGCCTCTGGCAGTGCTGCGAGGGGCAATCGCAGGAGACCACGCTGAACGAGCTGGCCGAGCTCCTCAACTGCTCCCGGCGTCATATGCGCACGCTCCTTAATACCATGCAGCAGCAGGGCTGGCTAAACTGGGAGGCCGAAGCCGGACGCGGCAAGCGTTCGCGCCTGACTTTCCTTTATACCGGCCTGGCGTTACAGCAACAGCGAGCGGAGGATCTGCTGGAGCAGGACCGCATCGATCAGCTGGTCCAGCTGGTGGGCGACAAAGCCGCCGTGCGCCAGATGCTGGTCTCGCATCTGGGACGCAGCTTTCGTCAGGGACGCCACATTCTGCGGGTACTTTACTACCGCCCAATGAAAAATCTGTTGCCCGGTACGGCGTTACGTCGCTCTGAAACCCACATGGCCCGGCAGATTTTCAGCGGCCTGACGCGGATAAATGAGGAAAACGGGGAACTGGAAGCGGATATTGCCCATCACTGGCAACAGGTGTCTCCGCTGCACTGGCGCTTCTTTCTACGCCCCGGCATTCATTTCCACCATGGACGCGAGCTGGAGATGCGCGACGTTATCGCCTCTTTAGAGCGCGCCCGCACGCTGCCGCTCTATTCGCATATCACGCGGATCCACTCCCCAACGGCCTGGACGCTGGATATTGAGCTTTCGCAGCCGGACAAATGGCTTCCGTGGCTTCTGGGCTACGTGCCATCAATGATCCTGCCTGCCGAGTGGCGATCCCTGAACAATTTTTCCAGCCAGCCGATTGGTACGGGCCCCTACTCCGTTTCACGGAACAACAGTAATCAACTGAAGATCCGCGCCTTTGATGATTACTTTGGCTATAGGGCGTTGATCGACGAAGTGAACGTCTGGGTGTTACCGGATCTCAACGAAGAGCTGAGCGCAGGCCTGACCCTGGAAGGGCCAACAGCCGGTGAAAAGGCGTTCGAAAGCCGCCTGGAGGAGGGCTGCTACTACCTGCTCTTTGATGGCCGCAGCCATCGCGGGGCAAACCACGACGTCCGCAGGTGGATAAGCCATATTCTGGCGCCCGCTAACCTGATTTATCACGCAGAGGAGCAATACCAGACCTGGTGGTTCCCGGCCTATGGCCTGCTCCCACGCTGGCACCATGCGCAGCCCGTCCGCAGTGAAAAGCCTGCCGGACTGGAGATCATCACCCTCAGCTACTATCGCGATCACATTGAGCACCGTTTTCTGGCGAGGATCATGAGCACGCTGCTGGCAGCCGAAGGCGTGACGCTGGCGATTCAGGAAGTCGATTATGATGAATGGCATCGCGGAGACGTCATCAGCGATATCTGGCTCAACAGCGCAAACTTTACGCTGCCGCTTGATTTCTCGCTCTTTTCTCACCTGTACGAGGTGCCCCTGATTCAGCACTGTATCAACCGGGACTGGCAGCAGGACGCCGCGCGGTGGCGGGCGGGAGAAATGGATCTGGCCGCCTGGTGTCAGGAATTACTGACCGGGCAGACGATCGTACCGCTGATTCACCACTGGCTGCTGATCCAGGGGCAGCGCAGCATGCGCGGCCTGCGGATGAATACCCTCGGCTGGTTTGATTTTAAATCCGCCTGGTTTGCGCCGCCGGAGCCATAACGCTTTCGTAATATTCACCAAATCATTACAATAGCGCCGTTCTCAACGGGGTGCTGCATCACTGATGTGCGCTGAGATAATACCCGTCGAACCTGATCCGGATAACGCCGGCGAAGGGATTTGAGGCTGTCTCTCAAAATCCTTTGCCACTCAACCCTGAGGTGCAAAGTGTTAAAAAACGTTCTTCCTCTGCTGGCGCTGTTTGCGCTGCCTGTTTTTGCTAAGCCCGTTCTGACGGTCTACACCTACGACTCCTTCTCCGCCGACTGGGGCCCCGGCCCGGTGGTAAAAAAAGCCTTTGAAGCCGACTGCAACTGCGAGCTGAAATTCGTGGCGCTGGAAGATGGCGTCTCGCTGCTCAACCGTCTGCGCATGGAAGGCAAAAACAGCAAAGCCGACGTGGTGCTCGGGCTGGATAACAACCTGCTGGAAGCCGCCACCCAAACCAGACTGTTCGCCAAAAGCGGTGTGGCGTCAGATGCCGTCAACGTACCGGGCGGCTGGAAAAACGACACCTTCGTTCCCTTTGATTACGGCTACTTTGCGTTTGTCTACGATAAAAACAAGCTGAAGAATCCGCCCAAAAGCCTGAAAGAGCTGGTCGAAAGTGACCAGAAATGGCGCGTAATTTATGAAGATCCGCGTACCAGCACGCCGGGTCTGGGGCTGCTATTGTGGATGCAGAAAGTCTACGGGGATAAAACGCCGGAAGCGTGGCAGAAGCTGGCCGCGAAAACCGTTACCGTCACCAAAGGCTGGAGCGAAGCCTACGGCCTGTTCCTGAAAGGCGAAAGCGATCTGGTGCTGAGCTACACTACCTCTCCGGCCTACCACATTATCGCCGAGAAGAAGGATAACTACGCCGCCGCGAACTTTGCTGAAGGGCATTATTTGCAGGTGGAAGTGGCCGCCCGCACCGCCGCGAGCAAACAGCCGGAGCTTGCCGAAAAATTCCTGAAATTTATGGTCTCCCCGGCATTCCAGAATGCTATTCCGACAGGAAACTGGATGTACCCGGTCACTGACGTTGCGCTGCCGGCAGGCTTTGAGCAGCTAAACAAGCCGCAAACCTCACTGGAATTTACGCCGCAGCAGGTTGCCGCCCAGCGCGCCGCATGGATTAGTGAATGGCAACGCGCCGTCAGCCGCTGATCCCCGGCTGGTTAGTTCCCGGGCTGCTCGCCGCCATACTGATGGTGGTCGTCAGTCTGGGTGCATTCCTTGCGCTGTGGTTTAACGCGCCAGAGAGCGATCTGCTCGCCCTCTGGCACGACAGCTATCTCTGGCACGTCATCCGTTTCTCCTTCTGGCAGGCGTTTCTCTCCGCGCTGCTGTCGACGATCCCGGCCATTTTCCTTGCACGCGCCCTCTATCGCAGACGTTTCCCCGGCAGGCTTGCCCTGCTGCGGCTGTGCGCGATGACGCTGATCCTGCCCGTGCTGGTGGCGGTGTTCGGTATTCTGAGCGTCTACGGTCGGCAGGGCTGGCTGGCATCCCTCTTCAACCTGCTTGGTCTGGAATGGACCTTCTCCCCTTACGGCCTGAAAGGCATTCTGCTGGCGCATATTTTTTTCAATATGCCGATGGCGACGCGTCTCTTTTTACAGGCGCTGGAAAACATTCCCGGAGAGCAGCGTCAGATTGCCGCCCAGCTTGGCATGCGCGGCTGGTCGTTCTTCCGCTTTGTCGAATGGCCGTGGCTGCGACGCCAGATTGCCCCGGTGGCCGCGCTAATCTTTATGCTCTGCTTCGCCAGCTTCGCGACCGTGCTTTCTCTCGGCGGCGGGCCGCAGGCCACCACCATTGAGCTGGCGATCTATCAGGCCTTAAGTTACGACTACGATCCGGGCCGCGCCGCGCTGCTGGCGATGGTGCAGATGGTCTGCTGCCTGGCGCTGGTGTTACTCAGCCAGCGGCTGAGTAAAGCGATCCCCACAGGCAGCAATCACTTGACAGGCTGGCGCGATCCGCAGGACAGCCTGCACAGCCGCGTCGCGGATTTTATGCTGATCGCGCTGGCCCTCCTGCTTCTGCTGCCCCCGCTGCTGGCCGTTATCGTTGATGGCCTGAATCGCAATGTGTTGTCGGTACTGCAACAGCCTGTCCTGTGGCAGGCGACGTGGATCTCATTGCGCATCGCGCTGGCAGCCGGGCTGCTGTGCGTGATCCTGACCATGATGCTGCTCTGGAGCAGCCGCGAGCTGTACGCGCGTCATGCCCGTAAAGCCGGACACGCGCTGGAACTGACGGGTATGCTGATCCTGGCGATGCCGGGTATTGTGCTGGCGACCGGATTCTTTTTACTGTTCAACAGCACCATCGGCCTGCCGGAAAGCGCCGACGGCATCGTCATTTTTACCAACGCGCTGATGGCTATCCCTTACGCGCTCAAGGTGCTGGAAAACCCGATGCGCGACGTCAACAGCCGCTACAGTTTGCTGTGTCAGTCGCTGGGCATGCAGGGCTGGCAGCGTCTGAAGGTGGTCGAACTGCGCGCGCTAAAGCGTCCGCTGGCTCAGGCGCTGGCGTTTGCCTGCGTGCTGTCGATTGGCGATTTTGGCGTTGTGGCCCTCTTTGGCAACGAGGATTTCCGCACGCTGCCGTTCTGGCTTTATCAGCAAATTGGCTCCTATCGTAGCCAGGACGGCGCCGTCACGGCGCTGCTCCTGTTGCTGCTGTGCTTTGCGTTATTTACCGTTATCGAAAAACTTCCGGGGCGTGATGTTAAAACTGACTGATGTAACCTGGCTTTATGAGCACCTGCCAATGCGTTTTACCCTCTCCGTTCGTCAGGGAGAGCGAATCGCAGTGCTTGGCCCTAGCGGGGCCGGAAAAAGTACTCTGCTCAATCTGATTGCCGGTTTTTTGCAGCCTGCCAGCGGGTCGATCGTCATTGATAATGGCGAATATACCTACGCTCCGCCGGCTACGCGCCCGGTGTCGATGCTGTTCCAGGAAAATAATCTGTTCAATCATCTTACGGTGTGGCAGAACATCGCGCTGGGTATGGATCCGGGGTTAAAACTCAGTGTTGCGCAGCGTCAGACGCTGGAGGCGATCGCCGAACAAATGGGCCTGGCTGCGTTTATCAACAGACTACCGGGTGAGCTTTCCGGCGGCCAGCGCCAGCGCGTGGCGCTGGCACGCTGTCTGGTGCGCAAGCAGCCGCTGCTGCTGCTCGACGAACCCTTTTCGGCGCTCGACCCGGCCCTGCGTCAGGAGATGCTCTCGCTGGTTGAGGAGGTTTGCGAGCGCGAGCAACTGACGATGCTGATGGTTTCGCATAGCATCGAAGATGCCGCACGCATCGCGCCGCGATCGGTGGTGATCGCGGAGGGACGTATTTTGTGGGATGGGGAAACAGAAGAACTTCTGAGTGGTAAGGCGGGGGCATCTTCACTTTTAGGTATTCGTGAGGTCTGATGCCCTCACCCTGGTCCTCTCCCACAGGGAGAGGGATCCCCAGTAATTTGAAAGCAAAAGCGATAACGTTGCCTTCAGAATAACTGAGGGCTTTCAGCGATGCCCTGGTACGGCTGTAAATCGCTGAGGCGTTTCCTGTAGGCCGGGGCGAGGCGCAGGGATGCGCCGAGAGGGCGGGCTTTACAGGGATGTTACCTCCGCCCGTCCCCGATAAGCCGGAAGGAATAAGCCGAAGGTACCGCGAAGCGGCGATTTTCCGCCGGAAGCCCGGGTCGCCAGGGTGGTGGCGACTGAGCCACCCTGGCACGTTCACCGCTCATGTCGTGACAGAGTAGCAAGGAACATAAAGTGAACGGAATGACCACCAGAGCCGTATGTTCCCCCTCACCCCAGCCCTCTCCCTCAAGGGAGAGGTGGCCGTCTGTGCAGGCATTATTTTGTGGGGAACCCTTAGCCCACAGGGAGAGGGAAAACACCTTAACGGCTCACCACCTTCAACAGGATCTCACCGTACACCGGCATCAGCGGGTGGCGAATCAGCGCCACCAGCGCCACGACAGCCACTCCCAGCGTCAGCGGGGCCAGCCAGAGCAGGCGCGTGCGCGGAAGATAGCGCGTCAGGCGATCAACACTGGCTTTCGCGCTGCGCCACAGGCGCCAGCAGAGCCAGACCGCCAGCCACAGCAGGACCGCCGTTCCCAGCAGCAGCCACTTGAACTCGCCGCTTTGCATACCGTCAGGAATATCGATGGCCGCGCCCGCCAGGATCCCCGGCAGGAAGTAGAACGGCGGCCAGAAGACGCAGCCGATGATGTTCGGCACCACAAACTTCGCGACGGGCAGATCCAGCATCCCGGCCACCATCGGCACCAGCGGGCGCGTTGGGCCAACGAAGCGCCCCACGAGGATGGTGAACATGCTGTGCTGGTGCAGCGCGTGCTCGGTTTTATCCAGCAGCGCTTTGTTTTTTTTCATGAACGACCAGCGGTGCAGCGGCTTCTTAAAGCGCCAGCCCAGCCAGAAGGAGATCCAGTCCCCCAGCAAACAACCGATGATACCGGCCATCCACGCCTGCCAGAAATTGACCTCGCCGCTGCCGATAAGCGCCCCAAGCCCCGCCATCATCACGGTGCCGGGCAGGATCAGCCCGACCAGCGCCAGCGACTCCAGAAACGCCACCAGCGCCACGGCGATGAGCGAATACATAACGGACTGGGTAATAAGATGTTCCAGCAATGCCTGCATAACTATTCCGGTCAGAAAACGAATCAGCGATTCTGCTTAGCGCCCTGCACCGCGTCAAGGCATCAATTGTCTGAATAGTTTACAAGATGCGCCTGAAGTTCACCTGAATGTTTACCGATTATTCACATCCCGCACGGAATTCGCTCGGGCTGGCACCGGTGCACTTCTTAAACACGCGAGAGAAATAGAGCTGATCTTCAAAGCCGACGTTACGCCCGACGGTGGCGATAGGCATTCGGGTGGTGCTGAGCAGCAGTTTCGCCTGGCTGATGCGCTGATCCTCACGCCAGCTGAGTACACTCACGCCAAGCTGCTGGCGGAACAGATGAGAGAGCCGTGACGGCGACAGACACACATGCTGGGCGACGCTGGCAATATCAAACTGGCTGTCGGCAAGGTGGTCGCTGATGTACTGGCAGGCGTCGCGGACGCGGTTGTCCAGCGGCGGATTAAGCGACTCGTTGATGGCCTCCATGCGGCGCAGCAGCACCTGTTCAAGCAGGTTGATGGCCAGCAGTTCGGCGTAGCGCCCGCCCGCCTGCCCTGCCTCAATAATCTGTGCGAACAGCTCACGGAACTGCGCCAGATGCGCCTCATCCGGGCGATATAAACCGGTATGGGCGAAAATGGCCGGCCACGAGAGCCACTCCTGCCAGTAGGCGCGCGGACGGAAATAGACCCACTGGTGATACCACTCTTTGGCATCCGGATGGCGCCCGTAGTGGTGGATCTCCCCCGGCGGGAACAGCAGCATATCACCGGGGCGGCAGATAAACTGCTGATCCCCGTTTTTGACGACCCCTTCTCCGCGTACGGTCAGGTTGAGGATATATCCCTTCATGCCAAGAGGGCGATCGACGTAAAAATCGAGATATCCCTCGGCCTCAATTGGCGTCAGCCCCGCCACCAGATGGGCGTTAAATGAGTAGCCCGGCAGTAAGGGATCGTTTTGCGGTTCGGCCATAGATTCAGTTCTCCCAAGGGTCCTGAAGGAAACCAATTGTCCATATCGATAAAAGCAGTATAAAAATGGCCCGCGGAAAGATCCAAAAAGCATCACGCCTCTTTTACGTCCGCCATGTTTCAGCCTTTCCCCCTGATTTGTCCGCCAGTACGGGCAGATAAGCAGTAACAAAAGTGTCTATAAGTGCGGCAGAAATGTCCACATAGAATATTTGCACGGCGTCACACTTTGCGTGGCTACAGCAATTTAGTCCATAAGATTAGCGGATCCTGCCTGACGATTTTTGTCCCCAGTCTCTAATGTTCTTCCATACCTGTTTTTTGGATGGAGCAACACCATGGCAATTGCAATTGGCCTCGATTTTGGCAGCGACTCAGTTCGCGCGCTGGCAGTGGACTGTACGACTGGCCTGGAGATAGCAACCAGCGTTGAGTGGTATCCGCGCTGGCAAGAGGGGCGCTACTGCGATGCGCCGAACAACCAGTTCCGCCACCACCCGCGTGATTACATTGAATCAATGGAAGCGGCGATCAAAACCGTGCTGGCGGAGTTGACGGACGCCCAGCGGGCCGATGTCGTGGGGATTGGCGTTGACAGCACCGGCTCAACGCCAGCTCCTGTCGATGCCGAAGGCCGCGTACTGGCGCTGCGACCGGAGTTTGCCGACAACCCGAACGCCATGTTTGTGCTGTGGAAAGACCATACCGCCGTGGAAGAGGCGGAAGCCATCACCCGCTTATGCCATCAGCCGGGCAAAACTGACTACTCCCGCTACATCGGCGGGATTTACTCCAGCGAGTGGTTCTGGGCCAAGATCCTGCACGTTACCCGCGCGGACGCGTCGGTCGCACAGGCAGCGGCATCATGGATTGAGCTATGCGACTGGGTTCCCGCCCTGCTCTCCGGCACCACTCGCCCGCAGGATATCCGCCGCGGCCGTTGCAGCGCCGGGCATAAATCGCTGTGGCATGAAAGCTGGGGGGGGCTGCCTCCGGCAGCGTTCTTCGATGAACTCGATCCGATCATCAACAAAAACCTGACATACCCGCTGTTTACCGACACCTTCACCGCCGATATTCCGGTCGGCACGCTCTGCGAAGAGTGGGCGAAACGCCTCGGTCTGCCGCAAAACGTGACCATTTCCGGCGGCGCGTTCGACTGCCATATGGGTGCCGTGGGCGCGGGTGCGCAGCCCAACACGCTGGTGAAAGTTATCGGCACCTCCACCTGTGACATTCTGACGGCAGATAAAGCCAGCGTCGGCGACCGCGCGGTGAAAGGCATTTGCGGTCAGGTTGACGGCAGCGTGGTACCCGATTTTATCGGCCTCGAAGCGGGTCAGTCCGCCTTCGGCGATATCTACGCCTGGTTTGGCCGTGTGCTCGGCTGGCCGCTGGATCAGCTGGCTGCCGCGCGTCCTGAACTGAAAACGCAGATTGCCGACAGCAAAAAACAGCTCCTGCCGCAGCTCACCGAAGCCTGGGCAAAAAATCCGTCTCTCGACCACCTGCCGGTGGTGCTGGACTGGTTCAACGGGCGTCGTACGCCGTTTGCCAACCAGCGTCTGAAAGGGGTGATTACCGATCTCAACCTCGCGACCGACGCGCCCGCGCTGTTTGGCGGCCTGATCGCCGCCACCGCATTCGGCGCGCGCGCCATTATGGAGTGCTTCACCGGGCAGGGCATTGACGTGAACAACGTGATGGCGCTGGGCGGCATCGCCCGTAAAAACCCGGTGATCATGCAGGCCTGCTGCGACGTGCTGAACCGGCCGCTGCAAATTGTGGCCTCCGATCAGTGCTGTGCGCTGGGCGCGGCGATTTTCGCTGCCGTGGCCGCAGGCGTACATGCGGATATCCCGACCGCGCAACAGCATATGGCGAGCGCCGTCGAAAGTACGCTCCAGCCGCAGACTCAGCAGGCACAACGCTTTGAACAGCTTTATCAGCGCTACCAGCAATGGGCAAAAAGCGCCGAACTTCACTATCTCCCTGTCGCCGCCCCGGCCAAAAGCACCGCGGATACTACGGCAACCCTGACACATTAAGGACACGATAATGACCATTTTTAATAATTATGAAGTGTGGTTTGTGATTGGCAGCCAGCATTTGTACGGACCGGAAGCGTTGCAGCAGGTGACGAAACACGCGGAGCACGTTGTGAACGCGCTGAACGCGGAAGCCAAACTGCCGTGCAAACTGGTGCTGAAGCCGCTGGGTACCACCCCGGACGAAATCACCAACATTTGCCGCGATGCCAATTACGATGACAAATGCGCTGGCCTGGTGGTGTGGCTGCACACCTTCTCGCCAGCCAAAATGTGGATCAACGGCCTGGCTATCCTCAACAAACCGCTGCTGCAATTCCACACGCAGTTCAACGCCTCCCTGCCGTGGGACAGCATCGACATGGACTTCATGAACCTGAACCAGACCGCGCACGGCGGCCGCGAGTTCGGCTTCATCGGCGCGCGCATGCGTCAACAGCATGCCGTGGTGACCGGGCACTGGCAGGACGGTCAGGCACAAAAACGTATTGGCTCCTGGATGCGTCAGGCGGTATCTAAGCAGGATACCCGCCACCTGAAAGTGGTGCGTTTCGGCGACAACATGCGCGAAGTGGCGGTCACCGACGGTGATAAAGTGGCCGCGCAGATTAAATTTGGCTTCTCCGTCAACACCTGGGCGGTGGGCGACCTGGTGCAGGTGGTGAATGACATCAGCGATGGCGACGTTAACGCGCTGGTGGACGAGTACGAAAGCAGCTATCGCCTGACGCCTGCGGCACAGGTCAACGGTGACAAGCGCCAGAACGTGCTGGATGCCGCACGTATTGAGCTGGGCATGAAGCGTTTTCTGGAACAGGGCGGCTTCCATGCCTTCACCACCACCTTTGAAGATCTCCACGGCCTGAAACAGCTCCCGGGTCTGGCGGTACAACGTCTGATGCAGCAGGGCTACGGCTTTGCGGGCGAAGGCGACTGGAAAACTGCCGCTCTGCTTCGCATCATGAAGGTGATGTCGACCGGTCTACAGGGCGGCACCTCTTTTATGGAGGACTACACCTACCACTTCGAGAACGGCAACGATCTGGTGCTCGGCTCGCACATGCTGGAAGTGTGTCCATCCATCGCGGTTGAAGAGAAACCGATCCTCGACGTGCAGTACCTCGGCATTGGCGGCAAAGCGGATCCGGCCCGTCTGATCTTCGACACCCGTACCGGCCCGGCCATTAACGCCAGCCTGATTGACCTCGGCGATCGTTTCCGCCTGCTGGTGAACTGCGTCGATGCGGTTGAAACCCCGCATTCTCTGCCGAAGCTGCCGGTCGCCAACGCTTTGTGGAAAGCGCAGCCTGACCTGCCAACCGCCTCGGAAGCCTGGATCCTGGCCGGCGGCGCGCACCACACCGTATTCAGCCACGCGCTGGACCTGAACGATATGCGTCAGTTTGCCGAGCTGCACGACATCGAACTGACCGTAATTGATAACGACACCCGTCTGCCAGCCTTTAAAGACGCGCTGCGCTGGAACGAAGTCTATTACGGTTCAAAACGCTAAGTACGGAGTGCCCGGTGGCACTTCGTTTACCGGGCCTACGGTTCTGTAGGCCGGATAAGCGTAGCGCCATCCGGCAGGAGACGACAATGTTAGAAGATCTCAAACGTCAGGTACTCGAAGCCAACCTGGCGCTGCCAAAACATAACCTCGTAACCCTGACATGGGGCAACGTCAGCGCCGTTGACCGGGAAAAAGGGGTGTTCGTGATCAAGCCTTCCGGCGTGGATTACACGGTAATGACCGCAGAAGACATGGTGGTGGTCAGCATCGAAACGGGTGAAGTGGTTGAAGGCAATAAAAAGCCCTCCTCCGATACGCCCACTCATCGCCTGCTGTATCAGGCCTTCCCGACCATCGGCGGGATTGTGCATACCCATTCGCGTCACGCGACCATCTGGGCGCAGGCGGGCCAGCCTATTCCGGCCACCGGCACCACCCACGCGGACTACTTTTACGGCACCATTCCCTGCACGCGTCTGATGACCGATGCGGAGATCGGCGGTGAGTACGAATGGGAAACGGGGAACGTGATTGTCGAAACCTTCGAAAAACAGGGAATCGACGCGGCGCAAATGCCCGGCGTGCTGGTGCACTCCCACGGCCCGTTTGCCTGGGGTAAAAACGCGGAGGACGCGGTGCACAACGCGATCGTGCTGGAGGAAGTCGCCTATATGGGGATCTTCTGCCGCCAGCTGGCACCGCAGCTGCCGGATATGCAGCAAACCCTGCTGGATAAGCATTACCTGCGTAAGCACGGTGCGAAAGCCTACTACGGGCAGTAAACCCCTGCCCGGTGACGCTGCGCTTACCGGGCCTGCGGAACCTGTAGGCCGGATAAGCGCAGCGCCATCCGGCGGAACGGGCACTGTATAAAACCCCAGCAAACACCCCTCAACCAGGCTATAATCAGGCCTGGTTTTGTTTTATGGGATAACGCCGTGACGCAGGCGCAAGAAGGCTTTTTACTGACCAGACACTGGCGGGATACCCCTCAGGGTACTGAGGTTGAATTCTGGCTGGCAACGGACAACGGCCCGCTAAACGTTACGCTCCCGCCGCAGGAGTCCGTGGCCTTTATTCCTGAAGCTCACGTCGAGAAAGTGAAACAACTGCTACGCGGCGAAAACAACTGGCGCCTTACGCCGCTTCAGCTGAAAGATTTCCACCGCCAGCCAGTTTACGGCCTCTACTGCCGCGCCCATCGCCAGTTGATGCGCTATGAAAAGCTGCTTCGTGAAGTAGGCGTGACGCTTTACGAGGCCGACATTCGCCCGCCTGAACGCTTTCTGATGGAGCGGTTTATCACCGCCCCCGTCTGGGTAGATGGCACCGCGCAAAACGGCAGGATCGTTAACGCGCGCCTGAAGCCTAATCCGCACTATCGCCCGCCGCTAAAGTGGGTGTCGCTGGATATTGAAACCACCCGCCATGGCGAACTGTACTGCATTGGCCTGGAAGGCTGTGGGCAGCGGGTTGTCTATATGCTCGGGCCGCCGAACGGCGATGCGTCCGCGCTGGATTTTAATCTGGAGTACGTCAACAGCCGCCCGCAACTGCTGGAGAAGCTTAACCAGTGGTTTGCCGAGCACGACCCGGACGTGCTGATCGGCTGGAACGTGGTGCAGTTTGACCTGCGCGTGCTGCAAAAACATGCCGAGCGTTACCGTATCCCGCTGATTCTGGGGCGCGGCAATAGTGAGCTGGAGTGGCGTGAGCACGGTTTTAAGAACGGTGTTTTCTTCGCGCAGGCCAATGGTCGCCTGATTATCGACGGCATCGAGGCGCTGAAATCCGCCTTCTGGAACTTCTCTTCCTTCTCGCTGGAAGCGGTCGCCCAGGAACTGCTCGGCGAAGGTAAATCCATCGACAATCCCTGGGACCGAATGGACGAGATCGACCGGCGCTTTAACGAGGATAAACCGGCGCTCGCTACCTATAACCTGAAAGATTGCGAGCTGGTGACGCAGATCTTCCACAAAACCGAGATCATGCCGTTCCTGCTGGAACGCGCAACGGTGAACGGTCTCGCGGTCGACAGGCACGGCGGCTCGGTAGCGGCCTTCAGCCACCTCTATTTCCCGCGGATGCACCGGGCGGGCTATGTCGCCCCTAATCTCGGCGACGTGCCGCCGCAGGCCAGCCCCGGCGGTTACGTGATGGATTCACGGCCCGGACTGTATGACTCGGTGCTGGTGCTGGATTATAAAAGCCTGTACCCGTCAATTATCCGCACGTTTCTGATTGATCCGGTGGGGCTGGTGGAGGGGATGGCCCAGCCAGACGATGCGCACAGCACCGAAGGGTTTCTTGGAGCTCGCTTCTCGCGGAAAAAACACTGCCTGCCCGAAATTGTGGGAAACATCTGGCACGGCCGCGACGAGGCGAAACGCCACGGCAACAAGCCGCTCTCACAGGCGCTGAAAATCATTATGAACGCCTTTTACGGCGTGCTGGGTACCAGCGCCTGCCGCTTCTTTGATCCCCGGCTGGCGTCTTCCATCACCATGCGCGGGCACGACATTATGCGCCAGACCAAAGCGCTGATTGAATCCCGGGGCTATGACGTTATTTATGGCGATACCGACTCCACCTTTGTCTGGCTGAAAGCGGCCCATTCAGAAGACGACGCCGCGCGAATCGGCAAAGAACTGGTCGCCTACGTGAACGACTGGTGGCGCGAAAATTTGCAAAAAGAGCGGTTAACCAGCGCGTTAGAGCTGGAGTTTGAAACCCATTTTGCCCGCTTTTTAATGCCGACCATTCGCGGAACCGACCAGGGCAGCAAGAAGCGCTACGCCGGGCTGATTCAGGAAGGTGACACGCAGCGGATGGTCTTTAAAGGGCTGGAGACGGTGCGCACCGACTGGACGCCACTGGCGCAGCAGTTCCAGCAGACGCTCTACCTGCGGGTGTTTCGCAACGAGCCCTATCAGGACTACGTGCGCGACACCATCGCCAGCCTGATGGCGGGTGAGCTGGATGACCAGCTGGTGTATCGCAAGCGCCTGCGCCGCCCGCTGGCCGAATATCAACGTAACGTTCCTCCCCACGTACGCGCCGCGCGGCTGGCGGATGAAGAGAATGTTCGGCGGGGCCGTGCGCCGCAGTATCAGAACCGGGGTACGATCAAATACGTCTGGACAACTAACGGCCCGGAACCCGTTGATTACCAGCAGTCTCCGCTCGATTACGATCACTACCTGACCCGCCAGCTTCAGCCGGTTGCGGAGGGAATTTTACCGTTCATCAATGACGACTTTGCTACACTAGTGACAGGACAACTTGGGCTATTTTGACGCGTGACGAAACCGTTGCCATCCAGTACCATAGCGCCCTTTCCATTCCCGGACCCATTTTTCGATGACCGTCTTTTTTGACGGGGTCGAACTATTGCCTGCAATTAAAGATTAGAGCCGAACAACTATGCCTTTTACACTTGGTCAACGCTGGATCAGCGATACAGAAAGCGAACTTGGATTAGGAACCGTCGTTGCCGTCGATGCGCGCATGGTTACCCTCCTTTTCCCTGCTACCGGTGAAAACCGCCTGTACGCTCGCAATGACTCCCCTGTTACCCGCGTAATGTTCAATCCGGGCGACACCGTGACCAGCCACGAAGGCTGGCAGCTGAAGGTTGAAGACGTAAAAGAAGAGAATGGACTGCTCGCCTACATTGGAACGCGTCTTGATACCGACGAGACGAATGTTATCCTGCGTGAAGTGCTGCTCGACAGCAAACTGGTTTTCAGCAAGCCGCAGGACCGTCTGTTTGCCGGGCAAATCGACCGAATGGATCGCTTCTCCCTGCGCTACCGCGCGCGTAAGTTCCAGAGTGAACAGTACCGCATGCCGTGGAGCGGCCTGCGCGGCCAGCGTACCAGCCTTATTCCCCATCAGCTGAATATCGCCCATGACGTGGGCCGCCGCCATGCGCCTCGCGTGCTGCTGGCTGACGAAGTGGGCCTGGGTAAAACCATCGAAGCAGGCATGATCCTGCACCAGCAGCTGCTCTCTGGCGCTGCCGAGCGCGTGCTGATTGTGGTGCCGGAAACGCTGCAACACCAGTGGCTGGTCGAGATGCTGCGCCGCTTTAACCTGCGCTTCTCCCTGTTCGACGACGAGCGCTATGCCGAAGCCCAGCACGACGCGGACAACCCGTTTGAAACCGAACAGCTGGTCATTTGTTCCCTGGACTTCGTGCGCCGCAGCAAGCAGCGCCTGGAGCACCTGTGCGACGCAGAATGGGATCTGATGGTCGTCGACGAAGCGCACCACCTCGTCTGGAGCGAAGATGCGCCAAGCCGTGAATACATGGCGATTGAGCAGCTTGCCGAGCGCGTACCGGGCGTTCTGCTTCTGACCGCCACCCCGGAGCAGCTGGGTCTTGAGAGCCACTTCGCCCGTCTGCGCCTGCTCGATCCGAACCGATTCCACGATTTTGAGCAGTTTGTTGAAGAGCAGAAAAACTACCGTCCGGTGGCGGACGCCGTCGCGCTGCTGCTGGCCGGTAATCGTCTCTCTAATGATGAACTTAACACCCTCAGCGATCTGATCGGCGAGCAGGATATTGAGCCGCTGCTTCAGGCCGCGAACAGCGACAGCGATAATGCGGGATCTGCGCGTAAAGAGCTGATCGACATGCTGATGGACCGTCACGGCACCAGCCGCGTGCTGTTCCGCAACACCCGTAACGGCGTGAAAGGCTTCCCGAAACGCGAGCTGCACACCATCAAACTGCCGCTGCCGACCCAGTACCAGACGGCGATTAAAGTCTCCGGCATTATGGGCACCCGTAAATCAGCGGAAGATCGCGCGCGCGATATGCTCTACCCGGAGCAAATTTATCAGGAATTTGAAGGCGACACCGGCACCTGGTGGAACTTCGATCCGCGCGTGGAGTGGTTAATGGGTTATCTGACCGCGCACCGTTCCCGGAAGGTGCTGGTGATCTGCGCCAAGGCAGCCACCGCCCTGCAACTTGAACAAGTGCTGCGCGAGCGCGAAGGTATTCGCGCCGCCGTGTTCCATGAAGGCATGTCTATTATCGAGCGCGACCGCGCTGCGGCGTGGTTTAGTGAAGAGGACAGCGGCGCGCAGGTTCTGCTGTGCTCCGAAATCGGTTCTGAAGGCCGTAACTTCCAGTTCGCCAGCAATCTGGTGATGTTCGATCTGCCGTTTAACCCGGATCTGCTGGAGCAGCGTATCGGCCGTCTGGATCGTATCGGTCAGGCGCACGATATTCAGATCCACGTTCCGTATCTGGAGAAAACCGCCCAGTCCGTTCTGGTTCGCTGGTACCACGAAGGCCTGGATGCGTTTGAACATACCTGCCCGACCGGCCGCACCATTTACGATCAGGTGCATGCAGACCTGATCGGTTACCTCGCGGCTCCGGAAAACACCGAGGGCTTTGATGAGCTGATCAAATCCTGTCGAGAGAAGCACGACGCGCTGAAAGCTCAGCTGGAGCAGGGTCGCGATCGCCTGCTGGAGATCCACTCCAACGGCGGTGAAAAAGCGCAGCAGCTGGCCGAAAGTATCGAAGAACAGGACGATGACACCAGCCTGATCAGCTTCTCCATGAACCTGTTCGACATCGTCGGCATTAACCAGGACGATCGCGGCGAGAACATGATCGTGCTGACCCCGTCCGATCATATGCTGGTGCCGGATTTCCCGGGCCTGCCGGAAGACGGCTGCACCATCACCTTTGAGCGTGATGTGGCGCTGTCCCGCGAAGATGCACAGTTCATCACCTGGGAGCACCCGCTGATCCGCAACGGTCTGGATCTGATCCTCTCCGGCGATACCGGCAGCAGCACCATCTCCCTGTTGAAGAACAAAGCCTTGCCTGTGGGCACGCTGCTGGTGGAGCTGATCTACGTTGTGGAAGCGCAGGCGCCGAAACAGCTTCAGCTTAACCGCTTCCTGCCGCCAACCCCGGTGCGTCTGTTGCTGGATAAAAACGGTACGAACCTGGCCGGCCAGGTGGAGTTTGAAAGCTTCAACCGTCAGCTGAGCGCGGTGAACCGCCATACCGGCAGTAAGCTGGTGAATGCGGTGCAGCAGGACGTGCATGCCATTCTGCAACTGGGTGAAGCCCAGGCCGAAAAAGCGGCCAGAGTGCTGATCGATGCGGCGCGTAGCGAAGCCGATGAGAAGCTTTCTGCCGAGCTGTCGCGTCTGGAAGCGTTGAAAGCAGTGAACCCTAACATTCGTGACGATGAGCTGGCCGCCATTGAGAGCAACCGCCAGCAGGTGCTGGAAAGCCTGAATCAGGCGGGATGGCGTCTCGACGCCCTGCGTCTTATCGTTGTGACGCATCAGTAAGCGGAGCGCAAGATGGTAATGGAGCCCTACAATCCCCCGGTGGATCCGTGGCTGGTCATTCTGTATCAGGACGAGCACATTATGGTGGTCAATAAGCCGAGCGGCCTGTTGTCCGTGCCGGGGCGTCTGGAAGAGCATAAAGACAGCGTGATGACGCGTATCCAGCGTGATTATCCCCAGGCCGAGTCTGTCCATCGTCTGGATATGGCGACCAGCGGCGTGATTGTGGTGGCTCTGAATAAAGCGGCAGAACGCGAGCTGAAGCGTCAGTTCCGCGAGCGCGAGCCGAAGAAACAGTATGTCGCGCGCGTCTGGGGCCATCCGGCGCAGGCGGAAGGGCTGGTGGATTTACCGCTGATTTGCGACTGGCCGAACCGGCCAAAGCAGAAGGTGTGTTACGAAACCGGCAAGGCCGCGCAAACCGAGTATGAAGTGCTGGAGTACGCGCCGGATAACACCGCGCGCGTCCTGCTGAAGCCGATTACCGGGCGCTCCCACCAGCTGCGTGTGCATATGCTTGCGATGGGTCACCCCATTCTGGGGGACAGATTCTATGCGCCGCCGGAAGCGCTGGCGTTAGCGCCGCGCCTGCAACTGCATGCGCAGACGCTCACTATCACCCACCCTGCTTTCGGCAACGCCATGACGTTCAAAGCCCCGGTGGACTTCTGAAAAAATGGCCCGACACTGTCGGGCCATTTTTTTATTTAAAACCTTTCTGCTCTTTAATTAGCTCGTAGGCTTTCTGGATTTCCTGCGCTTTCTGTTTCGCCATCTCCATCATCTCTGGCGGCAGGCCTTTCGCCACCAGCTTATCCGGATGGTGCTCGCTCATCAGCTTACGATAGGCGCGTTTGATGGTCGTAACATCGTCAGACGGCTTCACGCCGAGGACGTTACAGGCATCTTCAAGCGTAGGGCCACGCTGCGCCTGCTGCCAGCCGCCGCCGGACGATTGCTGCTGATAACCGCCGCCAAAGTGCGCGCCGCCCTGCATCATGCGCAGGAACTGATCGAACTGCATGCGGGAAATGCCCAACTCTTCAGCAATCACATACAGGACGTCCCGTTCATTCGGATGCAGAGAGCCATCCGCGAAGGCGGCCTGGATTTGAATTTCCAGAAACATCCGAATTAAATCAAAACGCCCGAAACAGATGCTACGGAACTGCCGCATTTTTTCACGCAGCGGGTAGTGATCTGATTTACCAATCCGGAACGCATTCTGCGCCGCGATGCGGGATTCGCCGTGCAGATTCATGCGATCCATAAAGACGCTGGCCACCTGAATATCGGCTTCCGTTACGCGTCCTTTTGATTTGGTTAAGTGCCCCATCACCTCGAAGGTGGTGGAGAAAAAGAGTGACTGGCGCTCACGCTGGTTGGCAAACCAGGCCATTTTGCGGCTGCGTGCTTTATCAAACATATGGCCGATAATGAGGCCAAGAACGACACCCCAGAATCCGGCACCCATAATAATTGCGAACGCAACGCCGATTATTTTACCCCAATACTGCATATACTCCCCGAATGGTCATGTTCCTGGCCGACGCAACGCCATCATTACAGTGGTCGCGCCACGGTCAATTGAGGGACATCGCCTATAATTTGCATTATCATACTCGTCATTCGATAGCGAGCCTAACACTCTGGCGCGCAAACGGGCAGGATTAACGCTGGTACTGCGCTGATGAGTAAGATAGTCTCTGAGCGTTTGTAAGCCGTAGCCACTGATGACGGAACAATAAAATACAACGTATGAAAAAACGTATCCCCACCCTTCTGGCCACAATGATTGGCACCGCCCTGTATAGCCAACAGGGGCTCGCAGCCGATCTCGCCTCGCAGTGTATGCTTGGCGTCCCAAGTTACAATCGCCCACTGGTGAAAGGCGATACGAATGACTTACCCGTCACCATTAATGCCGACAGCGCAAAAGGTAATTATCCTGACAATGCGACCTTTACGGGCAATGTCGATATTAACCAGGGAAACAGTCGCCTGCTTGCTGACGAAGTGCAATTGCACCAGAAGCAACCGGAAGGTGCTCAGGCGCCTGTCCGTACGGTGGATGCGCTGGGTAATGTGCACTATGACGACAATCAGGTCATCCTGAAAGGTCCGAAAGCCTGGTCGAATCTGAATACCAAAGACACCAACGTCTGGGAAGGTGATTACCAGATGGTCGGTCGTCAGGGGCGCGGTACCGCGGACCTGATGAAGCAGCGCGGCGAAAACCGCTACACCATTCTCGAAAACGGCACGTTTACCTCCTGTTTGCCAGGGTCAAATACCTGGAGCGTTGTGGGCAGTGAAGTGATCCACGACCGTGAAGAACAGGTTGCAGAGATCTGGAACGCCCGTTTTAAACTCGGCCCGGTGCCCATTTTCTATAGCCCTTACCTGCAACTGCCTGTGGGTGACAAACGTCGTTCAGGTTTCCTGATCCCGAACGCCAAGTACAGCACGTCGAACTACTTTGAGTTCTACCTGCCGTACTACTGGAACATTGCGCCCAACATGGACGCCACGATCACGCCGCACTATATCCATAAGCGCGGTAACATCATGTGGGAGAACGAATTCCGCTATCTGACCAAGGCGGGCGCGGGCCTGATGGAATTTGATTATCTGCCATCAGATAAGGTGTTCCAGGACGAGCATCCGAGCGAAGGTGATAAGCACCGCTGGATGTACTACTGGAAGCACGCCGGGGTATTGGATCAGGTGTGGCGCTTCAACATCGACTACACCAAAGTCAGCGATCCGTATTACTTCAACGACTTTGATTCTAAATACGGCTCCAGTACCGACGGTTACGCCACGCAGAAATTCAGCGTAGGCTACGCCATTGAGAACTTTGACGCGACGGTGTCGACCAAACAGTTCCAGGTATTTGATACACAATCGCGTAGTACCTATGGTGCCGAGCCGCAGCTGGACGTGAACTGGTACCAGAACGATGTGGGTCCTTTCGACACGCGCGTTTATGCTCAGGCGGTCCATTTCGTCAACACCAACTCGGATATGCCGGAATCAACGCGTCTGCATATCGAGCCGACGATCAATCTGCCGTGGTCAAACGACTGGGCGAGCCTGAATACCGAAGCTAAGCTGATGGCCACCCACTACCAGCAGAAAAATCTGGACTGGTATAACAAACGCTATGGCACCGATCTTGAAGAGTCGGTAAACCGTACGCTTCCGCAATTCAAAATGGACGGGAAGCTGATCTTCGAACGTGATATGGGCCTTCTCGCCGATGGATACACCCAGACGCTTGAGCCGCGTATGCAGTATCTGTATGTGCCTTATCGCGATCAGAGCAAAATTCAAAACTACGACTCTTCCTTCCTGCAATCAGACTACAGCGGCCTGTTCCGTGACCGTACCTACGGCGGGCTTGACCGTATTGCGTCTGCTAACCAGTTAACGACTGGCGTCACAACGCGCGTATATGATGATGCTGCCGTTGAACGTTTTAACGTTTCTGTTGGTCAAATCTACTATTTCACCGAGTCTCGTACCGGTGATGACGACATTAACTGGGAGAAAGACAACAAAACGGGCTCACTGGTATGGGCGGGCGACACCTACTGGCGCATGACGGATCGTTGGGGTCTGCGCGGTGGTGTTCAGTACGATACACGACTGGACAATATCGCGACGGGCAGCGCAGCCATCGAATACCGTCGTGATGAAGACCGCATGTTGCAGTTGACGTACCGTTACGCCAGCCCGGAGTATATCCAGGCGACGCTGCCAAACTATGCGAATACAGACCAATACAAAGACGGTATTTCACAGGTGGGTACCGCCGCGAGCTGGCCGATCGCCGATCGTTGGTCAGTCGTCGGGGCCTACTACTATGACACGAATGCCCAAAAACCTGCTGACCAGATGCTGGGTCTGCAATACAACTCCTGCTGTTACGCAATACGTGTCGGTTACGAACGCAAACTTAACGGCTGGGATACGCAAAACAGTCAGGGCAAATATGATAACGTGATCGGCTTTAATATCGAGTTGCGCGGCCTGAGTTCTAACTACGGTCTGGGCACGCAGCAGATGCTGCGCTCGAACATTCTGCCGTATCGTAGTTCATTGTAATGTGCTTGATTTACAACGTAATCCGCTTTGCGGTTAATTGAAATGGAAAAAGTATGAAGAACTGGAAAACGCTGCTACTCGGTGTCGCTATGGTTGCGAATACCAGCTTCGCGGCCCCACAGGTTGTCGATAAAGTCGCGGCTGTGGTTAACAACGGCGTCGTGCTTGAAAGTGACGTTGACGGTTTGATGAAATCTGTAAAGCTCAACTCGGGCGAAGCAGGTCAACAGCTTCCGGATGACGCTACGCTGCGCCACCAGATCCTGGAGCGTCTGATCATGGATCAGATTGTTCTTCAGATGGGCCAGAAAATGGGCGTGACGATCTCTGACGAGCAGCTCGATCAGGCGATCGCCAACATTGCAAAGCAGAACAACATTACCCCGGATCAGATGCGTAGCCGCCTGGCCTATGACGGCATCAGCTATGCCACCTACCGTAATCAGATCCGTAAAGAGATGCTGATTTCAGAAGTGCGTAACAATGAAGTCCGTCGCCGCGTCACCATCCTGCCTCAGGAAGTGGATGCCCTGGCAAAACAGGTAGGGAATCAGAATGATGCCAGCACCGAGCTTAACCTGAGCCACATCCTGATCCCACTGCCGGAAAACCCAACCTCCGATCAGGCGGCTGAGGCGGAAAGCCAGGCGCGCGCTATCGTTGAGCAGGCGCGTAATGGCGATGACTTCGGCAAGCTGGCGATCACCTATTCCGCTGACCAGCAGGCGCTGAAAGGCGGCCAGATGGGCTGGGGGCGTATTCAGGAGCTGCCATCCCTGTTTGCCCAGGCGCTGAGCACGGCGAAGAAAGGCGACATCGTCGGTCCAATCCGTTCCGGTGTGGGCTTCCACATTCTGAAAGTGAACGACCTGCGCGGCCAGAGCCAGAACATTTCGGTTACCGAAGTGCATGCGCGTCATATCCTGCTTAAGCCGTCTCCGATCATGACTGACGATCAGGCTCGTGCGAAGCTGGAACAGATCGCGGCAGACATCAAGAGCGGTAAAACCACCTTCGATAAAGCGGCAAAAGAGTTCTCTCAGGATCCTGGCTCTGCAAACCAGGGCGGTGACCTGGGTTGGGCGGCAGCGGATATTTACGATCCGGCTTTCCGCGATGCGTTAATGAAGCTGAATAAAGGCCAGATGAGCGCGCCGGTGCACTCCTCCTTCGGCTGGCATCTGATCCAGCTGATGGACACGCGCAACGTGGATAAAACCGACGCGGCGCAGAAAGACCGTGCGTATCGCATGCTGTTTAACCGTAAGTTCTCTGAAGAAGCCGCAACCTGGATGCAGGAACAACGCGCCAGCGCTTACGTGAAAGTGTTGAGCAACTGATGATACCGCATCGTGTTGTGATCACCCCCGGCGAACCCGCCGGGATTGGGCCTGACCTTGTGGTTCAGCTCGCCCAGCGCAGCTGGCCGGTAGAGTTGGTTGTCTGCGCAGATGCAACACTGTTACAAGACCGGGCAGCTTTGCTCGGTCTGCCTTTAACGCTCCTCCCTTACGTTGAAGGCCAACAGCCCGCACCGCAGCAGGCGGGGACTCTCACCCTGCTTTCTGTTCCGCTCCGTGCGCCTGTTGTCCCCGGTGAGTTACACACCGAAAACGGCCACTACGTTGTCGAGACGCTGGCGCGCGCCTGTGACGGTTGCCTTCAGGGCGAATTTGCCGCCCTGATCACCGGTCCGGTGCATAAAGGCGTGATCAATGACGCGGGCATTCCGTTTACCGGGCATACCGAATTTTTCGAAGAGCGTTCGCACAGCCCGAAAGTGGTGATGATGCTGGCAACCGAAGCAATGCGCGTTGCGCTGGTAACAACGCACCTGCCGATCAAAGCCATTCCGGATGCCATTACGCCTGAACTCTTGCGTGAGATCATTGGCATTTTGCATCACGATCTGCAAACCAAATTCGGCATTCCGCAGCCGCATGTGCTGGTTTGCGGCCTGAATCCGCACGCGGGTGAGGGCGGACATATGGGCACCGAAGAGATCGACACCATCATTCCGGTGCTTGAGGAGATGCGGGCGAAGGGGATGAACCTCAGCGGGCCTCTGCCTGCCGACACCCTTTTCCAGCCCAAATACCTGGATAATGCCGACGCCGTACTCGCGATGTACCACGATCAGGGTCTGCCCGTGCTAAAATACCAGGGCTTTGGCCGCGGGGTGAATATCACCCTCGGTTTACCCTTTATTCGAACGTCCGTTGACCACGGTACTGCGCTGGATCTGGCAGGCCAGGGAAAAGCGGATGTCGGCAGTTTTATTACGGCGCTTAATCTCGCCATCAAAATGATTGTTAATACTCAATGACTAATCGAGTCCATCAGGGCCACTTAGCCCGTAAACGCTTCGGGCAAAACTTCCTCAACGATCAGTTTGTGATCGACAGTATCGTTTCTGCCATTAATCCGCAGAAAGGTCAGGCCATGGTCGAAATCGGCCCGGGTCTTGCCGCGCTGACCGAGCCGGTAGGCGAACGCCTCGACGAACTGACCGTTATCGAACTCGACCGCGATCTGGCCGCGCGTCTGCAAACGCACCCGTTCCTCGGGCCGAAGCTGACGATTTATCAGCAGGATGCGATGACCATGAACTTTGGCGAACTGTCAGAAAAAATGGGACAGCCGCTGCGCGTGTTCGGTAACCTGCCGTACAACATCTCCACCCCGCTGATGTTCCATCTGTTTAGCTATACTGATGCCATTGCCGACATGCACTTCATGTTGCAAAAAGAGGTCGTTAACCGTCTGGTTGCAGGGCCGAACAGTAAAGCGTATGGTCGTTTAAGCGTGATGGCGCAATATTACTGCAACGTGATCCCGGTATTAGAAGTACCGCCTTCCGCATTCACGCCACCGCCAAAGGTAGATTCTGCGGTTGTGCGCCTGGTGCCACATAAAACGATGCCGTACCCGGTCAAAGACCTGCGCGTGCTGAGCCGTATCACGACAGAAGCCTTTAACCAGCGCCGTAAAACGATTCGTAACAGCCTTGGCAATCTGTTTACCGTTGACGTATTAGCTGAGTTGGGCATCGACCCGGCAATGCGTGCGGAAAATATTTCCGTAGAGCAGTACTGCAAGCTGGCTAATTACATCAGCGACAATGCGCCGCCGAAGGAGAGCTAAGCCATGATTGATTCGCCCCGCGTCTGTGTTCAGGTTCAAAGCGTCTACATTGAGTCCCAATCCACACCGGATGAAGAACGTTTTGTCTTTGCTTATACCGTAACCATTCGCAATCTGGGGCGGATGCCTGTGCAACTGCTCGGGCGCTACTGGCTTATCACCAACGGCAATGGCCGTGAAATTGAAGTCCAGGGCGAAGGCGTGGTCGGTGAACAACCCCATATCGCCCCTGGCGAAGAGTATCAGTACACCAGCGGCGCGGTCATTGAAACGCCGCTGGGTACCATGCAAGGCCATTATGAAATGGTCGATGCCGACGGCAATGCTTTCCGCATTGCTATTCCCGTATTCCGTCTCGCCGTACCTACACTTATTCATTAATCTAATGTCTACATATCTGATTGGCGACGTTCACGGTTGCTACGATGAACTGATCGCATTATTAAAACAGGTCGACTTCACCCCCGGGCAGGACACGCTCTGGCTGACGGGCGACTTAGTGGCGCGCGGTCCCGGTTCCCTGGACGTCCTCCGCTATGTCAAATCGCTGGGTGACAGCGTGCGCATGGTGCTGGGCAACCACGATCTGCATCTGCTGGCCGTATACGCCGGGATCAGCCGTAATAAGCCGAAAGATCGCATTACCCCCCTGCTGGAAGCACCGGATGCCGATGAGTTGCTCAACTGGCTGCGTCGCCAGCCGCTGCTACAGATTGACGAAGAGAAAAAACTGGTGATGGCGCATGCCGGCATCACGCCTCAGTGGGATCTTGAGACGGCAAAAACCTGCGCGCGCGACGCCGAAGCGGTGCTGGCGAGCGACTCCTACCCGTTCTTCCTTGATGCGATGTACGGCGACATGCCAAATAACTGGAGTGATGACCTCAGCGGCCTGGCACGACTGCGTTTTATCACCAATGCTTTTACGCGGATGCGCTACTGCTTCCCGAACGGGCAACTGGATATGTATTGCAAAGATACGCCTGAAAATGCCCCTGCGCCGCTTAAGCCATGGTTTGCGATTCCGGGCCCCGTGACAAACGAATACAGTGTGGTATTTGGACACTGGGCATCGCTGGAAGGAAAAGGCACCCCGGAAAATATCTATGCGCTGGATACCGGATGCTGCTGGGGCGGGGATTTAACCTGCTTACGCTGGGAAGATAAAACTTACTTTGTGCAGCCATCCAACCGACAGCTGGACTTAGGCGAGGGTGAGGCAGTCGCCTCCTGAAGATGTTTATCCTCTCCCTTCGGGGAGAGGATAAAACCGTTAACGACGTTCCAGAATTTCGAAGCAGTAGCTGTGTGAGTTCTGCGCATCCGCATCGTGAAACTCACTGAATACGGACTCCCACTCGTCCGGATCGTAATCCGGGAAATGGGTATCCCCTTCCACTTCCGCATCAATGTGCGTCAGATACAGTTTCTGCGCTTTAGGCAGGAACTGCTCATACACACGCCCCCCGCCGATCACCATGATCTCTTCGGCATCGCCGCAGGCGGCAATTGCTTCATCAACGGACTTAACCCACTGAACGCGATCGTCAGTGCCCGGCTGGCTACTGATCACAATATTCTTACGACCCGGCAGTGGACGACCAATCGACTCCCAGGTCAGGCGGCCCATCACTACCGGCTTGTTTAACGTAGTACGTTTAAACCATGCGAGATCGGCAGGCAGGTTCCACGGCATGGCGTTTTCCATGCCGATAACGCGGTCTACCGCCAGCGCTGCAATCAGACTGATCATTGAAAATTTCCCGGATGCAAAAAATTGCCGCCACTATACGGAAAGCTTAATCTTTCGTCGACTGGCGGCAGGGTAAAGAATTAGAAATTTTTTAATATTGCTGGCAACTCCACTTCACGCAGAGGGTTTACTCTCCGGTTCATCCGCAGGATCACCAGTATGCTTGCCCTCTTCCGTTCCTTGCCAGCCGTGGCGCTGAACCAGCGACAGATGATTACGATCCTCGTTGATGATCTCCGTCAGCATGGTGCTGGTGCGTTTAAACACCGCAGCGCGTTCGGTTGCCGTACTGCTCGCCATCGCCACCATCTCTTCCACCATCTCATGATTAAAACGGCGGAACAGATCGGCACGCTCACGTGCCTCATACGCGCCAAGCCCCAGGCTTTCCAGCGCCATGCGGCCAGATTTGAGCGCCCCTTCGAAGGTTTCACGTTCAGGGGCTGCCACACCCGCCTGACGCAGCTGGATGTAGTGATCCACATCGCGCGCACGGGAGATAATGGTCAGATGCGGAAAATGCTCTTTAACCAGCTCAACCATCTGCATACTGGTCTCTGGATCGTCAATGGCATTAATCAACACCTCGGCTTTCGCCGCCCCGGCGGATTCCAGCAGATCAACTCGGGTCGCATCACCGTAAAACACTTTCATATCGAATTTACGCAGCGTATCGACATGGTCAGGATCGTGATCGAGGATAACCATTTTGACTCCGCTGGAGAGCAGTAAACGGCCAGTAATCTGCCCGAATCGGCCAAATCCGGCGATGATCACCCGCGGCTGCTCCTCGTCGATCTCATCGGCTTCTCGCTCCTGTTCGCTTCCCGTTTTCTCCAGACGCGTCAGCAGCACCAGCAGGATCGGCGTTGCGGCCATCGACAGCGCAACCGCCAGCGTCAGCGCTTTTGCCCATTCCGGATCAAGTACATTTGCCATCTGCGCTGCGCCAAAGACAACGAAAGCAAACTCACTCCCCTGCCCCAGCAGCACGGCAAACCAGCGGCGTTGCGGTTTTGGCACATTTAACGGGCGGGCAATCAGCCACAGCATCGCCATTTTAATGACCAGGAAACCCACCAGCAGAATGATGATGCGCAGCGGATGGGTTACCAGCGTCCCGAAGTCGATAGACATCCCGACGCCGATGAAAAACAGCCCCAGCAGCAATCCTTTAAACGGCTCGATATCGCTTTCCAGCGCGTGACGGTATTCGGAGCTTGCCAGTAAGACTCCCGCGAGGAAGGCGCCCATTGCCATCGACAGCCCGGCCTCTTCCAGCAGCAATCCAAAACCAAACACCAGGAATAACGCAACGGCGCTGAATACTTCGCGCAGGCCAGAGCGAGCAACAAAGCGCAGCAGCGGACGCGTTACGTAGCGACCAAGCAGAACAACCAGCGCCAGCGCACCGGCAACCTTCAGCGCTGATAAGGCAAATGCTCCCAGCGTCGTTGATGCGCCGCTGGTTGCCAGCAGCGGGATCATCGCCACCAGCGGGATGGCGGCAATATCCTGGAACAACAGTACGGAGAAGGTGCTGCGCCCCATTTGCGACACCGTCAGGTTACGCTCGTTCATTGCCTGCATGGCAATCGCCGTCGAGGAGAGCGCCAGCGTCATGCCGATCAGCTCTGCGACTTTCCACTCCATCCCCAGCAGAATGCAGAACCCGCCCAACAGCAGACCGCAGGCCAGCATTTGCAGGGCGCCTCCGCCAAACACCGAGGCGCGCAGTTTCCACAGCCGCTGCGGATCCAGCTCCAGACCAATCACAAACAGCATCAGCACCACGCCGATCTCCGCAAAATGCAGGATCGACTCGGCATCCGTCACCAGCCGAAAGCCCCAGGGGCCAATCACACACCCGGCAATCAGATAGCCGAGCACCGAGCCCAGCCCCAGACGAACCGCCACGGGCACAATTAATGCCGCCGCGCCGAGGTAAATCAGCGCCTGTATCAGCGTATGGCTATCCATTGTGCGTCTCCTGCCACTCAAGTAAACGTTGTTTGTAGTGACGAGCCTGCGCCTGCAAGGTTTCATCGTCGCAGACAAAGGTACAGTGCATCGCAAAAGGCGGAAGCCAGTTCAGACCGCAGTAAAGGGCAGTAGCCTGGAGCGGCTGCGCCAGCACGTCAAATCCGGGGAAGGCGCCAATCTCAAAGTGGCTTTCCCCCCCGCCGGTGGTAACAGCCCACATCAGGCTTTTGCCCTGAAGCGCGTTGCCGTTGTGTCCATATGCCCAACCGTGGGAGAAAACTTTGTCGATCCACAATTTCAGCAGCGGAGGCGTGCTGTACCACTGCATCGGATGCTGCCAGACGATCAGATCGGCACGGGAGAGCGCCTCCTGTTCGGCGGCGACATCGATATTGAAATCAGGATAGAGTTGATAGAGGGAACGTATCTCTACGTTTTCAAGCGTCCTTGCCTGCTCAAGCATCCGCTTATTCGCATGCGAGTGCTGCGGATAGGGGTGCGCATAAATTATCAGAATCATGTATATGCCCGTCTTTTACTTTTCTTGTAGCAATGAGTGTAGACAGTTACCACCCCGACTTAAAGGGGTCATCTTACGCTTCAAAGTAAATCGCAAGTATTGGCAATCATCACCACCTTAACAGCGATTACGGCGCTAAAGAAAGAAAACGACGCGTACGACAAATTCATGCCGCAAAATAATAGTAACAACTCATATTGCCAACAGATATTTTTAGAGGACCTTAAGTCATTCTTTAATAAAACAGTCTGTACATAACCCATTGAAAAAATAATAATTTTACGCTCTTTGTTTTGAGCTCATTATTTAGGCGGTCGATATACGTTTCACACACGTGTCGAATATTCCTTCTCACTCAAATGGATGTGTACATGAGCAACAAACCCTCCCAATTAAATAATACAACCAAAACTCTGGGAAAGATATTTCCTGCCTTGTTGATATGCACCCCTGCGGTTGCGTTTTCTGCAACGATTGACCAATCAACTTCTGTTCCTCAAGATTTCTCAGCCGATGCTGAATATGTTATTAATAAAGACGTGACGATATCTTCCGCAGATAGTGAAGCGGCGGTATCTGTCACTGGGTTTACTACCACTAACGCCACTAATAATGGGAATATTTCTGGCACGGGAAATGGCCTGAATATAAATACTGGTGTACAGCGCATTGTAATTAATAACGACATAGGCGCAACCATTTCCTCCACCACCGCGAATGCGGTGAATATTCAGTCAGCACTCGGTGATTTTAATAATAGTGGAAACATTACTGGCTCGGAAAATGGCATTTTTGTCAGTGAAAACTCCTCCGCAGTAAATATTACCAATACCAGCACCGGAACGATAAAAGGAAAAACAGGTCTTAGTACTCAGGTTGGTATTGGCATTAATAACAGTGGCGAAATTATTGGTACAAACGGTGATGCCATTACGGCAAATGATGGCAACACTAAGATTTTTAACAGTGCCACTGTGCAGGGAACCCAGTACGGAATCAATGTAAAAGATACAGCAAAATTAGATATCAAAAATAGCGGAACGATTAGTGGTGAAACAAACGCTATTATGTTTGCCAGCGATAAAAATAACACGCTACTGCTCGACACTGGCTCCAACCTCATCGGTGACGTAATATCCACAAATTCCAGAGGAAATACCCTGACGTTGATCGGCACGGGTTCGGAAGACAGTAACTTTGTTGGTCTGAATGAAGACGACGGCTTTGCCAGCGTCACAATGAACGGCGAAAATTGGGCGCTGTCGGGCGATCTCGATATTATTGGCTCTGGCGATTCCTTGCTGATAGACACGGGCGCGTTAACCCTGTCAGGCGCGGTATCGAATACCGGTAATACACGGGTGGCCAAAGATGCTTCGTTGCAACTGGGCGATGGCGAAAAAACCGCGACCCTCAGCGGTGGGCTCACCAACAACGGTACCGTCATTTTTAACCAGGGAAGCGATTTCACTTTCGCCACCGACATGACCGGTAGCGGTAACGTCGAAAAAGTCGATTCCAACACCCTGACCCTGACGGGCAAAAATAGCTATACAGGGGATACGGTTCTGCACGGCGGTACCACGCTGGTCTCCACCGGCGCAACGCTCGGCGTCAAGGGCAGTAACGCCACCGTTACCGTTGAAAATGGCGCGACCTTTGCCACCGCAGGCGAAGTGAACAACAACATCGAGGTTCTTAGCGGCGGTACGCTGGCGGCATGGAATGCAGTCCAGGGTAACTCCACGCTCAGCGCTTCCGGCGTCGATACCATCAACGGCAACGTGACTAATGGCGGCACGCTGTTACTCAGTGCGGCTAATAATAGCGTTGGCAATAATTTTACGATTAATGGCGACTACACCGGCTCTGACGGTAGCCAGATCGTGATGAACAGCACCCTGGGTGAAGATAATTCACCAACTGATCACCTCACTATTACGGGCAGCAGCTTCGGTCAGTCCGGCATCAGCATCACCAACATTGGCGGCGCAGGCGCGCAAACCATTAACGGTATGGAAATTGTCAGCATCGGCGGCAGTTCCGAAGCCCAACTGACGCTGGCAAAACCGGTCGTTGCAGGCGCCTGGGAATATAGCCTCTACCAGCACAGTGACGGCAACTGGTATCTGGAATCAAAGGCGACGCCTTCTGATGAGCCTTCCGATGACACCGATGACGGTGGCAATACCGATGACGGTGGCAATACCGATGACGGTGGCAATACTGATGATGGCGGTAATACCGATGATGGTGGCAACACCGACAACGGCGGCAGCACCGACAACGGCGGCAACACCGATGATGGTGGCAACACCGACAACGGCGGCAAAACCGACAACGGCGGCAACACCGATAACGGCGGCAGCACCGATAACGGCGGCAGCACCGATAATGGCAGCAACACTGACAACGGCGGTAATAATACGCCGGAAGTCATGGCACCTGAAGTGGGTGCTTACTTAGGTAACTACCTTGCCGCACAGAGCATGTTCCTGCATAAGCGTGACGATCGCGACCAGATCACCTTCCGCAATGAAGACGACCTGAACACCTGGATGTACGTTAAGGGTCGCTATCACGAGAACGATGCGGGTGGCGATAAAGTCAGCTACGACACCACCACCACCGTACTGCAAGTCGGCAGCGATTTCATGAGCAAGCCAATGGATAACGGTATCCTGCGTGCTGGCGGGATGTTCGGTGCAGGCCAGGCTAAGACCCACTCTGATGCGAAGCACAACGTACGTGACGCACAGGGTAAGGTTGATGGCTTCAATGTTGGGCTGTACGCCACCTGGCAGGAAGATCAGAAATTACGTCTGGGCAGCTACGTTGATACCTGGGCCGCTTACAGCTGGTACAACAACAACGTCACCAGCAATCGCAACGATGAAGACTACGATAGTGAAGGTTTCGCCGCGTCTGTTGAAGTCGGCCACGCGTGGATAATCCAGTCTGAAAATGAACGCACCTGGAAGATCGAGCCGCAGGCGCAGGTGATTTACAGCTATCTCGATCAGGAAAATCATACCGATCGCGACGGCGTACGCGTCACTACCCTGGACAATGACAGCGTCTTTGGTCGTCTCGGCGTTAAAGCAAGCTACTTCCAGCAGAAGGACGTCAAGGCCTGGCAGCCGTACGTTGCGGTTAACTGGTTGAAAGGTGCTGGTCAAAACGATCTGGCATTCAACGACGAGACCGTCAGCAACGATACGCCGGAAGATCGTGGTCAGTTAGAGTTGGGCTTAACCGGCAACCTGAACGAAACCACGACGATCTCCCTGCGTGCCAGCGGCGAGTGGGGTGAAAACAGCTATGCCGCCTACGGCGGTCATATTTTGTTAAACCATCGCTGGTAATCGATCATCCTGAAGCAAAAAAGCAGTGGCATGTGCCACTGCTTTTTTTTAGTTATCCAGCTCGCCCATTGATTTAACCTGGTCACGGTTAATCTGTTCAGTTTGACCGGTTTCGGCGTTTTTGTACGATACCAGACCGGTATCGTCATCCACCTGCGGTTTCCCGTCAGTAACAATCGTTTTGCCATCGGTGGTTTTTACGGCCTGATTGGACGAACAGCCCGCCACGGTGAACATTGCGGTGGCAGCCAGAACGGAAGCGATCAGTAGTTTATTTTGCATGGTGTTTTCCCTTGCTCTCAGTTGAATTTTCGTTATCGACCTAACTATTTTAGGCTAACTGACTGAAAGCGGATGAAAAACCAGAAGGTTCTTAAGATGGGAAAATTGCCCGGTAACCGGATGGCACCGGGCAATGTGTGTTACTTGCTAATCTGAGCGTGCATTTCCTGCACCGAAATCACCTTCTCGGTGGCATCCGCATTCAGCGCCATGGCCGTCGCGAAACCGCCGTTCAGGGTGGTGTCGTAATGCACTTTGTACTGGAGCGCGCTGCGGCGAATCAGCTTGGAGTCTTCAATCGCCTGGCGACCTGCGGTGGTATTAATGATGTAGGTGTACTCGCCATTCTTAATGCGGTCCTGAATGTGCGGACGACCTTCATGCACTTTGTTCACCAGACGCGGGTTGATACCCGCTTCACCCAACACAATCGCCGTACCGTGAGTGGCGTCCAGCTCGAAGCCCTGTTTCATCAGCTTGGCGGCCAGGTCAACCACGCGCTCTTTATCGCCTTCGCGAACGGAGAGCAGCGCACGGCCAGATTTTCTCATGGTGGAGCTACTGCCCAGCTGCGCTTTCGCAAACGCTTCTGCGAAGGTACGGCCAACGCCCATCACTTCCCCGGTAGAGCGCATCTCTGGCCCTAACAGCGGGTCAACGCCCGGGAATTTGTTGAACGGCAGTACCACCTCTTTCACCGAGTAGTAAGGCGGGATAATTTCTTTCGTGACGCCCTGCTGAGCCAGCGTCTGGCCGGCCATCACGCGCGCCGCCACTTTCGCCAGCGGAATACCGGTCGCTTTGGAGACGAACGGTACGGTACGCGCCGCACGCGGGTTGACTTCAATCAGATAGACTTCGTTGTCTTTTACCGCGAACTGAACGTTCATCAGGCCGCGAACCTGAAGCTCGAAGGCCAGTTTCTGCACCTGCTGGCGCATCACGTCCTGAATCTCCTGGCTCAGGGTGTACGCTGGCAGAGAACAGGCGGAGTCACCGGAGTGCACGCCCGCCTGCTCGATGTGCTCCATGATGCCGCCAATCAGCACCCTTTCGCCGTCGCAGATGGCATCCACGTCGACTTCAACCGCGTCGTCGAGGAAGCGGTCGAGCAGCACTGGCGCATCGTTGGAAACGCTCACCGCCGTCTGGAAGTAGCGACGCAGGTCCGCTTCGTCGTAGACGATTTCCATCGCGCGGCCGCCCAGTACGTAGGATGGACGCACCACCAGCGGGTAACCGATCTCTTTCGCTTTCTCAACGGCCATTTCAATTGCGGTCACGGTGGCGTTCGCCGGCTGTTTCAGTTTGAGACGGTCAACCGCCTGCTGGAAACGCTCGCGGTCTTCCGCACGGTCAATCGCATCCGGGCTGGTGCCGATAACCGGCACACCTGCTGCTTCCAGCGCGCGCGCCAGCTTCAGCGGAGTCTGGCCGCCATACTGCACGATCACGCCTTTTGGCTTCTCGATGCGCACGATTTCCAGCACGTCTTCCAGGGTGACCGGCTCGAAGTAGAGGCGGTCGGAAGTGTCGTAGTCGGTCGAGACGGTTTCCGGGTTACAGTTGACCATAATGGTCTCGTAACCGTCTTCGCGCAGCGCCAGTGAGGCGTGTACGCAGCAGTAGTCAAACTCGATGCCCTGGCCGATACGGTTTGGACCGCCGCCCAGCACCATAATCTTGTCGCGGTCGACGGACGGGTTTGCTTCGCACTCCTCTTCATAGGTGGAGTACATATATGCGGTATCGGTCGAGAATTCAGCCGCACAGGTGTCCACGCGCTTGTAGACCGGGTGCAGGTCGTACTGGTCGCGCAGCTTGCGGATTTCCGCTTCACGCACGCCCGCCAGCTTAGCCAGACGCGCATCGGCGAAGCCTTTACGCTTCAGCATGCGCAGGAAGTCTGCGTCCAGGCCGTTGATGCCCAGCTCCGCCACCTTCTCTTCCAGACGCACCAGCTCTTCAATTTGCACCAGGAACCAGCGGTCGATGTTAGTCAGGTTAAATACGCCGTCGACGGACAGGCCCGCGCGGAAGGCATCGGCGATGTACCAGATACGCTCTGCGCCCGCGTCTTTCAGCTCGCGGCGGATTTTGGTCAGCGCTTCCGGGTCGTCCAGGCTGACTTTCGGGTCAAAGCCGGTCGCGCCCACTTCCAGGCCGCGCAGTGCTTTTTGCAGGGATTCCTGCTGCGTGCGGCCAATCGCCATGACTTCACCAACGGATTTCATCTGGGTAGTCAGACGGTCGTTGGCACCGACGAATTTCTCGAAGTTAAAGCGTGGAATTTTGGTCACAACGTAGTCGATGGACGGTTCGAAGGACGCTGGCGTGCGGCCACCGGTGATATCGTTCATCAGCTCGTCAAGGGTGTAACCCACCGCCAGTTTCGCCGCCACTTTCGCAATCGGGAAGCCGGTGGCTTTGGAGGCCAGTGCGGAGGAACGGGACACGCGCGGGTTCATTTCGATAACAATCAGACGGCCGGTTTTCGGGTTCACCGAGAACTGCACGTTAGAGCCGCCGGTTTCCACGCCGATTTCACGCAGTACCGCCATCGAGGCGTTACGCATGATTTGGTACTCTTTGTCGGTCAGCGTCTGAGCTGGCGCAACGGTGATGGAGTCACCGGTGTGGATCCCCATCGCGTCGAAGTTTTCGATGGAGCAGACGATGATGCAGTTGTCGTTTTTATCACGCACCACTTCCATCTCGTACTCTTTCCAGCCAATCAGCGATTCATCAATCAGCAACTCTTTGGTTGGGGAGAGATCCAGGCCGCGCTCGCAAATTTCTTCAAACTCTTCGCGGTTGTAGGCAATGCCGCCGCCGGTGCCACCCATGGTGAAGGAAGGGCGGATGATGCACGGATAACCCACTTCAGCCGCAACGGCCAGCGCTTCTTCCATATTGTGCGCGATACCGGAACGTGCGGTATCAAGGCCAATTTTTTTCATTGCCACGTCGAAGCGGCGACGGTCTTCTGCTTTATCAATCGCGTCGGCGGTCGCACCGATCATGGTCACGCCGAACTCTTCCAGCACGCCCTGACGCTCCAGCTCCAGCGCACAGTTCAGCGCCGTCTGGCCGCCCATGGTCGGCAGCACCGCGTCCGGACGCTCTTTCTCGATAATTTTGCGTACCACTTCCCAGTGAATCGGCTCGATGTAGGTCGCATCCGCCATTTCCGGGTCGGTCATGATGGTGGCCGGGTTAGAGTTTACTAGGATGACACGGTAACCCTCTTCACGCAGGGCTTTACACGCCTGCGCACCGGAGTAGTCGAATTCGCAGGCCTGGCCGATGACAATCGGGCCAGCGCCAAGGATCAGGATGCTTTTTATGTCTGTACGTTTTGGCATGGTCTTCTCAGCTCCTGATTATTTAGCGGTCTTACGGTATTGCTCGATAAGTTCGATGAAGTGATCGAACAGCGGCGCGGCATCGTGTGGGCCCGGGCTGGCTTCAGGGTGGCCCTGGAAGCTGAACGCAGGCTTATCGGTGCGATGGATACCCTGCAAGGTACCATCGAACAGTGACTTATGCGTCACGCGCAGGTTAGCTGGCATCGTTGCTTCATCCACAGCGAAGCCGTGGTTCTGCGCGGTGATCATCACCGTGTTGTTGTCGATATCTTTCACCGGGTGGTTACCACCGTGGTGGCCAAACTTCATCTTGACGGTGTTCGCTCCGCTCGCCAGCGCCAGCAGCTGATGGCCGAGACAGATGCCGAATACCGGGATGTCGGTTTCAAGGAAGGACTTGATGGCGTCGATAGCGTAGTCGCACGGCGCCGGGTCGCCAGGACCGTTTGAGAGGAAGATGCCGTCCGGGTTCATCTTCAGAACATCTTCAGCAGAGGTTTTCGCCGGAACCACCGTCAGGCGGCAGCCACGGTCAACCAGCATACGCAGGATGTTGCGCTTGGCGCCAAAATCGTAGGCCACCACGTGGAACGGCAGCTCGCTTTCCGGTTTCGCTTCCGGCAGGTCGCCTTCCAGCGTCCAGCTTCCCTGCGTCCAGCTGTAGGCTTCAGCGGTGGTCACTTCTTTCGCCAGGTCCATACCGTTCAGTCCCGGGAAGGCTTTCGCTTTTTCCAGCGCCAGCGTCGCATCGAGGTTATCCCCTGCGATGATACAACCGTTTTGTGCACCCTTCTCGCGCAGCAGACGCGTCAGCTTACGGGTATCGATATCGGCAATCGCCACAATGTTGTGGCGCTTCAGGTAAGAAGAGAGGTCTTCGGTGTTGCGGAAGTTGCTGGCAATCAGCGGCAGGTCGCGAATGACCAGGCCTTGCGCATGTACCTGAGAGGATTCTTCGTCAGCCGCATTGGTGCCGACATTGCCGATATGAGGATAAGTAAGAGTAACGATTTGGCGAGAATAGGAAGGATCAGTGAGGATTTCTTGATAACCGGTCATTGAAGTATTGAAAACGACTTCCCCAACCGCCGAACCCGTTGCCCCTATGGCCCGACCGATAAACTGGGTTCCGTCTTCCAGAACCAATAGCGCTGACTTAATCAAAACACCCTCCAGAGAATATTCACTCACTTTATTTGCATATTAATTCATAACCATGTCATGGATCAATGCAAATGTGTTGCCAGCGGATTTTTGGCAAACGGCGGCATTCTGGGGATTTGCCATGTAAAAGTCAACTTAAAACGGGAGTTTTGTATATTCTTTTGCAAGCCTGGCGGTCTGAAATCAGATTAAGCGGCAAAAAGATCAACTAAATCACTGTGGAAACCGCTTGCGCATGCAGTTTAATAGAAAGGAACGTCTTGCAGTAATAAAAAGTGGACCAAATGGTCAAAATTTACAGTTCTGCAACAGAAATTATCGAGAAAACACTTACTTTAAATCAGTTAGACACAATAAATACCCCAAATAGACAAAATAAAAGGGCAATAAAATATTGCCCTATGCAATCAAGTAATTACGACTGCAATAACCACATCACGAAGGGTAATAATGCTTACAAATTGTTGAGTTCGAGGACATCTCGCATATCAAAAAGACCATTACGCTTACCTTTCAGCCACAATCCCGAACGTACCGCCCCGTTTGCAAATGTCATGCGGCTGGATGCTTTATGAGTGATTTCGATCCTTTCGCCAATATCGGCGAACATAGCGGTATGTTCACCGACGATATCACCCGCGCGAACAGTGGCAAACCCAATGGTGCCAGGCACGCGCTCGCCAGTGTGGCCTTCGCGAGAATAGACCGCGATGTCTTTCAAATCTTTATCAATTGCACACGCAATCGCTTCGCCCATCGCCAGCGCCGTGCCTGACGGAGCATCGACTTTGTGGCGATGGTGCGCTTCGACGATTTCAATGTCGGTATAGTCGCCCATCACCTTCGCCGCCTTCTCCAGCAGTTTCAGCATGACGTTTACCCCCACGCTAAAGTTTGCCGCAAAGACAATCGCAATCTCGGTGGACGCATCCTGAATGGCTTGCTTACCGGCCTCGTCAAAACCGGTGGTGCCAATCACCATCCCTTTACCGTGCTGACGGCAAAACGCCAGGTGAGCCAACGTGCCTTCAGGGCGGGTAAAATCGATAAACACGTCAAAGTCTTCTTTCACCGCCTCAAGGCTGCTCTGCACGGTAACGCCCGTCTGACCTGCGCCCGCCAGCTCGCCTGCATCGGCTCCCAAAAGCGATGAACCTTCACGCTCCAGCGCCGCGCCAAGCGCCACGCCATCCATCTGTAGTGCCGCCTGAATCAGCTGACGGCCCATACGACCACCCGCGCCCGCAATGGCGACGCGGATCTGTGCATCATGCATAGTTATTCTCTTACGTTAAAATGATGTAAATCGTTTTCAGATTACCCAGCCTTTGCACAGGCTGCCACAGAAAACGCCGATAATTAGAATTTAATGATAAACAGGGTGAGATATCAGTGAAAGACATGATCGTCAGCGAAAACCACATGATTCCCGCACCACCAGCGCAGGCGGCAGAATGATTCGTTTGGCGGGTTCGTCGTTGCCCTGTATGCGGCTGTAAAGTAACTCCCCTGCCTTACGACCAATCTCTTTCGCCGCCACCGATACGGTGGTCAATGCGGGCTGCACCAGAGCCGCTTCGGTAATATCATCGAAACCGACCAGCGCAAAATCACGTCCCGGCTCACGGCCCATCTTGCGTAAGCTTTGCATCACCCCCAGCGCCACAACATCCTGATAGCAAATCGCCGCACTGATGTGTGGATGCTCGAGAAGTAACGCCTCTGCCACGCGCGCGCCGTCGCTTTGGCTGGCGTGAGAGGTTCTGATCCAGGCAGGATTCGGCGTCACGCCGTACTCCAGCAGCTTGCTGGTAAAGCCCCCGATACGCTGCGCCCGAGAGCCCGAATTCTGGCTCCCTCCAATGAACGCAATGTGCCGATGGCCCATTCTGAGCAGATGCTCCGTCGCCATCTGCGTGCCTAAGAAGTTATCCGTTCCGACAAAATCAAAATCCGGATCGTTCAGCGGTCGCACAACCATGATAGCCGGAATATTGCGCCGCTTCAGACCCTCAAAAAAGGCCTGGGGCGTTTCCCGAGCCGCACACAGCACCATACCGCCGACGTTATTACGCATCAGTGAATCAACAAATTTTTGCTGTCGCTCTGCCGATTCCTCGCTATTCGCCAGAAAAAGCATCAGCTCGTGGCGCTCCATTTCATGACTTAGCCCTGCCGTCATCTCGCTGTAAAAAGGGTTGGTGATATCGTGCAAGAGCAGCCCGACCTGGTTACTGCTGCGGTTACGTAAATTGGCTGCCGTCTGGTTATAGACATAGCCGGATTCATCCAGCGCCTTGAGCACACGTTCGCGCGTGCTTTGCGAAATGCGGCCTTTGTTGCAGAGCACCATCGAGACCGTCGCCGTTGACACGCCGGCGCGTTTCGCGACATCGGCCAGTGTAATTCCCGTCATGTTGTCTCCTTCATCATCACTACAGGTTAATCGAATAACCTGTTTTCTGCATTTTTCCCTGTGAGACTCTTCACATTACCGCTGTTGTTCTGGATTCGATTCGCATTTATGGCGGGTTAATCGCGTTAACCACTCTTCTCAAATACGGTTAATCGAATAACCTTAAATAACGATTACGGAGGATACAATGACAACCTACGACAAATTCCCCACGGTGGCGATACAGGGTTTTGATGACAGCGCCTGGCAAGGCTGGGAAGCAATAACCCGCGTTCTTGAGTCAAAAACCCAACAGCGCAGCCGCACGGTGCTGGTGATTGACTGCTATCCGGGCGTGCGCATGACCGAGCTTGAAGAGAACGTGCTGCCGCGTCTACGCCCGACGCTGGCGATCAATGCTGAACAGGCGCGACGGGATGAGTGTGCCATTCATGAGATGCTGGCGCGCAACCTCACAGACGATCGCGTCTTTGGCGTTCTCTCCTGCCACCAGCTTGGAGAGTTTTTCGATCCCGCGCGTCTGGAGGCGTTGCAGGTTCGGGTGAGCCAGTGTTCTGGGGGGCTGATTGTGATCTACGGTCCCGGTGCGACGCTTGTCCATCCGGGTGATGTGCTGGTGTATGCCGATCTGCCGCGCTGGGAGATCCAGCAGCGTATGCGCCGGGGTGAGACTGGGAACTGGGGCGCAGATAATCAGCAGGAAGATATGCTTCGTCGCTACAAGCGCGCCTTTTTTGTCGAATGGCGCGTCTTCGATCGCCACAAAACGCCGCTGCTCAGGCGCACCGATTTTTTACTGGATACAACCCAGACGAACCAGCCCGCGATGGTCAGCGGCGAGGCCCTGCGAGCCGGGCTGAAGCAAACTACCACCCAGCCTTTCCGCGTGGCGCCCTTTTTCGATCCTGGCGTCTGGGGCGGCCAGTGGATGAAACAGCAATTCGATCTCGATCCCTCTGCACCCAATTACGCGTGGTGTTTTGACTGCGTGCCCGAGGAGAACAGCCTGTTACTGCGTTTTGGCGCAGTGCGGATCGAGATCCCCTCTCAGGATCTGGTTTTGCTTGAGCCCCGTGCTCTGCTGGGCGAGAAAGTTCACGCACGTTTCGGCGCGGAATTCCCGATCCGTTTTGACTTCCTCGACACCATGGGTGGCCAGAATCTGAGCTTCCAGGTCCACCCCATTACCGAGTACATCCAGCAGCAGTTTGGGATGCACTATACCCAGGATGAGAGTTATTACATTCTGGAAGCGGAGCCGGGTGCCGTCGTCTATCTGGGGACCAAAACCGGCACAGACCCTGAGGCCATGATGGACGATCTCAGGCGCGCGGGTCGCGGTGAAAAACCGTTTGATGACGACCGCTTCGTTAATCAGATCCCGGCAAAAAAGCACGATCATTTCCTGATCCCGGCTGGGACGGTGCACTGCTCCGGCGCGGGTACCATGGTGCTGGAGATCAGCGCTACGCCGTATATTTTCACCTTCAAACTGTGGGACTGGGGCCGCCTGGGCCTGGACGGGCTGCCGCGCCCGGTACACCTGGAGCACGGTGAAAAGGTGATCGACTGGCAGCGCGACGCGCAGTGGGTTCATCAGCATCTGGTGAATCAGTTCGAACCTGTCGCGGAAGGAAACGGCTGGCGTGAAGAGCGTACTGGCCTGCACGAGCGTGAATTTATCGAAACCCGCCGCCACTGGTTTAGCGAACCCGTTTTGCACCACACCGGCGGCGGTGTGAACGTGCTGAATCTGGTAGAGGGCGACGAAGCAATTGTCGACAGCCCAACCGGTGCATTTGAGCCGTTTACCGTCCATTACGCCGAAACCTTCATCATTCCGGCAAGCGTAGGTGACTATCGCATTTCACCTTCAGCCCGTGCTTCCGGACACCCCCTCGCGACTATCAAAGCCTGGGTAAGGAGCTAACGATGATTCATTTTATTGTCGCCACTCATGGGCCGTTAGCCGCCGCGCTGCTGGAGAGCGGCCGGATGGTATACGGCGAGCTCCCCGGCGTACACGCCATTTGTCTGACCGAACAGGCGGGAATAGAGGGCTTCCGGCAGGATTTCATCTCCACACTGGAAGCGGCAAGCGTCAACGCTGACGGCGTGCTGGTGCTGTGCGACATGCAAAGCGGCACGCCGTGGAACGTGGCCTGTGAGGCCGCGCTTAACCCATATACGCAGCCGCCGGTCGCCGTGGTGGCTGGAGTCAACTTCCCGATGCTGCTGCAAACCGAAGAGGTGATGATGGCTCGCGATGTTCATCAGGCTGCCGGGCAGCTTATCGAACTTACTCTGCCGACGCTGGTACAGGCGAAACCGGCAGATACTGCACAGACAGACGATTTTTAAGGAGCCGCATATGAGTATTTCTTTTGTACGCATTGACGATCGCGTGATCCACGGGCAGCTCATTACACGCTGGGCCAGGGAGCTGCCCTGCGACGGCATCGTTGCCATTGACGATGCCGTTGCGGCCGATCCGCTGTTATCGTCGGTCATGAAAGGGGCCGTATCAGATACCAAAGTGTGGCTGTTCGATACGGCAACCGCGATCGAAAAACTGCCAAAAGTGATTGCCAGCGAAAAGCGCTATTTCGTGATTGGCAAATCTCCACTCACGCTACAGCGCATTGAGCAGGCGGGCATTAGCCTGAAAAACAGCAATGGAAAAATTAACGTGGGCCCGATGAGCGCCCGGGCTAACACGATCACCATCGGCCCGAATCAATCGGTAACCCAGGATGAAGCGGCGGCGTTCGAGTGGCTGACCGGGCAGGGACACGCGATTGAATTCCGCCTGGTTCCTGATGCCAGTTTTTATACCTGGCAGGATGCCAGACAAAAGCTGAAATAAGGAGCAGATCATGATTATCGAAGCGGCTTTAATTGGCCTGCTGTGTTATCTGGGCGCACTCAGTAGTCCGTGGCTTTTAGGGCTGACGGGCGGCTGGTATCTCATCTCCCGACCGCTCATTTCCGGGATGCTGGTTGGCCTGATCCTGGGCGATATCAAAACCGGGATTATGATTGGCGTAGCGGTGCAGGCGGTTTATATCGCAATGGTGACACCCGGCGGCTCGATGCCAGCAGATTTAAACTTTGTGGCTTATCCGGCCATTGCACTGGGAATACTTTCCGGCAAAGGACCTGAGGTTGCCGTCGCGCTGGCGGCGACTATTGGGATCGCCGGAACCATTCTCTTCAATGCGATGATGGTGCTGAACTCCTTCTGGAACCATCGTGCGGATGTGGCGCTGGAGAACGGCGACGAGCGCGGGATCTACCTCAACAGCGCCATCTGGCCGCAGGCGATGAATTTTGTGCTGCGCTTTGTGCCTACCTTTATCGCCGTCTTTTTTGGCGCACAGTACATTAGCGGGTTTATGGACAGCCTGCCGCACATCGTCCTCTCCACCATGAATGTGCTGGGCGGCATCTTGCCCGCCGTCGGTATTGCCATCCTGCTTAAGCAGATCATCAAAAGCTATACCATGCTTATCTACTTTCTGGTGGGCTTCGTCTGCATCGTTTTCCTGAAACTCAATATGGTCGCGCTGGTGATCGTGGGCGCCCTGCAGGCACTGATTCATTACAACTATAAACCCGAGGCACCGCAGGCCGTGGCTTCAGCACCTGTCCCTGACGACGAGGATGAATTCTGATGGAAGAACGTAAACTCACCCGCAAGGATCTGCGCCGCTGCTGGCGAGCGTGGATGATGCACAACCTCTCCTCAATGAGCTTTGAACGCCTTGAATCCTTCGGCTTTTGCCTGAGCATGCTGCCGGTCGCAAAAAAGCTCTATCCCGACCCGGTACAACGTACCGAGATGCTGCGCCGTCACGCGTCGTTCTACAACACAGAGCCACAGATTGGCGCGATCGTTAACGGTATGGCGCTGGGGCTGGAGGAGAAAAAAGCCAACGGCGAGCCGATCGACGGTGAAACCATAAATACCCTGAAGGTAGGCCTGATGGGGCCAATTGCCGGGATCGGCGATTCGATGATCCCCGGCATGCTGATCCCGATCCTGCTTAGCATTGGGATGGCGCTGGCGGCAGGCGGAAATATCCTCGGTCCACTGTTTTATACCGTTGCCTGGCTGGCCATCATTATCCCTGGCTCCTGGTTCCTGTTTCTCAAAGGCTACCAGATGGGATCAGGCTCCGTGGAGATGCTGGTCAGCAGCAAATCTACCCGGCTACGGGAAGCGCTCTCGCTACTGGGCGTATTTGTCATGGGCGGCGTGGCGGCCAGCTACGTGAAGCTCGGCACCGGGCTGGAGTTCATCACCCGGGACGGGGTTAACATTCACGTTCAGCAGATGCTGGACGGTATTTTCCCGCAGCTGCTTCCGCTGGCGGTGGTGCTGGGGACCTGGTATCTGATGGCAAAACGCGGCGTGTCGCCGGTAAAAGCCATGATATTGTTGCTTATACTGGCAGCGCTTGGCGTGGCGTCCGGTTTGTTTGCAGGATAAGAAAACCGGGGCAATGCCCCGGCTTCTTTATGGATGGAAGTTATTCCACAGTTCTGCGACTTTATCCGGACGCGAAATAAACTCGAACCGTGCGGGGTCATCAATAAACTGCTGATAAACAGGCGCATCAGTAATGCCAAATTCCGGATAACTTCTCGGCGTAATCATCTGCAAGCGCCCTGGTCTGTAGTGACTGTTATGCTGCCAGACAATATGATTACCCTGAACTAAGGGATACCAGGCCAGACCTTTTCGCGCACGAACGGCCTCATACTCAAAGCCATATTCCCGATCGCACCACGCACCAAACGTCAGCGGCTCATTGGGCGAGGCCGAAATCGTCGCATGGCCCCATCCGGGAGGGACCAGTACCTTTTCACCCGGCCCCGCGAGTACCGCAAAACAACGTCCCGGATCGTCGTCCACATACTCCTGCATGTAGATAATCGCTTTACCCTGCCAGATTTCGTACAGCTCAGGGGGCGACCATCCGCTGTGCTGGCTAATACGGTGAACATGTCCCTGGCTGCGGACCGGCTCATCGCCAAGCGTGCCTGCCGCGTAGGTGACCACACCAAAAAGCAGCATGCGTTTTTCGAGCTCCGGCCTGTCCGCCAGACGCGCCACGTCCATCGCGATGGCATATACCTGTTCAGGCCCTTCGCAGTCCCGATTGCGCAGCGACGGGCGGATCTGATCCAGCGTTCTGATCTCCGGCATCGGCCCGGTAACATCCTCTCCGTAGCAAAAACCGAGCGGCTGACGGTTGATGGTCATATCAAGGCCATAGTTAGCCATGGCGCACCTCGTAACCTTCCCCGGAGGCAAAGATCCGCAGGGTGAAGCCCTCTGCCAGCGCCGCATAGTCGTGTCCCGCAATGCTCGGCCAGACGGCAAGGGAGGATAGCGTCTCGTTGCCAGTGTTAATCAAACGATGCGCTGTAAAAGGAGGAATAATATGCACGGAGCCAGCCGTCACCTGCTCAAGCCGCGCGTCGCCCGCCTCCGTTTGCAGCAGCAACAAGCCACATCCGCGCAGGCCAAAATAGACCTCCCCTGTTCGCGGCGCTGATGAAAATGACCGCGAGTCATAAAGAACTCATCGCCCACGTTACCCGCACGCAGGTGAGTTACCCCAACGAAGAGTGCCCCTTCCCCTACGGGCGAGCCCAGTACGTCTACGTCATACACACTTTTTTGAGGATTGCCGCACTTCCACGCCTCGCCGTCTGCGAAGATCCCAGGAAGATCCGCAAGACGAGTCGTTTTGCGGATAAGCGGCCCGCTGGCTAGCGCGCCGGTAGCCCACGTCAACTGAGGTGGCAAAAAGATGTCTGAATTCATATCGCTCTCCGGCCCGAGGAGAACAGCAATATCATGATGGCAGATTAAACGATTAACCTAGCGATAAAAGCGTCAATATTGATGGTGAATCACAGTTAACCAGAAACAAAAATGCCGGAGGCTTTCGCCACCGGCATTTTGAAGATTGAGAGGACATTATTCCACTTCGCGGGCGTCGATTCGCAGCTCTTTCGGCACTTCGAAGACAATGTTCTCTTCACGGCCTTCCAGCGGCACCGCTTCGCCACCGCCCAGCTCTTGCAGGCGGGCAATGACGTTTTGCACCAGGATATCCGGCGCTGAAGCGCCTGCGGTAACACCGACGCAGGCCGCGTTTTTCACCCACGCTTCCTGAATGTCCGTTGCGTCGTCGATCAGAAAAGCTGCTTTCCCCATACGCTGCGCCAGTTCGGCCAGTCGGTTGGAGTTAGAGGAGTTTTTCGAGCCGACCACCAGCACCACATCCGCCTGTTCAGCCAGGGCGCGTACGGCTTCCTGACGGTTGGTGGTTGCATAGCAGATATCATCTTTGCGCGGCCCGACAATTTTCGGGAAGCGCTGGCGCAGGGCGTCAATCACGTCTGAGGTGTCGTCTACGGAAAGCGTCGTCTGGGTCATAAACGACAGACGGGCTTCGTTTTTCACGTCCAGCGTAAAGACATCTTCCGGTGACTCAACCAGATACATGCCCCCTTCCGGGTTGCTGTACTGGCCCATGGTGCCTTCAACTTCCGGGTGACCGGCGTGACCAATCAGAATTGACTCTTCACCACGACGGCTGGCGCGCGCCACTTCCATATGCACTTTTGTCACTAACGGACAGGTGGCATCGAATACGGTCAGATCGCGGCTTTTCGCCTCGTTGCGTACCGCCTGAGAGACGCCGTGCGCGGAGAAGATGAGGATTGCGCCGTCCGGCACTTCGCTGATCTGCTCGATAAAAATCGCACCGCGCTCGCGCAGGCTGTCGACCACGTAACGGTTGTGCACCACTTCGTGACGCACGTAAATCGGCGCGCCGTAAATCTCCAGCGCGTTTTCAACAATGCTGATAGCGCGGTCTACACCGGCGCAGAAGCCGCGCGGGTTAGCCAACAGGATCTGCATTTTACTCCTCCAGTGCCGGATCGATCTCCAGCACTTCGACATCAAAATGAACGGTACGCCCGGCAAGCGGATGGTTGAAATCGACGGTGATAGAATCGCCGTTGATTTCTCGGATCACGCCAGGCATTTCGCTGCCGTCCATAGCGGTAAAGAGCATAATCGCCCCGATTTCTGGTTCACCCGCATCCATAAACTCACGGCGCGAGAAATACTGGATCAGGTCCGGGCTTGGCACGCCAAATGCCGCATCCGGCTCCAGCGAAAACGCTTTTTTCTCGCCCTCTTTCAGACCCAGAAGCTGCTGCTCAAGGCCTTCAGACAGGGAGGTGTCACCCAGACGAAACAGCGCCGGTTTGCCATTGTTGCGGGTGGATTCGGCCGTGGAGCCGTCATCCAGCTTCAGCGTGAAATGAACGAGAACCGCGCTGTTGCTCTGTACGGATTTAGACATGCAAATTGCTCGCTTGTTTTGGGTCACCTGTTGCCCGGTGGCGCTACGCTTACCGGGCCTACGGGGGCCACAAATTCTGTAGGCCGGGATCGCTACGCGTCACCCGGCTGGTTTTGTTACGCCTGCTCTTTCGCGGCCGGTTTAGGCAAGAAGCCTTCCAGCACGATTAACGCCGCACCAACGCATATTGCGCTATCGGCGAGGTTAAAGGTCGCGAAGTGCCAGTCGCCAACGTAGAAGTCGATCATATCGACCACAAAGCCGTGCCACAGGCGGTCAAACAGGTTACCCAGCGCGCCGCCAATGATCAGCGCGTAGGCGATATTATTCAGCTTTTGCGTGGCCTTTGAGCGGTACATCAGCACCGCCAGCACGACGCAGATACCGATAGCGATACCCGCGAAGAACCAGCGCTGCCAGCCACCGCTGTCGGCAAGGAAACTAAACGCCGCACCATAGTTGCGGGCATAGTGCAGGTTAAGCGACGGAAACAGCGGGACCGTATCCCCCAGAGCGAACTTCTGGAGGATCAGGAACTTGCTGCCCAAATCAATAATCAGCACCACCACCACCAGCCACAGCCAGCGCAGTCCTGTTGAACAGAGAGTTTTACTCATCAGGCAAACTTACGTTTTTCGCCGTCACCGGCGACGTTGCTTACACAGCGACCGCAGATGTCTGCGTGTTCCGCCACCTGACCGACATCAGTGGTGTAATGCCAGCAGCGCGGGCATTTTTCACCGTCGGCTTTGCTCAGCGCGACCTTCAGTCCTTTGAGCAGTTCACTCTGCTGAGCATCAGCAGTAGCTTCGGCATAATCCGCAACTTTCGCACCGGAGGTCAACAGGACAAATCGTAATTCATCGCCCAGCGCGGTCAGTTTGGCCGCCAGCTCCGGTTCGGCGTACAGGGTCACCGTCGCTTCCAGAGAGCCACCGACTTTCTTGTCCGCACGCGCCTGCTCGATAACCTTGTTCACTTCGCCGCGCACTTTCAGCAGCTCGTCCCAGAAGGCATCGTTCATTGCTTCAGTGCTGGAGAGGTCGAACAGACCTTCGTACCACTCGCCGGTGAAGACATACTTCTCGCGGTCGCCCGGCAGGTAACCCCAGATTTCATCCGCGGTGAAGGACATGATCGGCGCCATCCAGCGTACCAGCGCCTCTGCGATGTGGAACAGCGCAGTCTGGCAGCTACGACGCGCCACGCTGTCCGCTTTCGCGGTGTACTGGCGGTCTTTGATGATGTCGAGGTAGAACGAGCCCATCTCGATGGAGCAGAAGCGCATCAGGCGCTGCACCACTTCGTGGAAGTCGTAAGACTCATAGGCTTTAAGAATATCTTCCTGCGCCGCTTTCGCGCAGCCTACCGCCCAGCGATCGAGCACAACCATCTCTTCCGGCTTCACCATGTCTTTCACCGGATCGAACCCGTTCAGGTTCGCCAGCAGGAAGCGCGCGGTGTTACGAATACGACGATAGCTGTCAGCAGCACGTTTCAGGATCTCATCAGAGACCGCCATTTCGCCGGTGTAGTCGGTAGAGGCCACCCACAGACGCAGAATGTCCGCGCCCAGTTTGTTCATCACGTCCTGCGGAGAAACGGTGTTACCGATAGATTTGGACATCTTACGGCCCTGACCATCCACGGTGAAGCCGTGGGTCAATACCTGGCGGTAAGGTGCTTTACCCTTCATGGCGGTGGAGATCATCAGCGATGACATGAACCAGCCGCGGTGTTGGTCAGACCCTTCCAGATACATATCGGCAGCGTGACCAGCAAACTCCGGACGCACGTCAACCACGGAGGAGTGGGTAGACCCGGAGTCGAACCACACGTCCAGGGTATCCGGCACTTTCTCGTAGCTGTCTGCGTCAGCGCCCAGGATGTCGCGGGCGTCGAGATCCCACCACGCCTGAATACCGTCAACTTCGACGCGCTTCGCCACTTCTTCCATCAGTTCCAGAGTGTTCGGGTGCAGCTCCTGCGTCTCTTTATGCACGAACAGAGACATTGGCACGCCCCAGGTACGCTGACGGGAAATACACCAGTCAGGACGGTTAGCCACCATGGATTCGATACGCGCCTGGCCCCAGTCCGGGATCCACTGCACGCCTTTGATCTCTTTCAGCGACTGCGCGCGCAGGCCTTTCTGATCCATGCTGATGAACCACTGCGGGGTCGCACGGAAGATGATAGGCGTCTTGTGACGCCAGCAGCACGGATAGCTGTGCTGCATTTTCTCTACGTGCAGCAGCGCGCCGCTGGTACGCAGGATGTCAACGATGATGTCGTTGGCTTTAAAGACGTTGATACCGTCCAGCGCCGGGTAGGTGCCAGGCAGGTATGAGCCGTCCGGACCCACCGGGTTAGCGATTTCCAGACCATATTTCAGGCTGATGTTGTAGTCGTCAGGACCGTGGCCACCGGCGGTATGCACCGCACCGGTACCCGCGTCCAGCGTGACGTGGTCGCCCAGAATCGCCGGAACGTCGAAGTCCAGGAACGGGTGTTTGAAGCGCATCAGTTCCAGCGCGTCGCCTTTTACGGTGCCCAGCACGGTGTAATCGGTGATGTTCGCGCGTTTCAGCACGCTTTCGACCAGGTCTTTCGCCAGGATAACCGCACGGCCATCAATCTGCACCAGCGCATACTCAAACTCGCCAGAGAGGGAGATCGCGCGGTTAGCAGGCAGCGTCCACGGGGTGGTGGTCCAGATCACCAGAGAGATCGGGCCGCTTACGCCAGGCAGACCAAATTTAGCTTTGATCGCATCCTGATCGACCGCTTCGAAGGCCACGTCGATAGAAGGCGAGGTTTTGTCGTAATACTCCACTTCCGCTTCTGCCAGCGCAGAGCGGCAGTCGACGCACCAGTGCACCGGCTTCGCGCCTTTGTGCAGGTGACCGTTGCCGATGATTTTACCCAGCGCTCGGATGATGTTGGCTTCGGTTTTGAAGTCCATGGTCAGGTACGGATGCGACCAGTCACCCAGCACGCCCAGACGGATGAAGTCAGCGCGCTGACCGTCAACCTGGGTGGCAGCGTATTCGCGGCATTTCGCGCGGAATTCTGCGGCGGTGAACTTCTCACCCGGCTTACCGTACTCTTGCTCAACTTTCAGCTCGATTGGCAGACCATGGCAGTCCCAGCCCGGAACGTAAGGCGAGTCATATCCCGCGAGTCCTTTGGACTTCACGATAATGTCTTTCAGAATCTTGTTTACAGAGTGACCAATATGAATGCTGCCATTCGCATATGGAGGGCCATCATGCAGAATGAAGGTTTTTTTGCCTTTTTTGGCTGCACGAATGATGCCGTACAGGTCATCATCGGTCCAACGCGCCAGCATTCCCGGTTCACGCTTGGCGAGATCGCCGCGCATCGGGAACCCTGTTTCCGGCAAATTCAGGGTTGATTTATAGTCACTCATCAGATTCTCGGTTCCGTATTTATCACGTAGGCAGTTAAGCCGGTTCTAAAGCCCAAAAAACTCGCGGGCCGTTAATTCATCTCGCGCGATTTGCGCTTTAAGTTCATCCAGCGAAGCGAATCGCTGTTCATTGCGTATTTTTTTACGCAGTATCACATCTATATGGCGACCATACAGGTCCATTACAACGTCCAGCAGGTGTACTTCTAACTGTTGACGCACACCGGCAACCGTTGGACGTGTGCCAATGTTGGCGACGCCGTAGAAAGGCTTCTCGCCCAGTCCTGCCACTTCCACCGCATAGACCCCTTTAACCGGGGAGACCTGACGACGCAGCGGTATATTCGCCGTCGGGAAACCTATCGTGCGGCCCAGCGCATCGCCATGGACCACGCGACCTGAAATTGTGAACGGGTGACCCAGCAGCGTTTCTGCCGTGTCCAGTTCATCGTTCGCCAGCGCCTGACGTACCGCCGTGCTGCTGACGCGCACGCCGCCCTCACAGAAGGTCATCGTGCTGGTGACGTCAAACCCGTACTCCAGGCCAGCCTTCTGTAATAACAAGAAATCGCCCTGACGACCAGCGCCAAAGCGGAAATCATCGCCCACGGCGAGAAACTGCACGCCAAGCTGCCTGACCAACAGGTCGCTGACAAAATTTTGTGCGGTCAGCGCGGCAAAACGACGGTCGAACCGTACGCACAGGACGTAGTCCACCCCTGACTCCGCCAGGTAGCGTAACTTCTCACGCAGACGCGTCAGCCGCGCGGGGGATTTCTCGCCTGCAAACAGCTCCAGCGGCTGAGGCTCGAAAATCATCACCACGACGGGCAGGCCTCGCGCCTCGCCTTCTTTACGCAATCCCTGCAACAGCGCCTGATGCCCACGATGCACGCCGTCGAAATTACCAATGGTCAGCACGCACCCGTGCGGGGCTTGACTGAGATTATGTATGCCGCGTATCAGCTTCATGACTGGCTCAAAACAGTGAAAATCGCCAAAGTATACCTTGTACAGCGGTTAAGGTTAACCGGCGATTGTTCACGCTAAACAGAAAGCCGTATGATTTCATCACGCTGACCTTTCGCAGCAAAAAAATCTGTCCGCGAACTGCGATTTTTACGCCGAAAAGCTGTATTCACGAACGACAAGCTGGTAGAATCCTGCGCCATCACTACGTAACGTAGCGTCGCCACATTAACGGCGCTTATTTGCACAAATCCATTGACAAAAGAAGGTATAGAGGGCATATTCCTCGGCCTTTGAATTGTCCACATAGATCATATTTGGGAGTTGGACCTTGGCTAATATCAAATCAGCTAAGAAACGTGCCGTTCAGTCTGAAAAGGCTCGTAAGCACAATGCAAGCCGTCGCTCTATGATGCGTACTTTCATCAAGAAAGTATACGCAGCTATCGAAGCTGGCGACAAAGCTGCAGCGCAGAACGCATTTAACGAAATGCAACCAATCGTGGATCGTCAGGCTGCTAAAGGTCTGATCCACAAAAACAAAGCAGCGCGTCATAAAGCAAACCTGACCGCGCAGATCAACAAACTGGCTTAATCGCCACTTGTTGTTGCTTGTTTGAAAGAACCCGCTTAACGCGGGTTTTTTTATGTCTTCAGATTGCCGGCGGCGTAAAAAGCGCCGAATAGTCGCGATTGCAGATTCGCTGTACCGCCGGGTGCTGAATCATCCTTTCGGCGAATATGGCGTGATACTCTTCCATCACGTTATCCACCCTGCCGATCTCGGTTATTTTGTCGTCTGAATAGAGATCGTGCGCGTACAGCGTCGGAGCAACGAAGATAGCGTTATGCGCTTCGCCAAAGGCTTTCATCAGCGCCGCATCGTCGAACTCACCGAGAATTTCTACGTTCAGCCCCTGCGAGTTAAACCAGTTCAGCAGCTTCCGTCCGAGCATGGACCTCCGACCCGGCACCAGCAAGCGGCGCTCTTCCAGGCAGGCAGGAAACGGTTTTTCCGGTGGCGGATTGATGCACCAGAAACTGACGCCGCATTCGCCAATTTTCACCGAGAACAAGCCTTCCTGCTGCGTGGAATCGATAGGGCAATCCGAAATAATCATATCCAGCTTATGCTGGCTCAGCTGTTCCAGCAGCATCTCGTGAGTGGACTCAAAGCAGCGTAAATGGATCTGTTCATCTTCCACCACCGCCGCATCCAGCACGCCACTCACCAGCCGTTTGGACAGCGCATCCGCCACCCCCACGTCAAAAAGCAGGTTCGACTCTTTGCGGTAGTTGACGATGTCCAGCATCTCCTGACTCAGGGTGAACATTTTATCCGCATAGCGGAACACCAGCTCGCCCAGCTCACTGGGCTCAATCCCACGGCCCTTGCGCTTGAACAACTTGCCCTGTAACCGCTCTTCCAGGGCTTTGATTTGCCCGGTAATGGTTTGTGGCGTCAGGTAAAGCGCTTCTGCCGCCCCCACGACCGAGCCCTGTTTATAAACGTGCCAGAAGTAATAAAGATGGTTGTAATTCAAATGAGACATCGCGTGTTCTCTCCCTGAGTGTGTATCGGGAGAAGGAGCCCCCTCCTCCCGGTTTTCCGTTATGCCTGGACAGCCTGTCCGGACAATTTCACCTTCAACAAGGTATAACCAATGACTGCGGCCAGTAATGACCCGATGAGAATGCCGAGTTTTGCCCAGACGATAAGCTCAGGCGCGTTTGCGCCAAACGCCAGCGTCGAGATAAAGATCGACATGGTGAATCCAATACCGCACAGCACGCCGACGGCCATAATCTGGCTAAAGGTGGTCCCGTTTGGCAATGACGCCAGCTTCAGCTTCAGCGCCAGCCAGCAGAACAGGCTGATACCCAGCGGCTTACCGATAAACAGACCGGCGATGATACCCAGCGGCAGCACGGAGGTGAGTCCGTCCAGGGTAACCCCGGCCAGGGAAACTCCCGCGTTGGCAAACGCAAACAGCGGCAGGATCATAAAGCCCACCCACGGATGAAGCACATGCTCCAGCTGTCTGGCTGGCGATTTGCCGTCCTGCTCCTTCAGCGGAATAAAGAAGCCAACGATGACGCCCGCCAGCGTGGCATGCACGCCAGACTTCAGCACCGCCGTCCACAGCACCATGCCCACCAGAATATAAATACCCGTACGTCGGACGTTGAAGACGTTCAGCAAGGCCAGCACCACAATAGCCACGGCCGCCACGCTCAGCGACAGAACCGACAGATCGCTGGTGTAGAACAGCGCGATAATCACGATAGCGCCCAGGTCATCGATAATCGCCAGCGCCATCAGGAAAATTTTCAGTGCTACCGGGACGCGGCTACCGAGCAAGGCTAAGACCCCGAGCGCAAACGCGATATCCGTTGCAGCCGGGATCGCCCAGCCGTCACGCGCAACCGGATCCTGCCACGCAAACGCGAGAAAGAGCAACGCCGGAACGATCATCCCGCCAATCGCCGCGATCACCGGAAACGCCGCGCGCTGACGGCTGGCAAGCGAACCGATCACCAGCTCACGTTTAACCTCCAGACCCACCAGCAGGAAGAACACCGCCATCAGCGCATCGTTGATCCACAGCAGCATGTTCTTGTTAATTTCCAGCGCCCCGACTTTCAGCTCGACGGGCGTTTCCAGAAATGCGTGATAGAGATCGCGCGTCATGCCCATATTGGCGAGCAGCATGGCGGCCGCAGCAGCAATAATCAGGATGACGCCGCCGGATGCCTCACTGCTAAAGAAACGGTGTAGTAATTTCACGTTTAAACTCTCTTTTACAACAATACCTCGGTAAAACCATAATATCAGCGCAAACATATCGGTAAAAACAGATTAATATTGTGTATATATTCAGTTTAACCGAGGAATAACGCTATAAACAAAAAGCCCGGAATCGCTTCCGGGCTTTAAAGGATAGTAACCAGCTGGCGGGTTAGCGGGTTAAATCGTCGAAGAATTTTTTGACGCCATCGAAGAAGCTTTTGGAGCGCGGACTGTTTTTCTCACCCGTCGGACCACCAAAACTCTCCTGAAGCTCTTTCAGCAGCTGTTTCTGCTTATCGTTCAGGCCGACCGGCGTTTCCACGACCACGCGGCATAACAGGTCACCCTGCGCGCCACCGCGAACGGATTTAACGCCTTTGCCGCGCATGCGGAACAGCTTCCCGGTCTGGGTTTCGCCGGGGATTTTCAGGTTAACGCGACCGTCCAGCGTCGGCACTTCGATTTCGCCACCCAGCGCCGCCATCGCAAAGTTGATCGGCACTTCACAGTACAGGTTGTTACCTTCACGCTCGAAGATGGCGTGCTGCTTCACCTGAACCTGAACGTACAGATCGCCTGCCGGTGCGCCGTGCTCGCCGGCTTCACCCTCACCTGCCAGACGGATGCGGTCGCCCGTATCCACGCCTGCCGGGATCTTAACGGACAGCGTTTTGGTTTTCTCCACGCGACCGTGACCGTGGCATTTGGTGCACGGATCTTTAATCAGCGTACCGCGACCATGACAGTGCGGACAGGCCTGCTGCACCGCGAAGAAGCCCTGGCGCATCTGCACCTGACCGGAACCGTGACAGGTTGGGCAGGTCTGTGGCTGAGTCCCCGCTTTCGCGCCGCTGCCGTGGCAAACGTCACACTCTTCCAGCGTCGGAATACGGATCTCTTTGGTGACGCCGCGAACCGCTTCTTCAAGCGTCAGCTCCATGTTGTAGCGCAGGTCTGCGCCGCGCGCCGCGCGCTGACGACCACGTCCGCCGCCGAAGATATCGCCAAATACATCACCAAAGATATCGCTGAAATCAGCGCCGCCGCCGAAGCCGCCGCCACCAAATCCACCGCCGCCCATGCCGCCTTGTTCAAAGGCCGCGTGACCGTACTGATCATAGGCCGCACGTTTTTGTGCATCGGTCAGGACTTCGTAGGCTTCTTTAATCTCTTTAAATTTGGCTTCAGCCTCTTTGTCACCCTGATTACGGTCAGGGTGGAATTTCATGGCCAGGCGCTTATACGCCTTTTTGATTTCACGCTCTTCCGCAGTTTTCGGAACGCCTAAAATCTCGTAATAGTCTTGCTTTGCCATTGGTTTTTTTAAGCCCCTTAACATGCGAGCACGGGCGTGGAGAATTCTCCTACGCCCGTGCCGATTACTTACCCTGCATCAGGGCGATTATTTTTTGTCTTTCACTTCTTCGAACTCAGCGTCGACAACATCGTCGTCTTTCGCGTTGTTCTGGGAAGCATCAGCGCCCGCCTGCTGCTGTGCGTGCTGCTGCTGAGCGATTTCCATCAGCTTCTGAGAAACCTGTGCCAGCTCCTGCATCTTCGCTTCGATGTCCGCTTTGTCTTCGCCTTTCAGAGACGTTTCCAGCGCGCTCAGTGCAGTTTCGATCGCAGTTTTGTCTTCCGCTGGCAGTTTATCGCCCGCTTCTTCAACCTGCTTACGGGTGCTGTGCAGCAGATGGTCACCCTGGTTACGGGTCTGAACCAGCTCTTCGAACTTACGGTCGGATTCCGCGTTAGCTTCGGCATCACGAACCATTTTTTCGATTTCCGCTTCGTTCAGGCCAGAAGATGCCTTGATGGTAATCTTCTGCTCTTTACCGCTATTTTTGTCTTTCGCAGACACATGCAGGATACCGTCAGCATCGATGTCGAAGGTGACTTCGATCTGTGGCATGCCGCGTGGTGCCGGGTTAATACCGTCCAGGTTGAACTGACCCAGAGATTTGTTATCCGCCGCGCGCTTACGCTCACCCTGAATCACATGGATGGTTACCGCAGACTGGTTGTCTTCAGCGGTAGAGAACACCTGGCTGTGTTTCGTCGGGATAGTGGTGTTTTTGTTGATGAGCGGAGTCATCACGCCACCCATGGTTTCGATACCCAGAGACAGCGGGGTAACGTCCAGCAGCAGTACGTCTTTTACTTCACCCGTCAGAACACCACCCTGAACCGCAGCACCGATAGCAACCGCTTCGTCCGGGTTCACGTCTTTACGTGGCTCTTTACCAAAGAATTCAGCAACTTTCTTCTGAACCATTGGCATACGAGTCTGACCACCTACCAGGATAACGTCCTGAATGTCAGACACGGACAGGCCAGCGTCCTGCAATGCAACTTTCAGTGGCTCGATAGAACGGTTCACCAGGTCTTCTACCAGGCTTTCCAGTTTCGCACGGGTCACTTTGATGTTCATGTGTTTTGGACCGGTCGCGTCTGCGGTGATGTACGGCAGGTTCACGTCGGTCTGCTGAGCGGAAGACAGCTCGATCTTCGCTTTCTCAGCGGCTTCTTTCAGTCGCTGCATGGCCAGCGGGTCGTTACGCAGGTCAATGCCCTGATCTTTCTTGAACTCGTCAACGAGGTAGTTGATCAGACGGGTATCGAAGTCTTCACCACCCAGGTGGGTATCACCATTGGTTGCCAGAACTTCGAAGGTTTTTTCGCCGTCAACGTCGTCGATTTCGATAATAGAGATATCGAAGGTACCACCACCCAGGTCGTAAACCGCGATAGTACGGTTGCCAACTTCTTTATCCAGACCGTAAGCCAGTGCTGCTGCGGTTGGTTCGTTGATGATACGTTTTACTTCCAGACCTGCGATACGGCCAGCATCTTTGGTTGCCTGACGCTGAGCATCGTTGAAGTAAGCAGGTACGGTGATAACAGCTTCAGTTACCGGTTCACCCAGGTAATCTTCCGCGGTTTTCTTCATTTTCTTCAGCACTTCAGCAGAGATCTGCGGAGGTGCCGTTTTGGTGCCTTTCACATCAAGCCATGCATCGCCGTTATCGGCTGCGATGATTTTGTAAGGCATGATGGAAACGTCACGCTGAACTTCTTCGTCCTGGAAGCGGCGGCCAATCAGGCGTTTGATCGCAAACAGGGTGTTTTGCGGGTTTGTCACGGCCTGACGTTTAGCCGGCTGACCAACCAGAGTTTCACCATCCTGGGTATAAGCAATGATAGAAGGCGTGGTGCGATCGCCCTCGGCGTTCTCCAGCACACGTGCAGTAGTGCCATCCATAATCGCTACACAAGAGTTGGTAGTACCCAGGTCGATACCAATAATTTTACCCATCTAAACGTCTCCACTAAAAATTCAGTCAACATGTGGTTGTGTACCTGTAATAAGGGCAGAACGTGCTTTTTCAACTGCCCAGATTTGATTTTTTTCAGGTCCACACACTGCGGTTGCTTACAAGATGGGGTCACAACAGCATCCATCAAGGGGGAAGGATAAAAAATTTTTTAATTTCACCCCGGTGAGATCATAGACGGCGTCGATGCCGCCCATTATGATGCCGCGCCCCGTCAGGTAGAACAGGCGCGGGTTTAACCATTTCACCATATTAATGATGATTTTTTTGAGGACTTATGGGCAACACTAAGTTGGCTAATCCGGCTCCGCTGGGCCTGATGGGTTTTGGCATGACCACCATTCTGCTGAACCTGCACAATATCGGGATGTTCCCGATGGACGGCATTATCCTGGCGATGGGCATTTTTTACGGCGGTATCGCACAGATCTTTGCGGGCCTGCTGGAATATAAGAAAGGCAACACCTTCGGCTTAACCGCCTTTACCTCTTACGGTTCCTTCTGGCTGACTCTGGTCGCAATTCTGCTGATGCCTAAAATGGGCCTGGCAGAGGCGGCAAACGCCCATTTCCTGGGCGTGTACCTGGGACTGTGGGGCGTGTTCACCCTGTTCATGTTCTTCGGTACCCTTAAGGCGAACCGCGCACTGCAATTCGTCTTCCTGAGCCTGACCGTACTGTTCGCTCTGCTGGCCATCGGTCACCTGGCGGATAACGAAGGCATCGTTCACGTTGCCGGCTGGGTAGGTCTGGTTTGCGGCGCAAGCGCAATCTACCTGGCCATGGGTGAAGTGCTGAACGAGCAGTTCGACCGCACCATTCTACCGATTGGTGAAAAACACTGATCCCTCTGTCGTGCCCGCGTCGCGGGCACGACGTCCCTCTGACTGGCGAAGCCACACCCCCAAAACCAGTCCCATCAGCGATAACGCCAGCACGTACCACGCAGGTGCAAGGGGTGACCCCCCCATCAACACCGTCACCACAATCGGGGTCAGCCCACCGAAAATGGCATACGAGACATTATAAGAGAAAGAGATCCCAGTGAAGCGTACCTCCGGCGGGAAGGCGCGGACCATTACGTACGGTACGGCGCCAACGACGCCCACGCACAGCCCGACGACACCGTACAGCAGGAACAGTTGTTCAGGATGGGTGCCCGCAAGATGATAAAATGCCCAGCTCGACGCGGCCAGAAGCAAACTGCCGACAATAAAGGTCGCGCTTGCGCCGTAACGATCCGCCGCCAGCCCGGCGGCCAGACAACCAAAGCAGAGCATAATTGTCGCGATACTGTTCGCCTGTAACGTCACGGCAGGCGCAAAACCGTACTGTTTTTGCAGCCAGACCGGTGACATCAAAATGACCACCACGATCCCCGCAGACAGCAGCCAGGTCAGAAGCATCGACACCACTACCGCTTTTTTATGCCGCACTACTACGGTTTTCACCGGCAGTTCTTGCGCCAGCGCCTTCCGCTGCTGCATTTCCAGAAATATTGGCGTCTCCTGCAACCAGCGTCGCAGGTACATTGCCACCAGCCCAAACGCCCCGCCCAGCAGGAACGGTATACGCCAGCCCCAGTCGTGAACGGCCTGTTGCGTCATGCTGGTATTGATGATGGTTGCAACCACGGAGCCAAGCAGGATCCCGATCGTCAGCCCTGCGGTCAGCGTTCCGCACGCAATGCCGATGCGGCGCACCGGGACGTGCTCAGCGACAAACACCCAGGCGCCCGGCACTTCCCCGCCGATGGCCGCGCCCTGGAGAATACGCATCAGCAGCAGCAATAACGGGGCGATAATGCCCATCGACTCATAGGTAGGCAAAAGCCCAATCGCCAGCGTCGGCACGGCCATAAGCAGGATGCTGAGGGTAAACATCTTCTTGCGCCCGACCAGATCGCCAAAGTGCGCCATGACAATGCCGCCCAGCGGGCGCGCCAGATAGCCGGCAGCGAAAATGCCGAAGGTTTGTACCTGACGCAGCCATTCCGGAATATCCGCCGGGAAAAACAGCGCCCCCACAACGGCGGCGAAGAAGACAAAGATGATGAAGTCGTAAAACTCCAGCGCGCCGCCCAGAGCAGCGAGCGTGAGGGTTTTGTAGTCCTGTCGATTCAGAGGTCGGGTGTTATGTGACATAGCGAACCATTGTGCATGTGTTGTGGATTATTTTTTACAGTAATCGTAAAGAAAAAATTACTATATCGTAAATCCATTTACACGCTACAGCGGCTGGCGCTAATGTCACATTTTAAAGAATTTCAGGAGATTGTTTCGCGGCGAGCGCTTTTAGGGCGAAATGCTGCTACCACATTGCCGTCAGTTTCCACGTACGGACCGTCAAGCAGTTGTATACAATACGGTACACTTGCAAAGATACCGTGGACGATAACGCTGCCGTCCTCGGCTTTCACCCCTTCCAGCGTTTCTTTTATCGACTTCGGCTGCCCCGGCAGGTTCAGGATCAGCGCCTGTTTGCGGATCACCCCGACCTGACGGGAAAGAATGGCCGTCGGGACAAAGTGTAGACTGATCTGGCGCATCTGCTCACCGAAGCCCGGCATTTCACGATCGGCGATAGCCAGCGTCGCGTCCGGCGTTACATCGCGGCGCGCGGGGCCGGTTCCGCCCGTCGTCAGCACCAGGTGGCAGCTCATCTCATCCACCAGTTCACACAGGGTTTGCTCGATGATCGGCTGCTCGTCCGGGATCAGGCGAGTCTGGATCTCAAACGGGGTAGTGAGCGCGCTGCCCAGCCACGCTTCCAGAGCAGGGATGCCTTTATCCTGATAAACACCGCTGGAGGCGCGGTCAGAAATCGACACTAAGCCGATGCGTAAGGTATTCATATCCATTCCATTCAAAAAGTACTGATTAAAGGGAATGATACACGCAGAGAGAAAATTCAGACAGAGGCGGGGGAAAGACGCGTGACCGGGAACCCGGTCACGCAGAATGATTACAGCAGGTCGCCGATCATTTTTTCCAGTTTTTCCTGGTCGATAGCAAACTTACGGATACCGTCCGCCAGTTTATCTACGGCCATTGGATCCTGGTTGTGCTGCCACAGGAACTCGGACTCGGTGATGCGCTCAGGGCGTGCTTTCACTTCGCCGGTGTAGGACAGTTTACGCTCAATAGCACCTTCGCTTTCTGCCAGCTCTTTCAGCAGCGCAGGAGCGATGGTCAGGCGGTCACAGCCAGCCAGCTCGATGATTTCGCCGACGTTACGGAAGCTTGCGCCCATAACAACGGTCTCATAGCCGTGCTGTTTGTAGTATTCGTAGATTTCAGTCACTGAAATCACGCCTGGATCTTCAGACGCCGCGTACTCTTTCTTGTCGGTGTTGGCTTTGTACCAGTCCAGAATACGGCCCACGAACGGAGAAATCAGGTATACGCCAGCTTCGGCACATGCACGCGCCTGCGCGAAGGAGAACAGCAGAGTCAGGTTACAGTTGATGCCTTCTTTTTCCAGCTGCTCAGCAGCGCGGATGCCCTGCCAGGTAGACGCCAGTTTGATCAGGATACGGTCATTGCTGATGCCCGCATCGTTGTACAGTTTGATCAGGCGTTTTGCTTTTGCGATAGACGCTTCGGTGTCGTAGGACAGGCGAGCATCAACTTCGGTAGAGATACGGCCAGGAACGAGCTTCAGGATTTCCAGACCGATGTTCACTGCCAGTTTGTCAGTAGCATCCACAACCTGCTGCGCGCGGTCATTGCTCTGTGCTTTTGCCCAGGTCACCGCCTCGTCGATCAGTTTGCGATACTCAGGGATCTGCGCGGCGTTAAGGATCAGAGAAGGGTTGGTTGTGGCATCCTGCGGCTGGTACAGCTTCATTGCCGCGATATCTCCGGTGTCAGCGACGACAGTGGTGAACTGACGAAGGGAGGTCAATTTATCCGTCATGATAGTGTTTCTCTTTTAACGTGCCCTGGATAATTCACACTACCGACAGCTTGCCAGCAGCGGAAAAATGACAGGTTTACTTGTTAGGGGGATGTAACCGGTCTGCCCTGATGATAACACGAGTGAGAGGCAGCGCAACCGCAGACAGTGCGCTTAGGCAGAGTATGATAAACTCAGAATATTAACAGGCTGCTAAGTAACAGCATGCACAATCAGTGGTAGCGCTTACATATTCACTTTGGCATCAACAAGAGGGACGTTAGTGCCTGATTTCTTTTTCTTTATCAACGAAGTCCTCTGGGGTTCGATCATGATATACCTGCTTTCAGGAGCAGGTATCTGGTTTACGTGGCGCAGCGGTCTGATTCAGTTTCGCTATATCCGCAAATTTGGCAGAAGTCTGAAAAACAGCGTCACCCCACAGCCGGGCGGCCTGACCTCGTTTCAGGCGCTCTGTACCAGCCTGGCCGCGCGCGTCGGCAGCGGTAACCTGGCCGGTGTCGCGCTGGCGATCGGCGCGGGCGGTCCGGGCGCGGTATTCTGGATGTGGGTGACGGCGATTATCGGTATGGCCACCTCCTTTGCTGAATGCTCGCTTGCGCAACTCTACAAAGAAAAAGACGGCAAAGGTCAGTTTCGCGGCGGTCCCGCCTGGTATATGGCTCGCGGGCTGGGAATGCGCTGGATGGGCGTTCTGTTCTCGATCTTTTTGCTGATTGCCTATGGCCTTATTTTCAATACCGTTCAGGCAAATTCCGTCGCCCACGCGCTGCGCTTTGCCTTCAATTGTCCGGAGTGGCTGACGGGCGGCGCGCTTGCCCTTCTCACCCTGCTGACCATTGTGACCGGGCTCAAAGGGGTTGCCCGCCTGATGCAGTGGCTGGTTCCGCTGATGGCGCTGCTGTGGGTGTCCACCAGCCTGATGGTATGCGCGATACATATCGACGAGGTGCCGAACGTCATCGTCACCATTTTCCAAAGCGCGTTCGGCTGGCGCGAAGCGGCTTCCGGCGCGCTGGGTTACACCCTTAGCCAGGCACTCACTGCGGGTTTTCAGCGGGGTATGTTCTCCAACGAAGCGGGAATGGGCTCCACGCCGAATGCCGCCGCAGCGGCCGCATCCTGGCCCCCACATCCCGCCGCGCAGGGCATTGTACAGATGATTGGCGTCTTCACAGACACCATTGTTATCTGCTCCGCCAGCGCGATGATAATGCTGCTGGCCGGTGCCGCTGAACAACCGTCCGGTAGTACGGCAGGCATTCATTGGGTACAACAGGCGCTGGTCTCCCTCGTCGGCAGCTGGGGCGCGGGCCTTGTCGCACTTGTCGTGGGACTTTTTGCCTTTAGTTCCATTGCGGTGAACTATATCTATGCCGAAAACAACCTTATCTTCCTGAAAGTTGACTCGCGTCTGGCCCGCAACATCCTTCGCGCGGGCGTGCTGGCGATGGTGTTTGTAGGTTGCCTGCTCAGCATGCCGATGATCTGGCAAATAGCGGACGTCATTATGGCGCTGATGGCCATCACGAACCTGACGGCCATTTTGCTGCTTTCACCGGTTGTGGCGCTGATCGCGCGCGATTATCTGCGTCAGCGCAAGCTCGGCGTACCGCCCGTCTTTGACGCCTCACGCTATCCCGAAATCGAGTCACAAATTGCCCCTGGCACCTGGGATGATTTGCCGCGGCAATAACAGCTATCGATCAATTCAGGGCGATTTTTTGTTAAAGTCGCTCTAAATTTCCTGCAAGGACTGGATATGCTGATTCTGATTTCACCTGCCAAAACGCTCGACTACCAGAGCCCGCTCGCCACTGAGCGTTATACCCAGCCGGAATTGCTGGACTACTCACAACAGCTGATCCACGAGGCGCGTAAGCTTTCGGCTCCGCAAATCGCTTCGCTGATGAGCATCAGCGATAAACTCGCCGACCTGAATGCCACCCGTTTTCATGAGTGGCAGCCTGACTTCACGCCCGCCAACGCCCGCCAGGCGCTGTTGGCCTTCAAAGGTGACGTCTACACTGGCCTGCAAGCAGAAACGTTTAGCGAAGCCGATTTCGATTTTGCCCAGCTGCATCTGCGCATGTTATCCGGCCTGTACGGGGTGCTGCGACCGCTGGATCTGATGCAACCGTATCGTCTGGAGATGGGTATCCGCCTGGAAAACGCTAAAGGTAAAGATCTGTACCAGTTCTGGGGCGATGTCATTACCGACAAGCTTAACGCGGCGCTGCAAGCCCAGGGGGACAACGTGGTGATCAACCTGGCCTCCGATGAGTACTTCAAATCGGTGAAGCCGAAGAAGCTGGATGCGGACATTATCAAGCCGGTATTCCTCGACGAGAAAAACGGCAAATTTAAAGTGATCAGCTTCTACGCCAAAAAAGCGCGCGGTCTGATGAGCCGCTTCATCATTCAAAACCGTCTGACGAAGCCAGAGCAGCTCACTGGCTTTAACAGTGAAGGGTATTTTTTCGACGAGGCATCGTCAGGAAAAAACGAGCTGGTGTTTAAGCGTCACGAGCAATAAAAAGACAACCCCGCCAGCTGGCGGGGTTTGTGTTAATGGTGCTTCCGGTCCGGGCCCGGGCGACGATCGTCATGACGGTGGTGATCGTCACGATCGCGATGTTCATCGTGCGGACGCCAGTGGTTATCGCGCCAGTCATAGTGCGCTTTCCACCAGTCATGGTCGCGCCAGCGGCCGCCATCCCAGTAGTGCCCGTTATTATCCCGATCGCCAATTTGCAGTTTTACCGCTGGCACGAGGGTGATCTCAGCTGCCTGCACCGCCATGGGAGCGACCAGCATCAGTGAAAGCGCGATAAGTGCAGGTTTCAGTGTAGACATAGGTGACTCCTTATTCTTCTTGCCCAACGTGGGCCGATATAAGGAGAGTACGTGATGGGGACGGGGGATGTTATTCTCTGCAATCCTAAACGCTAAGTGACCGCATTTATTGGGAATTTCTGCTTTTTTCCTGCTGTTTTTCTCCTTAATTTCTTCACAAAAAAGCCGGGTGGCGCTGCGCTTACCCGGCCTACGATGAGTTCGCCGTTGTAGGCCCGGTAAGGCGAAGCCGCCACCGGGCAGCACAATCACGCTCGGGCCATCATCAGCTTACGCAGCGCGGCAAAGTCTGCGGGCAGCTCATGAGACAGCAGCGGCAGGTCGGCGCGATCGGCCAGCTCTTTTGGCAGCGGCAGCGTTTCCCCCAGGATCGCTTCCACACTCTCTTTGAACTTGGCCGGATGGGCGGTGCCGAGGAACAGGCCATACTCACCCGGTTGAAGCTGATCGCGCAGGGCACGATAGGCAATCGCCGCGTGCGGCTCAGAGGTATAGCCCACCGCTTTCAGCTCGCGCATGGTGGCTTTAGTGGTTTCGTCCGTCACCGCTGCGTAACCCAGATCGCCCAGACGCCAGACCTTACGGCGGAACAGCTCTTCCACACGCGGCCAGTTGTTAGGCTGTGACACATCCATCGCATTGGAGAGCGTGGCCTGAGTCGCGTTCGGTGCCCATTTTCCGTCCTTCAGGAAACGCGGCACGGTGTCGTTGGCGTTGGTGGCGGCGATAAAGCGCTTTACCGGCAGGCCGAGTGATTTCGCCAGCAGGCCTGCCGTCAGGTCGCCGAAGTTCCCACTTGGCACGGAAACCACCAGCTGATTGCGCGCGTCCTGCGGCAGCTGCGCCACCGCTTCGAAGTAGTAGCAGATCTGCGCCAGCAGACGGCTGATGTTGATGGAGTTGGCAGAGTTCAGCCCCAGCGCCGCCTTCAGCTCTTCGTCATCGAAGGCCTGCTTCACTAGCGCCTGACAGGCATCGAAATCGCCGTCGATCGCCACGGTTTCAATGTTGCCCCCAAGGGTGCAGAACAGTTTTTCCTGAAGCGGGCTGATTTTGCCTTTCGGATAAAGGATCACCACGCGGACGTTTTTCAGGCCGTAGAACGCATGGGCCACCGCCGCTCCGGTATCGCCTGAAGTCGCGGTAAGAATGGTCACCGGTTTGTCGCCGCTGATGTGGGTCAGCATCTGCGCCATAAAGCGACCGCCGAAATCTTTGAACGCCAGCGTCGGGCCGTGGAACAGCTCCAGACAACCAACGTCAGGCTCCACCTGCTTCACCGGCGCCGGGAAAGCAAACGCCGCACGCACGCGTTCTTCGAGCAGCTCCTGCGGGATTTCGTCGCCGATAAAGGCAGACAGAATTTTGGTGCTGCGGGTGACAAAGTCCTGCTTCAGCAGCTCATCGATTTCGGTCAGCTGAAATTCCGGCAGGTCGTGGGGGAAGAACAGCCCCTGATTTTTGCCAAGCCCCTGCGTTACCGCCTGCGCGAAGCTGACCTGCTCGTTATGATCTTTAAGGTTGTAGAGTTTCATTCGTTATCCCAGTACTCGTGCGCCAGCCGTGTCCAGACGGCAAATATGAACAAAGCCTTCCTGATTTTGCAGGTAGTGTTTAGAGAGCCAGTCCGCCACGCGCTGCGCGGTGTCTGGCTTGTCGCATAAGGCGAACAGCGTCGGGCCGGAGCCGGAGATGCCGCACGCCTGTGCGCCGATATCCATGGATGCCTGTCGCGCTTCGTTAAAGCCCGGCAGCAGCTTCGTGCGATACGGCTCGGCAATGACGTCTTTCATCAGTTTCGCCGCCAGCTGCGGCTGACGGGTGTAGCAGGCGTGAATAAAGCCCGCCAGATGACGCCCGTGGGCGATACAGTCCTGACGACGATACTGCGCCGGCAGGATCGCACGCGCTTCGGCGGTAGACACTTTAATGCCCGGATAGGCCAGCACCCACAGCCACTCATCAAACCCTGGCACCTGCTGGCTGATGATGCCATTTTCTTCAATCATCAGCTGCATGCCGCCAAGGAAGCACGGCGCCACGTTATCATAATGAATGCTGCCGGAGATGCGCCCTTCCAGCTCGCCCATCAGCGCCAGCAGACGGCTGTTGTTCAGCGGCTTGCCGCAATGCTCATTCATCGCCACCAGCGCGGCGACCACCGAGCAGGCGCTCGAGCCCAGCCCCGAACCAATCGGCATGCTCTTTTCCAGCGTCATGGCGACCGGCACGTTTTTGCCGATCTCCTGACAGAAGCGTTCCCAGCACTGATAAACGATATTCTCGCGCGGTTCAGACGGCAGCTTACTGGCGAAGCGGCCGATGTTATTCAGACTGAAGCGCTCTGCCGCCTCAACCGTAACCGTATCGCCCAGCAGCGAACCGTCCACCGGCGTGACCGCCGCGCCCAGCACGTCAAATCCGACGCTCATATTGGCGCTGGAAGCCGGGGCATATACTTTAACCATCTTAAACTCCTAACTTCCATGACAGGGTACGCAGCAGATCGGCAAACACGCCTGCCGCCGTCACATCATTCCCTGCGCCATAGCCGCGAAGCACCAGCGGCAGTGGCTGATAATAATGGCTGTAGAACGCCAGGGCGTTCTCGCCGTTTTTCACCTTGTACAGCGGATCGTTGCCATCCACTTCGGCAATCTTCACCCGGCAGACGCCGTCTTCTTCAATGTTGCCAACATAGCGCAATACCTTACCTTCATCACGGGCTTTCGCAACGCGTGCGGCAAAGGCGTCGTCAAGCTGCGGCAACCTGGCCATAAAGGCGCTGACGTCACCGCTGTCATCAAATTCTGCTGGCAGCACCGGCTCAATCACGATATCCGAAAGCTCCAGCTCGCGGCCAGTTTCGCGCGCCAGGATCAGCAGCTTACGCGCCACGTCCATGCCGGAGAGGTCGTCGCGCGGATCCGGCTCGGTGTAGCCCAGCTCGCGCGCGGCGCGGGTGGCTTCCGACAAGCTCATCCCTTCGTCCAGCTTGCCGAAGATAAACGACAGGGAGCCGGAGAGGATGCCGGAGAAACGCTGTAGTTCGTCGCCCGCGTTCAGCAGGTTTTGCAGGTTCTCGATGACCGGCAGGCCCGCGCCCACGTTGGTGTCATACAGAAACTTACGGCGCGACTTACTCGCCGCCAGCCGCAGCTGATGATAGTAATCCATCGACGAGGTGTTGGCCTTTTTGTTTGGCGTCACCACGTGGAACCCTTCGCGCAGGAAGTCGGCGTACTGATCGGCCACCGCCTGGCTGGAGGTACAGTCAACAATCACCGGGTTAAGCAGGTGATATTCTTTCACCAGGCGGATCAGGCGGCCCAGGTTAAATGGCTCTTTCGCCTCTTCCAGCTCCGCCTGCCAGTTTTCCAGATTCAGACCGTGGACGTTAGTCAGCAACGCTTTCGAGTTCGCAATGCCGCAAACGCGCAAATCGATATGTTTCTTCTTAAGCCACTCCTGCTGGCGCTTCACCTGCTCCAGCAGCGCGCCACCGACACCACCGACGCCCACCAGGAACAGCTCAATCACCTGGTCGGTGTTGAACAGCATCTGATGCACCACGCGCACGCCGGTAGTGGCATCATCGTTATCCACGACAACGGAAATGGAACGCTCTGATGAGCCCTGGGCAATCGCCACGATATTGATATTAGCCCGCGCCAGCGCGGCAAAGAATTTGGCGGAGATACCGCGCAGGGTGCGCATGCCGTCGCCGACCACCGAGATAATCGCCAGACGCTCCTGAATCGAGAGCGGCTCCAGCAGCTCTTCTTTCAGCTCCAGATAGAACTCTTCTTCCAGCGCGCGACGGGCACGCAGGCAATCACCCTGCGGAACGCAGAAGCTGATGCTGTATTCGGAAGAAGACTGCGTGATCAGCACCACGGAGATCCCGTTGCGGGACATAGCGGCAAATACGCGTGCCGCCATGCCGACCATGCCCTTCATCCCCGGGCCGGAGACGCTGAACATCGCCATGTTATTGAGGTTAGAAATGCCTTTCACCGGCAGTTCATCTTCATCCGCGCTGGCGCCAATCAGCGTGCCCGGCGCCTGAGGGTTACCGGTATTCTTAATCAGGCAAGGGATTTGGAACTGGGCAATCGGGGAGATGGTACGCGGGTGAAGAACTTTAGCGCCGAAGTAGGAAAGCTCCATCGCTTCCTGGTACGACATCGACTTCAGCAGCCTGGCGTCCGGTACCTGGCGCGGATCGCAGGTATAAACGCCGTCGACGTCAGTCCAGATCTCACAGCAGTCCGCGCGTAAGCAGGCCGCCAGCACGGCGGCGGAGTAGTCAGAGCCGTTACGCCCCAGCACCACCAGTTCGCCCTTCTCGTTACCGGCGGTAAAGCCTGCCATCAGGATCATATGGTCAGACGGGATTTTGCTCGCCGCAATACGGCGTGTCGACTCGGCAATGTCGACGGTGGATTCAAGGTAGTGGCCCACAGCCAGCAGTTTTTCAACCGGATCGATGACCGTCACGTGGTGACCGCGCGCTTCCAGCACGCCTGCCATGATGGCGATAGAGAGTTTTTCACCCCGGCAAATCAGCGCCGCGTTGATGCTGTCCGGGCACTGACCAAGCAGGCTGATACCGTGAAGAACGTGTTTAATCTGGGCAAATTCAAGTTCAACGGTGCTTTTCAGCTGCGCCAGCGGGAAACCAGGCTGGGCGTCGGCCAGCCCCTGAAGCAGATCGGCAAAGATACGCTCGGCGTCGCTGATGTTCGGTAGTGCATCCTGACCACCGATGGTTTTTTCAATCATCGCCACCAGTTGGTTCGTGATTTTGGCCGGGGCAGAGAGCACGGTGGCAACCTGCCCCTGCCTGGCGTTGCTTTCCAGGATATCGGCAACACGCAGAAAACGTTCTGCATTTGCCACTGACGTACCGCCGAACTTCAACACTCGCATGGTTCTACCTCATTTCCTTTAGCCGAAAAAAAAGCCCGCACTGTTCAGGTGCGGGCTTTTTTCTGTTTTTCCTGTACGCGTCAGCCCGCATCGTTACCTGTGGTAATGATGATGGTTGTAGTAATGGTGGTGATGCTGATGCGTTTCATGGATGTTGTGTACTCTGTCATTATTATCTGTCTGTGCTCTATTCTTTTAGGGTTAAAGGATCGAGCCCCTTAAGTCAATGAATTTTTAATTCGATCACAATTCGGGACATTCTCACGTCCCACTGCGGGCAGATTTATTTTCATCGGAATAACCCAGATGCAACCCCAGACATCAGCAGGATCGGCCATAATAAAAACCTATGACACTATTTTACTCGGCTAATTTTTTTTCAATATCATGAAGCAATCGGTGCAGCATTGCCGTGTCGCGCTGCTCAAGACGCCCCAGGCGCTGCTGTAACCAGTCCACCATTTTTTGATCGTCAGCGACGCCCAACTGCTCAAGAAGGTTATCTGCACGAACACGCAGTGCCGCCAGCTGGTTTTCATCCGAAACTGTCACCGGTGGCTGAGAAATTTGTATTAAGGATGCTAATTGATAGCAATAGACCATCACCGCCTGCCCCAGATTGAGTGACGGATAATCCGCCACCATCGGCGCGCCCGTCAGCACGTCAGCCAGCTCCAGCTCTTCGTTAGTCAGCCCGGAATCTTCTCGCCCAAACACCAGCGCGGCTTTCTCCAGCCACTGGCTTTTCTCTTCCAGCATCGGCACCAGTTCAGCAGGCGTGGCGTAATAGTGAAACTTAGCCCGGCTGCGCGCGGTCGTCGCGACGGTAAACGAAATATCGTGGAGTGCGTCGGCGAGCGTAGCGTAAGTGGTTATATTATCGAGAATATCACCCGAACCGTGCGCCACCCAGCGCGCAGCAGGCTCCAGATGCGCCGTGCTGTCCACAATACGCAAATCGGTAAACCCCATAGTCTTCATGGCACGCGCCGCAGCGCCAATATTTTCAGCTCTTGCTGGTGCCACCAGCACAATCGACAGATGCATTTACGCTCTCTTTTTAATCAGTTAGCAGGTAAAAATGTGATTCAGTTCAACATATTACGCAGCACGAATTTACAATTTTGCAACACAAATCACCGAAATAGCGTTTCATAACAATTAAAAAAAGCTAAACTATTTTGTGGCTGAACAATCAGTTAGAATGTTAACAGAAGTCCATTATCCTTATGTTTTGTAATGATAATGACCATATGAATACTCTTTTCTGATTGGATTCGTACCGTTTATCAATCAATGTCCGCAACTAGTTGGTTTATTGAAAAATTGTGACAAAGGCTAGCATTCAGCTACGATGATTTCATCAAACTGTTAACGTGCTACAATTGAACTTGATATATGTCAACGAAGCGTAGTTTTATTGGGTGTCCGGTGTCACTTAGCCTGTTATGTTGCTGTTAAAATGGTTAGGATGACAGCCGTTTTTGACACTGTCGGGTCCAAAGGGAAAGTACCCACGACCAAGCTAATGATGTTGTTGACGTTGATGGAAAGTGCATCAAGAACGCAATTACGTACTTTAGTCACGTTAAGCCGATCATGTTAATTTGCGACATGCATCAGGCAGGTCAGGGACTTTTGTACTTCCTGTTTCGATTTAGTTGGCAATTTAGGTAGCAAACATGCAGACCCCGCACATTCTTATCGTTGAAGACGAGTTGGTAACACGCAACACGTTAAAGAGCATTTTCGAAGCAGAAGGCTACGATGTCTTTGAAGCGACCGATGGCGCAGAGATGCATCAGATCCTTTCTGAAAATGATATCAACCTGGTGATTATGGATATCAACCTGCCGGGCAAAAACGGGCTTCTTCTGGCGCGCGAACTGCGTGAACAGGCGAACGTCGCGTTGATGTTCCTGACGGGCCGTGACAACGAGGTTGATAAAATTCTTGGTCTGGAAATCGGCGCGGATGACTACATCACCAAGCCGTTCAACCCTCGCGAGTTAACCATTCGTGCACGCAACCTGCTGTCCCGCACCATGAATCTGGGTACGGTAAGTGAAGAGCGTCGTAGCGTCGACAGCTACAAATTCAACGGCTGGGAACTTGATATCAATAGCCGTTCGCTGATTAGCCCGAACGGTGAGCAGTACAAACTGCCGCGCAGTGAATTCCGCGCGATGCTGCACTTCTGCGAGAACCCGGGCAAGATTCAGTCCCGTGCAGAACTGCTGAAGAAAATGACCGGTCGTGAGTTGAAGCCACACGATCGTACCGTTGACGTAACCATCCGCCGTATTCGTAAGCACTTCGAATCTACGCCGGATACGCCGGAAATCATCGCCACGATCCATGGTGAAGGCTATCGTTTCTGCGGTGACCTCCAGGAGTAATTCTCCCGTCACGCAGTAAAAAACGGCGCATTTGCGCCGTTTTTTTTATCAATGCCACGGCATAATCGGTACCGCGCTTATTGCGTTTTTCGGTGAGCCGTCCACGACTTTGTCGGAATAAGCCAGATAAGCCAGGGTGTTACGCTTCGCGTCATAAAAACGGACTACCTGTAGCTTTTTGAACACCAGCGAGGTCCGTTTCTGGAATACGACGTCGCCCTGCGCTTTGCCGTTTTTGATTTTATCACTCAATTCCACCGGGCCAACCTGCTGGCAGGAGATGGCCGCGTCAGACGTGTCTTCAGCCAGCCCCAGGCCGCCTTTAATCCCGCCGGTCTTTGCCCGGCTGACATAGCAGGTGACGTTTTTAACGTCCGGATCGTCAAAGGCTTCCACCACAATTTTGTGGTCCGGCCCAAACATTTTAAACACAGTATCCACGGAGCCAATTTGCTCCGCCTGTGCCACGCGCCCTGCCATCAGCGCCAGTGCTGTAAAGACTAAAACCTTGTATTTCATATTGTTACCATTCATAAAAATTACGCTGAGCGATTATTCAACAGGTTAGATAAAAATGTAGCAAGATCACAGGATTAGAATATATCCGCACATAAATCACTACAAAAAGCATTTATGCGCAAAAAAAACACTGAATGCTAAAACGTCAAAAAATGCTATTATCCGCTAACCTGTAAACAGGCACCTGCGGCAGTTTTAAGGATGAGGATAGTATATGGATCAGGCTGGAATTATTCGCGACCTGCTCACCTGGCTGGAAGGTCATCTCGACCAGCCTTTGTCACTGGATAATGTGGCGGCAAAAGCAGGCTATTCCAAGTGGCATCTGCAAAGGATGTTCAAGGATGTCACCGGTCATGCTATCGGTGCCTATATTCGCGCACGTCGTTTATCAAAGTCTGCTGTCGCGTTGCGCCTGACCGCGCGACCAATCCTGGATATTGCCCTGCAATATCGCTTCGATTCACAGCAAACCTTCACCCGCGCCTTTAAAAAACAGTTCTCGTTAACGCCAGCGCTTTATCGCCGCTCGCCGGACTGGAGCTCCTTTGGTATGCGTCCGCCGCTGCGTCTGGGCGAGTTTGCGATGCCAAAATATGAAATCATCACCCTGCCGGAAACGCACCTGGTCGGCACCACGCAGAGCTACTCCTGTTCCCTGGAGCAGATCTCCGAGTTCCGCCATCAGATGCGCGTTCAGTTCTGGCGCGAATTTTTAAGCCATGCTCCGGCGATCCCGCCGATTCTGTATGGCCTGAACGAAACGCATCCCAGCCAGGAAAAAGACGACGAGCAGGAGGTGTTCTATACCACGGCGCTGACGCCTGACATGGCGAACGGTTACATTCATGGCTCGAAGCCTGTCGTGCTGGAAGGCGGCGAGTATGTGATGTTCTCATACGAAGGTTTAGGAACGGGCGTTCAGGAGTTCATCCTGACCGTTTACGGGACCTGCATGCCGATGCTGAATCTGAATCGCCGTAAAGGTCAGGACATTGAGCGCTACTATCCGGCGCAAGATGCTAAACCGGAAGAAGGCCCTATCAATCTGCGTATGGAATTCCTGATTCCGGTACGTCGTTAACGCTGCAACTCATCCAGTGCAGGGGCATCAAGATGCGAAATGTCCCCTGCCATCTCAACTACCCACCCCGATGCCAGCCAGGCACTTTCCTGATAGTCGATACGGGAAATGGAACAGTTGCGCAGACGCAAACGGCGTTCGGCGTAAGCCGGCAGTCCCAGAATGGTGCTCACCAGGCAACCCAGCGCGATACCGTGGCTTACCAGCAGCGGTCGGCTACCTGCCGGGAGTTTCAGGCACTCGGCCAGCGCGGCATGCATGCGCACGCTCAGCTCCTGCATGGATTCCCCTTCAGGGATGCGACCATCTTCAGTGCCGTTCACCAGCGTGCGGCGCCAGCCTTCTTCGGTTTCCGTCAGCGTATCGATAGGACGTTTTTCCAGCACGCCCATATCCAGCTCGCGCAGACGCGGTTCGAGGGTCACGTCGCAGCCACAGGCATCGGCGATGATGCGTGCCGTCTGCTGCGTGCGGCCTAAATCACTGGAGATGACGTGAGTGATACCCAGCGTTCTGGCGCGCTCCGCCACCTGCCACGCTTGCTGCACACCTTTGTCGGTGAGAGGACTGTCTGACTGGCCTTGAATACGTCGCTCGGCGTTCCACTGCGTTTCACCGTGGCGAACAAGGTATACCTGTAACATGCTTTTTTTCCGTTATACTGCGATGAATTTTTTAAATCGAGCTTAATTATGCACCATGTTGTCTCTGCTACCACCAATCCTGCCAAAATTCAGGCAATTCTAAGGGCATTTGAAGAGATCTTCGGCGAAGGATCCTGCCATATTGACGCCGTCGGCGTCGAGAGCGGTGTGCCGGAACAGCCGTTTGGCAGCGAGGAAACACGCGCTGGCGCACGAAATCGCGTGGCGAATGCAAAAGCCGCCGCGCCAGACGCTGACTTCTGGGTCGCGATTGAAGCAGGCATCGACGAAGGGGCGACCTTCAGCTGGGTTGTCATCGAAAGCCGTGAGCAGCGCGGCGAAGCGCGTTCTGCCACGCTGCCGCTGCCGGAAGTCATACTGGAGAAAGTCCGCGCGGGTGAGGCGCTGGGGCCGGTAATGTCGCACTACACCGGCATTGATGAAATTGGTCGTAAAGAGGGGGCGATTGGCGTCTTTACGGGTGGCAAGCTTACGCGTTCAGGCGTTTACCACCAGGCCGTTATTCTGGCGTTAAGTCCGTTCCATAACGCGATTTATCGTTAAGTTTGCAGGCCGGATAAGGCGAAGCCGTCATCCGGCGTTTTTCAGCAATACCGCTTCCAGCCACTGACGCAGTTCAACCGGCGCCGACTTCAGGCTGTTTGAACCACGGGTGATGGTCGCGATGCCCGCGCCCAGCTCGTTTTTCAGCTCGCGCTGGCTCATTTCGCCGCGCAGCAGTTCCTCAATAATGCGTACCCGCGTGCCCAGCGCTTCGCGTTCATCGGGCGTCAGCATCAGCTGTAGCAACGGTAAATGCAGATCTTTGTCGTAAGACTGGCGGAGCAACTCCACAAAACGAAGCCACTCCTGATGACGCTGTTCGGCCATGGCCGAGGAATACGGGGAATGCTGGGTCATGTTATGCTGCCTCTTGTACTCATTAGCGAGTACAGCATAACACAACCCGCGCCGATCAGTAACGTCTCTGCCACTCGGCATCGCTCATCAGGGTATCTTTCTGCCCCATGAAGTAGCGATAGTAGGCGTCATAAGCCAGCACATTCTTCACATAGCCGCGCGTTTCCGAGAACGGAATGCTCTCGACAAACGCCACGGCGTCGATGCGCCCTGCGCTGTTGCCAAGCCATGTCCGCACGCGGCCAGGTCCGGCGTTGTACGCCGCTGACGCGAAAATACGGTTATTACCGAACTGCTGATAGACGTACTGCAAGTAGCTGGTACCGATGTTGATGTTAGTCTCCGGATCCAGCAGCTGGGACGGGCTGCTGTAGCCTGGAATATTAAACATCTTCACCGTGTGCGTCGCGGTACCCGGCATAATCTGCATCAGGCCGCTGGCACCCACCGGAGAACGCACTTTCGGGTTCCAGGCGCTCTCCTGACGGGCAATGGCCATCGCATAGCTTTGCGGAATATCTTTGTCGCTGGTGTAGCGATCGAACAGATCCTTATAAGCCAGCGGGAAACGCTCTTCGAGATGATCCCACAGTTTGCCGGCGATCGTCGCCTGCACGCTCAGATCCCACCAGCGATTATCAAATGCATAGCGGGCAAGCTGCGCTTTCTCATCGGTGGTACGGCTGGTGACCAGATTCGCCCATTCGCTGCGCGCGGTATTATCCAGATTCCAGTACATCAGCTCGCGCACGCGCGCCATCTCCGGCCCCTGCGTCAGCGCCGGGTTCGCGTTGGCTGGCGCTTTGTCGATCTTCAGGGTGTACTCCTCGCCCAGACGCTGCGCCGCCGCCATCGGGTAGAATCCGCGCTGCTGCATCAGGGAGTGGAGGATCTCTTTGGCTTCATCTTCACGACCACGTTCCAGCAGCATGTCCGCCTGCCAGTAACGCCATTCATCTTTCTCTTTGGCATCCATCGGCAGACGCGCCAGCCAGGTATTGAGGCCACGACGATCGCCCGTTCCCAGCGCCATGCGCACGCGACGCTCCACCAGCGAGACAGAGTTTGAACGCATCACCGCATCATCACGCCAGCGCGCCTGTTCGTCGGTGACATCTGTCCCCATCAGTCGCCATGCCACGATATCGCGCAGCTCCTGAGTTTGATCGTCATTAAGCTGCTGGGCCTGCACCAGCTGCGGGATCATCAGCCGGGCGTTTTCCACATCATCACGCGCCACGCTGGCAAAGGCCACCGCCGCCATCTGGCGGGTAAAATCGGTCGCGCCGGTAGTACGCGCAAACGTCAGCACGGTATTGGGATCGTTTGCAAGACTGATAACGGCAGACGCAATGGTCTGATAATCTGCGGGCATCTGGCCCGCCAGCACGGTGACCAGCCGGGTGTTTCCGGCCTTCATCGCCAGGCGAATACGTTCCAGGTAAGAGAGCGGATCCTGCTTGCCCGAGGCGCGCCAGGCGCTGAACAGCGGGTCACAGGCGTTTGGCTGGCTTTTGCCCGTCAGCCACAGCTCTTTCGCGCCGGTCCAGGCTTCCTCCTGCTGACCGGTCGCCCATTTCGCATAATAGTAATTACACTGCGCTTCCGTCGCGCCCGGTTTATCCGGGCTGAAAGCCAGCAGGCCGCGCCAGTCTTCGCGACGGGCCAGCTCGTTCACAAACCGGGACTTCAGGGTGCGCGCAGGCGGCAGGGTCGGGTTCGCCTGAATGAAGTTATTCACGGTGACGGTCGGTTGATTCATGAGATCGTCCGTGATCTGACGATACTCAAGATACGGATACAGCGGATAATCCTTCAGCGTCGGCATCAGCGCCTGCACGGTATCCATCTGCTTGTTGTCCCATGCCTGTTTAATCTGGGCATAGCGGTTACGTTGTTCATCCAGTGAATCGGCATGCACCGCCTGGCTTACCGCCATTACGCATACGCTGGCAGCCAGCAGACGCCAGACCACCCGTTTGGCTTTTTCCACAAGCTCTTCCTCATTGTTTTTCGTCAGTTGCAGCGTCTTGCCACGTCAAAGTTACATCAACTTATGCTAACCAGGCATCCCACAACGCGCCACGTCATGGACACTTTTTTACCTTTCTTGCGCGTTTTAACACTCCCGACGTTCCTGGCTGGGATTAGGGCGTGAAAAAGGCTACACTTCGAGGCTGAAATTCATTCTCATCACGATAAAAGAGGCGAAGTCCAACGTGGCTCAATTCGTTTATACCATGCATCGTGTCGGCAAAGTTGTCCCGCCGAAACGTCATATTCTTAAAAATATCTCGCTGAGCTTCTTCCCGGGCGCAAAAATCGGTGTTCTGGGTCTCAACGGTGCCGGTAAGTCCACCCTGCTGCGCATCATGGCCGGCATCGATACAGACATCGAAGGTGAAGCCCGTCCGCAGCCTGGCATTAAGATCGGCTACCTGCCGCAGGAACCTCAGTTGAACCCAGAACACACCGTGCGTGAATCCGTTGAAGAAGCGGTATCCGAGGTGGTTAACGCCCTGAAAGGTCTGGATGAAGTGTATGCCAAATACGCCGAGCCGGATGCGGACTTCGACAAACTGGCCGCTCAGCAGGGCAAATATGAAGAGATTATCCAGGCGCACGACGGTCACAACCTGAACGTGCAGCTGGAGCGCGCGGCTGATGCCCTGCGTCTGCCAGACTGGGATGCGAAAATCGCTAACCTGTCCGGTGGTGAACGCCGCCGCGTGGCGCTGTGCCGCCTGCTGCTGGAAAAACCAGACATGCTGCTGCTCGACGAACCTACCAACCACCTGGATGCGGAATCCGTGGCGTGGCTGGAGCGCTTCCTGCACGACTTCGAAGGCACCGTGGTGGCGATTACCCACGACCGTTACTTCCTCGACAACGTTGCAGGCTGGATCCTGGAGCTGGACCGCGGCGAAGGTATTCCGTGGGAAGGCAACTACTCCTCCTGGCTGGAGCAGAAAGATCAGCGCCTGGCGCAGGAAGCCTCTCAGGAAGCGGCCCGCCGCAAGTCTATTGAGAAAGAGCTGGAGTGGGTGCGTCAGGGCGCGAAAGGCCGTCAGTCTAAGGGCAAAGCCCGTCTGGCACGCTTCGAAGAGCTGAACAACACCGAATACCAGAAACGTAACGAAACCAACGAACTGTTTATTCCGCCTGGCGCACGTCTGGGGGATAAAGTGGTTGAAGTCAGCAACCTGCGCAAGTCCTACGGCGACCGCCTGCTGATCGACGACCTGAGCTTCTCCGTACCGAAAGGCGCTATCGTTGGCATCATCGGTCCGAACGGCGCGGGTAAATCAACCCTGTTCCGCATGATGTCCGGTCAGGAACAGCCTGACAGCGGCTCTATCACCCTGGGTGAAACCGTGAAGCTGGCTTCCGTGGACCAGTTCCGCGACGCAATGGATAACAGCAAAACCGTGTGGGAAGAGGTTTCCGGCGGTCTGGATATCATGCGTATCGGCAACACCGAGATGCCAAGCCGCGCTTACGTTGGCCGCTTTAACTTTAAGGGCACTGACCAGGGCAAACGCGTGGGCGAGCTGTCCGGCGGTGAGCGCGGTCGTCTGCACCTGGCGAAGCTGCTCCAGGTTGGCGGCAACGTTCTGCTGCTTGATGAACCTACCAACGACCTGGACATCGAAACCCTGCGCGCGCTGGAAAACGCCCTGCTGGAGTTCCCGGGCTGCGCGATGGTTATCTCGCACGACCGCTGGTTCCTGGACCGCATCGCAACCCACATCCTGGACTACCAGGACGAAGGTAAGGTGGAGTTCTTCGAAGGTAACTTCACCGAATACGAAGAGTACAAGAAACGCACGCTGGGCGCAGACGCGCTGGAGCCGAAGCGTATTAAGTACAAGCGTATTGCGAAATAAAAGCAAAACGGCAACTTCGGTTGCCGTTTTTTATGTTTGTACCCTCTCCCCGTGGGAGAGGGCCAGGGTGAGGGCATCAGGCCGCACAGTGTTTAGGCCGGGTAAGGCGAAGCCGCCACCCGGCTTTTTTATTTGCCCACGTAATACCGCTTCACCTCATCAAACTGCATCGCAAAGTCGATATAGCTCATCAGCGCAGGCGAATTGAGCTTACGGCTCGGGTAGGCCAGCCAGAGATCGTTTCCCTCAACGCTCCACGCCGGCAGCACCTTCACCAGCGCGCCCTTTTCGATCTTATCTTCCAGCAGGAATGCGGGTAACAGCGTGATCCCCGCCCCGGCAATGGCGCATTCCCGGGCGTACACCAGGTTATCCGTCATGTGGGCGTTATCCGGCAGGTAGCGGTAATCCTCATTCTCGCTTCGCAGAAGCCACTCTGACCATGCCCGGTGCGTAATGCAGCGGTGATCCACCAGCTGTCGGGGATGGATTAACGGCGCCCGACGCGCCAGGTAGTGGGGCGAGGCCAGCATGTAGCGCGGACAGTGCCCAATCATGCGGCCAATCAGGGAAGAATCCTGCGGTTTGCCGGTGCGCAGCGCCACGTCAAAGCCAGACTCGAACAGATCCACCACGTCGTCTGAGATCGACACATCCAGCGACACGTCCGGATAGCGAAGCTGGAACTCGGCATTCATATGCGCCAGCAGCGTCGCGCCAATTCCCGCCGGACAGGTGATCCGCAGCCGCCCGCTGGGGTTTTCGCGCAGCCGCTGAATGGCATACTCCGCGCGCTCGCTGGCCGCCAGCATCTCGCGACAGTGCACCAGATAGTGCTCGCCTGCAAACGTCAGGCTGATCCTGCGCGTGGTGCGATTCAACAGACGGATCCCCACCTGCTGCTCCAGCTGGCTAATCCGCTGGCTGACGCTGGATTTCGGCAGTTCCGCCTTCTGCGCCGCCGCGGTAAAGCTGCCCATCTCGGCCACCAGCGCAAACAGCGCCATATCCTGAAGCTGTTTAAACATGATTGTTCACCCTGTACGAACGCTGAGTTCTGGATTGTCCATCTTATCATGCAGCTGACCACTTAATAGACTAGCCTCAACAAAACGCATGCCATTGAGGAGCACACCATGTCAGTGAAAGCCATTGCCGTTAACCCGGAAAATCCGTCCACCTTCGTTGAAATCACTCCGCCGATGCCGCAGCCCGGTGAACACGATCTGCTGGTGGAGGTAAAAGCCGTCTCCGTAAACCCGGTGGACACCAAGGTACATGCAGGCATTGCCAAAAGCGGACTGAAGGAGCCGCGCATTCTCGGGTGGGATGCCAGCGGTATCGTACAAGCCGTTGGGGCTGGCGTCACCGGATTCAAACCGGGTGACGAAGTGTGGTACGCGGGGGATATCACCCGTCCGGGCAGTAATACCACGCACCAGCTGATCGATGCGCGCATTGTCGGGCACAAGCCTGCAAGCCTTGACTGGGCCGCCTCGGCAGCACTGCCGCTGACGGCGCTCACCGCGTGGGAAGGCCTGTTTGAACGGCTGAAGATTCAGGATGCCGACGCAGATAAAACGCTGCTGATAATTGGCGGCGCGGGTGGAGTCGGATCGCTGGCGATCCCGTTTGCGAAGCACAACAGCAAGGTGAAGATCGTCGCAACCGCTTCACGAGAAGATTCCGCCCGGTGGTGTCGCGATCGCGGGGCTGACATTGTTGTAAATTACCGCGACCTGAAGGGAGAACTGGCGAAACAGGGGCTCACCTTTGTGGATTACATTTTTATCCTCAACGATACCGACGGGCACTGGGATGCGGTCAGCGATCTGATTGCCCCTCAGGGAGACATTTGTTCCATCGTTGAAAACGCGCATCCGCTGAACCAGGACAAGCTGAAGTCCAAATCTGCCGCCCTGCACTGGGAGTTTATGTACACCCGCAGCATGTACCAGACTGCGGATATGGCGCGTCAGGGTGAGATTTTAGATGAGGTGGCGAAGCTGGTGGATAACGGCGTGGTGGAAAGCTCGCTCAGCGAAACGCTGCACGGGCTAAGCGTGGAAAGCATTACCGAAGCGCACCGCAGGGTACTGGAGGGGCATATGCGTGGGAAGGTGGTGGTTGAGTATTGAGTGGACTGATTCCCTCACCCCGGCCCTCTCCCTTTGGGAGAGGGAGATTAAAGTCCCCTCTCCTGGTGGGAGAGGGGAAGTTATTAACCCTGCTCCCCCATCATCTCCTTCACCAGCTCGACGCAGCGCAGGAAGCGGGAATCGTAGTCCGACTCTTCCACATGCACAAACTCAACGTTGTTCTCGTTAAGCATCTCTACCAGCATGGTCTGGAACTCCCGCCTGTCCACCGAGCTGCCCAGGCTGCGCATGCCGTCGGCAACCCATGGGGTGTTGTTTTCCAGCAGGATCACCAGATCAAAGCGGTATTCGTCAATCAGCGCCTGCACAAACGGGTGCTCGCGCCCTTCGTACTTTTTGCAGAACGCCTGCGTGGTGACGAAATCGGTATCAATAAAGGCGACTTTATTGGCGTATTTCACCGCAAAATCAATGTACTGGGCATGACCGAGCGCGATTTTATCGTAGTCGGAATACTGCAACGCCATCTCGTCGCCGCCAAGGTGTGAGAAGACGTAATCGCGGCCATACTCCCACGCACTGGTGGTATTGAAGATGTTAGCCAGCTTATTTACCAGCGTCGATTTCCCGCTCGACTCGCCGCCGAGGATCGCCACCGTACGCACGAAGAACGGCTTCACCTCGGTCGGGATGTAGTCCCAGTAACGGAACGGGTTCTCGCGGATCTGCGCCCCGCTGATGTTCATGAAGGTGCGTTTAGGATCGATCAGCACCGTCTCGATGCCCAGATGCTCGCGAAACTGCGGCGCGTCGGACTCTTCAGAGGTGTAGATCCAGTTAGGCGCAATGCCCTTCTCTTCCATAAACGCTTTGATGCCGTTGCTCCACACGTCCCAGCCGTGCGGATACGGCTCCATGCCCTCTTCGTTAAAGGCATGAATACGAATATTTTTCTGATATTTAAAGGTCTGAAGCAGCCAGCGCAGGCGGTCCGGCACGGTGGGCTGCTGCGACATGGCGCTGTCTTCAAACAGCTGGCGATCGCGGGTTTCATCATAACCCATGATGATATGCAGTTCGTCGACCTGGCTACAGGCGCGCTGGATCAGATAGATATGCCCGGTATGCAGCGGGTAGAACTTACCGAACACCACGCCAATGTTCTTTTGCATCCGCGGAAATTCAAGCCCCAGAAAACGGTGCAGCGCTTCCAGCTTCTGCGCGCTGGGGCTTTTGATTTTGGCGTTCAGCAGTTGGCTCAGGTAGCCCTTGGTCATGCCGCTGGCGTCCGCCACCTGCTGCAACGTGCAGCCCTTCTGGCGGATAGCGGTCTTGATGTAGTCAAATGATGACATAAATTACGGTGCCTCCTGCAAAATCGAATACGTAATTATAAGTCGTCAAAGACATTTAACGCATCTGCAAGTTTTTTAACGCCAAAAACCTGCATCCCTTCCGGAATTTTTTTCGGCACGTTGGCGGCCGGAACAATCGCGCGGCGGAAGCCATGTTTTGCCGCTTCGGAGATACGCTCCTGACCGCTCGGCACCGGGCGGATCTCGCCGGCCAACCCTACCTCACCAAATACCACCAGATCCTGCGGCAACGGTCTGTCGCGCAGGCTGGAGACCATTGCCAGCAGCAGCGCCAGGTCCGCGCTGGTTTCCGTAACCTTCACCCCACCAACCACGTTGACGAACACATCCTGATCCGCCATTTGCAGACCGCCGTGACGGTGCAGCACCGCCAGCAGGATCGCCAGGCGGTTCTGTTCCAGACCGACTGCCACGCGCCGCGGGTTGCCCATCATCGATTGATCCACCAGCGCCTGAATTTCAACCAGCAGCGGACGCGTCCCCTCCCACAGCACCATCACCGAACTACCGGACGTGATCTCGTCGCCACGGCTCAGGAAGATGGCCGACGGGTTGCTGACTTCGCGAAGCCCCTGCTCGGTCATGGCAAACACGCCCAGCTCATTCACCGCGCCAAAGCGGTTTTTATGGCTGCGCAGGGTACGAAAACGGGAATCCGCATCGCCATCGAGCATCACCGAGCAGTCGATACAGTGTTCAAGCACTTTCGGTCCCGCCAGCGAGCCGTCTTTGGTCACATGACCAACCATCACAATCGCCACGCCGCGCGTTTTGGCAAAGCGCGTCAGGTAGGCCGCGGTTTCACGCACCTGCGCCACGCTTCCCGGTGACGACTGAATGTCAGCCATATGCATCACCTGAATGGAGTCAATCACCATCAGCTTCGGCTGCTCTTCTTCGGCGATCATGCAGATCTGCTCGATGCTGGTTTCCGAAAGCATATTCAGATTGCCGGTCGGCAGGCCGAGGCGGTGCGCGCGCATCGCCACCTGCTGGAGTGATTCTTCCCCCGTGACGTACAGGGTTTTCATCTGTTCGGCTAGCTTGCAGAGCGTTTGCAGCAGCAGGGTCGATTTACCCGCGCCCGGGTTACCGCCGATCAGAATGGCGCTGCCCGGCACTACGCCACCGCCGAGCACGCGGTCAAATTCTTTGAATCCGGTGGAAAAGCGCGGCAGCGCCTCAAGGCTGATATCCGAAAGTTTTTGTACCTTCGACACGCCTGCATTGCCCGCATAGCCGCTCAGCCGTTCATTGCGGGCCACGCTCGGCGAAGCCGCCACACCACGCACTTCGGTGATGGTGTTCCAGGCATGGCAGGCGCTGCATTGCCCCTGCCAGCGCGGATAATCCGCACCACATTCATTACAGACAAATGCGCGTTTTGGAGCTTTCGCCACGGTTTACCTCGTTATTTCTGTGCGGTCTGCGCGCCGGGTGGCGCTGACGCTTACCCGGCCTACAAAAGCAGGCCGCTATTTTTGATTAATGCTGCCGGAGAGAATGCAGAACACCCCCATCAGATCAGCATGACGGATAGTGACTTCCGTCTTTTCATTCACTTTCGGCTTGGCATGGTAGGCAATACCCAGCCCGGCAACTTTGATCATCGGCAGATCGTTCGCGCCATCGCCGATGGCGACGGTCTGCTCGACCGGAATGGCATATTTCTCCGCCAGACGCGTCAGCGTATTGGCTTTGTACTGCGCATCCACGATGTCGCCGATGACCTGTCCGGTGAGTTTGCCGTCCATGATCTCCAGCTCGTTTGCCACCACGGTGGTCAGACGCAGCTTGTCACGCAGGTAGTCGGCAAAGAAGGTGAACCCGCCGGAGGCAATCGCCACTTTCCAGCCGAGCGTCTCCAGCTTGAGCACCAGCTGCGTCAGCCCAGGCATCAGGGGCAGTTCATCGCGCACCTGACGCAAAATGTTAGCATCGGCCCCCTTCAGGGTCGCCACGCGCTGTCTCAGGCTGGCGGTGAAATCCAGCTCGCCGCGCATCGCGCGCTCGGTGACTTCCGCCACCAGCTCGCCGCTGCCCGCCAGTTTAGCAATCTCGTCAATACATTCGATCTGAATGGCGGTGGAGTCCATGTCCATTACCAGCAGGCCGGGCGTTTTCAGGTGCGGAATTTTGCCGAGGGGGGCAACGTCCAGCCCGGCGTCGTGCGCCAGACGCGTGGCGCGCTGCGTCAGGGAACCCGCCAGGCGAATAACCTGATAATCTTCCACGCACCAGGCCGCAACGATGACCATCGCTGCGCCCAGTTTGGTTTGATACTGGGTGAGGCGTTGCTTATCCAGGCCGCGTCCGTACAGCAGCCAGCCGCTACGGCCAGCGTGGTAATCGAGAGGCATCACCTCATCGCCACTTAAAGAGAGCGGCAATCCTGGCCATAAAGAGACATCCGTTGGCAGGTCGCACCAGGTAATGTTCGGCATTGAAGCTCCTGTAATTTCGTTCGCGCCGGAAGGTTCCAGAGGGAAAATAACGCATGAGGCTACCCTGTAACCATCACTTCTGGCAACATTAAGCCGTAAATTTTAAGCAGGTGGAATATGGCTCGCGCAAAACTGAAATTCCGGCTTCATCGCACCGTGATTGTCCTGATCTGTCTCGCACTATTAGTGGCGCTGATGCAGGGGGCATCCTGGTTTAGCCAGAATCACCAACGACAGCGTAACCCGCAGTTTGAGGAACTGGCCCGGACGCTGGCGCGCCAGGTGACGCTCAACGTTGCGCCGTCTATGCGCACCGAAACGCCGGATGATAAGCGAATAGCCCAGGTATTGCGCCAGCTTACGGAAAACAGCCGCATTCTGGATGCAGGTGTGTACGATGAACAGGGCGACCTGATTGCCCGCGCGGGTGAGCATGTCGACGTGCGCGACAGGCTGGCGCTGGATGGCAAAAAAGCCGGTGGTTACTTCAACCAACAAATCGTCGAACCCATTCAGGGCAAGAATGGTCCACTCGGCTATTTACGTCTGACACTCGACACCCACACCCTGCCAACCGAAGCCAAACAGGTGGATAACACCACCAATATTTTGCGCCTGATGCTACTGCTCTCGCTGGCGATTGGCGTGGTACTGGCACGTACGTTGCTCCAGGGCAAGCGCACCCGCTGGCAGCAGTCGCCGTTCCTGTTAACCGCCAGCAAGTCGGTTCCCGAAGAGGAAGAGAGCGAGAAGAAAGAATAGTGATAAAGTAGGCGGATGATTCGGAAAAGGAACTCTGCCATGTCGACGTTACGCCTGCTAATCTCTGACTCTTACGATCCCTGGTTTAACCTGGCGGTGGAAGAGTGCATCTTCCGCCAGATGCCTGCCACCCAGCGCGTCCTGTTTCTCTGGCGCAACGCCGATACGGTCGTTATTGGTCGCGCGCAAAATCCGTGGAAAGAGTGTAACACCCGCCGTATGGAAGAGGACAACGTCCGCCTGGCGCGCCGCAGCAGCGGCGGCGGTGCGGTGTTTCACGATCTGGGCAACACCTGCTTTACCTTTATGGCGGGCAAGCCGGAATACGACAAAACCATCTCGACCTCCATTGTGCTTAACGCGCTCAATTCACTCGGCGTGACGGCTGAAGCCTCGGGACGTAACGATCTGGTCGTGAAAACGCCTGAAGGCGACCGGAAAGTGTCAGGCTCAGCCTACCGCGAAACGATGGATCGCGGATTCCACCACGGCACATTATTGCTGAATGCCGATCTGAGCCGTCTGGCAAACTATCTGAACCCGGACAAGAAAAAGCTCCAGGCTAAGGGAATTACCTCCGTGCGCGGTCGCGTGGCGAATCTGGTGGAGCTCCTGCCGGGGATTACCCATGAACGCATTTGCGATGCGATCCGCGAGGCCTTTTTCAGGCATTACGGTGAACGCGTAGGAGCCGAGGTGATTTCTCCGGATAAAACCCCGGATCTGCCAAACTTCGCGGAAACCTTCGCCCGCCAGAGCAGCTGGGAGTGGAATTTCGGTCAGGCACCGGCGTTTTCACACCTGCTGGATGAGCGATTTACCTGGGGCGGCGTTGAGCTGCACTTTGACGTCGAGAAAGGCCATATTTCTCGTACCCAGGTATTTACGGATAGTCTTAATCCGGCACCGTTAGAAGCGCTGGCTGCACGTTTGCAGGGCTGTCTCTATCGGGCAGATATGCTGCAACAGGAGTGTGACGCGTTACGTGTTGATTTTCCGGAACAGGAACAAGAGTTGCGGGAGTTATCGGCGTGGATTGCGCAGGCAGTACGCTAATAAAAAAGCCCGCTGGCGCTCTGCTTAGCGGGCCTGGAAAACCGCAGGCCGGGTCGAGCGAAGCCGCCACCCGGCACAACAGGTATTACTCTTTATCGCCCAGCAGAACGGATTCCAGCGCGATTTTGATCATGTCGTTGAAGGTGGTCTGACGCTCGGCAGCGGTAGTCTGCTCGTGGGTACGGATGTGGTCAGACACGGTGCAGATGGTCAGCGCTTTCGCACCGAATTCAGCCGCCACGCCGTAGATACCGGCCGCTTCCATTTCCACGCCCAGAATGCCGTATTTTTCCATCACGTCGAACATGTCACCTTCTGGCGAGTAGAACAGATCGGCAGAGAACAGGTTGCCCACGCGCGCGTCAACGCCCAGCGCTTTTGCCGCGTCAACCGCGTTACGCACCATGTCAAAGTCAGCGATGGCTGCAAAATCATGATCTTTAAAGCGAATGCGGTTGACTTTAGAGTCGGTGCACGCGCCCATGCCGATCACCACGTCACGCAGCTTAACGTCCATGCGCACTGCGCCGCAGGAGCCGACACGGATGATTTTCTTCACGCCGAAATCGGTGATCAGCTCTTTGGTGTAGATGGAGCAGGATGGGATACCCATGCCGTGACCCATCACGGAGATTTTGCGGCCTTTATAGGTGCCAGTGAAGCCCAGCATGCCGCGCACGTTGTTCACTTCACGCACGTCTTCGAGGAAGGTTTCTGCAATGTGCTTCGCGCGCAGCGGGTCGCCCGGCATCAATACGACGTCAGCGAAATCACCCATTTCTGCATTAATGTGAGGAGTTGCCATCTTCAGTTCCTTTTACATTGTTGTTTTTGCCGGGTGGCGGCTACGCCTTACCCGGCCTACATTCTGTTTCTCCCTCTCCCGGAGGGAGAGGGCCGGGGTGAGGGCATCAGGCCGCACCCAATCCGTTTAGAACATAGCCTTGCCATATTCCATGTCAGACGTACCAAAGTATTTCGCAATCGTCTGGCCGATGTCCGCGAAGGTTTCACGGTGACCCAGCGAGCCCGGTTTGACTTTCGGGCCGTACACCAGCACCGGAATGTGCTCACGGGTGTGGTCGGTACCGGTCCAGGTCGGGTCACAGCCATGGTCAGCGGTCAGGATCAGAATGTCATCTTCCCCCACCAGCTCCATCAGCTCTGGCAGACGGCGGTCAAACAGCTCCAGACCCGCAGCATACCCGGCGACGTCGCGACGGTGGCCCCAGGAGGAGTCGAAGTCCACGAAGTTGGTGAAGACAATGGTCTTATCGCCCGCTTCTTTCATCTCTTTGATGGTGGCGTCGAACAGCGCATCCAGACCGGTCGCTTTGACCTTTTTGGTAATGCCGCAGTTGGCGTAAATGTCCGCGATTTTACCCACGGAAACCACGTGGCCGTCTTTCTCGTCGACGAGTTTTTGCAGCACGGTCGGCGCCGGTGGCTCCACGGCCAGATCGTGACGGTTGCCGGTACGCTGGAAGTTACCCGCTTTGTCGCCGATAAACGGACGCGCGATAACGCGGCCAATGTTGTAGCCGCCTTCGGTCAGCTCTTCACGGGCGATCTCGCACAGCTCGTACAGTTTATCCAGGCCAAACGTCTCTTCATGGCAGGCGATCTGGAACACGGAGTCAGCAGAGGTATAGAAAATAGGCTTGCCGGTTTTCATATGCTCTTCGCCGAGCTGATCCAGAATCACGGTACCGGAAGAGTGGCAGTTGCCGAGGTAGCCCGGCAGGTTGGCGCGCTTCACCAGCTTATCGAGCAGCTCCTGCGGGAAGCTGTTCTCGTGATCGGAAAAGTAACCCCAGTCAAACAGCACCGGCACGCCGGCAATTTCCCAGTGGCCGGACGGAGTATCTTTCCCGGAAGAGAGCTCGTGCGCCCACGCGTAGGCGCCCACCACTTCCGCGTTACCGTCCATACCGGCTGCGATCTTACCGGTAGAGCCTTCATGCGCTTTTACCAGCCCCAGACGGGTCAGGTTTGGCAGGTTCAGAGGGCCTTTACGACCGTTGTCCGCTTCGCCTTTTGCACAGGCTTCCGCGATGTGACCCAGGGTATCGGAACCCACGTCACCAAATCGTTCTGCATCTTCGGTTGCGCCGATGCCGAATGAGTCCAGCACCATAATAAATGCACGTTTCATAATTGTTCTCCGTACTTAGTGCTTCATAAAAATGCGATCAGATCAGTATACCGCTATTCAGTGATACGACGATAGACCGTCGGTGTGGTTTCCGGTGCTTTATCGTCAAGAGATATTGCCGCCTTCACCGCTTTCGCCGCGTCCTGCCAGCTGGCTTCATCTTTCGCGTGGATCACCGCCAGCGGACGTTGGCCGTCAACGCTGTCGCCCAGACGGGCCATATCGGTAAAGCCGACGCTGTAATCAATGGTGTCCGATGCCTGACGACGACCGCCGCCCATAGACACAACAGCCATGCCGAGCGCGCGGGTATCCATAGCCGAGACAAAGCCTTCGCTGTCCGCATAGACCGCTTTGCTGAGCATCGCGGTGGGCAGGTATTTCGCGTAGTTTTCCACGAAGTCGGTCGGGCCTTTCTGCGCCGCCACCATCCGACCAAAGATCTCCGCCGCTTTGCCGTTGTCCAGCACCGCCTGAAGCTTCGCGCGGGCTTCCGCGTCGTCTTTGGCCAGCTTGCCGGAGATTAACATCTCAACGCACAGCGCCGTGGTGACATCGAACAGGCGCGGGTTACGGTATTCGCCTGTGAGGAACTGCACGGCCTCACGGACTTCAACCGCGTTACCGGCGCTGGAGGCTAGCACCTGGTTCATGTCCGTCAGCAGTGCAGTGGTGCGCACGCCCGCGCCGTTGGAGACGCCAACGATCGCTTCGGCCAGCGCCTCAGAGAGTTCATAGGTCGGCATAAACGCGCCGCTGCCCACTTTCACATCCATCACCAGCGCATCCAGACCTTCCGCCAGTTTTTTGGCAAGGATAGAGGCGGTGATCAGCGGGATGGAGTCTACGGTCGCGGTAATGTCACGCGTCGCGTAGAAACGCTTGTCAGCCGGAGCAAGAGAGCTGGTCTGGCCGATAATCGCCACGCCAACGTCTTTAATAATGTCGCGGAAGCGGTTGTCATCCGGGAAGATATCGAAGCCCGGAATGGCTTCCAGTTTGTCGAGCGTACCGCCGGTATGACCCAGGCCGCGCCCGGAAATCATCGGGATGTAACCGCCACAGGCCGCCACCATTGGGCCGAGCATCAGAGACGTCACGTCGCCCACGCCGCCGGTGGAGTGTTTGTCCACAATTGGGCCGTTAAGGTTGAGGCTTTTCCAGTCCAGAACGGTTCCTGAATCTCGCATCGCCATGGTCAGCGACACGCGCTCAGGCATCGACATATCGTGGAAGAAAATGGTCATCGCCAGAGCCGCAATCTGCCCTTCAGAGATGGTGTTATCACGAATGCCATTGATAAAAAAGCGGATTTCTTCGTCGCTTAATGCATGACCATCACGTTTTTTACGAATAATTTCTTGTGCGAGAAACACGGTAACCTCCATGCGGAATCGGGTGAATGGCGGCGGATATGTTGACCCGCCCTACGATCCTGTAGGCCGGGTTAGCGTAGCGCCACCCGGCAATTCAACTTAGTAGCTGCTTGCGCTCTTACCGTCACCGTGACCCAGCGCTTTCAGCAGGCTGGCCAGCAGGCTGGACGCGCCGAAGCGGTAGTGGCGGGAATCGGCCCAGTCGGCGCCGAACAGCTCGTCGGCAATCGCCAGGAACTGCTGCGCGTCTTCCGCGGTACGCACGCCACCCGCCGGTTTGAAGCCAACGGTTTTGGACACGCCCATATCACGGATGACTTCCATCATGATGCGTGCGCTTTCCGGAGTAGCGTTGACCGGCACTTTACCGGTAGAAGTTTTAATGAAGTCCGCGCCCGCTTTGATGGAGATTTCAGACGCCTTACGAATCAACGCCTCTTCTTTCAGCTCGCCGGTTTCGATGATCACTTTAAGCAGCACGTTTGCCGCCGCACACGCGTCTTTACAGGCTTTCACCAGGTCAAAACCGACCTGCTCGTTGCCGGCGATCAGCGCGCGGTACGGGAATACCACGTCAACTTCGTCCGCGCCGTACGCAATCGCCGCGCGGGTTTCTGCCAGCGCGATCTCGATATCGTCATTGCCGTGCGGGAAGTTAGTTACGGTGGCAATGCGCACGTCCGGCGTGCCCTGCTCTTTCAGCGTTTTGCGGGCAATCGGGATGAAGCGCGGATAGATACAGACGGCGGCGGTGTTACCCACTGGCGTTTTCGCCTGATGGCACAGGGCGATGACTTTTTCATTGGTGTCGTCATCGTTCAGGGTGGTCAGGTCCATCAGTTTCAACGCGCGCAGGCTGCTTGCAGTTAAATCGGTCATAACATTCTCCAACGGCAGTGCCGTATAAATTTTACCTTGCGGGTCTGTGAGTATTCTAACATTCACCCGCATCCACACTTCGACATTCATCACAGTTAATGAAAACTGTGTGCAAATTTGCATTACTGTAATGAGATCTTCTTCAAATTTTAGTGCGTTAATTGCTGACTAAATCGGCGATATCCCCTGTCTGATCAAAAGCGCCACCAGGCTGGCTTCCTACAATTCGTTCACCATCCGCAGAACAACCAAGGAAGTGAACATGCCCGACGCCCTGCAACAACGTTGCCAGCACATTGTGACCAGCCCGGTGTTAACCCCGGAACAAAAACGTCATTTTCTGGCGCTGGAAGCAGAGAACAATCTGCCCTATCCCGCTCTGCCAGAGGCGGCCCGGGCCGCGCTGGACGAGGGATTCATCTGCGACATGTTCGAAGGCCATGCGCCTTACAAACCGCGCTACGTGCTGCCGGACTACGCTAAATTTCTGGCTAACGGCTCAGAATGGCTGGAGCTGGAAGGGGCTAAAGATCTGGATGATGCCCTCTCGCTGCTCACTATCCTTTATCACCATGTTCCGTCCGTCACATCGATGCCGGTCTATCTGGGCCAGCTCGATGAGATACTCAGCCCCTATGTTAAAATTCTAACACAGGATGAAATCGATAGCCGAATAAAACGTTTCTGGCGTTACCTGGACAGAACCCTGCCCGATGCGTTTATGCATGCCAATATCGGCCCGGCGGATACGCCTGTCACCCGAGCCATCCTTCGTGCGGATGCAGAACTGAAGCAGGTTGCGCCGAACCTGACCTTTATCTACGACCCGGATGTAACCCCCGGCGATCTGCTGCTGAGCGTGGCGGAAAACATTTGTGAATGTAGTAAACCGCATATTTCTAATGGCCCGGTGAATGATAAAATTTTCACAAAAGGTCGCTATGGCGTGGTGAGCTGTTACAACTCCCTGCCGCTGGCGGGCGGCGGCAGCACGCTGGTGCGCCTTAACCTGAAAGCGATCGCGGAACACAGCCGCTCACCGGAAGACTTTTTCACCCGTACCCTTCCCCACTACTGCCAGCAAAAAATCGCGATCATCAATACGCGCTGCGATTTTCTATATGAACAATCCGGTTTCTTTGAGAATAGCTTCCTGGTGAAAGAGGGGCTGATTGATGCCGATCGCTTTGTGCCGATGTTTGGCATGTACGGTCTGGCCGAAGCGGTGAATGTGCTGTGCGAGAAAGCAGGCATTACGGGACGTTACGGTAAGAACGAACAGGCCAATGCGCTGGGCTACCGCATCAGTGAACAGCTTGCAGCGTTTGTTGAAAACACGCCGGTGAAACACGGCTGGCAGCACCGCGCGATGCTGCATGCCCAGTCTGGGATCAGTTCCGATTCTGGCACCACGCCGGGCGCACGTCTGCCGTACGGCGACGAACCGGACCCAGTCAGCCACCTGCTGGCCGTGGCGCCGCACCATAAACACTATCATTCGGGGATCAGCGATATTCTCACCCTGGAGGAAACGGTTAAACGCAATCCTCAGGCTGTGATGCAGCTGTGCCTGGGGGCGTTCAACGCCGGTATGCGTGAGTTCACCGCGAATGTAGCCGGAAACGACCTGGTGCGCGTCACCGGGTATATGGTGCGGCTCTCCGATCTGGAGAAATACCGGGAGGCCGGCTCGCGCACCAATACCACCTGGCTCGGCGAGGAGGCCGCGCGCAATACCCGTATTCTGGAACGTCAGCCGCGCGTGATAAGCCATGAACAGCAGATGCGCTTTAGTTAGTCAGGTCATACCCTTCTCCTGCGTGGACGGGCCGGGCAGCCGCCTGGCGTTGTTCCTCCAGGGCTGTAACCTGCGCTGCAAAACCTGCCACAACCCGTGGACGATAGGGCGCTGCAACGACTGCGGCGACTGTGTTCCCCACTGTCCTCATGATGCGCTGGCAATTCAGGCCGGGCGCGTCTGGTGGCAGGAGAGTCACTGTCAGCAGTGCGACACCTGTCTGCACCTGTGTCAGCAGCAGGCGACGCCGATGGCGCAGCGCTATAGCGTCGAGGAGATCCTCTCCCGGGTTCGCACGTCCGCGCCGTTTATTGAGGGCGTGACCGTCAGCGGGGGTGAGGCCACCACGCAGCTGCCGTTTTTGGTTGCGCTGTTCACCGCGATCAAAGCCGATCCGTCCCTGCGCCATCTGACGTGCCTGGTGGACAGCAACGGCCTGTTAAGCGAAACCGGCTGGCAAAAGCTGTTACCGGTGTTTGACGGCGCGATGGTGGATCTGAAAGCCTGGGGCAATGAACATCACCGTTTTCTGACCGGGCGCGAAAACACGCAGATCAAGCAGAGCATCCGCTGGCTGGCCGATCGTCATCGCCTGACGGAGCTGCGCCTGCTGGTGATCCCCGCTCGGTGTGATTATCTGCACCATCTGCCATCGCTGACCGCTTTTATCCACGCGTTGGGGAACGTTCCTGTGCGGATCAACGCGTTTCATGCTCATGGGGTTTACGGGGAGGCGGCGCGATGGCGGAGCGCCACGCCGGAGGACATCGAGCCGCTGGCGCAGGCCCTGGAACGGCAGCAAATCACGGTGATCCGCCCGGCTCTTTATCTATAGCGTGATGCCGAAGACCGCGCGGGTGTTTTCCAGCAGCGCGCTGGCAATCACATCTTCAGGCTCCTGACGCAGCTCACACAGCACATCAAAAACGCGCGCCGCCTGCTCCGGGCGGTTGGGCTGGCCCTGAAAACCATTCAGCGGCATGTCAGGCGCATCCGTTTCCAGCAGGAGCGAGGTCAGCGGGAGCTGCGCCATCACATCACGGGTTTTGCTGGCACGCGGATAGGTAATGGTGCCACCGACGCCAATCTTATAGCCCAGCTCAATAAAACGCTGCGCCTGCTGAAGGCTTCCAGCGAAACCATGGACCACGCCCCTGCGCGGCACGTCGATACGCTTCAGGTGCATCGCCAGTTTGTCATGGGTACGTCTGGAGTGGAGGATCACCGGCAGATCGTGGCGCTTTGCCAGCCGGAGCTGCGCATCCAGGATCGTCTGCTGGCGCTCAAACTGCGGATCTTCACGATAGAGATCGAGGCCGATCTCACCGATGGCAACCAGCTTCGTATCCGCATTTTGCAGCGTGGCATCCAGCCTGTCGAGATGGTCATCAAGATGGTGCTCAATAACGATCGGATGCAGACCCAGCGCGGCATACAGCGCATCGTGCTCCCGGGCAAGCGCCAGAACTTTGTCGAATCTCGCCGCTTCAATAGCGGGCACAATAATGGCTCTCACACCGGCCTCAGCCGCGCGCGCAATACTTGATGTTTCCTCCCCGCTAAACGGCGGGAAATCAAAGTGGCAATGGGTATCGATAAAGCAGTGCGTCACGCCAGATCCTCGTTATCGAGTAAGCCATCGTTGGCCTGCGGCGCGTCCACCAGCGGCATCGCCACCGCGTCATTGGCCACAACGGCAGGCGGCAAAATGATGCTTTTATGCCGATGAAGAGGCGGTTGCTCCGCCAGCATTTTCCCGACGGTCGCCAGGAAGTAACGCCCGCACAGCCGCCCCGTTTTGTAATCCATACGCAACGCAGGCAGCCGACTGCCCAGCGCCATGCTCAACAGCGGTTTAGGCGGATAAATTTCAAAGATGCGCAGCTTGCCCGGTGGTTTTTCAATAAAACGCTGCATCGCGCCGTAGGTGGTTTCATGCTGCTTCGCGATATTCACCAGCGGTTGCAGGCTGCTGTCGCCCAGCCAGCGTTCCATCCGCTTAAACCACTGTGGGGTGTAATACATCTGCGAAGGCACCGTGCGGATCACCACAATGGTTTTTGCCCCGCGCCGCGCCGCCTCCTGTACCGGCACCGCGTCGCTGATACCGCCGTCAAGATAGCTTATCCCCTCCAGCAGGGCGCCGGTGCGGTAGAATCCCGGGATCGCGCTGGACGCGCGGATGATATCCAGCCAGTTCTCTTTCTGCGGCGAAAAGTAACCCGGCGAATAGTCATCGCCACGGCTGGCGCACATCCAGAACTCTTTGCCGGTATCGAACAGACGTGACGCGGTATCCATGGCCAGCGGCATCTGGCTGGAGGTGGCATCCAGTAACCAGTCGAGATCGATCAGGTTCCCGCCGCGTACGAAGCGTACCGGATTGAAGAATTCTTTGGAGGTGGTGTAGCGCATAATCACTTTGCGCGCATAGCCGGGCTGGTTGCAGACATAGGCGGAGAGGTTCTGCGCCCCGGCAGAGGTACCGAAATAGAGATCGAACGGGTTGAATTGTGCGCGCATAAATTCGTCAAGCACGCCAGCAGTGAAAATACCGCGCTGCCCTCCCCCTTCACAGACCAGCGCAAGCTGGCCTGCATGAAACGGTTTTAACGTCAGCGGCGCAATATTGCCGAGCGTAACGGGAATTCGTTGCCCCACCTCTGCCTTCCTGTTTTCATTATTTTGATGAGACACAGTAACGCACTTCCCCGGTGGTTCTCAAACGAGAAAAAGCCAGTCACGAGGACTGGCTTGAGTTTGTTTAATAAATATTGCGTTTGCTACGGGCGACGTCGACCCGTAAACAGGCTGACCAGGAACAGAATAATACCGACGACGAAGACAATTTTCGCTGCCCATGCCGCGGTACCCGCCAGTCCACCAAAGCCCAATGCGGCGGCAATTAACGCGATAACCAGAAATATAATGCCCCAACGAAACATAAGCCTCTCCTTTACCATAGTTAATGTCGGCCGCTAAACGTGAGCGCTCAGGTCACTCACCGGCTTTTCCAGAATCGTTTTTATTTCGCCCGCGGTTTTCAGCCTGCGGGCGAATGGTACTGCTTTACTTCGTTTTCAGATCGTTTTTGACGCTTTTCACACCATCAATAGCTTTCGCAATTGACTCGGCACGATCGCTTTGTGCCTGATTCTCTACCGTACCGGACAGCTGGACCACACCATCGGTGGTTTCAACTTTCACCATACGGGATGGCACGATGTCGTCAGCTAACAGTTTAGCTTTGATTTCGCTGGTAGTTGCTGCATCTCCGGCATAGCCCTTCACCGACGATTCTTTGCTGTCACGTACGTGCAATTTGTCGCTGACGGAGCTTACGCCCTCAACGCCTTTTGCCACTTTAACGGCTTCTTCAGCCTGGGTCTGGCTTTCAACGAAACCGCTCAGGGTGACAACCTTGTTGTCGGTTTTAACAGAAATATCGGTGCTCTTGATGGATTCGTGATCCACCAGTGCGGCTTTCACTTTTGCTGTGATTGAGCTGTCATCCATGAAATTACCGACTTTATTCATAGAGCTATCGATTTTTTCCCCTGCGGTATTGGCGGAATTTTGCGCTTTATCCATGGTGCTGGTTTCCGCCAGAGCAGAACCGCTTACCAGGACACTACCCAATGTTACGGCCAGCAGAGTTTTAGAAATCTTCAGTCTTGTCATATTCATCGATTTATTCCTGTGTTTTGCCCATTATTTGGGCGACATACTTCCCTAATCTTGGTTTTATATATTGCGAATTAACACCGGGGCAAAATGGAGAACCAATGGACATGCATTGAACAGTTAATTCATCCACGCCCGGTGCTAAACACTGAGTTAAATATAGATCACAATCAGAGGGGTGCATTCAGAATTGGGGAAAAAACGAACGAATAGCGAAAAATTGCGGTGAATTAAGAACATTCCGCAAGGGTTTAATAACACAGGAATTAAAGAAGAGCACGGCGGCTGCCGTGCTCTGAAAGGAAATTAATGCTCGCGCGTTTTGCGGAACTGAACATCAGGATAACGTTCCTGCGTCAGGTTCAGGTTTACCATGGTTGGGGCGATATAGGTCAGGTTATCGCCACCGTCCAGCGCCAGCTGAACTTCGTTCTTACGTTTAAATTCTTCGAATTTCTTCACGTCAGAACACTCAACCCAGCGCGCCGTCGCCACGTTCACCGATTCGTAAATCGCTTCCACGTTGTACTCACTCTTAAGACGGGCAACCACCACGTCGAACTGGAGCACACCCACCGCGCCCACGATCAGATCGTTGTTGGCGATTGGGCGGAACACCTGTACCGCGCCCTCTTCGGAAAGCTGGACCAGGCCTTTCAGCAGCTGCTTCTGCTTCAGCGGATCGCGCAGGCGAATGCGGCGGAACAGTTCTGGCGCGAAGTTAGGGATACCGGTGAACTTCATCATTTCGCCTTGCGTGAAGGTATCGCCAATCTGAATGGTACCGTGGTTGTGTAAACCAATGATGTCACCCGGATAGGCTTCTTCTACATGCGAACGGTCGCCCGCCATGAAGGTCAGCGCGTCGGATATCACTACGTCTTTACCGATACGGACCTGACGCAGCTTCATGCCCTTTTCGTACTTACCGGAAACCACGCGCATAAAGGCGACGCGGTCGCGGTGTTTCGGGTCCATGTTGGCCTGAATTTTAAAGACGAAGCCGGAGAACTTCTCTTCCTTCGCTTCTACTTCGCGGGTGTCGGTTTTACGCGGCATCGGCTGCGGGGCCCACTCAACCAGACCGTCGAGCATATGGTCAACGCCGAAGTTGCCGAGTGCGGTACCGAAGAAGACCGGAGTAATTTCACCGCTCAGGAACAGCTCTCTGTCGAACTCATGCGACGCGCCTTTAACCAGCTCCAGCTCATCGCGCAGCTGGGCGGCCAGCTCTTCACCGACAGCGGCGTCCAGCTCCGGGTTGTCCAGACCTTTCACAATGCGGACTTCCTGAATGGTGTGGCCCTTACCGGTCTGGTACAGGTAGGTTTCGTCTTTATAGAGGTGGTAAACCCCTTTGAACAGCTTGCCGCAGCCAATCGGCCAGGTGATTGGCGCGCAGGCAATCTTCAGCTCGTTTTCCACTTCATCCATCAGCTCCATCGGATCACGGATGTCACGGTCGAGTTTGTTCATAAAGGTGAGGATCGGCGTATCGCGCAGACGGGTGACTTCCATCAGCTTGCGGGTACGATCTTCAACACCTTTCGCGGCGTCGATCACCATCAGGCAGCAGTCCACCGCCGTCAGCGTACGGTAGGTATCTTCGGAGAAGTCTTCGTGCCCCGGGGTGTCCAGCAGGTTCACCAGGCAGTCGTGATACGGGAACTGCATCACGGAGGTGGTAATCGAAATACCACGCTGCTTTTCCATCTCCATCCAGTCGGATTTAGCATGCTGGCTGGAGCCACGGCCTTTAACGGTACCCGCGGTCTGGATCGCCTGTCCGAACAGCAACACCTTCTCGGTGATGGTCGTTTTACCGGCATCCGGGTGCGAGATAATGGCAAAAGTGCGGCGTTTGGCCACCTCTTGCAGATAAGGAGACAACGTCATAATCAATTCTTCTTAGGTAAGCGCGGCAGCAGGCCGCGCATCATGGAATACGAAAAATGCGGCTATTTTACCCATCAACAGGGGGCAGGCAATCATTGTTTACACAGGAGCTGCTCCAGTTCGTTCAATGACGTAACGGTCCAGGTCGGCTCGATGCCTTCCGGCAGCGTGCGACCATGCGCATTCAGCCAGACGGTCGACAGGCCCGATCTCATACCTCCCAGAATATCAGATTCTGCCGTATCCCCCACCATCAGCACGCGATCGCGGTCAGGATTGCCCGCTTGCGCCAGCGCATAATCGAAAATACGCGGATCCGGCTTCGGTACGCCCACCTCTTCGGAGATCACCAGCGCGTCGAAATGATCGCGCAGGCCGGTGCGTTCAAGGCGGATCTGCTGAAGCGCGGTAAAGCCGTTGGTAATGATCCCAAGCTTCACCTTCCCTTTCAGCGAATCCAGCAGAGAAACGGCGCCGGGCAGCGGCGCGCAGATATCCGCCATCGCATTCAGGAAGGCCTCGTTCAGCGCCCCAGGACTGACGTTTAACCGTTCAGCCCACACGTCAAAACGCTGATGCTGAAGCTGTAACGCGGTGATGGCTCCGTTCTGGTAATCCACCCACAGCGGTTTGTTCACCGCCTGATAGTCCTGAAAATCTTCCGCGGTGAACGTCACGCTATAGTCGAGAAACATCCGCTGTAGGCCGCCGAACGAGTCAAACGTAAACAGCGTTTCGTCGGCATCAAAGAAAATCCAGTCCCATTTCATCGTTACAACCTTATTTTCGTTATCCAATCGGCAGAGCCATGATAATGGCGTCTTCACGTCCCTCTGCGGTGGGGTAGTAGTTACGGCGGATAGTCGCCTCGTTGAAGCCTAAGCTTTCATAGAGCGCGATGGCGGCGACATTGGACGCGCGCACCTCCAGCCACAGGGTGAAAACGTCACGGGTTTCCAGCTCACGAATGAGGTGCTCAAGCAGTTCCCTGCCCAGCCCGCGGCGCTGGTAAGCGGGATCGACCGCAATATTAAACAGCGTCGCCTCGTCCAGAACGACCTGCGTGATGGCGAACGCAGCCATCGCACCGTCAACGTCCAGGCGGAGATTTAAATAGCGTTCGCCCTGATTGCTGGCAAACGTCTTTTCGCTCCACGGAAAGGCATGGGCGCGGGTTTCAATCGCGAACGCGGTGGTCAGGTCAGCCGTCGTGAGGGAAGAAATCGTGTTCATATTCGCAAATTTGTTGCCATAGCGCGCTACGCGCTTTTGGGTTGGCTTTCAGTTCGTCCAGCGCTGGCGAACTGATCTGGCTTCCTTCAAGAGGTAGCTCGTCCACCGCCCCGATTCGCCAGCTGTTACAGCGGCTGTCAGGGGGAAGCATCGCGACGCTTTCAGGCGCCAGCTGTAATACCTGATCGCGGGTCACCTTCAGGGTGCGAAGGACATCCTCAATCAGGGGCTCGTTCAGGGCAGGCGGCGCTTCTGCCACCATCACCAGGCGGACATGCGCAGGTATGGAGATGGCTATTTCGCCCCGCAACGCCGTCGGGCGACGCAAAGCCCACTGGGTAATGCCCAGCTGCTGCAACTGCCAGTCTCGTCGGGATGTCATAGCGAAAACTCCTGTCTCTCAGGCGCGCAAATATAGCAAATGTGTCGAAACTGCGCCATCTACCTACTATAATCCCCGCCTGAGTTTATTGAGGAACAATTCATGTCTGCATTTACCCCGGCAAGTGAAGTCTTGCTGCGTCACAGTGATGATTTCGAAGAAAGCCGTATTCTGTTTGCCGGAGATATGCAGGATGACCTGCCCGCGCGTTTCGACTGTGCTGAAAGCCGTGCCCACACCCAGTACTATCACCACTGGCAGGTGCTGAGCCGCCAGATGGGCGAGCGCGCGCGCTTTAGCCTGGCGGCGGAGCAGAGCGATATTGCTGACTGCGATACGCTCATTTACTACTGGCCGAAAAACAAGCCGGAAGCCCAGTTCCAGCTGATGAACCTGCTTTCTCTGCTGCCGGTCGGCTGCGATATTTTTGTTGTCGGTGAGAACCGCAGCGGGGTGCGTAGCGCAGAGCAGATGCTCGAAGCCTGGGCGCCGCTGACGAAAATCGACAGCGCCCGTCGCTGCGGACTGTACCATGGTCGTCTGGAAAAACAGACCACCTTCGATGCCGACGCTTTCTGGGACGAGTACCAGCTCGACGGCCTGACCATTAAAACCCTGCCGGGCGTGTTCAGTCGTGATGCGCTCGATACGGGCAGCAAGCTGCTGCTGTCCACCCTGACGCCTCACACCAAGGGCAAGGTGCTGGACGTCGGCTGTGGCGCGGGCGTGCTGTCAACGGTTCTCGCCAGCCACTCACCAAAAGTGCGTTTAACCCTGTGTGACGTGAGCGCCCCGGCAGTAGAAGCCAGCCGCGCCACGCTTGCTGCGAATGGCATAGAAGGTGACGTGTTAGCCAGCAACGTCTTCTCCGACGTGACCGGTCGCTTTGACATTATCATCTCTAACCCGCCGTTCCACGACGGAATGGAGACCAGCCTTGAAGCGGCGCAAACGCTGATCCGTGGCGCAACCCGTCACCTCAACAGCGGCGGTGAGCTGCGTATCGTAGCGAACGCCTTCCTCGCGTACCCGAAAGTGCTGGATGAAACCTTTGGCTTCCACGAAGTGATCGCCCAGACGGGCCGCTTTAAGGTCTATCGCACCGTGATGACGCGCCAGGCGAAAAAGTAAACCCCCGGTCCGGCGATGGCTGACGCTGCCATCGCCCATTTTTGCAGCAATCAAAACAACGTGCGCAATTTTCTGTTGACGTAAAGCTGAAAACATCTAGAATGCGCCTCCGTGGTTACGATACTTTTACAGTGTCGATGGTATGCGAAGGTGGCGGAATTGGTAGACGCGCTAGCTTCAGGTGTTAGTGTCCTTACGGACGTGGGGGTTCAAGTCCCCCCCCTCGCACCATAAATCACGTTGATATTGCTCGCACTGGGCGAAGGTGGCGGAATTGGTAGACGCGCTAGCTTCAGGTGTTAGTGTCCTTAGGATGTGGGGGTTCGAGTCCCCCCCCTCGCACCAACGAGGCGATATCAAACCAGTAAGATGACTGTGCGAAGGTGGCGGAATTGGTAGACGCGCTAGCTTCAGGTGTTAGTGTCCTTACGGACGTGGGGGTTCAAGTCCCCCCCCTCGCACCAATTATCTTACATCCCCTCAGCAGTGCCTCCTGTTTTTCCCTTTTATTTCAAACTCATCAGAATCACCAGCAGTCCACTGATTAGCGCAACGCATGATGGCAGCAGCACGTAATGCCGTAACTGTTTGTGCCAGATCATTGCGGATGTCACCAGCAAGCCTGAAACAATCATTGCTTTCCAGACATCAATGGGGAGATCGGCAAACATTAGCCCACCGATAATGGAACCAGGCAGTAATATTCCCCACCCACTTCCCAGCGCTTTGCTCAACATGGTTTCACCTCTCGCACTGATAATGATAACCAGTATCATATGATAGTAATTATCACTTGTCAGCATACGACGTAAGAAATTGCGCCAGCAATTGCTTTCCCATAATGACAGAGAATGTGTAAGGTGATAAATTGCCCACCTGTTAACTTCCGATAAAGTTTTTCTGATAATAAAAATTCAATTTTGTAGCGCCCAATATTACACAACAACACCTTGCTCATTGTTTTAATTGAGTTTTAATAAAAACGCACGCATATGACATCACAATCCTGGCTGTCTTTAGTCAACAAGAAATATCAGCTATCTTTACGTTTGTTTTTATTTCTGAACGCCGCGTCAGCATTGTTCTCGGTAACAAACCCTCTCTATTCCGTGCGTGTGTTATCAGTCCCGCTCTTTGCCGTACTGACTATCAGCACAGGCTTACTTATCTGGCACTGGAAAAACAGCACGCGAAAAATAAATATCCCTGTTGTTTCAGCTATTTTTGGTCTTTTATGGGCCTGGCAGATCGTCTCTAAATTTCTGTTAATCACGCACGATCACGCGACCTATTTAATGATGGCGCTATTAACAGTGCTTTTTATAGGGTCTCTGGCGTTCGCGAGTAATATTAAAGCCTTTACGTTACATTCATTTCCCGCTTTTATATCCTGCCTGTGGCTTAGTCCGTCCGAAAACTGGCTGAGAATGGCCTATTTTTTCGCGCTGCCGGTGGTCGCCATTGGTATCCATCATGTTCTTCAGCGGCGCAATGACCGTTTCGCCCAGGAGCTGCTTTCCGAACTGCTGGAGGAGCGCGAAACCCTGACCGATCTCAGCATGATGGACCCGCTCACTGGCCTATATAACCGTCGCGGGCTGCAAAGCCGGCTGGAGAATCTCCCCAGGCCTGACGCTGGCGAGCACTTCGTGCTGCTGATGGATATCGACCACTTCAAAGCCTACAACGACCATTACGGCCATATGATGGGCGATCAGGCCTTGATCAGGGTCTCGGCTGCGATACGCGACGCCGTGCGCTCACGCGATGTTGTCGCCCGGTTTGGCGGGGAAGAATTTATGGTGCTGTTGAGTAACATCCCGCTGGAGCAAGCGCGACAGACGGCTGAACGCATACGTCAGAAGGTTTACGATCTTAAAATCCCCCATATGTTTAACGAAAGCGTCGCCACTAACGTGACCATCAGCATCGGCATCGCCATGTTCGAAGGTGAAGACGTTGAGGGCGCGCTGGCGAAAGCCGATAAAGCCCTCTATGAAGCCAAGCATATGGGACGTAACAGCATTCTGCTGAGCGAAGAGCTTCATACCGCCTGAAACCGCCTTCACAGCGCCAGGATAAAACGCTTGCGCTCGGTTTTATCTATAGTTAGGATTGGCAATCATTATCATTTAGATTTGTAATCCACGCTATGGCGACTCGTACCGCACACATCGTTGAGCCCCTGCTCTGGCGAGCTCCACTCTCCGCCGGGGAAACGACGCTTGCGGATGCCATTCGGGAAAAAATTGCCGTAACGCGCGCCCATCTGCTGGATTTCATCAAACTGGATGAAGCACCGCCGCATCATGCTCTGACGCTGACTGAGTGGCAACGCCCTGCGGAGCTGCGGTCACTGCTGGCAACCTATTCCGACCATATTTATCGTAACCAACCTACCCTGACGCGGGAAAACAAACCGCTGTTATCCCTCTGGGCACAGTGGTATATCGGGCTGATGGTGCCGCCTGTCATGCTGGCCCTGTTGACCCAGGAAACGATGCTCGATCTCTCGTCGGAACATTTCCATGTTGAGTTTCATGAAACCGGGCGTGCTGCCTGTTTCTGGATTGATGTACACGAAGATCCGAGCGCGAGACACCTGTCAGCGCAGGCGCGTATGGAACGGCTGATTACAAGAGCGCTGGTTCCGGTCATTGATGCGCTGGAAGCGACGGGAGAGATTAACGGCAAACTGATCTGGAGTAATACCGGGTATCTTATCCACTGGTATTTAACGGAGATGAAGCCGCTGCTCGGCGACGAGAAAGTGGATGCACTGCGTCAGAGCTGTTTCTTTGCCAGACAGCTGTCGGATGGACGGGATAACCCTCTTTACCGCACCGTGGTTCCGCGTGAGGGACTTCTGGTACGTCGTACCTGCTGTCAGCGCTACCGTTTGCCGGACGTCCAGCAGTGTGGCGATTGCACGCTTAAGTAGTCTGGCCCGGCCTGAAACCCGCAGAGAGAGGGAACAAACATTAAAAACGGCAACCTGCGTTGCCGTTTTGCTTTTACCTAAGCGACCTGCTGATTTTCCTCTTCTCCATTACGCTGTGCTTCTTCCGCTTCCTGCTGAAGCAACTGTTTCTCGTACACCTTGAAGAACGGGAAATAGATAATGGCGGAAACGCAGGCCAAAACCAGCACCAGAATGGCTGCACGGAAATCCCAGCCCAGCGCCCAGGCGGCACCAACCGGAGCCGGTGCCGTCCACGGCACAACGGAAATCACGCGGCCAATCAGATCAAACTTCATCGCTGCCCATGCCAGCACGGCATTAACCATCGGCGCCAGCAGGAAAGGAATAAAGAACACCGGGTTCATCACAATCGGCGTACCGAAAATCACCGGTTCATTGATATTGAAAATGCTTGGTACCACGCTCAGACGTCCAATGGAGCGCAGGTGCGCGGAGCGGCTACGCAGATAGCAGAACACCAGCCCCATCGTCGCCCCCGATCCGCCGATAACGATAAAGAACGTCCAGAAGGCTTCCATAAAGATGTGTGGCAAAGGCTGGCTCGCCGCCAGCGCGGTCTGGTTCGCCCCCAGGTTTGTCAGCCAGAACATTTGCAGCATCCCGGAGACAATCGCCGCGCCGTGGATCCCGGCAAACCACAGCAGGTGGCCAATCAGCACCGCCAGCAGGATCGCAGGCAGCGAGTCAGCCGCAGAGACCAGCGGTTTGAATATCGACATGATGGCCTGTGGGATCAGCATACCGAACTGCGACTGGATCAGCAGGCTCAGCGGGTATAGCGTGAGCACCACTACCAGCACCGGGATCAGCAGGTCAAACGAGTTTTTGATCATCGGTGGAACCTGGTCTGGCAGGCGGATCCCGATATTGTGTGCTTTCAGGAAACGCATCATCTCAACGCAATAGATCGCCACCAGAATCGCGGTGAAAATACCGGTCCCTCCCAGGCTATCCACCGGTAAAGCGCCTTTGGTTTTAGGGGCGGCGACCAGCAGGAACGCCATCAGCGACAGCATCGCGCACATGAACGGATCCAGCTGATGCGTTTTAACGTAATGTTTGCCCAGGTTGTAGGCAATAGCCGCACAGATATAAAGGGACATCACCCCCATTGTCATATCAAACGGCGTCAGAATTTGACCTTCAAACTGCTTCGCCATATCCAGCCAGGCGCGAGCAAAACCCCAGGTGGTATCTGGCGAAAAAGGCGGGTAAGCGAACACTAATAAAAACGAGCCTACAATCATAAACGGCATCGCTGAGATAAACCCGTCACGAATAGCCATAACGTGACGCTGGGAAGAGATGCGCCCGGCAATAGGGCTGACATAATTTTCAACGAAGCGGAAAATCAGATTAAATGCAGCGTGGTTGGCAGACATAGCAGATCTCCTGTCAGACGTTCGTTTTGGACGCTCTCACGTCACACGTTGTTCCATACATCAGCGTCACAACCTTGCCGGATCGTGTACCTGCGGTACTGCTCAAACGGAATGGTTTCATAATTAGCTCTTATTATTAGATACAGGGGAAGTTACACACTTAGTATTAATCTCTGCATCACGCTCTGCAACCGGTTACTGTAACCGGTTTCTGTGAATGTGAAGGCGATCCAGAAATCGCCCCTGACGGATATTTGTTACTTAAGGGATATTTACAGCGACTAAATTCTTATGACAGATTACGCAGGATATTTGTCAGGAGGAATCAATGAGTTTGCAGTCTGTACAACAGTTTTTTGCCGAACACGCTCCGGATATAGAGATCATTGAGCTTAACCAAAGCACAGCGACTGTTGCCCTTGCTGCTGCCGCGCACAACGTTGAACCCGGCCAAATTGCCAAAACGCTGTCACTGAAAATTAAAAATGACGTGATTCTGGTGGTTGCAAAAGGCGATGCGCGTCTGGATAACAAAAAGCTTAAAGAGACATTCGGCGCAAAAGCCCGCATGCTCAGCAGCGATGAGGTAGTCACCCTGACGGGTCATCCTGTTGGCGGCGTCTGCCCTTTCGGACTGGAAAATCCGCTCTCTGTTTACTGTGACATCACATTAAAACAGTACGCGGAAGTGTTACCCGCAGCGGGTGCCATCCACAGTGCGGTGCGTATATCGCCCGACAGAATGGCGGAGCTGACCGCAGCAAAATGGGTCGATGTCTGCATTTAAACGTTGCGCCAGAAGAACTCTGGCGCACCACTTAACGCTGAGAGAATGAAGGAACGGTGAGAGCTGAACGACGCACTTCCCGGGCAGGGAGATGCGCCAGGATATCCGCCGCATCCAGTAATCCCACGTCAGAATTGACGCCCAGCTTTACCATTGCGTTAAACTTATGCGCCCGGATGGTTTTAATATTGCGTTCAAGCTGCGCCGCAATTTCAGGGATTGAAAAACCCGATGACATATAACGTAGTATTGCCCTTTCGGTTGGGCTTAACATACGATTCTGGCTAACACACCAGTGATTGTACATGTTGTCATTCACCTGATGCGTTTCGCTGAGTAATGTCTCCAGCCCCTCCATCAGCTGCTTTAGCGGAACCGATTTACTGATTATCCCATGCAGGCGAGAAGGCGAAAGATGGCTGACCAGCCTCGCCTCCATTTCGTCAGAGGCCAGCACGATACGCTGGACGTCGCTGTGGGTGAAGGTAAGATCCCGTAAACAGGCCAGACAGTTTCTCCGCTCTTCACGCTCATCAGACAGTGAATAGATAACCGCATAGAATGAGATATCCGAGAGCGCCGCTTTAAAGCTGGCGAATCTGCTAAACAGGTGCACCTGGTAATGGCTCAGGGCGGGCATCGCAAAGAGATGCTTCAGCCCTACAGCGCTCATTGAGCAGCTTTCGATGACGGCGATATGTCTTGTTGCAGTGGTCTTTTCCATTCCTCAAACTCTCCATAAGCCGACATTAAACTGAGTTCTCGCATTCCCTGGGTACTGCTTATCCACGCGTACATATCGGCATTACTGCGAAGTGATAAGCGGCGCATTGCACTGTTTTTCTGTGCACTGATCGTTTTATTACTTTTATTCAGCAGCGTGGCTATTTGGTTGATTCCCCAACCTTTACCTAATAAACGCAACACCTTGCGTTCAGAGTGGGTGAGCGCAATCATTTGCTCACTCTCTTCTTCAATATCGGACGTTTCCGGTATTAATAACGTCTGGCTTATTCGCTCGGCACGTTCACTGCCCGCGCGAATAGCGTTAATAACGCCTTCGATCGGTTCCATATCCGAAAGCAGCGTGCTTTCCGGACGCATAAGAAGCTCTACTGCAAGTGGATAAAGGGGACGCGAGACAAGGAATATCCAGTGAATGTCCCGATACTGATTCATTAATCCATAATACTGCTCAAGCGTGCCGCGAGGATTACGATACTCACCTGAAATATCGGCAATAACAACCCCAGCGCGACGCAATTGTAGTAGCGTCAACTCCTGCATCGAACGGCAGTACGTTATTTCAAAATCAGGAAAATGACGCGTCATGACGCCACCTAGCCCATTTTGCATAACTGGCACTCTACTAATCACCACTCCGTGTTTACCATTCAATGGCAACATAGACCCTCCCTGTCATGAATTCATTATTTAAGAACGAACTAACCCTACGAGTTTAAACACGCTTGCATCCCTCAGTACAAAACGGCTTAATACTCGCAAATCAGAAGAAATATCACATGGGTTAAGAAACGCCCAATACTGGCTTAATATCGCATAAAGACCACAAAACTTTAATTAAGATTGCGTGAAAAGATTGAAAATATGAAATTAGAAATACTTAATATATTGTCTTTATAAATCTCTATTTTTATATTCATTAAACAAATAGAAAGTGCGGTTTTCTCCCCCTGCTCACGCGACTGATTGCACAAATGTTGATCTGGCCCAGCGCAAAGGGCCCTGCCCTTTGTGTTAAAAGTAAGCAATCTCTCTTCTCTTCAGGGCGTTTCATGCAGGCAGATCGGTCTAAGCAACGTGCTACCACGCGGCTATGTATTCAGTGCGGGCTTTTTCTCTTACAACACGGGGCAGAAAGCGCCCTCGTGGAAGAACTTTCCACACGCCTTGGGCTGGCGCTGGGGATGGACAGCGTTGAGAGCTCCATCTCGTCAAATGCCATTGTGCTGACCACCATTAAAGACGGACAGTGCCTGACCTCCACCCGTAAAAATCATGACCGCGGCATTAACATGCACGTCGTGACGGAAGTGCAGCACATCGTGATCCTTGCTGAACACAAGCTGCTCGATCTGAGGGAGATAGAGAAACGCTTCAACCAGATCAAACCTCTCCGGTATCCACGCTGGCTGGTTGTGCTGATGGTGGGACTCTCCTGCGCCTGCTTCTGCAAGCTCAACGCGGGCGGCTGGGACGGCGCTGTCGTGACCTTCTTTGCCAGCAGCATCGCAATGTATGTCCGCCAGTTGTTGACGCACAGGCAACTGCATCCGCAAATTAACTTCTGCATCACGGCGTTCGTGGCGACAACCGTATCCGGCCTGCTTTTGCGCCAGCCTTACTTCGCCAGCACGCCTACTGTTGCGATGGCCGCCAGCGTATTGCTGCTGGTGCCGGGTTTTCCCTTAATCAACGCCGTCGCTGATATGTTCAAAGGCCACATCAACACCGGTCTGGCGCGCTGGGCGATAGCCAGCCTGCTGACGCTGGCGACCTGTATCGGGGTGGTAATGGCCATGACACTCTGGGGGTTACGCGGATGGGCGTGATGGATTTTCTGCTCGCACTGGCGCAGGACATGCTCCTGGCAGCCCTTCCCGCCGTTGGCTTTGCGATGGTGTTTAACGTACCACAGCGTGCATTACCCTGGTGTGCGCTGCTGGGTGCCATTGGCCACGGCTCACGTATGATCATGATGACCTCGGGCTTTAATATCGAATGGTCGACGTTTATCGCCTCCATGCTGGTCGGCAGCATCGGTATTCAGTGGTCCCGCTGGTATCTGGCGCACCCGAAAGTGTTCACCGTGGCGGCAGTCATTCCTATGTTCCCGGGCATTTCAGCCTATACGGCGATGATCTCCGCCGTCAAAATCAGCCACTTTGGCTACAGCGAACCGCAGATGATCCTGCTTCTGAGCAATTTCCTTAAAGCCTCGTCGATTGTGGGCGCGCTCTCCATCGGCCTGTCGATCCCCGGATTATGGCTTTACCGCAAACGTCCACGCGTATAATAAAATCGCTTGCAATTATATCGTGCGCTATCTATATTCATTTCATGGACGCAAAAACGAACGACACTACCAACGCGCTTCTGCTGGATAACCAGCTCTGTTTTGCCCTCTATTCGGCAAATCTGGCGCTTAACAAGCTGTACCGGCAACTGCTGGCGCCGCTTAACCTGACTTACCCGCAATACCTTGTGATGCTGGTGCTGTGGGAGCAGGATGATATCACGGTGTCAGACATTGGCGAGCGGCTGTTCCTGGATTCCGCCACGCTGACTCCCCTGCTGAAACGCCTGGAAAGCGCAGGATTAATCTTCCGCCAGCGTTCCCGTCAGGATGAGCGTCAGGTCGCCGTCACCCTGAGCGACGCGGGTCGGGCGCTGCAACAGCAGGCCGTGACGATACCCCACGCCGTGGGCTGTGCAGCGCAGTGTGATACCGACACCATGTTGGCGCTCAAGCAACAGCTCGAACTTTTGCGCCAACAGCTTCATCGCGCGTAAGGCTATACTTTACGCGTCTGATTCTAACTTAATACATCGCGCGCTATTTAATAGTGCATATAAACGTAAGATGAGGAACCTGCCATGTCTTTAGAAAAAGTTGTCTACACTGCCAAAGCCAAAGCAACTGGAGGCCGTGATGGCCGCGCAACGTCTTCCGATGGCGTTCTGGATGTCAAACTGGGTGTGCCAAAAGAGATGGGCGGCATGGGGGGTGAAGTAACCAACCCTGAACAGCTGTTCGCTGCGGGCTACTCCGCCTGCTTCCTGGGCGCAATGAAGTTCGTTGCGGCACGCGACAAATTCGCTCTGCCAAAAGACGCCTTTATTGAAGGCGAAGTGGGGATTGGCCCGCTGCCAACCGGTTTTGGTATCGAAGCGAAGCTGAACATCCACGTTGAAGGGATGGACGCAGCGGAAGCCAAAAAACTGGTGGATGCAGCGCATATCGTCTGTCCGTACTCTAACGCGACGCGCGGCAATATCGACGTGACGCTGAACATCATCGCGTAAACTGCCGCCTGTGATTTTAGCCCCGGTAAGCGTAACGCCGCCGGGGAAATCCTCTCCTTTCCTCCCCCTCTCTCTGTGCTACCATAACCCTCAATCACGTCCGTAGTAATCAGTTGAGAAAGTGTTATGTCCTCCAGAATCCTGACCACCAGCATTGCTGGCATTGATGCCTTTATGCGCGATCCTCGCGGTGTGTTGACGCACGCCGAAGGCGGCACGCTCGCGGTATTTGCCGACAACGCCCCGGCGTTTTATGCGGTCACGCCGGAACGTCTGGCGCAGCTTCTGGAAATTGAAGCGAAGCTGTCGCGTCCGGCGAGCGATGTCATGCTGGATAATCAGTTTTTTGACGAACCCGCCAGCGCCCCGGTGGCCGTTCCAATGGGGAAATTTCCCATGTACGCCGGTTGGCAGCCGGACGCCGATTTTCAGCGGCAGGCGGCCTTATGGGGAATAGCCCTCGCGCAGCCCGCGACGCCAGAAGAGCTGGCGGCCTTTACCGCTTACTGGCAGGCTGAAGGAAAAGTCTTCCACCATGTTCAGTGGCAGCAAAAGTTCGCGCGCAGTCTGCAAATCAACCGCGCCAGCAACAATGGCCAGCCAAAACGTGATATCAATGCCTTTTCAGAACCGGACAAAAAAATCCCTGATGGATTCCGAGGTGCGAAATGAAAAACGTCGGCGACCTGATGAAACGTTTGCAGAAGATGATGCCCGCCAACGTGAAGCCCGCCTTCACCACCGGTGAAGAGCTGCTGGCATGGCAAAAAGAGCAGGGTAAAATTCGCGCGGCTGCCCTCGCCCGCGAAAACCGCGCGATGAAAATGCAGCGCACCTTTAACCGCTCGGGCATTCGCCCTCTGCACCAGAACTGCTCCTTCGAGAATTATAAGGTCGAGTCACAGGGGCAGATGAACGCCCTCAACCAGGCGCGCCAGTACGTGGATGAATTTGACGGCAACATTGCCAGCTTCATCTTTAGCGGAAAACCCGGCACGGGGAAAAATCACCTTGCGGCCGCTATCTGCAACGAGCTGCTGCTGCGCGGGAAGTCAGTGCTGATTATCACCGTTGCCGATATTATGTCCGCCATGAAGGACACCTTCAGTAACCGCGAAACCAGCGAAGAACAGCTGCTGAATGATTTGAGTAACGTGGATTTGCTGGTCATCGACGAGATCGGCGTCCAGACGGAGTCCCGCTACGAAAAAGTGATCATCAATCAGATTGTCGATCGCCGTTCGTCGTCAAAACGCCCAACCGGTATGCTGACGAACCACAATATCGACGAGATGACCCGACTTCTTGGCGAGCGGGTGATGGATCGCATGAAGCTGGGTAACAGCCTGTACGTCATCTTCGACTGGGACAGCTATCGCAGCCGCGTCACCGGCAAAGAGTATTAAGATATTTCCAGGGAGCACCGGAAGAGCAGAGGTATATACTGAACCCACTTTTGGCCCAAAACGGACCTTGTTGAGTAAATCATTATGAAAAAACAGTTCCTTATCAGCATCCTTACTGGCGCCCTGCTGGTGACTGGCGCAGCGCAGGCCGCATCATGGCAGGAGTCGCTCTCCAGCGCAGCAAGTGAGTTAACCAAAGAGAGCGGCACTTCCCAGGGCGGGCTGTCAGCCTCGTCCCTCACCGGCCTGCTGAGTAACAGCTCCCAAAGCCTGAGCGCCGGAACGATGAACAACGCGGCGGGCATTCTGGAATACTGCGCGAAGCAGAAACTGGCTTCCGTTACCGATACCGAAAACATCAAAAACCAGGTGCTGGGTAAACTGGGTCTGGACACCCAGGAGCAGAAAGCGGACACCAACTATATGGACGGTATTCAGGGTCTGCTGAACGCGCAAAATGGCCAGCAGCTGAACCTCAGCACCCTTGGAAATTCATCTCTGGCGAAACAGGTGAAAACGAAAGCCTGCGATCTGGTGCAGAAACAAGGCGTTAATTTCCTGTCCTGATCGCCTCCCATTTTCTGCCACAACACGCCGGGTTTATTACGTTAGTCTTACACCGCGGCGTGAAGTGCGTTTTTTTACCCCCTGCCACCACCTCAGCCTCCGTGTGCCACGATGCGACTGTATTCAAAAATCCGATTTTATAAACCAAATCCTAACAACAGCACACTTTCGTGACACTAAAATTGCAGCTAAGCGACATCGCAATTACATTGTATTACCCAAAAAATAAGCAATTAGCCGGCTAAGCGTCCGGCATGATGAGGATCTGCTGTTGTCAGAGTTAATGTCCCTTGTCCTTTTCCTGGCTTCCATCGGCATTTATGCCTGGAAAGCCGGTCGTCACACCTGGTGGTTTGTGGCCACCCTGGTGGTGCTCGGCATTTTTATTGTTTTAAACATTACGTTATATGCCAGCGATTACTTTACCGGCGACGGTATTAACGACGCGGTGCTCTACACGTTGACCAACAGCCTCACCGGCGCTGGTGTGGGTAAGTACATCCTTCCGGGTCTGGGGCTGGTGGTCGCCCTGGTGGGCATCTTCGCCGCGCTGGCCTGGGTTCTGCGCCGTCGCCGTCACCGTCCGCATCATCATGGCTACAGCCTGCTGGCGCTGTGCCTGGCGCTGGCCTCCGTGGATGCCAGCCCGGCATTCCATCAAATTACCGAGCTGGTAAAATCCCAGTCGCGCGATGGCGATCCGGACTTTGCGGCCTATTACAAAGAACCCTCGAAGAAGATCGACAATCCCAGACTCAACCTGGTCTATATATACGGCGAAAGTCTGGAACGCACCTATTTTGATAACGATGCTTTCCCGAACCTGACGCCAGAGCTTGGCGCGCTGAAAGACCAGGGCCTCGACTTCAGCCACACCATGCAGCTGCCCGGTACGGATTACACCATCGCCGGGATGGTGGCCTCTCAGTGCGGCATTCCGCTGTTCGCCCCGTTTGAAGGCAACGCCTCCGCCTCAATGTCGAGCTTCTTCCCGCAGAATATTTGCCTCGGCGATATCCTGAAAAACTCGGGCTATGAAAACTACTTTATGCAGGGCGCTAACCTGCGCTTTGCCGGGAAAGATGTGTTCCTGAAATCTCACGGTTTCGATCACTTGTATGGTTCCGAAGAGCTGAAAACCACGGTGGCCGATCCGGCCTACCGCAACGACTGGGGCTTTTACGACGATACCGTTCTGGATGAAACCTGGAAGAAATTCGAGGAGCTTTCCCGCGCCGGTAAACGCTTCTCGCTGTTTGCGTTGACCGTTGACACGCATCATCCGGATGGTTTCGTCTCACGCACCTGTAAACGTCAGGGCTATGACATTGACGGTAAAAACAACAAGTCGTTCAGCGCCGTGACCTGTAGCCAGGAGCATATCGCGGCGTTAATCGAGAAAATCAAAGCGTCGCCGTATTTCAAAAATACGGTCATCGTCGTCTCATCTGACCATCTGGCGATGAAAAACAGCGCCTGGGATGAGCTGAATAAGCTGGATCGCAGCAACCTGTTCTTTGTGCTGCGCGGCGATAAACCGCAGCAGGAGATCATTGCCGCTAAACGTAACTCGATGGATAACGGCGCTACCGTGCTGGATATTCTGGGTGGCGATAACTTCATTGGCCTGGGCCGCAGTACGCTGTCGGGCCAGTCCCTGTCGGAAATTTTCCTCAACATGAAGGAAAAAATCCTCGCCTGGAAGCCGGATATCATTCGTCTGTGGAACTTCCCGAAAGAGATAAAAGACTTTACCATCGATCAGGATAAAAAAATGATCGCGTTCTCCGGCAGCCATTTCCGCCTGCCGCTGCTGCTGCGCGTGTCGGATAACCGCGTCGAGCCGCTTCCGGAAAGCGAATACTCCGCGCCACTGCGCTTCCAGCTGGCGGAATTTGCCCCGCGCGATAATTTCGTCTGGGTCGACAAATGCTACAAAATGGGCCAGCTCTGGTCGCAACAGCTGTCGCTGTCCACCGACTGGTGCGTTTCTCAGGGGCAACTCGGCGGCGAGCAGACCGTGCAACACGTTGACAAACCGCAGTGGCAGGGAAAAACCGCGTTTAAAGATACGGTTATTGATACCGCACGCTATCAGCGCAACGTAGACCTGCTGAAAATCGTCGACAACGACATTCGTTATAAAGCAGACAGCTTCATCTTTAATGTTGCCGGCGCACCGGAAGAGGTGAAGCAGTTCAGCGGTATTTCACGGCCGGAATCCTGGGGGCGCTGGTCTAACGCGCAGTTGGGCGATGAGGTGAAAATTGAGTATACCCATCCGCTGCCGGAGAAATTCGATCTGGTGATCACCGCCAGGGCATTTGGTCCCAACGCAAACCGTCCTATACCGGTGCGCGTCGGTGATAAAGAACAGACGCTGACGCTGAGCAATGACGTCACCACCAGCACGCTGCACTTCGATAACCCAACGCGCAGCAATACGCTGGTCATTGTGCCACCCGATCCGCAGTCCACTAACGAAGGGAATATTCTCGGTCACGCTCCGCGCAAGCTGGGGATCGGCATGGTGGAGATTAAAATTGTGAGCAGCGCTGGCTGATGACGGCGTTAACTCTTCGCCCGACGCGCATCGACGACGTCGCTGCCCTGCCCGCCATTGAACGCGCGGCGGGGCAGCGGTTTCGCGACGTTCCTGAGCTGGCCTGGCTGGCAGACAATGAGGTTATTTCTGTTGAAGATCACCTCGGTTACGCCGGACGCGGATTAAGCTGGCTGGCGCTGGCTGACGACAGGCCCGTGGGCTTTATTCTCGCCGAAGCTCATCCATCGACGCTGTTTATTGTGGAACTGTCGGTTCACCTGGACTGGCAGGGACGAGGTCTTGGACGCCAGTTAATCGCCCGTGCCGCCGCGCATGCCCGCAGTCTGGGGCTGAACTCGCTGACGTTAACGACGTTTCGTGATGTCCCGTGGAATGCGCCCTTCTACAGGCGATTAGGGTTTGAAATGATGACGACGCTGACGCCGGAACTGCGCCAGAAACGCGAGGAAGAGACGGCGCACGGTTTAGCGTATGGTTCCCGCTGCGCCATGCGCCTGCCTCTGTAAAATCGCCCGGTGGCGCTGCGCTTACCGGGCCTACAAAACCCAATTCCGCAGCCGCCACCCGGCGAAACGCACAATCCGTAGGCCGGGTCAGGCGCAGCCGCCACCCGGCAAAACGCACAGCGTCAGAACGTTTCCCAGTTATCGCCCGCATCTGCGGTAGCCGGTTTACGCGCTACTACCGGTGCGGCAACGCTTTTCGCCGAGGCGAACTCGCGCGCCTTCATCTGTTCCTGCTGAATACGGAACACCGCAACGGCCTGCGTCAGACGGCTCGCCTGCTCTTCCAGTGCCGCGGCCGCCGCCGCAGACTCTTCCACCAGCGAGGCGTTCTGCTGCGTCACGCGATCCATCTCAGCCACCGCCAGCCCAACCTGGTCAATACCGCGGCTCTGCTCGTCAGACGCAGACGCGATTTCGCCCATGATATCCGTCACGCGCGTTACCGCATTCACGATCTCACCCATGGTTTCACCCGCGCTTTCAACAAGCGTTGAACCAATTTCCACGCGCCCCACGGAGTCTTCAATCAGGCTCTTGATCTCGCGAGCCGCCTGGGCGCTGCGCTGCGCCAGGTTTCGGACTTCACCTGCAACCACCGCAAAACCACGCCCCTGCTCGCCCGCACGCGCCGCTTCTACCGCCGCGTTCAGCGCCAGAATATTGGTCTGGAAGGCAATCCCGTCGATCACGCTGATGATATCGGCGATTTTCTGCGAACTGCCGGCGATGTCACGCATGGTCTGCACCACGTTATCCACCACCTTGCCGCCTTTCTGCGCGGTTTCAGACGCGCTCAGCGCCAGGTTGCTCGCCTGACGGGCGTTCTCGGCGTTCTGCTTCACGGTGGCAGTCAGCTGTTCCATGCTGGCGGCGGTCTCTTCCAGAGAGGCAGCCTGCTGTTCGGTACGGGATGAGAGATCGTTATTGCCCATCGAGATTTCGCTCGCACCGCTGTAAATAGCGTTGGCGCCGTTACGCACGTCACCCACGGTACGCACCAGCTCGCCCTGCATATGGCGCAGGGAGTCAGCCAGTACCCCCATCTCGTTGGAGCCTTCCACGTCGATGCGCTTCACCAGGTCGCCGCTGGCGATATGACGAATGCTGTCAATCAGACGGTTCAGCGGCGAAATCAGCGCCTGACGAATACCCAGCCAGACGGCAACAATCACCACCAGCACCGCAGCCAGCACGCTAATCAGCACCCAGATAGCCTGGCGGTAAGAGCTGTTGCTGTCTTCAACCGCGGTCTGATACAGCGCGTCGTTCTGTTGCAGATAGTTGACGTACTGCTTCTCAAAGCCATCCTGATAGCTCTGGGTCGGCTGGTCGAAGAACTCATTGATTTTGCCCGCCCCCAGCAGCTGGATCAGCTCAGCCAGCGCGCCATGGTAAATATCGTAATTACGTTTGATTTCCAGTGCCGCAGCGTCGCTCTGACGCGGGTCGCGCGGCAGCGCTTCGTAATCCGCCCAGTTTTTTTCCGCCTGTTTCAGAGACGCAGAGGCAATCTGCATCAGCTCGGCGACGGTTGAGCCGCTGCCGATATTGTTCTGATCCATCATATAGCGGATACCCGCGCGGTTCAGGGTGTTACGGGTTTGCAGCAGCGCCACCCAGCTACCGTTCAGGGTGGATTGTTGCTGGCGAATGGTTTGCAGGATGGTGAAATTCTCTTTGTCATGCTTCAGGGCATTGAAGAAAAGACCACCAGACGTGAGTTGTAAAAGGCCAAATATCGCTAAAACCAGCAGTAAGCTGGTGACAATCTTGATTCGGTTTAACATGTTTTCTCTTTCCTCAGGCAGATACAGAATATTCGGCCTGGCATGAGAAAACTTTACGAAAATCATCCTGGAATTTAGGGTTTTTACGCTTCGTCCCTCGCGGCGATATGTCGGTTTCCAAGTTCAATAAACTCTTCCAGCAGCGCCGTGAGCTGCTTCATCTTCTCAGGCGTATATTCCGCCTCTATCTGCTGGTACGCCTCTTCCACCTGAGCCTGAGCACGCTGGTACAGCGCGTTGCCTTCTTTCGTCAGCGACACGTACAGCTTGCGCTGGTCAGTCACCGGTTTTAAGCGCAGCACCAGACCGTCGCGCTCCATCCGCGTCAGAATGCCGGTCAGGCTTGGGCGCAAAATACAGGTGCGGAACGCCAGATCGTGAAAATCCATGGAGGGATGCTCGGCCAGCACGCGGACGATACGCCACTGCTGCTCGGTCAGATTATGCCGCTTCACTATCGGGCGGAAGTAGCCCATCGCCGCTTCACGCGCCTGCAACAGCGCGATGGTTAATGAGTCATGCATCATCTACCCCTTACATCATTAACAAATAAACAATTAAAAACAGATGCTTTTATAGACAACACGTTTTAACCCAAAAAGTCTAACAGAAACAAAGCTATTTTTTTAACTTATTGATTTAAATATATATTAACCCTTTTATGTAAATTTATTGTTATTTGCATCACAAATTATTCACTTCTGATTGCGAAACGAACAGCAAAAGCATAAAACCAGATCATTAACATATTAATGAAATCAAAACCGGACAGCCGGTTTGAGGAGTATGGGAATGAAAGGTACTGTTTTTGCCGTAGCGCTAAACCACCAAAGCCAGCGTGTGGCCTGGGCTGAGGCGTTTGAAAAAGCCCCCTATAACGCGCCGCCAAAAACGGCGGTGTGGTTTATCAAGCCACATAACGCTGTTATCCGCGCAGGCGAACCGATTCCCTTCCCGCAGGGAGAAACCGTGTTAAGCGGCGCGACGGTGGCGCTGGTGGTGGGCAAAACCGCCAGCAAAGTACGCGTTGAAGAGGCAGCGGCGTACATCGCCGGCTACGCGCTGGCTAACGAAATCAGCCTGCCGGAAGAGAGCTTCTACCGTCCGGCGATCAAGGCCAAATGCCGGGATGGATTTTGCCCGCTCGGCGAACCTGTCGCCGTTGATAACGTGGATAATCTGACCATCATCACCGAGATCAACGGCCGCGAAGCGGACCACTGGAACACGGCCGATCTGCACCGCAACGCCGCCGAACTGCTGAGCGCCCTGAGCGAATTTGCCACCCTGAACCCCGGCGATGCGATATTGCTCGGCACTCCGCAAAGCCGCGTCGAAGTTCGCCCGGGCGATCGGGTACGTATTCTGGCAGAAGGATTTCCGCCGCTGGAAAACCCGGTGGTGGAGGAACGCGACGTTGCCATCGCTTCGCGCACGCCGCCGCACGCCACGCTGTTCGCCCTCGGCCTGAACTACGCCGATCACGCCAGCGAGCTGGACTTCAAACCGCCCACCGAGCCGCTGGTGTTTATCAAAGCGCCAAACACCTTTAACGGCGACAACCAGACCTCGGTGCGCCCAAACAACATTGAATACATGCATTACGAAGCCGAGCTGGTGGTGGTCATCGGCAAAACCGCGCGCAAGGTCAGCGAAGCCGAGGCGATGGAGTATGTTGCGGGCTACACGGTGTGCAACGACTACGCCATCCGCGATTATCTCGAAAACTACTATCGCCCGAACCTGCGGGTGAAAAGCCGCGACGGGCTGACCCCCATCAGCCCGAACGTAGTGCCAAAAGAAGCCATTCCTGACCCGCACAACCTTCGTCTTCGCACCTACGTCAACGGTGAACTGCGTCAGGAAGGCACCACGGCAGACCTGATCTTCAGCATCCCCTACTTGATTGCGTATCTGAGTGATTTCATGACCCTGCAACCGGGCGACATGATTGCCACCGGCACGCCGAAGGGGCTGTCCGACGTGGTGCCGGGCGATGAGGTAGTGGTGGAAGTGGAAGGCGTAGGCCGTCTGGTAAACCGAATTGTCAGTGAGGAGACTGCAAAATGAAAAAGATTAACCACTGGATCAACGGTAAAAACGTCGCCGGAAGTGAGTACTTTCAAACCACTAACCCGGCCTCCGGCGAGGTGCTGGCAGAAGTGGCCTCAGGCGGCGAAGCCGAAATCCATCAGGCCGTTGCCGCCGCCAAAGAGGCGTTTCCGAAATGGGCCAACCTGCCGATGAAGGAGCGCGCGCGCCTGATGCGTCGCCTGGGGGATCTGATTGACCAGAACGTACCGGACATTGCCGCGATGGAAACCGCCGACACCGGCCTGCCGATCCACCAGACCAAAAACGTGCTCATTCCGCGCGCCTCGCACAACTTCGAGTTCTTCGCCGAGGTGTGCCAGCAGATGAACGGCAAAACCTACCCGGTCGACGACAAGATGCTCAACTACACCCTGGTGCAGCCGGTGGGTGTCTGCGCGCTGGTGTCGCCGTGGAACGTGCCGTTTATGACCGCCACCTGGAAGGTCGCGCCGTGCCTGGCCTTAGGGAATACCGCGGTGCTGAAGATGTCTGAACTCTCCCCGCTGACCGCTGACCGTCTGGGCGAGCTGGCCCTCGAAGCGGGCATTCCGGCGGGCGTGCTCAACGTGGTGCAGGGCTATGGCGCCACGGCGGGCGACGCGCTGGTGCGTCATCATGACGTGCGCGCCGTCTCCTTCACCGGCGGTACCGCCACCGGGCGCAACATCATGAAAAACGCCGGGCTGAAGAAGTATTCCATGGAGCTGGGCGGCAAATCGCCGGTGCTGATTTTCGAAGACGCAGACATCGAGCGCGCGCTGGACGCCGCCCTGTTCACCATTTTCTCCATCAACGGCGAACGCTGCACCGCCGGCTCGCGCATCTTCATCCAGCAGAGCATCTACCCGGAGTTCGTCAAACGCTTTGCCGAGCGCGCCAACCGCCTGCGCGTGGGCGACCCGACCGATCCGAACACCCAGATTGGCGCGCTCATCAGCCAGCAGCACTGGGAAAAAGTCTCCGGCTATATCCGCCTCGGCATTGAAGAGGGGGCAACCCTGCTGGCGGGCGGCCCGGACAAACCGACCGATCTACCTGCGCACCTGAAGGGCGGCAACTTCCTGCGACCAACCGTGCTGGCGGATGTCGATAACCGCATGCGCGTGGCGCAGGAGGAGATCTTCGGGCCAGTGGCCTGCCTGCTGCCGTTTAAGGATGAAGCGGAAGGCCTGCGCCTGGCGAACGACGTGGAGTACGGCCTGGCATCTTACATCTGGACCCAGGACGTCAGCAAAGTGCTGCGTCTGGCGCGCAGCATCGAAGCGGGCATGGTGTTCGTCAACACCCAGAACGTGCGCGACCTGCGCCAGCCGTTTGGCGGCGTGAAGGCCTCCGGCACCGGGCGTGAGGGCGGCGAGTACAGCTTCGAGGTCTTCGCGGAGATGAAGAACGTCTGTATCTCCATGGGTGACCATCCGATTCCAAAGTGGGGGATCTGACCATGGGTAAATTAGCGTTAGCGGCAAAAATCACACACGTTCCGTCAATGTATCTCTCTGAACTGCCGGGCAAAAACCACGGCTGCCGCCAGTCGGCCATCGACGGGCATAAAGAGATCAGCAAGCGCTGCCGCGAGCTGGGCGTGGACACCATTATCGTCTTCGACACCCACTGGCTGGTGAACAGCGCATATCACATCAACTGCGCGGACCATTTTTCGGGCGTCTACACCAGCAACGAGCTGCCGCATTTTATTCGCGACATGACCTACGACTACGACGGCAACCCGGAACTCGGCCAGCTGATTGCCGACGAAGCGGTGAAGCTTGGCGTTCGCGCCAAGGCGCACAACATCCCGAGCCTGAAGCTGGAGTACGGCACGCTGGTGCCGATGCGCTACATGAACGCGGATAAGCACTTCAAAGTGGTCTCCATCTCGGCGTTCTGCACGGTTCACGACTTCGCCGACAGCCGCAGGCTGGGCGAGGCCATCATCAGTGCCATCGAAAAATACGACGGCACCGTGGCGGTGCTTGCCAGCGGCTCGCTCTCGCACCGCTTTATCGACGACCAGCGCGCGGAGGAAGGGATGAACAGCTACACCCGCGAGTTTGACCGTCAGATGGACGAGCGCGTGGTGAAGCTGTGGCGCGAGGGTCAGTTCAAGGAGTTTTGCAGCATGCTGCCGGAGTACGCCGACTACTGCTACGGCGAGGGCAATATGCACGACACGGTGATGCTGCTGGGGATGCTCGGCTGGGACAAATACGACGGTAAGGTGGAGTTTCTCACCGAGCTGTTCGCCAGCTCCGGCACCGGCCAGGTCAACGCCGTTTTCCCGCTGCCCGCGTAAGGAGCCGCCATGCCGCACTTTATTGCTGAATGTACCGACAACATCCGCGAGCAGGCCGACCTGCCAGGGCTGTTCGCCAAAGTGAACGAGGCGCTCGCCGCCACGGGCATCTTCCCCATCGGCGGTATCCGCAGCCGCGCCCACTGGCTGGACACCTGGCAGATGGCAGACGGTAAGCACGATTACGCCTTTGTGCATATGACGCTGAAGATCGGCGCGGGGCGCAGCCTGGAAAGCCGGAAAGAGGTCGGTGAAATGCTGTTTGCGCTGATCAAAACGCACTTCGCGGAGCTAATGGCGGGCCGTTATCTGGCGCTCTCTTTCGCCATGGAAGAACTCGATCCGACGCTGAACTACAAACAAAACAACGTGCACGCGTTGTTTAAGTAGACATCTTTTTCGCCCGGTGGCGCTTCGCTTACCGGGCCTACAACGGCTCGAACGTAGGCCGGGTAAGCGAAGCGCCACCCGGCAACAGCCGCACAAAGGATACGCCATGCTCGACAAACACACCCATACCCTGATCGCCCACCGCCTGCATCAGGCGGAACAATCCCGGGAGCAGATCCGCGCGATCTCGCTGGAGTACCCGGAGATCACCATTGAAGACGCCTACGCCGTCCAGCGCGAATGGGTGAGCCTGAAAATCGCCGAAGGCCGCGTGCTGAAAGGCCACAAGATCGGCCTCACCTCCAAAGCGATGCAGGCCAGCTCGCAGATCAGCGAGCCGGACTACGGCGCGCTGCTGGACGATATGTTCTTCCACGACGGCAGCGACATCCCCGTGGATCGCTTTATCGTCCCGCGCATTGAAGTGGAGCTGGCCTTCGTGCTGGCAAAACCGCTGCGCGGCCCGAACTGCACGATCTTCGACGTCTACAACGCCACGGATTACGTCATCCCCGCCCTGGAGCTGATCGACGCCCGCTGCCATAACGTTGACCCGGAAACCCAGCGCCCGCGCAAGGTGTTCGACACCATCTCCGATAACGCCGCCAACGCGGGCGTGATCCTCGGCGGCCGCCCGATTAAACCCGACGAGCTGGATCTGCGCTGGATCTCCGCCCTGCTCTACCGCAACGGTGTGATCGAAGAGACCGGGGTCGCCGCAGGCGTGCTTAACCACCCGGCAAACGGCGTGGCGTGGCTGGCGAACAAACTCGCGCCATACGACGTGCAGCTTGAGCCAGGCCAGATCATCCTCGGCGGCTCGTTTACCCGCCCGGTTGCCGCCAGCAGAGGCGACACCTTCCACGTCGACTACGGCAACATGGGCTCCATCAGTTGCCGCTTTGTGTAGGAGTGCACCATGGAAAACGCATTTAAGACCGCGCTGAAAGCCGGAAAGCCGCAAATCGGCCTGTGGCTGGGGCTGACCAGCAGCTACAGCGCTGAGCTACTGGCCGGGGCCGGTTTTGACTGGCTGCTGATCGACGGAGAGCACGCGCCGAACAGCGTGCAAACCATCCTGACTCAGCTACAGGCCATCGCCCCTTATCCCAGCCAGCCGGTGGTGCGCCCGTCGTGGAACGATCCGGTGCAGATCAAGCAGCTGCTGGACGTGGGGGCGCAAACCCTGCTGGTGCCGATGGTGCAAAACGCCGACGAAGCCCGTCTGGCGGTCAGCGCCACCCGCTATCCGCCTGCCGGCATTCGCGGCGTCGGCAGCGCGCTGGCGCGGGCGTCGCGCTGGAACCGCATCCCGGAGTATCTGCATCAGGCTAACGACGCCATGTGCGTGCTGGTGCAAATCGAAACTCGCGAGGCGCTGAAAAACCTGCCGCAGATCCTGGACGTGAAAGGGGTGGACGGCGTGTTTATCGGCCCGGCGGATCTGAGCGCCGACATGGGCTTCGCCGGTAATCCGCAGCACCCGGAGGTGCAGGCCGCCATTGAACAGGCGATCGCGCAGATCCTCAGCGCGGGCAAAGCGCCCGGCATCCTGATGGCGAATGAACAGCTGGCAAAACGCTATCTCAGCCTCGGCGCGTTGTTTGTCGCGGTCGGCGTGGATACCACCCTGCTCGCCCGCAGCGCCGAAGCGCTGGCGGCCCGCTTTACCGACGTCACCACAGCAGTTGATAACAATAAATCCGTCTACTAAACGTACGATGTGGAGCGCAACATGACGACCTCAACCCTGCATAATAAAGCTGTTGAACATCGCGTTATTAATAAGCTGTTCCGTCGTTTGATCGTGTTTCTTTTTATCCTGTTTGTTTTCTCGTTTCTCGATCGCATCAACATCGGCTTTGCCGGGCTGACGATGGGCAAAGATCTGGGCCTCACGTCAACCATGTTTGGCCTGGCCGCGACGCTGTTTTACGTGACCTACGTGCTGTGCGGTATCCCCAGCAACATCATGCTGGCGAAGGTCGGCGCCCGCCGCTGGATCGCCGGGATCATGGTGGTGTGGGGCATCGCCTCTACCTGCACCATGTTCGCCACCAGCCCCGAAACGCTCTACGTCCTGCGCATGCTGGTGGGCATTGCCGAAGCCGGTTTCCTGCCGGGCATTCTGGTCTATCTCACCTGGTGGTTCCCGGCGTATCACCGCGCCCGCGCCAACGCGCTGTTTATGATCGCCATGCCGGTGACCATGATGCTCGGCTCGATCCTCTCCGGGTACATTCTGGCGATGGACGGGCTGTGGAACCTGAAGGGCTGGCAGTGGCTGTTCCTGCTGGAGGGGCTGCCATCGGTGGTGCTCGGCGTGGTGACCTGGTTCTACCTTAACGACACCCCGGCACAGGCCACCTGGCTGGATGATGACGAAAAGCAGGCACTCAAAACGATGATCGCCCGCGAGCAGGAGCTGGCCATTGCGCATACCGCCACGCCGCGCTCGACGCTGCGCGAGGTGCTGACGCCCGCCGTGCTGCTCTACACGCTGGCCTACTTCTGCCTGACGAATACGCTGAGCGCGATCAACATCTGGACGCCGCAGATCCTGCAAAGCTTCAACACCGGCAGCAGCAATATCGTGATTGGCCTGCTGGCGGCGATTCCGCAGTTTTGCACCATCCTCGGGATGATCTGGTGGAGCCGCCGCTCCGACAGGCTGAAAGAGCGAAAAAAGCACACCATCCTGCCGTATCTGTTTGCAGCGGCGGGATGGATGCTGGCCTCGGCGACCGATCACAGCCTGATCCAGCTGCTTGGCATCATCATGGCCTCAACCGGATCGTTTACCGCCATGGCGATATTCTGGACCACGCCGGATCAGGTTATTAGCCTGCAATCCCGCGCGGTGGCGCTGGCGGTGATCAACGCCATCGGCAACGTCGGGTCTGCCGTCAGCCCATTGCTGATAGGTATTCTGCGCGACGCGACCGGCAGCTTCAGCTCGGGACTGTGGTTCGTGGCGGGTCTGCTGGTGGTGGGCGCGCTGGTGCTGACGCGCATTCCGATGACGCAGCGGGATCAACAGAGGAACGATCATGTGCCAGAGCCCCATCGCCAACATTGATATCAGCAAGGATTACGACGAAAGTCTGGGCACCGACGATGTGCACTACCAGTCGTTTGCCCGCATGGCGGCCTTTTTTGGCCGCGACATGCAGGCGCACCGCCACGACCAGTATTTTCAGATGCATTTTCTCGACACCGGGCAGATTGAGCTCCAGCTCGACGACCACCGTTACTCGGTGCAGGCGCCGCTGTTCGTGCTAACGCCACCGTCGGTGCCGCACGCGTTTATTACCGAATCCGACAGCGACGGCCACGTGCTGACGGTGCGCGAGGATCTCATCTGGCCGCTGTTAGAAGTGCTCTACCCCGGTACGCGGGAAGCGTTCGGCCTGCCGGGGATCTGCCTGTCGCTTGCCGACAGGCCTGACGAGCTGGCGGCGCTGAAGCACTACTGGCAGCTGATTGCCCGGGAATCCACGGAACAACTGCCCGGTCGCGAGCATACGCTGGTCCTGCTGGCCCAGGCCGTTTTTACCCTGCTGCTGCGCAACGCGAAGCTCGACGACCACGCGTCAGGCGGCATGCGCGGTGAGCTGAAGCTTTTTCAGCGCTTTAACCAGCTGACAGATGCTCATTACCACGAGCACTGGACGGTGCCGGAGTATGCAAGCGAATTGCATCTCACCGAATCTCGCCTGACCGATATCTGTCGCCGCTTCGCCAACCGCTCGCCGAAACGGCTGATCTTCGACCGCCAGCTGCGGGAAGCCAGGCGTTTGCTGCTGTTTTCCGACAGCACAGTGAGCGAAATTGCCTGGCAGCTGGGGTTTAAAGATCCGGCCTATTTCGCCCGTTTTTTTAACCGACTGACGGGGTGCTCACCCAGCGCATACCGGGCGCAGAAAGTACCGGTTTCCTGAACGCATAACGGTTCGTAGGGCGGGTAAGCGCAGCGCAACCCGCCGAAAAGCCGCACAGATCACAAAACCACATCTCACCCGAAAAGTACCTGCCGTTGTCCCAATCGTCCCTTCACGTTCCGCCCGTCTCAAGCTTCAATTAAACAACAAAAACAAAACATAAATTTAACAACCATCTTCCGATACGAGGTCCCTATGAAGCCTGAAGATTTCCGCGCTGATGCCAAACGTCCGTTAACCGGTGAAGAGTATTTAAAAAGCCTGCAAGATGGCCGTGAGATTTATATCTACGGCGAGCGCGTTAAGGACGTCACTACCCACCCGGCATTTCGCAATGCGGCGGCGTCCATCGCCCATATGTACGATGCCCTGCACAAGCCAGACATGCAGGATACCCTCTGCTGGGGTACCGATACCGGCAGCGGCGGCTACACCCATAAATTCTTCCGCGTGGCGAAAAGTGCCGACGATCTGCGCCAGCAGCGTGACGCCATCGCCGAGTGGTCGCGCCTGAGCTACGGCTGGATGGGGCGTACGCCGGACTACAAAGCCGCGTTCGGCTGCGCGCTCGGCGCTAACCCTGCCTTCTACGGTCAGTTCGAGCAGAACGCCCGCAACTGGTACACCCGTATTCAGGAAACCGGCCTGTACTTTAACCACGCCATCGTCAACCCGCCGATCGATCGCCATAAACCGGCGGACGAGGTGAAAGACGTTTACATCAAGCTGGAGAAAGAGACCGACGCCGGGATCATCGTCAGCGGCGCGAAAGTGGTGGCCACCAACTCGGCATTGACCCACTACAACATGATCGGTTTTGGTTCTGCGCAGGTGATGGGCGAAAACCCGGACTTCGCGCTGATGTTCGTCGCGCCGATGGATGCCGAAGGGGTGAAGCTGATCTCCCGCGCCTCATACGAGATGGTGGCAGGGGCGACAGGCTCTCCGTACGACTACCCGCTCTCCAGCCGCTTTGACGAGAACGACGCCATTCTGGTAATGGATCATGTGCTGATCCCATGGGAAAACGTGCTGATCTACCGCGATTTCGACCGCTGCCGTCGCTGGACGATGGAAGGTGGCTTCGCCCGCATGTACCCGCTTCAGGCCTGCGTGCGTCTGGCAGTGAAGCTCGACTTCATCACCGCTCTGCTGAAGAAGTCGCTGGAGTGTACCGGCACCCTCGAGTTCCGCGGCGTGCAGGCGGATCTCGGCGAAGTGGTGGCGTGGCGCAACATGTTCTGGGCGCTGAGCGACTCCATGTGCTCCGAAGCCACTCCGTGGGTAAACGGCGCGTATCTGCCTGACCACGCGGCGTTACAGACTTACCGCGTGATGGCACCCATGGCCTATGCGAAGATCAAGAACATCATCGAACGTAACGTGACCTCCGGGCTGATCTACCTGCCGTCCAGCGCGCGGGACCTGAACAACCCGCAGATCGACCAGTACCTGGCGAAGTACGTGCGCGGCTCCAACGGGATGGATCATGTCGAACGCATCAAGATTCTGAAACTGATGTGGGATGCCATCGGCAGCGAGTTTGGCGGACGTCACGAGCTGTACGAAATCAACTACTCCGGTAGCCAGGATGAGATCCGCCTGCAATGCCTGCGTCAGGCGCAAAGCTCCGGCAACATGGACAAGATGATGGCGATGGTTGACCGCTGCATGTCCGAGTACGACCAGCACGGCTGGACCGTACCGCACCTGCACAACAACACTGATATCAATATGCTGGATAAGCTGCTGAAATAACGCAGCGGGAGGTTTCAATGCAATCTGAAGAACGCCTGCGTTTTCGCGACGCGATGGCCAGCCTGTCGGCGGCGGTGAATGTGGTCACCACCGAGGGCGATGCGGGTCGCTGCGGCATTACCGCCACCGCCGTCTGTTCGGTCACGGACACCCCGCCCTCGGTCATGGTCTGCATCAACGCCAACAGCGCCATGAACCCGGTCTTCCAGGGCAACGGCAAACTGTGCGTCAACGTGCTGAACCACGAGCAGGAGATCATGGCCCGCCACTTTGCCGGGATGACCGGCATGGCAATGGAGGAGCGCTTTGCTCTCTCCTGCTGGCAGAAAGGACCGCTGGCGCAGCCGGTGCTGAAAGGCGCTCTGGCAAGCCTGGAAGGTGAGATAACCCAGGTGCAAACCATCGGCACCCATCTGGTCTACCTTGTGGAGATTAAGAACATCATCCTCAGCAGCGAGGGGCACGGCCTGATCTACTTCAAACGCCGTTTCCACCCGGTGATGATGGAGATGGAAGCCGCGATTTGATCCCGTTGCACAAAAAAACGCTAAGGTTTCCGCAAAGGTGCGCCGTTAACTATCCATAAGATAAATTTTCCGGGGCGGCTGGCAACGTCGTCAGCCGCCCCCTTAACGCTGGAAAGTCTTATGGCCCCTTCACCCCGAAGCCGCTCGGCTGAACGTCTGGTTGAAATCATTATTGCCCTGCATCGCAACGGAAGCGTTAATCGCCGCGATCTGATGCAAAAATTTGGCATTACCGAACGCACGGTGTACCGCGATTTACAGGCGCTTTCCCCGATTATTGAACACGACGGCAAAGGGCGCTATCAGCTGCTGCCCGCGTATCAGCCCTGCCGCTGCGTGCACTGCCCTGAAGCGAACGACAAAAGCCCACAGGGCTAAATTATTCTCAGTGATCTCAATCACATATTTTCTCCCACCGGGGGTGAGCCTTAACCACTCACCCTCGCTTTTGACCGCTCACGCATCGCTTTCAACCACTCACCCATTTACCGTGCTTTACACGCGCGAGGATCTGGCACGATCGCTCCAGCATTAATCAATACCTCCTCACAACGAACCCTGACCCTTTTTTCTTTACATAAAAAACCAGGTCTTATTATGGATACTAAAAAACTACTTAAGCACGTGCCCTGGGCCATCCTCGGGATCATCGGTGCTTTCTGTCTGGCGGTTGTCGCATTACGCCGGGGCGAGCACGTCAGCGCCCTGTGGATCGTGGTCGCGTCGGTTTCCGTCTACCTTGTGGCTTATCGCTACTACAGCTTGTACATCGCGCAGAAGGTTATGAAGCTCGACCCGACGCGCGCCACCCCGGCGGTTATTAACAACGACGGCCTGAACTACGTGCCAACCAACCGTTACGTGCTGTTTGGTCACCACTTCGCCGCCATTGCAGGCGCGGGTCCGCTGGTCGGTCCGGTGCTGGCTGCGCAGATGGGCTACCTGCCGGGTACGCTCTGGCTGCTGGCGGGCGTGGTGCTGGCGGGAGCGGTGCAGGACTTTATGGTGCTGTTTATCTCCTCGCGCCGTAACGGTTCGTCGCTGGGCGAGATGATCAAAGAGGAGATGGGCCGCGTGCCAGGCACGATCGCTCTGTTCGGCTGCTTCCTGATCATGATCATCATCCTGGCGGTGCTGGCCCTGATCGTGGTGAAAGCGCTGGCCGAAAGTCCGTGGGGCGTCTTCACCGTCTGCTCTACCGTACCGATTGCGCTGTTCATGGGCATCTACATGCGCTTCCTGCGCCCTGGCCGCGTTGGCGAGGTGTCGATCATCGGTATCGTGCTGCTGGTCGCCTCCATCTACTTCGGCGGCGTGATTGCGCACGACCCGTACTGGGGTCCGGCGCTGACCTTTAAAGACACCACCATCACCTTCGCGCTGATCGGCTACGCATTCATCTCAGCGCTGCTGCCGGTGTGGCTGATTCTGGCTCCGCGTGACTACCTGGCAACCTTCCTGAAAATCGGCGTTATCGTCGGGCTGGCCATTGGTATTGTGATCATCAACCCGGAGCTGAAAATGCCGGCGGTGACGCAGTACATTGACGGTACCGGTCCGCTGTGGAAAGGCGCCCTGTTCCCGTTCCTGTTTATCACCATTGCCTGCGGTGCCGTGTCTGGCTTCCACGCGCTGATCGCCTCCGGCACCACGCCGAAGCTGATGGCCAACGAAACCGACGCGCGCTTCATCGGTTACGGCGCGATGCTGATGGAATCCTTCGTGGCGATCATGGCGCTGGTTGCGGCGTCGATTATCGAGCCTGGCCTGTACTTTGCGATGAACACCCCGCCGGCGGGTCTCGGCCTTACCATGCCAAACCTGCATGAGATGGGCGGCGAAAATACCGCGCTGATCCTGGCACAGCTGAAAGACGCCAGCGCGCACGCGGCGGCGACCGTCAGCTCCTGGGGCTTCGTGATTTCGCCCGAGCAGATCATGCAGACCGCAAAAGACATCGGCGAACCGTCCGTGCTGAACCGCGCAGGTGGCGCGCCAACGCTGGCGGTGGGTATCGCACACGTGTTCCACAAAGTGCTGCCGTGGGCGGACATGGGCTTCTGGTACCACTTCGGCATTCTGTTTGAAGCGCTGTTCATCCTCACCGCGCTGGATGCCGGTACGCGTGCAGGCCGCTTCATGTTGCAGGATCTGCTGGGTAACTTCGTGCCATTCCTGAAGAAAACCGACTCTCTGGTGGCCGGCGTTCTGGGCACTGCGGGCTGCGTAGGCCTGTGGGGTTATCTGCTGTATCAGGGCGTTGTTGACCCGCTGGGCGGCGTGAAGAGCCTGTGGCCGCTGTTCGGTATCTCTAACCAGATGCTGGCGGCTGTGGCCCTGGTGCTGGGTACCGTTGTCCTCGTGAAGATGAAACGCACCAAATACATCTGGGTCACCGTGGTGCCTGCGCTGTGGCTGCTGCTCTGCACTACCTGGGCGCTGGGTCTGAAACTGTTCAGCACCAACCCGCAGCTGGAAGGCTTCTTCTTCATGGCTAACCAGTACAAAGAGAAGATTGCCGCAGGCGGCGCGGATCTGACCGCGCAGCAGATTGCCAACATGAACCATATCGTGGTGAACAACTACACCAACGCGGGTCTGAGCATTTTGTTCCTGGTGGTGGTGTACAGCATTATCTTCTACGGCATCAAAACCTGGATGAAAGTGCGTAACGTTGAGGGCCGTACGGACAAAGAGACCCCGTACGTACCGGTGCCGGAAGGCGGCGTGAAGACCTCCTCACACCATTAATTAAGCATGTTACTGTAGGCCCGGTAAGCGTAGCGCCACCGGGCTTCTTCTATCTGGAACCCTCAATGTTTGGTAACTTAGGCGAAGCAAAAAAATACCTCGGTCAGGCGGCGAAAATGCTGATTGGCATTCCGGACTATGACAACTACGTTGAGCATATGAAGACCAACCATCCGGATAAGCCGTACATGACCTACACTGAATTCTTCCGCGAGCGTCAGGAAGCGCGCTACGGCGGAAGTGGAGAAGGCGGCGTCCGCTGCTGCTAAAGGAGAAACCATGACCCCGATTGCCGTTACCCTGCTGACCGGTTTCCTCGGCGCCGGTAAAACCACCCTGCTGCGCCACATTCTGAACGAGCAGCACGGCTTCAAAATCGCCGTCATCGAAAACGAATTTGGCGAAGTCTCCGTTGACGATCAGCTGATTGGCGACCGCGCCACCCAGATCAAAACCCTGACCAACGGCTGCATCTGCTGCACCCGCTCTAACGAATTAGAAGACGCCCTGCTGGACCTGCTCGACAGCCGCGATCGCGGTGACATCGACTTCGACCGACTGGTGATCGAGTGCACCGGCATGGCCGACCCCGGCCCGATTATTCAGACCTTTTTCTCCCATGAGATCCTCTGCCAGCGCTACCTGCTGGACGGCGTCATCGCTCTGGTGGATGCGGTACACGCCGACGAGCAGATGAACCAGTTCACCATCGCCCAGTCCCAGGTTGGCTACGCCGACCGCATCCTGCTGACCAAAACCGACGTGGCGGGTGAAAGTGAAAAACTGCGCGAGCGCCTGACGCGCATCAACTCGCGTGCGCCCATTTACACGGTGACGCATGGCGATATCGATCTCGCTCAGCTGTTCAACACCAACGGCTTTATGCTGGAAGAGAACGTCACCGCGAAACCGCGCTTCCACTTTATGTCCGACAAGCAAAACGACGTGGCGTCGATTGTGGTGGAGCTGGACTACCCGGTGGACATCAGCGAGGTCTCCCGCGTGATGGAGAACCTGCTGCTGTCATTTGCCGACAAGCTGCTGCGCTATAAAGGGATGCTGTGGATCGACGGCGAGCCGAACCGCCTGCTGTTCCAGGGCGTGCAGCGCCTGTACAGCGCCGACTGGGATCGCCCGTGGGACGATGAAGCGCCGCACAGCGTGATGGTGTTTATTGGAATACAGCTGCCGGAAGAGGAAATTCGGGCAGCGTTTGCGGGGCTGAAAAAATAAGATACATCAGGGCCAATTTTTAATGGCCCTGATTTAATTACTGTCTCACATTTTCGATTTTTTTATTCTCATCTCTCTGGCAGAGAAGTAAGATTACAGCACAAGCACCAATTACCATTGCTGTATTTCGTTGGATAAAGAGGACATCTGTCAATCCCATAAGAAATAGCGCTGACATATAAAGCAGCAACCCAACATTAAACTTATTCTTTTTTTCGCAGGAAGCTAAAAAACCAGTGACATAAAACAATATAATAGCAATGACGCCTAAAAGGCCCTGTAAGCTAAAGCTTTCAATTATATCATTATGGAAATGATATTTTATAGCCCTGACTGCTTCCGCGCTTTTATAGTTTTGTTCAATATATTCTCTTGCATTATTATAACGCTTTTCTGCATCCTGACCAAAAAGTGATAAACTCGCTACGTGCTGTCCTGCGTCAAGCATAACAAAACGTGCTCCTAAAGATGTGTTAGCATTATTTTTTTGTAATTGTTGGATGTTATCATAAGCCTCAACAATTCTCTTTTGCATCTTATAAGCTATACCTCCGCCAATGATGGATATTGCCAGTAATGCTAAAAACCAATAACGAGGCTTTACATTTCTCAATTCAAAACATGCCAGGACGAAGCAGACAATGAAAAAAGTGCCTATAGCGCCTCTGGTTTCTGTCATCAGTAATAAATAAGAGAATATGAAAAATGTAGCAATGTTAAATACAGTACGGTAAAGCTGATTTGAAACTGCTTTTTTAATAAGAGAAAAACACAGAACTGACTGAACAACCATTATATAAGCAGTAGTCGTAGCAGCATCGGCTAGTAATTTAATTCTGGTTATACCAGTCGCTTGCTCCTGGTAACCAAACCAAACGGTGATTAAACCTAGAACAACGCTAGTGCAAGCAGCGAATTTCCAGCTTTGGATTGAAATTACATTTACGGATTTAAGCAAATAAAATGCCATTACTCCTGACAGGATGAGCAACTTTCCGCCAGCATAATAATTATCTTTAATATCCTGTAAATGTGTCGATGGAAATATCATCGACCAAATTAGCTTACTGGCACCGAGAAGCACAATGCTCAACAAAAATGCTATTGCGATTTTATTACTCAATAGCCATTGACGAAAACCCTTCCAACTTTCCAAAAAAAGAAGGCCAAAAATAGAAAGATAACAACCCATGTAAAATAGCTTTCTTGGATAAGCCTCTATAAAAAGATCGCTTCCAACTGTAAACACAACAAGAATGAAAATAATGTTAACATTTAACCTTTTAATGTATTCACGACTTAACATGTTTAGTTTGCCTTTTTTCCAAGAAACGAGCCAAATGATAACGAACAAACATACAGAAAGCTTCAATAAACTGTTTCTTATTATTAAGCGTTTTATAGCATTTCTTTAGTTCTTTCGCACAACGTGGACTAACATCTTCAACATCACACCAGGGTGACATTTTTTTATATTTACGATAGTAGGTGCTTATTTGCTGTTGATTCCATAACTGCCATGGTTTATCGCTACCAACATAATGTAACAAAACTGTTTCATTGGGTGGTTCACGCATGAAATCTACCTTTTTGTGTCCCGCCTTTATTTGGCAATTATACTTTCCATCTATAAACATTATTTTTTCGTTCAGGACAACATTAAGAGCATCTTGATCAAAATACTTAAAGTCAGCCCCGCGCTCCAGTAAGCATTCAAAAACTTTTTGCGATATTTTATTTTCATTCCACGTTCTGGCATCAACATAAAGAACGCCAGAATTAAAATAATCGCAACCAGACATATTAATAGATTCTGAAAGAGCAATCTGATGCTCCGGCTCCCTGACAGCACAACAAATATTATTTATCGGCTTATGGTTTTCTAATAGATCATAAATACTATCCAGCGCTATAATATCGGCATCAACATATAAAAAATAACGATATTCTTTAATTAAATACGGAGCCAGGAGACGGAAATATATTGAGACCGGGAAAATTGAATTCTTAGGAAAAACATCCAGAGCGTCAGCAGATACAATAATAATTGTCAGTGCATGTTGAGTATTCTTGATAATAGACTGCAATCTGGAAAACTCAACTTCATTGCTTTTATCTGTAATAATGAAAAAATGCAATGGAACTTCCGAAGTTTTTTCCACAATTGATAACATCGAGATCCCACAATGCTTTAGAAAATTTTCATCGACACCATAAACAACTGCTGAATATTGAACTTCAACATCGAGATTAAAATTCGTTACTTGCACGCCCAATATATTTTCGTTTAAATTAAGAATGGTTGGGTTCATCATTATTTATCGAGCTCAAAAATACTTATAATACATAAGATAACAAATAATAGCTGCCTTCCCCAGTACTTTCTCTAATTTGTTTAGCAATCATACAAAACATGATAATCTTGGAAAAAATGACAGGTTAACCTTTTGAATAACATATAAAAAAGCACTATACCCATAGACGCATGGGTATAGTGCTGCGTTACTTTAGAAATGGTCGATTAACCAACCGCTCTCATTTCAACGCCTCCGGCAGCGTCACAATCCATTGCTCGCTGTCGGACTCCGGTTTCTTCAACGGCTTCACGCTGAGGGTGGTTTCAACCGGTTTGTCATCCAGCGTCAGCGCCCCCTGCGCGTTCACCCTATAATCCTTGAGCTTCTTGCCTTCGACTGGCTTCTGCATCGCCACCTTCACGCCAAAGTCATTATCGTTCGCCACTGCCAGCGTTTTGCTGTCAATCAGCGCCAGCCCTTCGGCCTTTTCCTGCTGCCAGCCCAGCGCACGCAGATCGACCACCTGCGTTTTTTCCGCAAGCGTGATGCCGCGCTGCGCCAGCGTTTTCTCATCATCAAACTCCGGGTATTCGCCCGGCTTGTCGAAGGCCGCCAGATCGCTCGCCTTGCTCAGATCAACCCTGTAGATGAGGTTACGCATTGCGTCATTTTTATCCTCGCCCTGTTCAATCAGCAGGATGGTGTGGTTATCCAGCGCCACTATGTCGCCGATTTTGGCGTCGCTGTTTTTGCTGTAGGCCGCGCTGTCGACAGGGTAGCCGTACATCGCGGTTTTCCCGGTCGCCGGATCGAAGCTCACCAGACGCGTAAACAGCGCCTGTTTTTTGCTCTTCCCGTCGATATCCAGCGTGCTTTGCACGGCGGCGATAATGCGTCCGTCCGGCATGCGGGTCAGCCCTTCAAAGCCCCGGTTTGCCTGACGCCATTTGATAACGTTTGGCAGACCGCCCGCGATGGATTTCTCCCCTTCCGTCGCCTGCGGACCGTGGATCGCGAGGATTTTCCCTTTACTGTCGACGTTAATCAGGAACGGGCCATACTCATCGCACAGCCAGTAACCGCCCTTCCCGTCCGGCGTGATGCCTTCCGTATCCAGCCCGCGGTTATCGCCTTTCAGCACTTTTAAGGTGTCGCTTAGCGCGACTTCATTGGTAGATCCAATCACGCCGCTTTGCAGCGGCAGGCCGTTGATCTCGCCTTTATCATCATGCAGCGGTCGCGCGTCCACGGCCTCCGCTTTGCCGTTTAGCACACGGATCGTCATCAGCAGCGGGGCGAAATCCGGGGTAGCAAAGATTTTGGCATCGCTTTTCCCCATTTTTGGCGAATCCGCGTTAGGACCGCGATCGGTCACGGTCGCAAACGTCAGCGCATCGCCCTGCTTGCCCGTGAATAACAAACCCGAACCAATCCCCACCGGGAGCCCGTTCGGGAATGCGCTGGCAAACGCACCGCTGTATTTGACATGCGCGCCTTCGGGAAAGCTGACGACGTAGCGCTCCGCGGTTGGCTGTGCCGCCAGGCCAGAGAAAGAGAGCGCACAACCGATTAGCACAGGAATAATTTTTCTTTTCATATTGTTAGCATCCAGTAAGTGAAGCCAACAACGTAATGAAGAAAGGTGTCAGAAAAATGACATGTAATGGCAACGAAGCGGCGCGTACGGACGTATATCAATCACCAGAAATGTAAACCTCTGTCTTTATCTGTGTCAGCTGAAATACTTTTGGAAATTATTAGAAACCCAATTAATTCATGGCGAAGGACTATTTGCACCTCGTTCATTTTACGTTTAGCCAGGAATGTAAACTGTCCCTAAACGCGAATGTATTGGACATTGACGATTTGCCATATAAACAACTCATCAACATTTACCATTCAAAAACCCAACAAAAACAGCATATAAATGCGAGACATATCACATTTGCAGTCATAAACATCGCTTGTTAAGGTGTCCTCAGATTAATTTAATGACGAGGAAACACTCATGAAAAAACTTAACATCCTGATCCTTTCTGCTCTGACCGCCGTATCGGGCTCCGCACTGGCCATGGGTGGCAGCATTGAGCAGGGTAAAAACTTTACTAACCTCAATCTGGAAATGGGGAAATCCTCATCCGGCCTGTATGCGGAGAGCAACTGGCTGAAAAACACCGATGACGGCACCCAGACCGGCGGCGTTGGGGCAGGCTACAACCTGGAAGTGGGTCCGGTGATGCTGAACGCTGGCGCGAAAGCCATCTACATCGGCCCGAAAAAAGGCGATAACGGCGTAGCATTCCCGATTGGCGGCGGCGTTAACGTTGCGCTTACGGACAGCATTCACGTGTTTGGTGAAGGTTATGTGGCGCCAGACGGCCTGAACAACAGCGTGAAGAACTATGTTGAAGCTAACGGCGGCGTAAGCTGGACGCCAGTCAAACCTGTCACGCTGAAAGTGGGCTATCGCCACGTGAGCGTAGACGGTAAAGACGGTCGTCCAAACCACACGCTGATCGATGGTGCATATGTAGGCGGTGGAGTGTCCTTCTAAGCCTGTTTGCGCGTTTCGCCCGGCGGCGCTACGCTTGCACGGGCCTACAATGAAGGGTGCAATGTATTAAAATTATTGCACATTGATTGTAGGCCGGGTAAGCGCAGCGCCACCCGGCAAGAAAGGCGATGCGACCGTTAATAAAAAACCTGCCGGATGGCAGGTTTTTTTTATTACCGCATTACTTGCGAACGACCACCAGCTTCTGGTTCACAAACTCTTTGATCCCCAGGTCCGACAGCTCGCGTCCGTAACCCGAACGTTTTACGCCGCCGAACGGCAGCTCTGCCGCAGTGTCGGTGAGCCAGTTGATGTACACCATCCCGGTCTCAATGCGCGACGCCATTTTCTTCGCGCGCTCGATGTTCTGGCTGAACACCGCGCCGCCCAGACCGTAGTGGGAATCGTTAGCCAGTGCGACCGCTTCGTCGTCGCTTTTCACCACGTAAACCTGCGCTACCGGACCGAAGAACTCCTCGAAGTACGCCGGGTTATCACGCGAGATATGCGTCAGGATGGTCGGCTCAAAGAAGCTTCCGTCACGCTGAACCGGCTTGCCGCCATGGTGCAGCTTCGCGCCATTTTTCACCGCCTCGTTAACCTGTTTGGTCAGCGTTTCCAGAGCATCTTTAGACGACAGCGGCCCCAGCGTGGTGCTTTCGTCCAGCGGATCGCCAATTTTCACCTGCTTAAACGCCTCGGTGAATTTGCTCAGGAAGGCGTCTGCAATCTTTTCATGCAGGATAAAGCGCTTCGCCGCGGTACAGACCTGCCCGGCATTGTTCAGCCGCGCGTTAACGCCGATCTTCACGGCTTTATCCAGGTCGGCATCGTCCAGCACCACGAAGACATCGTTCCCGCCCAGTTCCAGGGTCGATTTTTTGAGGTGCTTCGCAGCCTGTGCCGCAACCACGCTACCCGCTTTTTCTGAACCGGTCAGCGCCGCCCCCTGTACGCGATCGTCGGCGATAATGTTCGCCACCTGTTCGGACGAGATAAACAGGTTGGTCCACGCCCCTTCCGGCGCGCCCGCTTCACGTACCAGTTGTGCAAAGGTCTCTGCACAGTGCGGCACGATGCTGGCGTGCTTGGCGATCACCGGGTTGCCCGCTGCCAGGTTTGGCGCCAGAACGCGCATCAGCTGATAGTACGGGAAGTTCCATGGCTCGACGGCCATCAGCACGCCGATGGGGTGATGTTCAACCCATGCTTCCCCGAGTTCAGAGTCATACTTCACCGGGGCCAGGAACTGCTTCGCGTTGTCCGCATAGTAGCGGGCGATTTGCGCGCACAGCTTCACTTCGCCGCGGCTTTGTTCGATGAGCTTACCCATCTCCTGACTGGCGATTTTCGCCAGATCCTCCACGCGTTCGTCGATCAGGTCCGCCAGCTTATGCAGCACCGGCAGGCGCTGGCTTATGTCGCCTTTCGCCCAGTCGGAGTGATAGAGCGCATCGGCTGCCTTCAGCGCCGCTTCAACGTCTGCGTCAGTGTGAGAGGGATATTCTTTGATGAGCTGGTTCGTGGCAGGATTTACTGTCTGGTAAGCCATATCGAATCTCCTTGTTTTACCGCTTAGGGTATTAAGGGTAGTCAATCTGACTGGCTTTGAAGGTAAAGTTGGGTATATACGGAGGGTTCTTAACAAGACGCTGCCAGGCGATGCGCAGACATGGTATAAAAAATGCTCATCAATGGAGTTCCTATGACCGATACCCGCCACATCCGCCAGACCTTTAACCGCGCAGCAGGCCTTGAGCTGCGCAGTACGTGGCAAAGCACCCGGGCATATAAACGTCATTGCCATCCACAGCTCTCCATCGGCGCGATTGTGGAAGGCCAGACCTGCTGCGTAAGTCATGGCAATGCGTACGATCTTGATCCCGGTGATCTTATCGTGATCCCGGCTTATGCCCCGCACAGCTGCAACCCCGTTGCCGGGAAGCCGCGCAGTTACCATATGCTCTATATCGACACCGATCTTCCCCTGGCGCTACAGGTTATTCGCGATCCCACGCTCTTTAAGCACTTTCTTGCCGTTGTCGGGACGATGTCCTCCGCATCCGTGGAGACTCTGCTTTCTGCCCTTCCCCGTTGCGCGGGTGAGATGAATGCACCTCGCTCAACCAGCCAGCAGGTTCAGCAGGCGTTACTCTCCGACCTTGCCGCACCGCCTTCCCTTGACGAACTCGCCCAACGATTCTCACTGCGCAAGGAGACGCTGATCCGCACTTTCAGGCAGGATACCGGCCTGACGCCGGGCAGTTTCCTCAACATTTCGCGCGTGGAGTACGCCAAAGCGCGGCTGCGCGCGGGGGATAATATCGCCGACGTGGGCTACCAGAGCGGGTTTGCCGACCAGAGTCATTTTCATAAGACCTTCGTGAATTATACCGCTGCCACGCCGCGCCAGTACGCCACGGGCCGATCAATATCAGACAATAATCAGGATACGTAACGTCGTAAGGTGACCTCAGATTTGTCACTGAGGTCGCTATGGAACTGTTATTTCCCTCCGCCTTTCTTGCCCTGGCGCTGGCGCATTTTGTTGCCCTGTTAAGCCCGGGCCCGGACTTCTTCCTGCTGGTAGGCTACGCCGCCCGCTACCGGCTGCGCGGCAGCGCCGGATTGTGTCTCGGCATCGCAGCAGGTAACGGGTTGTATATCTTACTGGTGATTATCGGCTGGAGCGCGCTGCGCCAGTTTGGGTGGCTGTTTACGCTTATCGAACTGTCCGGCGCGCTGTACCTGCTGTGGATTGGCTCGCACCTTGTGCGCAGCCGCCCGCAGCCGCTGGCGCTGGAAGAACCCCGCCAGCGCTGCCCTTCTCTGCGTAAGCAAATCCTGCTGGGGCTGGGTTCGGCGCTGTTAAATCCCAAAAACGCGTTGTTCTACCTGGCGCTAATGACAGCGTTACTCGGGCCGGACGTCACGCTGCTTCAGCAGGCGACCTGCGGCGTCTGGATGGTGATGGTGGTGCTGGTATGGGATCTGGCGCTGATATCCCTGATGGGGTTACCGGCGGTTCAGCGAAAGCTCAGCCGTTCGCTCTGGCTGATAGAGCGCACGGCAGGGGTGGTGTTGATGGGGTTTGGTGGGTGGGTGCTGTGGCGGTTTTTGCACTTTTCCCCCGTATCCCTCTATCCTTAACCCATGGAAAAACATACCGAACTCAAACGCGCCAAGCTTCTCGCGCTGTCGCTGCTGCTGATTGCCGTCGCAGCGTTTATCACCACTCTGTTCCTGCCGCAAACCTTCTGGGTGCGCGGCGTAAAGGCCATTGCCGAAGCGGCGATGGTCGGCGCGCTGGCGGACTGGTTTGCCGTTGTCGCGCTGTTCCGCCGGGTGCCAATTCCCTTTATCTCGCGCCATACGGCGATTATCCCGCGCAATAAAGACCGCATCGGCGACAATCTCGGCCAGTTCGTGCAGGAAAAGTTTCTCGATACGCAATCCCTTGTCGATCTTATCCGTCGCTACGAGCCCGCACAGATGATTGGGACCTGGTTCAGCCAGCCCGATAACGCCCGGCGCGTGGGGCAGCATCTGGTGCAGGTGATGAGCGGTTTTCTGGAACTTACCGACGATGGACGCATTCAGCGCCTGCTCAAACGCGCCGTGCACAAGGCTATCGACAAAGTCGATCTAACCGAGACCAGCGCCGTCATGCTGGAAAGCATGACCAAAAACAACCGTCACCAGGTGCTGCTGGACGCCATCATCAACCGCCTGATTACCCTGATTCAGCGGGAAAGCACGCGGGAATTTATTGCCGACCAGATCGTCCACTGGCTTAAGACCGAGCATCCGCGCAAGGCGATGGTGCTGCCCACCGAGTGGCTGGGCGATCAAAGCGCGGAGATGGTGTCGAACGCGGTGAACACGCTGCTGGACGATATCAGCCACGACCGCACGCACCAGATCCGTCAGGCGTTTGACCGCGCCACGATCAAGTTCATCGACAATCTGAAAAACGATCCGGAGATGACGGCGAAAGCCGAGAATATCAAACACTACCTGAAGAATGACGAAGCCTTTAACCGCTATCTGGGGGAAATGTGGGCTGACCTGCGCCAGTGGCTGAAAAATGACATGCAGAGCGATGATTCCCGCGTGAAGCAGCGTATCGCCAACGCCGGGCTGTGGTTTGGCGAAACGCTGACCAACGACGCCAGCCTGCGGGCGTCGCTGAATGAGCATCTGGAGCAGGCCGCGCACCGCGTGGCGCCGGATTTCGCCGCGTTCCTGACGCGCCATATCAGCGACACGGTGAAAAGCTGGGATGCCAAAGACATGTCACGCCAGATAGAACTCAATATCGGTAAAGATCTTCAGTTCATTCGCGTTAACGGTACCCTGGTGGGCGGAACAATTGGCCTGATCCTGTTTCTGCTCTCGCAGTTGCCTGCCGTGCTGGGGCATTAATCTGCTTTTGGCGGCGCGATAACGTAGCGCGTCGCCTCGAAGCGGTTCAGGATCAGGTGCACCAGAAAGACCATCGTCAGCGTGACCACCAGCGCGAAGGTGACGGAGGTGATGCGGTACAGATCGCTGAACACCAGGTCGCTGTCCGGGTGCATGTTCTGCCCGAACATAATGCCGATGGTGGTGATACTGGCGAAGCCTACCCCGGCGCCGACCTTCTCCATTACGTGCAGACGCGCGCCAAACGCCAGTCCAAGGCCAATCAGCGGCATCATCAGCAGCATATGGCTGCTGTGATCGTAGAGGATAAGCTGGACGACAAGGATATAAAGACACCCCAGCACCACGCCGACTACGCGCCAGATGGAGCTGATAACCGATCCGCGATAGTGCATCGGGAACAGGATCAGAATGCCCGCCATCAGCGCCGAAAGAGAATCGCTTAAGTCGCTCATCTGGAACACCACGAAAATCAGCGTCGCCACGGTGCCCGAGAGCAGAGACTCGTGGCGCACGCGGGCGTCATCTTTCTCGATCAGCGGCGGCGGCTTACGCGGCTCCACGTCCGGCAGCAGGTAGTTCATCAGCGCGCTCAGGCACACCGCCATCACGCTCGCTTCGATGTTAGAGAATAAAAGCGTGTGCCAGTTGGTGGTGGGGTAGCTCATAAAGTTGAGCATCACGCTCTGGCAAACCACGCCCATCGAGCCGAACAGGAACAGCGGCCCCTTACTCATAAAGCGAAAACGCATCACGTACAGGGCAAACACCACCAGCGTCATAATGACCGGCCACTGGGACAGATAGCCGATGATAAACACCATTTCGATGCAGTTCAGCGAGGCGCTGAAGATAAACTGCTTCGCCACGTGGCGGTTAAACACCGGCACCAGCGAGAGCAGCATGATCGGATAGACCACAAAAAACACGCCGTAGCTGGTGTTGTAGAAACTCGAAATACTGAGCGCAATCATCCCGGCAAAGACGATACGCAGGGTCTGGCGAAAGTCGTTTGCCGTATAGACGATGTTGCCGTGCGGGGTAAATACCCGCGCCAGGGTGCTAATAGACATAGTGAAGCAGGCTCACCAGATGGATTTGCATCCCGGAGAAGAATCGCGCAAACGGCCCTTCGCTATTGTAGAGCTGCACGGTGGCGCGCGCGCCGGTCGGCAGCGACTTCGGTAAGGCTTCGTCCAGCGCCACGTGAATGCGCATACGCTGGGCATCACGCACCCAGCGGTTGGAGGTTTCCGGTTCAGAAAGTTGACCGTTTACGGCCTCCTGTCCGGCGAGGATCCCCGCGTCGCTGCTGGTGACGTGGGCACGGAAAACTTGCCCCGGGAAGGCGTCGAACACCACGGCGGCGTCGGTCCCCTGGTGGGTATGCCGCAGGCTCTTCTCGCGGAAATCCGCCACGATATCGATCCGGGTGTTCACCAGCGCCAGCGCAGCCGAACCGGACGAGGCGTAAAAACCGGGGCTTAATTGCAGGTTACTGACCGTGCCGTCCGCCTCGGCGTAGACCTTCGTCCAGCCAAGATTCAGCTCCGCTTCATCCAGCGCGTTACGGTATTTTTGCAGCGTCACGTTGTGGTGCTCGTCCCGCTCGCCGCGCTGAATGCGCAGGTTATGAATATTCGCCTGAATCGAGCTGACGGACTGCTCGCTGCTCTGCCAGGTGGTACGGACCTTATCCAGATCCGCCTGCGACACGCTCTGCAAGGTGCTCAGTTTCTGGTAGCGGTCGAAGGTCACTTTGTCATTACGCGCCGTCAGCACCGCGGTTTTCAGGCTGGCCTGCGCCGCGGCAATCTGCGCGTCCAGCTGATCGTTAGACAGACGCGCCTGTTCCAGCGCAATCTGCGCCGCTTCGACCTTATTGCGAAACGGCGTGGCGTCGAGCTCAAACAGCAGATCGCCTCTCTTAACCTGGCTATTGTTGTGGACATGTACCGCCGCCACATACCCGGAGACGCGGGCAGACACCGGGGTCACCACGCGCATCACGGTGGAGTCCGGCGTCAGCGGGATCCAGATATCCGCGACGATAAAGTAGACAAACATCAGCAGGAAAGAGGCAATACTCACCCTTACCCAGCGGGCAAACTTTTGTTCAGGAGTCATTATTTTTCGGTCTTATTATCTTCTTCGCGGATTGTCCGCAAATTGCAGGCGATTTGATTGAGTGTGGCGCTGAAAATATCGAGATGTTCCGGCGCGATGTTTTGCGATACGCGCGCCTGATACGTCTCAATCACCTGAGAGAGCCTTTCAAGAATGGCTTTTCCCTCAGGCGTCAGCGTCAGCAGCCGGATACGCTTGTCATACGGCGAGACGGTGCGCAGCAGGTAGCCCTGCTTTTCCAGCTGTGTCAGCGTACGCATTAGCGGAGGCAGTTCAATCCCCTGCACTTCCGCCAGCTCGCTGACCGAGACGTTATCCCCGAGTTGATGAAGCTGCATCATCACCGTCCAGCTCGACTGGGTTAACCCGGTGTCGAGAATGGCGTCGTCGATGACTGCGCGCCACTGACGCACGATCATCGCCATCCGCATGCCCATCGGCCTGCGGTTAAACAGATCTTCTTCACTCATGGGGAATCCTCTCGTAGTACGCCATTACGATAATAGTTATCAGGGTAAGTATCAAGAAACGCGAGGTGAAAGAGCAGGAATTGCGAAACGATGTTCTCCCTCTCCCTGTGGGAGAGGGTCGGGGTGAGGGCATCAGCCCGCAACGGCGTTTAGCGGCTAAAATGCTTCCTGACGGCACTTTTCCCCGAAGCCGTCACCACCACCTCCCTGTACCCCGCCACCCGCTGGATCCAGCCTTTGCTTTCCAGATAAATCAACAGCGCAGCGCCCGCCTCACCGCCAAGATGAAACCGCCGCTCGCTCCAGTCCAGGCAGGCGCAGCACGCCTTGCGACGGGTATTGGGATTTAACGGAATACCAAGCTTCAGAAACTGCTCGCGGCCATGTAGCGTGAGCGCTGAACCGTCTGCCTCAAGCCAGCCTTCCGCCTGCATGAATTCATAGATATGCACCGCCACCGTTCCGGCAAGATGGTCGTAGCAGGTTCGTGCTTCGCGCAGGGCTTTTGGCGCGGAGGTTTCCGGCGGCGTGATGCGGCTCCAGGAGAGCCCCATCATCTGCTCGACAAGCGCCGCCACGTCGTGTCCCGCCAGGCGATAGTAGCGATGCCGCCCCTGAGACAGGCAGGTAATCAACTTTCCCTCCACCAGCCGCGCCAGATGCCCACTGGCGGTCGACGGCGCAACGTCTGCCGCCACGCTCAGCTCTGTAGCCGTCCACGCCCGCCCGTCCATCAGAGCACAGAGCATCTTCACGCGCGACGGATCGGCCATTGTAGCCGCTACAGCGGCAATGGCCTGTTCCAGCGCCGCCGCAATTTCACCCTGCTCGCCGGGCCTGTTGTCGAAAATCACATGAACGTCATACATCCGCGTGCCCTCCCGTTTCGGAGCTGTACTCCCGCATCAGCTGCGCCACGCGAATACGGTAGAAAGAAAAAATCGACGCCCGGCCTTCGGCCTGCGCGGCCTGATGGAAGACATTCTGCTTCCAGCGGCGGACGGCCTCTTCATCCCGCCACCAGGAAAGGGACAGGATTTTGCCGTCGGTCGTCAGGCTCTGGAACCGTTCGATATCAATAAAGCCGTCGATATCGGCCAGCAAAGGCTTAAGCTCTGCGGCAAGTTGAAGATAGCGCGCCTGATGCGCCGGTGCAGCTTTAGCTTCGAAAAGGACTGCGATCATGAAGGTCTCTCCGTTGTGATGATATGGAGAGAATGCGGGACTAATGGTGTGGATGCTTCGGTATGGAGCGAAGTGTTTGCCGGATGGCGCTGCGCTTATCCGGCCTACGGTGTTTTGTAGGCCCGGTAAGCGTAGCGCCACCGGGCAGGGTTTAACCCACAATCGACCTCGGCTCCATAAACGCCCGAATCCCCCACTCGCCATCGTCACGTCCCGCCAGGCTTACGGGCGCTGGTGGCGATAATCCGCGGGCGCGGGATTACTCCAGGTTAGCCTTGTTCAGCCCATATGCCGCATCCAGCGAGCCCGGCTCCATGCGGGAGGTAATGCCCAGGCGGTTCCAGGCGTTGATCGCTACGATGGCGAAGTTCAGCTCTGAAATCTCCACGTCCGAGAAGTGCTCCGCCACGCTGCGGTACAGCGCGTCGCTCACGCCGTGAACGCCAATCTGGGTCAGCGCTTCGGTGAAGGCCAGCGCGGCTTTCTCGCGGGCGCTGAACAGCGGCGACTCCCGCCACGCCGCCAGATGGTACAGGCGCAGCTCGCGCTCGCCGGCAATTTTGGCCTCTTTCGAATGCATATCCAGGCAGAAGGTACAGCCGTTCAGCTGCGAGACGCGAATATCGATCAGGTGCTTTAGCGCCGGATCAATGGAGGTTTTCGCCACTTCCATGCTCAGGGCGGAAAGCGCGTTGGCGAGTGCAGGTGTGGCTTTGTGGTGGTTTACGCGGGTGCTCATTGTCTTTCCTCTTTTTTGTGCGGTTTTTATCATGCGATGAGGCAAATCTACGCCGTTAATGACATAGTAAAAAGACACAAAAAACCTGAAATGAGGTAGGACATGAAGCCAGGCTATCACGACATTTATACCCGCTATCGCGATAACATCACGCGCGGCGTACTGAAGCCCGGCGACAAAGTGCCTGCCATCCGCGTGCTGGCTGAAGAGCTGAAGGTGGCGCGAAAAACCGTTGAAACAGCCTATGCCATTCTGACGGGGGAAGGATATCTGGTAAGCCAGGGCGCGCGCGGGACGCGGGTGAATCCGGATCTTCTGCTGCCCGCGCAAAACGCTCCGGCAGAACAAGCGACCGGCACGCTGCCGGCGTCGTTGATTAGCCAGCGCGAACGGGCCGGTTTTCTGCGCCCCGGCATTCCCGCGCTCGACAGCTTCCCCTATAAAAAATGGCTGCTGCTGGCAGGCCAGGCGACGCGCGCCATGCGTCAGGATGAAATGCTCAACCCGCCGGTGCTGGGCTGGTATCCGCTGCGCGAGGCAATTGCCCGCTATCTCAATATCTCGCGCGGGTTGTCCTGCACCGCAGAACAGGTGCTGATCACCAGCGGCTACAGCGGCAGCCTGCGCCTGATCCTCGACACGCTCGCCAGCCGCAGCGATAAGGTGGTATTTGAGGATCCGGGCTACTTTATGGGCCAGCAGTTGCTCAAGCGCATTGTGCCCCGCCTGCACACCGTGCCGGTCGATCGCGCAGGGATGGATACGGACTACCTGCTGCGTAATCACCACGATGCCCGCTTCGCCATCGTTACCCCGTCGCACCAGAGCCCGCTGGCGGTGACGCTCTCCCTGCCGCGCAAGCAGCAGCTGCTCGACTGGGCGTCACAAAACGAGGCGTGGATTATCGAAGATGACTATGACGGCGAATTTCACTACACCCGCAAAGTGCTGCCGTCGTTGAAAAGCCTCGACCAGCATGACAGGGTGATCTTTATGGGCACCTTCAGCAAAACCATCATGCCTTCACTGCGCATGGGCTACGTGGTGATGCCCGCCAGCACCGTCGGCGCGTTTACCGACAGCGCGGACATCCTCACCAGCGGCCAGCCGGTCCTGACGCAAAAGATCCTCACAGCCTTTCTCAACGAGGGGCATTTTTTCCGTCATCTGAAAAAGATGCGCGCGCTCTATCAAACCCGCCGCGACTGGATGATTGCCGCCCTGCGTGAGGTCTATGGTGATCTGTTCTTCACCGAGCAAAACGACGGTGGAATGCATATTGTCGCGTTCCTCGCAAAGGGAAGCGCTGACCGGGAGATCGCCCGCTGCTGGCAGGAACAGCAATTGCAGGTCAATGCGCTTTCGGCGTGGTATCGCGGGTCGGGCAAACGCTACGGGCTGGTGATGGGCTATAACAACGTGCGGTCATATCAGGAGGCGGTTGAGCTGCTGGAAAGGCCGAAACGGCAGACGCTTGCGCTGTTGAGCTGAAAACCGCCGGGTGGCGGCTGCGCCTTACCCGGCCTACGGTCTCCTGTAGGCCCGGTAAGCGTAGCGCCACCGGGCAACCCTATGCTCACACATCATATCGCGATAACCCGACGTCCTTGAGCTGCTCGTCGCTCATCTGGCTCAGAATACGGCGGGTACGGTTGATGCGATACCAGTTACGCAGCGTTTTCGCTATCCAGACAAACGCGATAAACGGACGTTTTGAACGATTCTCGTAGAATTCCATGATGCTATCCTCGCTGTGCCAGTGGAGTTATCATCATGGAAAACGGCCAGTACAATACAGATTCAAAAACCGCTTTTGTTTACCATACAGATCCGCTAAAACGGTATCTGCATGGTGGTTTACCCATCAATCTGTACTGGTTTAATGCTCTGTATGGTGAAAAAAAAGGATACAGCATGACGCGCTATCAACATCTGGCCAACCTCCTGGCGGAACGTATCGAACAAGGGCTGTATCGCAGCGGTGAACGTCTGCCGTCGGTACGCACGCTGAGCCAGGAGCACGGCGTGAGCATCAGCACCATACAGCAGGCCTACCAGATCCTCGAAAACCGCCAGCTGATTACGCCTCAGCCGCGCTCCGGCTATTTTGTCTCGAAACGCAAAGCCCAGCCGCCCGTCCCGGCGATGACGCGCCCGGTACAGCGCCCCGTGGACGTCACCCAGTGGGACGAAGTGATGATGCTGCTGGACGCCCGCGCCGACAAAGAGATGATCTCCTTTGGCGGCGGCTCACCGGACATTAACCAACCGAGCCTGAAGCCGCTGTGGCGTGAGATGAGCCGCATTGCGCAGCATAATCCGGGCGAAATGCTGAGCTATGACGTGCTCGACGGGCGCCTGGAGCTACGCGAGCAAATCGCCCGTCTGATGCTGGATGGCGGCTCCACCGTGGCGGCAAACGAGATTGTCATCACCAACGGCTGCCACGGCGCGCTGTCGATCGCCCTGCTCTCGGTGTGCAAGCCGGGTGACATCGTGGCAGTCGAGTCACCATCGTTTCACGGCACCATGCAGATGCTGCGCGGCTTTGACATCAAGGCCATTGAAATTCCCACCGATCCCGAGACCGGGATCAGCATCGAGGCGTTAGAGCTGGCGCTGGAGCAATGGCCGATCAAGGCGGTGATCCTGGTGCCGAACTGCAATAACCCGCTCGGGTTTATCATGCCGGAGTCTCGCAAGAAGCAGGTCTTAGCCCTGGCACAGCGGCACGATATCGTGATTGTTGAGGATGACATTTACGGCGAGCTGGCGGCGGAGTACCCGCGTCCGCGCACCATTCATTCTATGGACATAGATGGCCGCGTGCTCTTATGCAGCTCATTTACCAAAACCGTGGCGCCGGGCCTGCGGGTCGGCTGGATCGTGCCGGGGCGCTATTACGACCGGGTGATGCACATGAAGTACGCCGCGGGCGGGTTTAACGTGCCGGGCACGCAGATGGCGGTGGCGGCGTTTATTCGCGACGGCCATTACCATCGCCACGTGCGCCGTATGCGTCAGATTTATCAGCAGAATATGGAAACCTATACCTGCTGGGTGCGGCAGTATTTTCCGGCAGAGATTTGCGTCACCCGCCCGCAGGGAAGCTTCCTGCTGTGGGTTGAGCTGCCGGAGACGGTCGATATGGTGTGCGTCAGCAAGCAGCTGTGCCGTCTGAAGATCCAGGCTGCGGCCGGGTCGCTGTTTTCTGCCTCCGGGAAGTACCGCAACTGCCTGCGGATCAACGTGGCGTTGCCGCCGACGGAGAAGAACCGCGAAGCGCTGAGGAAGATGGGCGAGGCAATTGTGATTGCGATGGAGGAGTAGTGCGGCCTGTTGCCCTCACCCCAACCCTCTCCCAAAGGGAGAGGGTGGAAACCGCCACCGGGCAATGGTCAACGACTCAGAACTTCCACGAAACGCTGCCAACAATGCTGCGTTCTGCACCGAAGTAGCAGTAAGAGAGCGAGTTACACGCCGCGACGTAGCTTCTGTCCGTCAGGTTATTGACGTTCAACTGCGCGCTCACGCCCGTGAGCCCCACTTTCGACAGGTCATACCCCACGGTCATATCCACCAGCGTGTACGACGGAAGCGTATGGGTGTTCTGGCGATCGCTGGCGATCCCGTTGACATAGCGCACGCCGGAGCCGACGGTCAGGCCGTCCAGAGGGCCGGTTTTGACGTCGTAACTCAGCCAGGCGCTGGCCATGTTACGCGGGGCATAAACGGCGCGCTTGCCCTCCTCTTCCGGGCTGCTCTTCTTGTAGCGAATATCCGTGTAGGTGTACGCGGCCTGCATACGCAGGCTGTCGGTCAGCTGACCAATCGCCTCCAGTTCAACGCCTTCGGATTCGATTTCACCGATGGAACGGTACGGATCGGTCGGCTCCTCTTTAGTGGCAATGTTCTTCTGGTTAATGCGGAACACCGAGGCGCTGAACTGGCTGTTCATCCCCTCCGGCTCATACTTCACACCCGCTTCCCACTGCTTGCCCTTCATCGGATCCAAAATGTTGCCCTGCTCGTCGGCAAAGCTGGTCGGCGTAAAGGCGGTAGAGTAGCTGACGTACGGCGCAACGCCGTTATCAAACAGATACAGCAGCGCCGCGCGGCTGCTGAAGTTATTTTTATCCAGATCGCTGCGGGTGTGGTTGAAGTTGTCGACGTTCGACACGCTCACCTGGTCGTAACGCCCGCCCAGCGTGAGGTGCCAGCGGTCAATGGACATCTGATCCTGTAGGTAGTAGCCGGTCTGGCGCAGCTTGTGTTTTTCCCTGCTGTACTGGGTGATGTAGTCCGGCTTCGCGCCGTAAACAGGATGGAAAGCGTCAATCGGCGGGAAGCCGCCGTAGTAGCCGGTGACGTTGTTGGTGCGGTCCTGGTAGTCCATGCCGATCAGCACGCGGTGGTTTACCGCCCCGGTATCGAAGCTGCCGTCGACCTGGTTATCCAGGGTGATGGCGTTCATCTTCTCGTCGGAGCCGGAATAGCCGCGGTTCAGCTCGGTGTCATTCAGCCAGCCTGCGGCATACACCTGGTTCAGCTCGACTTTGGTGTGCAGGTAGCGCAGCTTCTGGCGCACGGACCAGCCGCTGTCAAACAGGTGCTCAATGTTATAGCCGACCATGTTTTCCCGACGATCGTACTTGTCGTAATCGTCCTCGCCCTCGAAGAAGGTGTTGGAGATTTTCTTACCGCTGTGCGGTACAACGGTGCCCTCATATGGCAGGCCGGAGTGGCTGCCGCCTTCCGGATCGCGGTGCAGGTAGGCCATCAGATCCAGACGGGTGTTGTCGGTGATACGCCAGGTCAGGCTCGGCATCAGGGCGTAACGCTCTTCCTTCAGCGGATCGAACTGGGAATCGGCATAGCGGGTCATCCCGCTGAGGCGCACCGCCACGCGGTCGTTATCATCAACCGGGCCAGTGACGTCGAACATCGCCCCACGCTGGTTATTGTTACCGGCGAAGAGCTTGATCTCCCCGCCAGGATCGAACGATGGCTTACGGGAGGTGAGCGCCACAATCCCGCCCGGCGATGAGCGACCATAGAGCACGGAGGCCGGACCGCGCACGACTTCAATACTGTCCAGGAACCACGGGTCAACCACCAGCGAGCTGTGGGAGTTGGTGTCGCCCATCATCTTCAGGCCGTCGAGGTAGACGTTGTCCAGGCTGCCGTCCGAGAAGCCGCGCAGCACCATGTAGTCAAAGCGGTTTGACGCCCCGATCTGGTTGCTGTAGACCCCCGGCGTGTAGCTCACGGCCTGACGCACGCTGGTTGCGCCCTGCTCTTCGAACTGCTCGCGAGTGACGATAGAGACCGACTGCGGGGTTTCAATATCCGGTGTTTCAAGCTTGGTGGCCGCAGACTGCATCTGCGAGGTCACCACCACGGTGTCAGTTTTTTGGGCATCCTGCGCCAGTAAAGGAAAAGCAACGCTACCGGTAACCCATCCCACCAGCAGTGCCAGACGCGATTTAGCAAACATAACCCTCTCCAGAGATATTTCTTATTGTTAATAAGAATTATTACCTTTTTGAGAGTGCAAACGGCTATGCGTGCCGCCAGGTTACGTATGCGCGATGCTAAACCACACGGAATGCATTCGCGCGACAGGAGAAATTACGTTAGCGGAGTTTGCGCACGTCCCCCGGTGAAATCCCGTAATGACGACGAAACGCGGTGGCGAAGTTGGTGGCATGCTGATACCCGCACATCCAAGCCGCCTGCTGCACGCTGTGGCCTTCCAGCAGATAGCGGCGCGCCAGCGCAAGGCGACAGTCGCGAAGGTAATCGAAAAGCGTGCAGCCGTAGCGCTGACGGAACTTGCTGCGCAGGCTGCTTGGGCTCATTGCGGCAAGGGCTGCCAGCTGCGCGAGAGTATGATCCCGTTCAGGAGACTGTTCCAGCAGGCTCCGCACGCGTTCAAGACGCGCATGCTCAGGCCGCCGCGGGCAAGGCTGCTGGCGCTGGTTGAGGCCATGGCCGAGCAGCTGATACATCAGCCCCTCCAGCAACAGCTTGCGTGAGAGCACGCTTCCCCCCTGCCGCTGCGCATGCAGAATACCTGACATCACAAACTCGGGAACCTGCCAGACAAACGCGGGTGCATTCAGGCTTTGCCATTCCAGAAGCAATGACTCAAGCAGGGCTTCACGTCCGGCATCGTGCGGGTAGACGCCAAACGAGAGCGTTTTCAGCGTGCTGTCGGCATCGTGACGCGCGCTCATCACCTGATCTTCACTCAGACGTGAGCTGAACGCCATGCCCGGGCGGACGGGATAATTGATACCATTGAGCGTGAGCGTCACGCACCCTTCCAGCACCACCAGCATATAGAGCGGGCTGCTGTGGCGAGAGGTGGTTTCATAGGGCTGTAATACACGTACGTCGGAGTGGGTCAGCGAAATGCCGGACGAGAGCATCATCTCTTCAACATTCCCCTGCAACACGGGGCTACCGCTGACCTGCGCCTCTTTTAACTGGGGGAAACGGTAGTCGATGCCGTAGCGCTCGCCGAATACCTGAAAATCTTCAACAAAAAATATGCGTTTCGCTGATCTATTTTCACTCTGGAGCATCATTTGGGGCCTGCATCGGGGAAAGGACAGGCAAAACAGTACCATCCATTTGTAATGGCAGCAATCACCGGGCGCAGACACTATTACGCTCCGGACGAAGCCGGAGCGAAGGCATATATTTCCTTGCGAGAAATATATTTATGCTTCCTGCCACTCAGCAAAAACCTCTTTATGGTTTTTGGTCAGGACAACTTTATTATCTTCGACCTTATCAACCCAGCCGAGAGGAATAAAGTGGTGCTTGCCGCCCGATTCCGGATCGCTCTTCGCAAGCTTGATACGCTCACCATCAAGATGGTCCACAACCCCGACGTGCGTTCCGCAGCTGGCGACAACCTGAGTGTGATCCTTAATTGCGCTTTTATCTACCATAATTATTCTCCTGTTTCGGTTATTTGCCTGTTGCACGAAATTAACTGTAGCGCATAAATTCAGGCTTAAACGTCTTATTAGCATTTTGAAACATCATTGACAGAACCGAATATTAAGTCTACTTAACGCCGAAATGAAAAAATAAGAATGAGATGAATTATTACCGACTGATTATTTCCCGTTCATAATTAGATTATCGCAACCAACGAGGAGGTATTTATGACGATTCGCAATAATCGGGCAGAAATTTCACTGGCTCTTGGTGAAGCGGTTTTAGACATCGTGCAAAAAGGCCATGAAGTATCGCGAGAAAATCTCGCCCAGGCGATGAAAATCAAAGCGGAGAAAGAGCGCGACGATGAGCGGCTTCTTAACTACTGGAAGGCCTGTAATATGCTGGTCTGAACCTGGCGGCGTTTAGCCTGACTAAACGCCGCCTGCTGTTACTCGTCGAAGAACCAGTAGCCCTGGTTAATCAAACCGGTCAGCTCTTCCACAAACGCCGGATTATTCAGCGCATCGCCCAGCTCAGCCTGGCCGAGCTCGGTGAAGCGGCACAGCGCGTCCGCCCCGTTCACATCCGCCGTTTCCAGCTGTTCGCTGTTGATAAAGACGCTGCCGTTGATGTTCAGCACGCGCAGCCCGCTCAGGCGGGAGAGCGTTTCGCCCCCTTGCAGCGCGTCGAGCACCTCTTCTGCGGAATACGGCGGCTCGGCGGCGGCAATATCCAGCTCGTGACGCGGCGTGGAGACGAAGCTGCCAAACCATTTCGTAAAATCATCTGGCTTGCTAATCATGTCGATCATCATCTGGCGAATGCGATCGAGCTCGTACTGCTCCACGCGGCCAGGGTGTTCGCGGCAGGTCAGATCCGGATCGCTGTAATGTTCGCCGCCCAGATCGTTCTCCAGCGCGTAGTCGGCAAAGCTGCTGATCAGATCGCGACCGTTCGGCCCGCGGAAACCGACAGAGTAGTTGAGCGCGGTTTCATGGGTGAAGCCGTCATGCGGGAATCCAGGCGGAATGTAGAGGATATCGCCCGGGGCCAGATCTTCGTCGATGATCGGCTCAAACGGATCGACATGCAGCAGGGCCGGATGCGGACAGAACTGACGCATCGGCAGCTTGTCCCCCACGCGCCAGCGGCGGCTGCCCATCCCCTGGATAATAAACACATCGTACTGATCGATATGCGGCCCAACGCCGCCACCCGGGACGGAGAAGGAGATCATCAGGTCATCAAGACGCCAGTCCGGCAGGACGCGGAACGGACGCACCAGCTCTGCTGCGGGCATATGCCAGTGGTTCACCGCCTGCGCCAGCAGGGACCAGCCGGTTTCACCGAGGTTATCGAAATGCTCAAACGGGCCATTGCTCGCCTGCCACTTGCCGTTAGCATGGCTTACCAGGCGGCTATCAACTTCCGGCTCCATCGCCAGACCCGCCAGTTCATCAGGGGTAATGGGGTCGACAAAATTCGGGAAGGCATTTTTCAGCACAACGGGTTGTTTTTGCCAGTATTTTTCAAGAAACTCCGGCCAGTTCAGGTTCAGTTGATACGCCATGGGTAGCACCAGTGAGAGGGGAGACAGGCGCGATTATGGAAGAGAGCGCATCAAACTGCATTGTCATGGGTCAATGTCGAAGACTCTTCAGCGGACGGAATGATGAGATCGCATCAAATCTTTTCCCGTATGCGCTTCAACAATACGTAAAAATTCATCCCGATATGGACGTATTATTTTAGGATCCCACGCCACACAAATTTCCCAGTACAGTGATTCCAGGTCAGGTGCAATAAGCCTTACTCCTTCTGGTGAAAAATGCCTTACGCTTTCAGGCAAAAAAGCGACTCCATTTCCTCCCGCGATCAATGCCATCAGAGTTGGCATATCATCTGTCACCGAGACAGGGTCAGCATGTAATTGGTTGGTAAGGAGAAACTGATTAGTTTGTTCTGCAAGACATGGACCAACAGCAGGAGTTAATTGTAATAAAGGATACTGAGATAGCACATCACGGATATGTGTAATATCGTTTTTATGAGTTGATGGTATAGCCAGTATCAACTTTTCTTTGTACAGCACCCTAGAGGTTAACTCATTGCCAGCCGGCATCCGGAAGAATCCGATATCAAGTGTTCCTTCAAGTAGCATTTTACGCTGCACTCCTGAGGGGAGATTGCTTATATTTACCTCACACGCCGAAAATTTATTCCGGAAGGTATTTATCCATAAAGGTACTGTATGAAAAGTTGAAATCCCAAAACCAAGCATAAGTTTTTCATGGCTATCTTTAAATATTTTTTCGGCATAATTCAAAAAATCAGCATGAATCTTCAGTAACTCATTTGCCTTCAAAAAAAGCTGGCAGCCGTGCTCAGTTAATATTGCGCCATATCGACCGCGAGTGAAAAGAGGACCGCCAATAAGCGTCTCTAACATTTTTATCTGCTTTGATAACGCGGGTTGCGTCAAAAACAACAGCCGCGAAGCGCGATGATAACTCCCCTGCTCTGCAAGTGTTACAAACGCCCGTAACAACTTGATATCGATTCCTTTCATTTATCAAACCCTGAAAAAATGGAATTTTACAAGAACACGTCATAAACACATTATAGAAAATACCAGCCAAAGAAGAAACCGTGTCTGGCAGTAAGATTTATGTAATTCACTATATGAATATAAAGGAATATATAAAAATGCCAAATGTTGCTGTACTAACTAACGATCTGCAGTATGAGTTCACTTATAAAATTACGCATTCTGAAGCAGAACTCGCGCAAAAGTTGACAGCTTTCAATGCCTTTTTAGATGGTGTGAGAAAAAAAAATCAAACGGTCATTCATCTGCAACTCATAAATGACCCCAGCGATCCCGCTGTTCAACGGCGCTATAAAAATCGCGCTGCGGGCATTCCCGCTCTAGCCGGAAGACCTGAAAATCAAATTATCAGTAGTATATGCCATTCATCAGATCTTATCGTTGTAAAAGGTCGAGATAGTGGTTTCTTCAACAATAACCTTGATGAGACGCTACAGGAACTCGGAATCAAAACGGTCATCGTTACGGGTTTGCAAACCCATGTTTGCGTACAGACAACGGCTGCAGATGCATTTTTTCGCGGATACAACGTTTGGGTCCCGGAAGACTGTGTATTTGCCCCTTCTTCAGAAGATACAGCCCGTGCTCTGGAATGGCTTTCAAGTTATTGCGCTACCGTAGCGTCCTCCATTGAGATTCTTTCTTTATTAGAAAAACATGGCGATCTTCCGGAACGTAGTGAAAGGAGAGGATCATGAGCAACGTATTAGAAATTCAAGGTAAAACAACAGAGACCGTCGTGCTGGATCATGGTACTGGCGCTCGCTTAAGTCGTGAATTGGTTGAGTTGATCGCGCATATTCTGGGAGATACCTACCTTGGAACAATGGAAGACAGCGCACTGCTGGAACTTCCTTCCCGAAAGCTCGCATTTACTACGGACTCATTTGTCGTAACACCGATCATCTACGGCAATGGCGACATAGGAAAAATTGCGGTATGTGGTACCGTCAACGATCTCGCTGTGAGCGGAGCAAAACCGCTTTATCTGACGCTCAGTCTGATCATTGAAGCTGGGATGTTAATGTCAGACCTGATCAAGATTATTGAATCAGTGCGTGAAACAGCGAAAGCGGCCGATATTAAAATTGTAGCAGGGGATACAAAAGTTGTAGATAAAGGTGAAGCCGATCAGTTGTTTATTAATACCGCAGGCATTGGTGTCTTCGAAAATCCGTCGGTTTCAATCAAAAATGTACGTCCAGGACAAAAAATCATTCTCAGCGGGTACATTGGAAACCACTCTATTCACCTTTTATCTATCAGAGAAGGTCTGGGATTTGAAAGAAATATTCTGAGCGATTGCGCACCTCTCAACCATATGATTCGATCCCTGCTCAATAATCTTCCTGCTGGGAAAATAGCGTCCATGAGGGACGTTACGCGTGGCGGCTTATCTGCCGTTCTCCACGAGCATGCCCGAGCTTCCGGAAATGAGATTCGTTGCGAGAAGCAATCCTTGCCGATACAGCCTGAAGCAGCAATGGCTGCCAATATGTTAGGAGTGGATGTAATAAACCTTGCTAACGAAGGTTGTCTTTGCCTGTTCGTTGAGCCAGATAGCGCAGATGAGGCGCTTGCCCTTTTAAGGACCCATCCGCTCGGCCAAAATGCGGCTATTGTCGGTGAAGTTCTTCCAACCATTGAGCCAAAAGTTACCATGCTTGAGCCAGATGGAACACTGTCAACAATTGAGGAACTTTATGGTGCTGAACTCCCACGACTCTGTTAATCAATTCGATGACATTTTAATACGGCGTTATCGCGTATGTGGCATCGTCCAGGGGGTCGGATTCAGGCCCTTTGTGCATCGCCTGGCACAGTTATTTGATGCTACAGGCTGGGTTCTTAATGATTCAGAAGGCGTATTAATTGAAATACAAGCAACACAAGACAATATTACCCGTTTCCTTGACGAACTGATATTAAGCCCTCCTCCTATGGCCAAAATTATCAGTGTGCAGGAAGTGCAAAGAGAAAAAAGCGATCTGCTGTATAACAAGTTCACTATTCGAGAAAGTCATCTTCTTAGCAGTATGAATACTATTATTCCTCCAGATTCGAATGTTTGTAGTGACTGTCTGGAAGAAATGAACACACCAGATAATAGGCGCTATAAATACGCCTTTATAAATTGTACGAACTGTGGACCACGTTATAGCATCATTAAAGGGATGCCTTATGATCGAGAAAAGACCACAATGCGTGCCTTTTCGATGTGTAGCGCATGTCAGCATGAATATGATGATATTGAAGATCGTCGCTATCATGCCCAACCAAATGCCTGTCCCGAATGTGGTCCACAATTGCAATTAACCCAACGCGACGGCACAACAATCGTTACCGATGATATTATCGATTTCGCCCTCGCACGGTTACAGGAAGGAGCCATTGTTGCCGTGAAAAGCTTAGGTGGATTTCATCTCGTCACCGATGCAAGTAACGATAAGGCTGTTCAGGAATTAAGAAAACGTAAACGCAGAGACTCAAAACCTTTCGCGGTGATGCTCTTAAACAGTGATAGTGCATCACGTATTGCTTATGTAAATGTGCAGGAGCAAGAAGTTCTTGAAAGTTCACAGCGACCAATCGTATTGCTACGAAAGCGACACAATATGCTCGCAAACTCTGTTGCACCACATAATCCCAGTATTGGAGTAATGCTGCCCTCAACTCCCCTTCAATATCTATTACTGAGCGATCCGAAAATGCCAGCGCTGGTGATGACGAGCGGGAATCGCTCTGGCTACCCTATTGTTTGTGATAATGTTAGCGCAATTGAACAATTAGGTGACATTGCTGATTATTTTATTCTCAACAATCGTGACATACATACGCGCGTTGATGACTCTGTCGTTCGTGTTATGTCGCTACCAGAGGGAAGACATAGTCACCTTTCTTTCATTCGACGCTCGCGCGGGTATGCTCCTTATCCTGTTCATCTGCCGTTTGATGCAGGTAAGGCTATTGCGCTAGGTGCTGAACTAAAGACCACCGTGAGTATCGCTAAGGGTAAAGAGGTTTTTATCAGTCAACACATTGGCGACTTAAAAAATGACCAAACGTTCAATTCCCATATCGAATGTGTAAACCATCTGCAAACATTGCTTGGCGCAAGCGCTGATGCAATAGCCTGCGATCTGCATCCTTCTTTTCGCTCTACACGTAATGCACTAAAGCAATCAAAGCTACACGTTGTTCAGGTACAGCATCACCACGCACACATGGTGTCATGCATGGCAGAAAATGGGCTTTCTGGTAAAACTATCGGCGTTATTTTCGATGGTACGGGGTATGGAACAGACGGCACCATATGGGGTGGAGAATTTCTTACCGGTGATGAAAAAAGCTTTGAAAGGGCTGCACACCTTCGTGCCTTCTCTCTTCCGGGCGGAGACAAGGCTGTTAAAGAGCCTGTCAGGGTTGCCATATCGTTGCTAACAGCACTATACGGAGAACATTTAGAGGGCGTTAATCTTCCTGCGCTTAATGCGCTGCCGGCTCAGCAGCTTAGCGTGTACGCTAAAATGGCTGCAAGGCATTTCAACTCCCCCAAAACCAGTAGTATGGGCAGGTTATTTGACGGCATATCAGCGTTAATAGGTATTTGCTCGTATGTCGAATATGAAGCACAAGCGGCTATTGAGCTTGAAGCCTTACTGAATCGCGATCTCTACATGTCACAACCTTTTTCATATTGTGTCCAGGAAAAAAATGGTCACCTGGAAGTGGATTATCGTCCAATGATAAGGGAATTAGTGTCTGAGCTTACTACGACGGCGCCTAATCTCCCCCTATTGAGCAGGCGTTTTCATTCAACAATTGTGGATATGATCATCTCAGTATGTATACGTTTATCAAAAGTATGCGCAACAAGACAGGTCGTATTAAGCGGTGGTGTATTTTTGAATGAATTTATCCTGCTTAATACTGTGGAAGGTTTACATGCCGCTGGCCTGAAGCCTTATTTCCACCATAGCGTCCCCACCAACGATGGCGGTATATCACCAGGACAAATTGTTGTAGCGAGGGGGCAATTACAGGCAAAACATATTGATGTCAGGGAGATCGAGCATGCGTGAATACGTAAATCATTTTTCAGCCGTATTATTTGACATGGATGGCGTGCTTATTGACTCCAACTCAGTCATTGAAAGAGGCTGGCGAGAAGCTGCGGAAACATTTGGCAAGACAATTTCGCAAGACGACATTATCAAGCACATACACGGACAGCCGGGACCTCATACTATCCAGGCACTTTTTAGTGACCTGCCTGTTGAAGCGCAGAGAAAAATTCAGGCACACATTATTTATGTTGAGAATACAGCCGAATATGATCCTATACCGGGCGTTGCTGCGCTAATTACTTCCCTTGATTCAGTAGGAATCCGCGTTGGCATAGTGACTAGCGGATGGAGAGAGAAAATTGATCGTGTAACGGCCATGCTAGGAGTGCAACACTGTATTTCGGTTATCGTTGAGCGTGATGATGTCAAAAAAGGTAAACCCTTTCCAGAACCCTATCTACTTGCAGCAGAACGACTCTCAACGCCACCCGAGAAAATCATTGTTTTTGAAGATTCAAGGAGTGGAGTGACTTCTGCAGTGAGCGCTGGCACCTGTTGCGTTGGAATAGGTGGGATTGAACTGATTGCTAATGGAGCCAGGTGCGTTATCCCTGATTTCACAGGAGTCGAGGTATTAACTCGTCTGGATAGCAACGTCGCAATTTCATTATGCCCAGGGCACGTATTAGTTGCAGAAAGATTTATTGAGTCTGACGAGTAGCTACATGCTTTCTTTGGATTGTTCTTGCTCCCCTTAACAGGGAGCAAGAACTTTCAGGCTTATAGATGGATAAAAAACTTAATCCAGGTTCAGCTCGTCATAATGGGTAATCAGTTTACCCACGATGCCGTAGTCCAGCGCTTCCGCCGGTGACATCCAGAAGTTACGGTCGGTGTCTTTCTTCACTTTCTCCAGCGGCTGGCCGGTGGCGTCAGCAATCAGCTTGTTCACGCGCTCCAGCATGCGGATGATCTCGCGCGCTTCGATTTCGATATCCGTTGCCTGACCGCGCACGCCGCCCAGCGGCTGGTGGATCATAAAGCGGGTATTCGGCAGAGCGTAGCGGTGCTCTTTTTTCGCCGCCAGGAAGATGGTGATCCCGGCGCTCGCCACCCAGCCGGTGCCGATCACATGCACTTCCGGACGGATAAACTTAATGAAGTCGTGGATGGTGTCGCCCGCTTCTACGTGGCCGCCCTGACTGTTGATGTACAGCTTGATCGGATCGTTGCTGACGCTTTGCAGCAGGATCATCTGAGTGATGACCTTCTGGGCCAGCTCCTGGTTAATCTCTCCGGAGATGACAATCGAACGGGATTCCAGCAGTTTTTGCTGTAGAGCGCCCGCGCCGTTTGTTCCTTCCGCTTTTTCCTTGTCGCTTTCTTTCAGTGTGTAGTGCATTGTTGTTTCCTCAGCTTGTCGCGCTCAAAACCAGAGTGTAGCCTGTTTTACCGGTGAAAGTCCTCACAGACAAATAACGAGGGATCTTATGAATATTGCACATGTCGCACTCTGGACCCGCAGCCTGGACGCGCAGGTTCAGTTCTGGGAAACGGTGTTTGGCGGCCGCAGTAATGACCGCTACGTCAGCAAAAATCGTCCGGGGTTTAAATCTCACTTTATTACCCTGGATGACGGGCCGACCATCGAGCTGATGACGCTGCCGGGCCTGCCCAGTGCACCTTCGCACCCGGAATTTGTCGGCTGGGCGCATATCGCCATCAACGTCGGCAGCAAAGCGCAGGTGGACAGTATGGCAGCGCAGGCGCAGGCAAGCGGCTCCCTGCTCAGCGCCCCGCGTATGACCGGGGACGGTTTCTATGAAGCGGTGATTGCGGACCCGGACGGCAACCGTATTGAGCTTGTCGGTGCATAAAAACAGCGTTTCGTTCCTTCATCGCCTCCGCTCAAGCTCGCTATACTTCATATGGTTATCATATTGCTAAATGATAATGATATTTAATGTGTTAAGATGAAAGTCAGCATAAACAGTCTCTTACGTAGCCATAGTGACTGTTTACATCCTCGACATTTAAATCAACACCGGGGCGGTGAATGGAACACATTGTTTATGTGGTTGATGACGATGACACAGTCAGGCAGTCCGTTGTCAGGCTGCTGGAATCTGCGGATATACATGCCCTTGGCTTTTCCTCAGCAGAGGCCTTTCTCAGCCATCCCTTTGAGGATCTGCCCTCCTGCGTGATCCTCGATATGCAAATGCCCACGATAACCGGGTTTGATGTCGCAGATGCGCTGAAAGACAGCGGGCGGGAAATACCGATCATCTTTCTCACCGGCCACGGCACCATCCCTATGTCCGTCCGGGCGATCAAAGGCGGGGCCTACGAATTTCTCACTAAGCCCGTTGAATCCAGCGCGCTCATCGGCTCCATCGAATCCGCGCTCAGGCTGGCACAGCACAACGCCGCCCGCGTCAAAGAGCACTACGCCCTGAAACAGCGCCATCTGTCCCTCACGCCGCGCGAGCATGAGGTGCTTGAGCTGGCCGTCAGCGGCAAGCTCAACAAGCAGATCGCCGCCGAGCTGGGCGTCAGTGAGATTACGGTGAAAGTGCACCGCCGCCGGGTGATGGAGAAAATGCAGGTCCGCTCCGTGGCTGAACTGGTCAGGGCCGTCGAGCGCCTGACCAAACATCAGCCAGCGGAATAACCGTTACATCTCCTGTCCGGCAAGCGGCAACGCGAAGGTAAACACCGTGCCGTACGGCTCTCTGCGGCGCGCGCTCAGTTTCCCCCGGTGCCGTTCAATGATGCTGGCGCTGATGGTCAGCCCCATCCCCATTCCCTGCGCTTTGGTCGAATAGAACGAGTCAAAGATCCGCTCGGTGAGCTCCGGCTCAATGCCGCTGCCGGTATCGGCGATCTCAAAGATCACCTTCCCCTCGGCGCAGTTCGCGGTGGCGATCGTGATGCTGCACGGGCGATCCGTCACTTCCGCCATCGCTTCCATCGCATTCATCACCAGGTTAAGCAGCACCTGCTGGATCTGCACGCTGTCGCCGATGATAAAGCTGTCGTCAGCGTTCAGAAGATAATCAACGCTTATGTGTCGCAGCTCAAGTTCGCTGCGGGAAAGCATAATGATGTGGTGGATCAGGAAGTGCAGATCGATTCGCGTAAACGTGGGGTCCTGTTTGCGCGTCAGAGACTGAATGCTGCGGATGATCTCCCCTGCCCGCTCGCCCTCGGCGGCGATCTCCTCCAGCCCCTCGCGCACTTTTTCCAGCCGCGCCGGATCGCGGTTGAGCCAGCGCAGGCTCGCGCCGGCGTTCGAGACAATCGACATCAGCGGCTGGTTGATCTCGTGCGCGATCGAGGAGGTCAGTTGCCCGACGGTAGTGGCTCGTGAGACCCGCGCCAGATCCGCCTGCGCCACCCGCATCGCATCCTCCGCCGCCCGCTGGCTGGTGATGTCGGTAATGATGCCGTAATACTCATTCACCTCGCTGCCCACCCCCACCGGATCGCCAATCCCGAGGAGGTAACGAACGGAGCCGTCGGTGCGGATGATGCGAAACTCCGCGCGCATCGACAGCCCGTCACGCACGCTCTGATTAACGAGGGTGCTGATCCGGCCATAATCATCCTCATGCACGAAGGTCAAAAACTCCGCCATTGAGATCATCTTTTGCTGTTCCGGCAGGCCAAGGATACGGGCGTACTCTTCGGACATAAACATCAGATCCTGCACCAGTTCCCAGCGCCAGCTGCCGGTATGGCTGATCTGCTCGCCCAGCATCAGTGAGGTCTGGCTGGCGCGCAGCTCTTTCTCCACCCGTCGGCGCTGGATGTTTTCCGCCAGCAGCTCGGCGTAGAGCCGCGCCGTCTCCAGCGAAACCGCCGCCTGCGCGCCCAGCAGGCTGACCACGCGCGAATGTTCGGCGGTAAACACCTCCGGCATCAGGCGGTTTTCCAGATACAGAATCCCCACCAGCCGCGCCTGTTTGAACATCGGCACGCACATCACGGCGGCGCCGGACGTCACCAGATACGGATCCTGGCTGAACGGGTGGAACTCCTCCAGTTTGCCGGTGCGGATCTCCTGCCCGGTGCGGATCACCGCGGCCAGCACCGACAGCGGCATGTCCGTCGCCATCGGTGACGCTTTCAGGATGCGTACCCGCACGCCGTCGGTACTGGTCCAGGCGCTGGCTTCAATCTCCGGGATGTGATTATCGCTGACGCGCAGCAGCAGGCCACGCTGCGCCCCGGCCCGTTCAAGCAGCAGCGTCATCAGGTTTTCGATTAAACGTTCAAGGTTGATCTCTTCGGATAAGGCGCGTGAGGCTTTGATGACGCTCTGCAAATCGCGGATCACCTCGTTCTGGGCAAACGCCGCCGTGTCATACGCGCGGCTCTGCCCGGAGGCCAGCAGATGGGGGAAATCCTGCTCCAGCTGGCGCACCTTGGCCTGCGCCCCGACGCGCCCCCAGGCGGCAATCGCGCCGCGGAAATGGGCGTCGGAGGCGGTCGGGTAGCCGCAGGCCAGCGAGAAACGCCCGGCCAGCTCGTGCGCCAGGGCATTGATCGGGTTAAACCCGCCCTCCCGCGAGAGTCGCACCGCTTTTTCATACTGCTCCAGCGCGATGCTGTTCATGCCGTCCAGACGGACGATTTCGGCATAAATCAGCGCCTCTTTATCGGCAAATGTGCCCGGATTGATCCGCGCCCAGAGGGCAATTTTGTCGTAATGGTGATGAATACTGCGGCGATAATCCGCCGAAAAGGTTTCCGGCGTGAGCTGGCGGGAGAGCGCCAGCGCGCTGTAAAAATGGTAATCCAGCAGATGAATATGACCCGGCGCGGACCACGCATACCAGCCCGTCATTTCTAAATCCGCCTGTGCGTCGGCGTATTCGCCGCAGGAAAAGTGCGCCATCCCGCGATAGAGCCAGTACCAGAAGAGCATAGTCGAGGTCTGCTCGGGCGCCTGCTCCGGCGGCGCGGGCAGCAGATCGTCAGGCAGCGCCTGGGCGGCGCTCCATGGGCCCGTCACCGGCGTGCGTAAAAACTCCACGTAGCGGCGCTGAATGTGCAGAACGGTTTCAATGTCCTGGTAATCCGTTTTGCGCACAAAGGCCAGACCGCGATCGATGCTGGTCAGCACGCCATCCAGATGATCGCCCCGGGAGAGGAAGTTAATGATCTGATGACAGGCCGCGAAGCAGGCCATCGTCATGTCGCCGTGGGTCACCGCTGAGGTAAAGCAGGCCTTGGCGCACTCGATAGTGTACGACAGCGGCTGGGTCCAGACGCTGAGCTGGTCGAGCGGCAGCAGAGTTTTGGCTTCATAGGCATCATAGCCGTGGCGGTTCACCAGCTCACGAGCCAGCGTGCCGTACTCAAACCCGAGACGGTATTCGGCGTAGCGGTGGCCAATCAGCACGCCAAACCAGGCCATCGCCGTGGTGGAAGCACCGGTTATGCCGTGATCGAGCGTGAGGTGCATCATTCGGCACAGGAGTAAAAAGTGCAGGCGCGGGCAGGTAAAGCTGGCGAAAATACTGGCGCTGTAAAGCAGGTTCATCACCGCTTCGGTCTCTGCGTTCTCCATCAGCTTAAGCTGAGAAAACGGGTTCTGCGGCGCGTCGGCGGTGCGTTGACAGAACTGCTGCCAGGCCTCGTCACATTCGGCATTTTCCGGGTAGCGGCTGATCTGGATCCCGAACACGCCCAGCCAGCATAACGACGCCTCCAGCGCCAGGCGGATCTCCGACTGGCGCATATAAACTTCCGCCAGCAGGTTGGCGGCCAGCGCTTTCTCCGTCAGCCCGCCCGGTGAACCGAGGATCGCATCGCACAGCGCACGCGTGCGCTCCAGGTGTCCGAGCGCAAACTCACAGCCCGCCTCTTCGATATCCAGCATAAAGTCCGAGACCGGGCCCGCATTCCCCAGCGCTCTGGCGGTCTGGATATAGCTTAAGGCGGAAAGGTAATCGCCGGTACGCTTCGCACGCCGCGCGGCCTGAAGGCTCAGTTCCCGGAATCGCTGCCGCTGGGGTGCAGGCTGGATGCAGTCCAGCGCGGCGCTGACGTGGTGAACCGCGCGGAACAGCAGTTCGTTGCCCGCCGTCTGCCGCGCGGCATCCGCCAGCAGGCTGGCGGTGGTCAGGTGCAGATGGCTTTTCTCGCCCTCATCCAGCAGGGCAAAGGCGGCTTCCTGCACCCGATCGTGGGTAAAAGCGTACTCTTTCTCCGTCAGCACAATCAGCTGAGCGGTCACCGCCGGATGAAGCGCGTAGCGGATTTCCGCCGCCGACCGCCCCACCACGCGGCACAGCATCTCCAGCTCGCCCGTGCAGCCGAGGCAGGCGATGCTGCCCAGCAGGCGGCGCGTCTCGTCGGGCATCTCCTTGAGCTGTTCAAGCACCAGCGTCACCACGTTCTCGGTGTAGTGCCGGGCGCGGATGGCCTGGAGATCGTAATGCCATTTCCCCTGATATTTGTTGTGCACCACCAGTCCGTCATCGACGATGCGGCGGAAAAATTCCTGCACGAACAGCGGGTTGCCGCCAGTTTTTTCATGGATCAGCGTGGCAAGATCGGCGGTACCGGTACTGCGGGCATGAAAAATCCCCCCGAGCCAGCGCGCCACGGCCTTCACCGACAGCGGCTGCGGCACGATCGTCGTGGCGTGCTGCGCCGCCTCCGGCAGGCTCGCCAGCGCGGTCTGCAAGGTGGGCTCAGAAAGCGAACTGAGATCGCGGTGCGCCACCACCACCAGCAGCGGGATGGCGCCGCAGGCGCGCAGCAGGTGATCGAGCGTTTGCAGGCTGGCGGCGTCGATCCACTGCACATTATCCAGCAGCAGCACCAGCGGCGCGCCCTGGGTGGCGAAGGTTTTCACCAGCGCCAGCACCATATGGCTGAAGCGCGCCCGCGCGTCGATGGAAAAGGTATCCGCAGAGAAACGCGGTTTGTTCTCAAGGAGTAAATTCAGCTCCGGCACCAGGCTAACGGCCAGCTCCTCGAAGCCTTCCAGCGCGCGCGACAGGCGGATTTTCCACGTCGCTACCTCCCCGGCTGGCAGCCCGAGCAGGTGCAGCGTGAGCGTCCGAAACGCCGAACTCAGCACGCCGTAGGGCAGCGTGGGAGAATATTGATCGACCTTGCCCACCGCCAGCAGCACCTTGCGCTGTTGCAGCGATTTCAGCGTGGTGGCGATCACGGAAGATTTGCCGATCCCCGAAGGCCCCCCAATAGTCACCAGTTCCGGCGCACCGCTCTGGCTGACCCGCTCAAACGCGGCGATGACGTCGCTGGCCTGCGGATGCGCAGAGAAAAGCGAATCGGCAAGATGGATCGCCGGAGAGCGATCCTGCTGGCCGGGAATAAAGTCGACGATCTCACCTTCGGCGGTCAGCGTCGCCTGGCAGCGCCTGAGGTCGGCAATCAGCCCGTCGACGGTCTGATAGCGATTCTCCGGATTCTTCTCCAGCAGCTTAAGGATAATGGTCGACAGCATGCCGGGTACGTCCGGGCGCACCCGCCCCGGCGCAAGCGGCTCAGAGGCAATGTGGTAATGCGCCCAGTTGGTCTGGTCATCAGCGCTCAGTTCAAACGGCAATCGCCCGGTCAGAAGTTCATAAAGCACGATACCCAGACTGTAGAGATCGCTCCGGCTGTCGACGGCGCGCCGGGTACGCGTGGTGTGTTCCGGTGACATGTAGGCGGGCGTGCCGCCAGACGCGGCAAGCCGGGACTGGGAGAACGCGTCGGAGGTGCCGCAGGAAAGACCGAAGCTGCAAAGACGGCAGGTGGCGTCGTGATGAACGAAGAACGCCCCGGGTTTGATATCGCCGTGGATCAGGTTGTGCAGATGCATCTGGCGCAGGGGACCGCAGATGCGGATCGCCATTTCGATAAAGCGGGCGATCCCGGAAATCGCCTTACCTGCCCGGCACGCCAGCAGTTCAAAGCAGAACGGCGCGTAGACCAGCGCAAAACGTCCGCGGTACTGGGTTGAAGCGACGGGCCGGATAGCCCAGCCGTCATGAAGCCGATCGCGCAGGGCAAACTCGTTTTTCAGCAGCCGGGTGGCCCGCTCCTCTTCTTCATCGCTGACCGCGGTGGCAATAATAAACGAACCGCCGGACTGGGGATGTCGCCCGTTCATCCAGGAGATGCCGCCCTCCTGCGCCAGCACGGTAAAAATGACATCCTCTTTCAGAACAAAAGCCCGCCCTTCATGGAGACCTCCCCGGGCGGGCCAAAATGCAGGCGACGTATGTTCGTTCATCCGCGATCCTTATTGTCGGCGGGCCAGCTCCCGCTGAATATGATCCAGCAGAATATCGATGTTAATCGGCTTACGCAAAAATGCAGCGGCGCCCAGACTGAGTGCATACCGCTGCATATTTTCATCAGCATGACCGGAGATAAACAGTATTGGCGGTGGCGGCGTGGCCAGCAACCGCAGCTTCTCAAACAGCTCGATGCCGTTCATGCCGCGTAGCTTGATGTCGGTGATCACCAGCGACGCGCCGGACAGGGCGAGAGGGTGGCTCAAAAACACCTCTGCCGAATCGAAGGTATCGGTAGCATACCCTTCCGATTGCAGCAGGTTACTGAGCCCGCTGCGAACAGAGCGTTCGTCATCAATGATGGCAATGCGCCACGGCAGCGTCATGCTGTCTTTCCTCAAACAAATCGTTACGCGTCGCGGCTTTCCTTCGCGGGCGCTGGGGGCGCGGTACCGCTGATCTTCGGTACGCATTCATGACGAAACCAGGCCAGGGTCAACGGTTCGCGGCTCACCAGACGCCGTCCGATGGGGATCAGCTGTTCACTCACCAGCATGCCGAACAGGCCAAGCAGCGCGACGACCGGCGGCGCCGGGGAATGCACGTCGAGCAGTGCGTAAAGTACCCCAGCCGCGACCCCGCACACCAGCGAAATAATCCAGGCCTTCATGATGACGCTCCGGTCAGGTGCTGAACGTGGGGAACCGTCACCTGCACGCCCGCGGGATTATCGCGGGATAAAAGATGACGCATCGCCTGTTCCCCCGCCAGCATCCCCAGCAGGCCAATCAGCGCCAGCGCGGGCGGCGCGGGGGAACGCACCTTCAGCACGGCATACATCAGGCCAATCAACACGCCTGCCGCGAGGGATATCAACCCTGTACTCATTGTGAACTCCAGAGAAAAAGGCAGCGGCGAGCCGGATGAGGGACCAGCCCGCCAGCGGGACTTAGCGTGCCGGAACCGGCGCTAAGGTGCGGTGCTCGCTCTTCTGACGAGACGGCGCTTTGTGCACCATGGTGTAGGCGTAATCCACACCCATTCCGTAGGCACCGGAGTGCTCGCGCACGATATCCATCACCGCGGTGTAGGTCTCTTTGCGCGCCCAGTCACGCTGCCACTCCAGCATCACCTGCTGCCAGGTCACCGGGATCACGCCCGCCTGGATCATGCGCTGCATCGCGAAGTCGTGGGCTTCTTTGGAGGTGCCGCCGGAGGCGTCTGCCACCATATAAATTTCGTAGTCGCCTTCCAGCATCGCGCACAGGGCAAAGCTGTTATTGCACACTTCGGTCCACAGGCCAGCGACAACCACCTTCTTCTTGCCGTTGGCCTTCAGCGCGTCGCGCACCTTCTGGTCGTCCCAGGAGTTCATGGAGGTACGCTCCAGGATATCCTGGCCCGGGAACACGTCCAGCAGCTCCGGATAGGTATTGCCGGAGAAGCTTTCGGTCTCAACGGTGGTGATGATGGTTGGGATGTTGAACACCTTAGCCGCTTTCGCCAGCGCCACGGTGTTGTTTTTCAGCACCTGGCGGTCAATAGACTGCACGCCGAACGCCATCTGTGGCTGGTGATCGATGAAGATGATCTGACAGTTGGCAGGGGTTAAGACTTCGAGCTTAGAAGTGGTCATAAGATTATCCAGTGAGGTTAAAGGTTAAAATCGCCGCGAACAGCACGCCGATAAAATCGCGTTCATCCTATGACCCACAGCGCTGTGGTGTAATTATCTCTTCGTATAGTTAACCTTAGGTATAGTTATACTTTGGTATACCTATCCTATTGTATAACTGGATCTTTGCCGAAACCGGTTCCCATAATCCTGACCATTCCCCTCTGAGTCTGGAGCTATTATGGTTACCCTCGGTAAAGCCGATCTCATTCTGGTTAACGGCCAGTTTCACACCGTCGATCGCGAGAATCCTGTCGCGGAAGCCGTTGCCGTGCGTGACGGAAAATTTCTGGAAGTGGGTACCGTCGCCGAGGTGATGCAACACCACTGCGACGGCACTAAGGTGGTCGACTTAAATGGCCACACCGCCATCCCCGGCCTGAACGACTCGCACCTGCACCTGATCCGCGGCGGCCTGAACTACAACCTCGAGCTGCGCTGGGAAGGCGTGCCGTCCCTGGCCGACGCCCTGCGGATGCTAAAAGAGCAGGCCCTGCGCACGCCGTCGCCCCAGTGGGTGCGCGTGGTGGGCGGCTGGAGCGAGTTCCAGTTCGCCGAGCGCCGCATGCCGACCCTCGACGAAATTAACGACGCCGCGCCTGACACCCCGGTGTTTATCCTCCACCTGTACGACCGCGCCCTGCTCAACCGCGCCGCGCTGAAGGTGGTCGGCTACACCAAAGACACGCCAAACCCGCCGGGCGGGGAGATCCAGCGCGACGCCAACGGCAACCCGACCGGAATGCTTATCGCCCGTCCGAACGCCATGATTTTGTACGCCACGCTGGCGAAAGGGCCGAAGCTGCCGCTGGAGCAGCAGATTAACTCCACGCGCCAGTTCATGCGCGAGCTGAACCGTCTGGGGCTGACCAGCGCCATCGACGCGGGCGGCGGCTTCCAGAACTACCCGGAAGATTACGAGGTGATTGCCGAGCTGCACGAGAAAAAGCAGATGACCATCCGCATCGCCTACAACCTGTTTACCCAGCGTCCGGGCCACGAGCTGGAAGACTTTGAAAAATGGACCGATATGCTTACGCCGGGCCAGGGCAGCGATTTCTTCCGCCACAACGGCGCAGGCGAGATGCTGGTCTTCTCCGCCGCCGATTTTGAAGACTTCCTCGAGCCGCGCCCGGATCTCGCACCGGGCATGGAGGACGAGCTGGAGCGCGTAGTGCGCCATCTGGTGGAGCACCGCTGGCCGTTCCGCCTGCACGCCACTTACAACGAATCCATCAGCCGCATGCTGGACGTGTTCGAGAAGGTGAACCGTGACATTCCGTTCAACGGGCTGCACTGGTTCTTCGACCACGCCGAAACCGTGTCGCAGGCCAACATTGACCGCATCAAAGCACTCGGCGGCGGCATTGCCGTCCAGCACCGCATGGCCTTCCAGGGCGAGTACTTTGCCGAGCGCTACGGCATCGAAGCCACCCGCCACACGCCGCCGGTGGCGAAAATGCTCGAGACCGGCGTGCCGGTGGGCCTGGGAACGGACGCCACCCGCGTGGCGAGCTATAACCCATGGACCGCGCTCTACTGGCTGGTCTCCGGCCGCACCGTTGGCGGGATGCAGATGTACGATCACAGCGCCCGTCTGGATCGCGATACCGCCCTGATGCTCTGGACCCAGGGCAGCGCGTGGTTCTCCAGCGAACAGAACCAGAAAGGGCAGATCAAAGCGGGCCAGCTCGCGGATCTGGCGGTGCTCAGCAAAGATTACTTCCGCGTGCCGGAGGAGGAGATCAAGGGCATCGAGTCCGTCCTCACCGTAGTGAACGGCGATATCGTCTATGCCGCAGGCGCTTTTGGCCCACTCGCGCCGCCCGCCATTCCGGTCCTGCCCGAGTGGTCCCCGGTGGTGAAGGTGCCGGGCCACTACCGCAGCGCGCCGCCGCAGGCCGCACGCGTGGGTATGAGTGTGGCTCACCACTGTAGCGGCCCGTGCGGGGTTCACAACCACCAGCATGACTTTGCCCGCACGTCAGAGATGCCGGTATCCGACGATAACGCTTTCTGGGGTGCGCTGGGTTGCAGCTGCTTTGCATTCTGATGAAACAAAATGACGCTTCGCCCCGGATCGATCCGGGGCTGTTCTTTCTGCGCCTGACCGGCAGTCTGCTGCTGCTTTATGTGCACGGCCTGCCGAAGGTGCTGCACTTCAGCGAAGAGCTGACGCGCATCGAAGATCCGTTTGGTTTTGGGCCGTATGCCAGTCTGATCCCGGCGATCGTCGCCGAGGTGATCTGCCCGCTGTTTATCATTGCGGGCGTGTACACCCGCCTGGCGTGCCTGCCGATTATCGCCGTGCTGCTGGTGGCGATGCTGGCGGTCCACCCGAACTGGTCGATTGCCGAGGGGCAGTTTGGCTGGCTGCTGCTGATTATCTTCACCACCCTCGCCCTTACCGGTCCGGGCCAGTGGCGAGTGCAGCGTAAAACAACGGAGAGGTTCGCATGACCCAGGTAAACGACGTTCGCGACGCACACGTCGAGACGACGCCCGCCCCCGCGGTTTCACCCTGGCAGCCGCTGAGCCAGCCGGTGTTCCGCATGCTGTGGATCGCCACGGTGGTCTCTAACGTCGGCTCATGGATGAGCGACGTCGGTATCAACTGGAGCATGCTGACGCTCAGCGCCGATCCGCTGGATATCGCGCTGGTGCAGGCGGCGAGCAGCCTGCCGATGTTCCTTTTCGCCCTGCCGTCCGGGGTGATGGCGGACATCGTTGATCGACGTAAATACCTGCTCTTCTCCCAGCTGTGGGTGTTCATTGCCGCCGCCGGGCTGACGCTGCTCTCTTTTACCGGACACGTCACCCCCACCGTTCTGCTGGCGGCGACGTTTCTGCTGAGCGTGGGTGCGGCCATGAGTTCGCCGCCGTTTCAGGCGATTGTCCCTGACCTGGTGAGCAAGCCCGAGCTGGGTTCCGCCGTGGCGCTTAACTCGCTCGGGGTCAATATCAGCCGGGCAATTGGCCCTGCGCTGGGCGGTTTTCTGCTGTCGCTTGCCGGGCCGTGGATGGTGTTTGCCCTGAACGCGCTGTCCGTGATGGGCGTGGCGTGGGTGCTGTGGCGCTGGCGTCCGGCACCGTCCGTGCAGCGTTTGCCACCGGAGCACTTCTTCTCTGCGGTGCGCTCCGGGATTCGCTACGTGCACGCCGCGCCGGTGCTGCGCAACGTGCTGGTGCGCACCGTGGCCTTTTTTGTTTTCGGCAGCGCGGGCTGGGCATTGCTGCCGCTGGTGGCGCGCCGCGAGCTGGGCTTAGGCCCGGCGGGCTACGGCGTGATGCTGGCGTGTATCGGCCTTGGCGCCATTGCCGGGGCCATCCTGCTGCCGCGTCTGCGCCAGCGGCTGAACGCCGATCGGCTGATGGTGGCCGCCAGCCTGACGTTTGCGATCACCATGCTGGCGCTGGCATTTGTACGTCACTTTTGGCTGCTAAACTTGTTTGAGTTCTTTACCGGCTTCGCGTGGATTGCGGTGCTCTCCACCCTCAACCTTGGCGCGCAGCGCAGCGCCGCACGCTGGGTAAAAGCCCGGGCGCTGGCGGTGTATCTGACGGTCTTTTTCGGTTCGATGACCGCAGGCAGCGCCGTCTGGGGCCAGATCGCCTCGCAGTTCGGCACTCCGGCTTCGCTGGTTGTCGCCACGCTTGGGATGGTGCTGGCGAGCATGACGGTGTTCCGCTGGAAGCTGGAGAAAGATCCGGATTTAAATCTCGACCTGAGCGGGCAGCCGCTGGACGGGGTGGAGATTGAACTCCCGAACGAGCGTGGCCCGGTGCTGGTCTCGCATGAGTACATCATCGACCCGCAGAACGCGAAAGCGTTTTTGCAGGCCGTGCACGAGCTACGCCGGGTGCGCCGCCGCGCCGGGGCGATGAGCTGGGCGGTGTACGAAGATATTGAACGTCCGGGTCTGTTTATCGAGACCTTCCTGATGGGTTCCTGGATCGAGCATCTGCGCCAGCAGGAGCGCCACACCATGAATGACCTCCTGTTGCAGAGCCGCGTTCTGGCTTTTCATCAGGGCACAACATCACCGGCAATTCGTTATCTGGTCGCGCCGGTCTGAACATAACAATCACCTGTAGAGGAACACACTATGGCAACGTTTAAGGCAAAAGATGGTACGCAGATTTATTACAAAGACTGCGGCGCGGGCAAACCGGTTCTTTTCAGCCACGGCTGGCCGCTGGATGGGGATATGTGGGACAGCCAGCTGAACCACCTGGCCGAGCGCGGCTACCGCACCATCGCCTTTGACCGTCGCGGGTTTGGACGTTCAGATCAGCCGTGGAACGGCTATGACTACGATACCTTTGCATCCGACATTAACGACCTGATCACCACGCTGGATCTGCGCGACGTGACGCTGGTGGGCTTCTCCATGGGCGGCGGCGACGTGACGCGCTACATCAACAACTACGGCAGCGAACGCGTGGCCGGTCTTGCCCTGCTGGGCGCGGTAACGCCCATTTTCGGCAAATCCGAAAGCTACCCGGAAGGGGTCGATCAGAGCGTGTTCAGCGGGATTCGCGACGGACTGCGTAAAGATCGCGCTCAGTTCATCAGCGATTTCGCTACCCCATTCTACGGCACCAACGCCGGGCAGACCGTTTCTGCCGGTGCCCTGACGCAGACGCTGAACATCGCCCTGCTGGCGTCCCTGAAGGGCACCATCGACTGCGTAACCGCCTTCGCCGAAACCGACTTCCGCCCGGATATGGCGAAAATCGACGTGCCGACGCTGGTGATCCACGGCAGCAACGACCAGATCGTGCCGTTTGAAACGACCGGCAAGCTGGCGGCAGAGATGATCAAAAACGCCACGCTGAAAGTGTACGACAACGCGCCGCACGGCTTCGCGCTGACCCACCAGGACCAGCTCAACGAAGATCTGCTGGCGTTTGTGCAGTCGCTGTAAGTCATTACGCGAAGCCTGATGGCGCTTCGCTTATCAGGCCTACAAGGGCTGGTCCTGTAGGCCGGGTAAGGCGCAGCCGCTACCCGGCGCTTTCGCAGACGCATTCCGCTCCGCCAGCAGCCGACAAATCTCCGCATGCTTCTCTTCGGTAAAGGTAAAGCGCGACATAAACCCCATTCGGATCAGCGAGCCTATCGCCGGTAACAAACAAATCCCGAAGAACAGTCCCGCCAGTACGCTGTCGCTCTGTGACTGCGCCTGCGGCACATAGTCGATCATCGTCAGAAACACGCCGATGAGCCCGCCGCCCACCGCCACCGACATCTTGCCGGTAAAGGTCTGCCCGGAGAAGGTGATCGCCGCGCAGCGCTTGTGGGTGTGGTATTCCGCGTACTCGATGGTGTCAGCAATCATCGACGAGGTGAGGATGTTGGCCATCATCACGAACAGCGTGCTCAGGCCGAGCAGGATAAACAGCAACGCCGTGTGCTGATAGCCCGTGAACCACATCACCACGCGCACCGCCACGTCCAGCCCGCAGAGGATCATAAACAGCTTCCGCTTCTGCATCCGGCGGGTCAGCAGCGGGGCGACCAGGCACAGCACCGCCGCCACTATCCCCATCACGCCAATTGCCATTTGCAGGCTGCCGTCGCCCATATTGTTGATAAAGAAGTAGATATAGAGACCGCCCGCCACGTTATGGAACACGCAGAAAAAGAACGACAGCAGGACAATAAACAGCGGCTTGTTCTGGCGCAGGTTGTGGAAGGTGTCGCGCATCGTCACCTTTTCCGGGCTCGGCGGCACGCGCTCTTTGATCTGCATAAAGCCGTTGAGCATCATCGGCAGGCCCACCAGCATCATCACCAGCGCCGCCATAAAGTAGCCTTTATCGTTGCTGTACTGGGCAAAGAACGCCGCCAGCTTCGGGAAGAAGATGTTAGCGCAGGCGATCCCGGCATTCACTCCGAGCATCGCCGCCGTCACCGCGCGGGTGCGCTGGCCGGAGTCGTTGGTCATCACCGATGACATCGACCAGAACGGGATATCGGAGATGGCGTACAGCGTCCCCCACAGGATATACGTCACCCCGGCGTAGAGGATTTTGGTGGTCATATCCGCTTCGATTTTATAGAACGCGAGCAGGGTGACCCCGGTGATCAGCAGCGGGGCGATCAGTAAAAAGTGGCGAAACTTTCCGAACCGGCTGTTGATGGTGTCCATAATGCTGGCAAACAGCGGATCGTGAACCGCATCCCACGCACGGGCAATCAGGAAGATGGTACTTGCCGCCAGCGCCGAGATCCCCAGCACGTCGGTGTAAAAATAGTTAATAAACGAACCCACTAAACCAAAGCTAAAACACTGACCTAAACCATAGCCAAAGTAAGACCACAACTCGCGAGACGGTATTTTCATTGTCATTGCCATAGTGCGTACCTGGTTGCCCGGCGACAGCGCGCCGGGTCATTATTATTAGCCCTGCGGATTCGGGGCGATTTTGCGCAGCTTCTTCATCAGCGCGATTTCAGCGCGTGAGAACGGGATACCGTTCTCCTCAAACACGTCGTGGAACCACAGGCGGCAGTAGTCCGTGGACTCCTTCATCACTACCGGCCACGGCAGCCAGGTCTGGGTTTTACCGCGCACCAGCCCCCACTGATACGGCGCGACCTTCGCCATGTACATCAGCGGGAGCTGCTCTTCGATGGTGCCGCCCACGTGACGCGCCAGCCATTCGGTGCAGAAGATTGGGCGGCCCAGCGCCTGAAGCTGCTGGATAATCGCCGTCATGCGCCCGGTATTGGTATAGGCGTGGTAGCTCACCACATCTGACAGCGCCAGCGCGGTCTGGTCCAGCGGGTGCTGGTAAAACGTCTCGCCCTCTTCTTCCGCCGGCAGACGCCACGCGCAGATGGTGAGCGGCTGGGTCGGGTCTTCCTCACGCACCCAGCGGAACGCCTGCTTCATCAACTCGTGCGCGCAGGTCTCCAGCTTCTCGTCGTACAACACCTCCTCCGTGCCGGTCGCGAAAATGCCGCGGTTGCCCGGCTCGTTATACAGATCCCAGAGCAATACGCGCTTATCCTCGCGAAACTGGCGCACAACGTCGCGGATATAGCGCTCAATCTGTGGCCAGCAGTCGCGATCGCACACCTTATCGCGTCCCGGGCTCGCTGCCGCCTGGCTGTTGTGCTTGCCCGGTACGGGCGGCTTTTGCGGGCCGAGGTACGGCTCGTCGCCGGAGAACCCGCAGTCGTCCATCAGGGTCAGCATGGTGCTGAACCCATGACCGTCGGCAATCGTCAAAAAGCGGTCGATGCGCGCCATCAGCCCGTCGCGGTCGTGCTCCCAGACGATGAACGGCAGGTTGATGCGCAGGGTGTTATAGCCCGCGTCCGCCGCCCAGCCCAGCTCGCGGTCGATGGTGTCGGCATCGAAGGTCTCTTCCTGCCAGATATCGGTCCAGTTCACCGCCGTCGACGGCAGATAGTTAAACCCGCACAGCCAGCCTTTCTGCTGATACCACGCCTGTGCCTGCTCCCTGCTCCATTGCTCTTTCATTACGCATCCTCTTACTGATAATATTTAGCTAATAAATATTAGTCGCAGAATAAATGCGCAAATCGTGGCGCTCAGAAAAGCGACGCCTCTCACAAAGTTCACGCTTCGATGGATGAGAAACGTGATCGACGGCGCTAAAGCGTGCGGTTAGGGTATGATGCGAAATCGCGAAAGGGAGAGGACGGATGAAGCGAAAAACAAAAGTGACGATGAACGATATTGCGCGGGCGGCAGGGGTGTCGCAGGCGACGGTATCGCTGGTGCTTAACCAGTCCCGCAACATCAAGCTCAGCGACGATACCCGCCAGCGGGTGATTGGCGTCGCCACCGAGCTCGGCTACGACCGCCTCCCCGCCGTTCACGCCCCGCGCAACCAGGAGGAGATCGCCCTGCTGGTCAGCTCCATGCAGAGCTTCGACCCGTTTATCGACGCCATCAGCCAGGCGCGGGAAGCGGCGTGGCGCAACGAGACCCTGCTCACCGTCTACGACTACGGCGACGACGTGGAGCTGGCCCTGAACATCATCCGCCAGCTGGACAAGCGCAACTGCATCGGGATTATCCTTGCCTCTCCGGTCACGAACGTCGTCGATATGACGGCATTCCAGGACTGCACCCGCATCCCGCTGGTGCTGCTCAACCAGCGCGACCCCGGCTCGCCGCTGCTGCCGTCGTTTATTCCGGACGACTACGCCAACGCTTTCCAGGTTACCAGACACCTCATCGCCTGCGGCGCCACGCGCATCGCCCACATCACCGGCGAGAGCTGGATGGAGGCCTCGCGCCAGCGTCTGGCGGGCTACCAGGCGGCATTACAGCAGGCCGGACTGGCGTGCGACGACGGTCTGGTGCGCCAGACCAACTGGCAGTTCAGCGAGTCCTTTACCGCGACAGCTTCGCTGCTGGAACTGGCCGAGCGCCCGGACGCCATCTTCTGCGCCAGCGACTGGCTGGCGATTGGCTGCTATCAGGCGCTGGCGGTGAACGGTGTGTGCATCCCGCAGGATATGCTGCTGGCGGGCTACGACGACCAGAAGATCTCCGAGCAGTTGACCCCGCCGCTGACCAGCATCCAACTGCCCTACAGCGAGCTGGGACGGCTGGCGGTGGAGTACCTGTGCAATCAGGAAGATGCTGCCACGCACGTGACGCTGGCGGGCAGGCTGAAAGTGCGCGCCTCAAGCCTCGTCTGAGGTAAACACCATGCCCGCGTAGGGCTTCTCGCGACACGCCGCCAGCCGCGCGGCGAGGCTGCCCACGTGCAGCTCCAGCTTGTGCCCGTCCGGGTCGAGAAAATAGAACGACGCCCCCTCGCTTTTGTTCTGCTTCCAGACGGTGACGCCCGCCTGCTCAAGCCTTTGCGAGAACGGTTCAAAATCCTCCTCCGCCACGGTAAACGCGTAGTGGGTGTAGTCGCTCTCCTGCGGCGGCACGTACTGGCGCGCCTCGTCGTACGACAGGCAGACCCACAGATCGCCGCAGGTGAGATAGGCCCCGGTATTCCAGCGGGCGTGCAGCGCAAGCCCCAGCAGCTCGTGCCAGAAGGTGACGCTCTTTTGCAGGTCGCTGACCGCAAGGGTCAGGTGGTTGAGTGATTGCAGCATGACGTGCCCCGCATGACTGAAATTTAGTTAATTGATCTTACCTCTACAGAGCCTTTTCAAAAGCATTTCGGAGTAATTTGCATTAAGTGAACTCCATATTTAGCCCCCCCCATAATTGACAGCAGTAGATGCAGAGGATCTTGTTATATGATACTCGCTATTATATACCTCGGACATATAACCAAATGAAAAAAATCATAAAATACCGTTTAAGTAATCTTCAGACATTCATAATTTCTTTCTTCTTAATAATTATCGGTTGTAGTATAACGCGGTATACCAGCCTTGAAACCGCATGGCTTTTTTTGTTGGGTGGGCTTTTTTTAGCATTTATATCACTTCTGGAAAGCAAGCGTCTTTCGCGCGTTGAAAAAGGGGTTTCTCTCATTTTCTTTGGGATATTCATGGGATTAGGAATTCCAGAACTGTTCCAAAAAAACTATAAAGACTTAATGACCCCTGATTTCAACGAGAACCTTGCTATATTTACTCAAATGGCTTTTTTTGTTTGTGCCGGAGCCGGAGGAGGTGTACTCGCCAACCATGCTGAGAATATTAAGACGGTCGACGTCACACCAAATACGCAAAATGGAAATGTTGATACAGCATTAAACTATATAAAAACATTGCAAGTAGAAGCCATATCACAGCGTAAAAAGATAGAGCAGTTAAGGTTAGTTATAATCGTAGCTGTAGGCTTGGGTTTGGCAAACCTTATCGTAACCATTTTAAAGTAGAGAAGGATGCAATTGAATTGTTCAATAATTATGATACTGTAGTTCTATGAACATAAACCACGCCGTGCTCACCGTAAACCGCTGGTGGCTGCCTTCTTAAAGGCGGCACGGAGTAGTTTTCCTCATTTTCAGATAGCCGCCGAAAGGCGGCTTTCACATTTCTAAGACCCCTTTCGGCTACTGCACATTAAGGAGTCTTTATGAACGCACCCACCATCCTCACCGGCGATCGCCCAACCGGCCCGCTGCACCTCGGTCATTTCGTCGGATCGCTGCGCCAGCGCGTGGCGCTCCAGCACACCCACAACCAGTTTGTGCTGATTGCTGACCTTCAGGGGCTGACCGACAACGGCAGCAACCCGCAAAAAATTCGCGACAACATCCCCGAAGTGCTGGCCGACTACCTCGCCGCGGGCATTGACCCGAACCAGACCACCATCTGCCTGCAGTCCGCCCTGCCCGCCCTTGCCGAGCTGACGATGCTGTATATGAACATCGTCACCGTCGCCCGCGTGGAGCGTAACCCGACGGTGAAAAACGAGATTGCGCAGAAAGGCTTCGCCCGCTCGCTGCCGGTCGGGTTTATGGCCTACCCCATCAGCCAGGCGGCGGACATCACCGCGTTCAAGGCCGAGTGCGTGCCCGTCGGCGACGACCAGCTGCCGATGATTGAGCAGACCAACGAGATTGTGCACAAGATGAACAGCCTGCTGCCCGCCCCGGTGCTGCGCCGCTGCAAGGCGATGCTGAGCGACACCAGCCGCCTGCCCGGCATCGACGGCAGCGCCAAGATGTCGAAATCGCTGGGCAACACGCTGCACCTTTCGGCCAGCGAAGAGACCATTCACCGTGCGGTCAGCGCCATGTACACCGACCCGAACCATCTGAAGGTGAGCGCCCCGGGGCAGATTGAGGGGAATGTGGTGTTTACGTACCTCGACGCGTTTCATCCGGACAAGGAGAAAGTGGCGGCGATGAAGGCGCATTATCAGGCGGGCGGGCTGGGCGACAGGGTGTGTAAGAACGAGCTGGAGGCGTGTTTGCAGGAGCTGATTGCGCCAATGCGGGAGCGGCGGGCGATGTATATGCAGGACAAGGGGGAGTTGATGGCGATGCTGAAGCGCGGGACGGAACGGGCGCAGGGGGTGACGCAGGCGACGTTGAGGGAGGTGAAGGTGGGGCTGGGGGTGCCGGTGTTTAGTTAAAGTAGATTTAGCGGTGGAGTGCGTGGGATTGGCACGAAGCCGCTGATTATCTCATTAAAGATGAAATTGATACCTCTAACAATTCTTAATTCCTTATTTAGATAAGATAAATTGCTTCAATCACATTAATATTACATTGATAAATCCTTTATTGCGCATTTAAAGGATTATTATGGCTGATGTAGAAGATATAGCCCGGAGATTATGCAACATTATCGCTTCTCCTGATACAGTTACTGGGCTTATAAATGGAGGGTTATCTGTACCGCTAGATTATGGATATCTGGTTTATGGTATCTTTGACACGGATACCAGATATGCTCGTGAAACTCAACGCATACGAATGATTACTGCCATAAAAAATGACATTTTGAATTACGAGAATATTGTCAGCGCCGTCAAAGTTATACTTAAAGAATTCAACAGATATTTAACGGAAGCGGAGCAGGATAAAATATACAGATCTGTAATGACTTCAATTGCAGGTAGAATATCAACCAATATTATTGCATCAACTATCGCAAAGCATGTCATTGAAAGAACGTCCTTCACGTTTATTGTTTTCAAAGGGAAAAGTAACCCAATCACGGCACTGAGCACACTCCTTTTGTTTGGGGGAATGGCTGAACGATCAATTAGAACATCTGACAGACTCAAAGCAGAAGCCCCAGAAGTATATCAACTTCTGAGACCAATAGACTATGACTTACTTTATTTTCTGTTCGCTGATGCCGTCCAGCCTTTCGTAGATGCTATCCATGCAGGTTATTCAGAAGGAAAACCTGTATTTAATCAAATCATGAAGAAAGTTAATGAAAAACTAACTGCACACACTACGGCAGGCGCGTATGAGTAAGTTTATCACCCCAATTATAAACCTGCTTCTTTGCTCATATTTAGTTTTAGCCTATATCCTTAGCTGGGTTGAATTCGAAACCTGGCATGATAAAACAATCGCCTTTTGCATCATTACCCTAAGTGCCTACCTTATTTCATTAGTAATGAATAAATTACTGCCAGGAAAGATACATATTTTTGGCGGGGTCCTGGATGTGTTATCAGGTCCCTTACTTATCATCGGTGCATTTGCTTGTATAGCTGTCCTTCAACCATGGCCGCTGAAAATAATTGGCTTATTCATATGGGTCGTGGCGATGTTGCACCTACCTTCTTTTGTAAATATAGATGAGGAATAATCATGTCAAATCCAGCATATCTATGGTTAACCGATGCTAATGGCTCACCCGTCGTAGGAGGTTCCATGGTGTCCGGTCGGTTAGGTGCTATTGAATTAAAGGCAGTCGCTCATCACCTCACCATTCCTGTGAGTGGAAATACAGGCCGACTAACAGGTACCCGTGTACATACACCGATTGCTGTTCAGAAAGAGTTTGATAAAACAACTCCGGTTCTTATCAGGGCACTGTGTGAAAACCAAACGCTAAAATCGGCTACGATAAAAATGTATCAAATTGATGATGCAGGAATCGAGAGAGAATATTTCAACATTATCCTGGAGAATGTAAAAATCACGGGGATTACGCCAAATCTGTTCCCGAGTTCTGGAACAGGAACGCATTCAGAGACGATCGAGCTAAGATATGAAGCAATCACCTGGAAACACTGTGACGGGAATATAGTTTACAGAGATGCTGGAATCATATGGCGATCGCCTGAACTGACTTGAAAATTTCTCGGGCCGGGGTAACGTTGTTCTTGTCGGTCCGACCAAGCGGAACGCCGCCGGAAAGCGCTGGCGATGATTTCTACCGCTTTAAAGGAGAGCATCATGGTGGAACCCACTCTCTCACAAGTTATTGAGGTTGTTCGAAACTCCTCAGGGGAGCATCGTAAATCTATCGATAGCAATACGTTGATTGAGGCCGATTTGCATATTTGCGGTATGGACGGCGAAGACCTACTGGAAGACTGCGAAGAAGCGTTTGGCGTTCAGCTTGCCACGGAAGAGGATGGCTATAGGAAAACGTTCTCTCTCGCGGAGAATGAGTATCTGTTTACGGGTGAAGGTATAGACTTTTTTGGCATCTGTCGGTTTATCCGCTGGGTACGTGGCATACCAGAACCTGTTATACGCGATTTAACCGTCGGCGAACTTCACGCTGTGCTGGTTAAGGCTGTGAAAGAGCAGGTAAAGCACGAGTGATTTCTGAAGATTACGGGCATGGGATAACGTGCCCGTATCGTTTTATTGCTTCAAGGATTACATGAGGCGGGATAAAGAGATTCATATGTCGCATCAACCGTTAACTATTTGATTATCCGAATTAAAATACCAGTCTTACAAGTCAGAGCATGGCCAGGCCAGGGAGCCCTAAGGTTTTTGTCGCAATCAAAGGGTTAGGACAAATGTTATTCCTTTTTGATTTTATATTACTGGAATGACACAGGATTTCTAACACTCCCATTTTAAAACACATACGCTGCATAATATTATTTATCGGCAATTCAGCGAATATTACATTTATAATTAACAGGAACCATTACTATCCCATCTTTAAAAGATGACCAATATCAATCTGGATATTTATTTCGGATTTTAGCCCGGCTTATTAACCACTTTATGTATATTCGCCTTACAGGCTAAAACCTAACATTGCTGCATTTACTCTTCTGCCCCTACAAGGAATTGTCATGCAGCTTTATACCAATGAATTTACCGCTGAGTTGAAAGCGGAAATAGATCGTTCCCCTTTTACCTATGAAGAACTGGCCGCCATGCCCGAGGACGCACGCGCCATCATTGCCGAACAGGAAGCCTTTCATCGACAACATCCCGTCACCGCCATCTGGCGGATCGCCACGGCTGGCAGCCAGACCCGACTGGGCGGCGTTGTTCTTCCCGTCGATCGTGAAGCCACAATGCTCATGGACGATGGGAGTTACACCAGCGTGATTGTCGAAGGGGATTGTGTGGCCTATCCGGATGGAACGCTCGCCACGATTATGACCTCAGCAGGAGAAGCGTTTTCCTGGAGGCATCAGGGCGTTGCGCTGGTCGGCAGCCTGCTTGATAACGATGACGAGATTATCAGCACACCGCTCGGCAGTACTTATCTGGTCACCCGCGAAGGTATTCCACCTCAAGAGGATTTCTTAACCTGGCCCGGAGAATAGGCCATGGGCTATCGTTCAACGAACTACGGCCGCGGTCAGGCGCTACACGGCGACAGAACGACCACCGGCGCAATATGCTGTAGCACCTTGCCCAACTGCACCGAGCACGGTCGCGGCGTTATCCGCGTTGGCGATAAAACGACGGCATGCCCTAAATGCGGCAAGCAGGGCTTTGTTGCAGACGGCGAACCTCGCGTTAACTGGATGGGGCAAGCCTCAGCCGTCGATGGTTCTGTCGTCATTTGTGGCTGCCCGCACGGAACCAACCGCGTGATCGCCCCATCGGGAGAGTGGCTCGGCTCCGGTCCCTCTCCTGAACAGATCGCACAGGAAAAGCATCAGGCCATGCTCGCGGCACGCCGAAAAGAGGAAGAAGCCGAGGCGCAGCGACAAGCAGAAGAACGCGATCGCAACCGGGTCTTTGCGAAATCCTGCCTGCGCGGTGAAGGCTGTAACGATGCAGGCACCGGCAGTGAGCCGCACACCAACTTCGCCGAAATGGCGTTTTACCAGGCCATACCCAACAATGCCCCGCAACACGCCCAGGCGGCAAAGCGTAAGGCGATCCCAAAACCAAAGCAACGCAGCGCGCTTTATCTCTGGTGGAATGGGCATCACGAGGAGATGGACTATCAGGCTGCCGTTGCAGCCGAAGAAAGGGCCTGGACCGCGCGGAACGCGATAGCCGATGCCAGCGAACTCGTACTGGTTAGCGGGCGTACTGTCATTTCCGGCACATGGGCCGTGCGCGGCGCTGCACTTGGCGAGATAGCCATGGGAGGCCTTGGTGCACCTGTCGCAGGGCTGCTGATAGGGATGTATCCCGGCAAGCTAAACGACGGAGAGCAGGATTTTATCGACAGGATGCGCGCCGAGCAGATGCGGGAAGCCCCTACCCGCGTTCGCTTCACTTGGGAGAACGACGCCAGCGGTAACCCGACACCGCGCGGCTGGCATACGCCGCCGGGCAAAGACAGCGTGCGCGTTCGCAGGATGGAGTGGGATAGCCGACGCCAGGCTTACACCTTTACCACCGAAGAAGACCCCGGTATCACCATTATCTGGACACCGGACCGCACCGGAGAGAATAAGCCGTGGGATACGGGCAATCAGAACCCGGTACGGATACCGAACCCGGTTGTGGTTGATCCGCTACCGGAGGATACGGCGATTGGTGTGACGACTAGCCCGACACCGGAAGAGAAGACGTTTGCGGATTATATTCTGATTCTGCCGGTGGGCGGGGTGCCGCCGATTTATGTCTATATCCGCCACAATCCCGGACAGGTCACAGGCAAGGGACAGAAGATTAGCGGCATTTGGTTATCTGATGCGAATACGGGGAATGGGTCTCCTATTCCAAGCCAGATAGCGGATCGATTACGTGGGCAGACATTTACGGACTTTGACCAGTTTCGTAAGGCATTTTGGCTGGAGGTATCGAGGGATCCGGGACTGCTGGAGCAATTCAACCGAGGGAATACTGGTAACATCAAGGTAGGGAAAGCACCGTCACCACGAGAAAATGAGCAGGTAGGCGGTAAAGTGAAATATGAGATTCACCACATAAAACCTATAGTTGAGGGTGGTGAAGTATACAACATTGATAATATGGGGATAGTGACCCCTAAACGTCATATTGAAATTCATCGAGGGGCATAAATTGAAAACGATAAGTGATTATACAGAATACGAGTTCCTTAATTTCGTAAGAAAATTGTTTGATGTCACTGCCACCACTGAAGCTGAAGATATAAAAAATATCCTCGAATTCAAACGATTGACTGAGCACCCTGATGGTTCCGATCTTATTTACTATCCACGAGAAGATAGAGAAGACAGCCCCGAAGGTGTAGTTCAGGAAGTAAAGGAGTGGCGTAGGGAAAATGGTAAATCCGGTTTCAAACCATAGCAAAGATAATCATGCTTTCTGGACCAGTACTCTACTTCGCACCTTATCGAATAGCGGGTGACTGTTAAGTTCCGGTAAGTTCCGGAAAGCCAATTGAAACTAACGAATACGGAATATTTTGTAAATGGAACCTACTCTCGCACAAGTTATTGAGGTCGTACGTGAGTCATCTGGGATACATCGTAAACCTATTGATAGCAACACCTGGATTGAGGCCGATTTGCATATTTGCGGTATGGATGGCGAAGACCTACTGGAAGACTGCGAAGAAGCTTTTGGCGTTCAGCTTGCCACGGAAGAGGATGGCTATAGGAAAACGTTCTCTCTTGCTGATAACGAGTATCTGTTTACGGGTGAAGGTGTAGATTTTTTTGGCATCTGTAGGTTTATGCGCTGGGTGCGTGGCATACCCGAACCTGTGATACGCGATTTAACCGTTGGCGAACTTCACGCTGTGCTGGTTAAGGCTGTGAAAGAACAGGTAAAGCACGAGTGATTTTTACTTAAAACGGGCATGGGATGACATGCCCGTATTGTTTTATTGCTCCAGGAATATAAGGCAGGAAGCCAGAACTACTCAGGCATCGCTTGCCCGATTCCCCGCTTCACAACGGGTATATCCCCGGTATCATTTAGCGCTCCCGGAAACGTCTTCAACCACTGCGCGACTTTCTGTTTATTTATATTCACCACGCTCATCCCTTCCAGGCATCCCCATAATTCTCTTGTATGCTGTGGCGTAATCACAATGCAGTCTTTCATAGCGCGGATTTTTACGGGCATGGCGTTGATAAAGCCCGCACGGGTTAACCAGTCGCCACCCAGCAAAAGATATTTCATGTCTATGCGAGCATACAGTTCGCAACAGGCGGCACTGTCCTGCGGCGTTTCCGCGCGAGGGTGGACGGGTGCCGCGTTAGTCTGGTTGCCGTGAAGACGGCGGGCGCTGTTTTTGCGTACCAGCTCGCGGTTTTCAATCATGTCGGTGAAAGCGTCTGATTCTGTTTTGCAAACAGCAAACTCTGGCTTAAAATTCGTCGCAGCCATTTTCAACTCCTCAGTAGTTGTTTGTGGTTAGCGGTATGGGGGTGTTGCAGCACCTTCATATCGCGAATTCTCTCTTTAAATATTCCTTGATACTTCCTTTGCCGTTCGGCGTAATTTCTGGTGCTCATTATACAGGGCTGAATATAAATACAGCGGTTTGGGGTGGGGTAAATTTGAAATTTGCGAGGGGGATTCAGGAAATAAGGTTTTAATTCGAGAAATGACAACGCTTCGGCTGGAAACCTGTTCGACTCACCTCTTCCAGATATCTGTTCGTTTATAAACCTGCGCTAATGCCGTATCGGTTGTCCCGATAACTTCCTCTCTGACCTCTCAAAAATTCATCAAACCTATAGATTAACGATTTACATCACCCTGATTTTGTTATGTGATCCTGTTACAGGTTTTAGTAACGCCCTGTCCAGCCAACCGTAACAGGACTTCATCGATGGAATTTTATCAGGCCGATCCGACGCTTGAGAACTACTGGCGTGGTGTGATCCTCTTTGGAAGGAACGTCGCATCTTACAAATTTGCGCTGGCGTCAGCGTTGTATGAAGTGGATAAGACGGGCAGCGATTTGATTACGCTCGACCAGCTTGCCGTACCGTTCAGCCGCTATCTTTGCGAGCACCTGAAACATGCGCCAAAACAGATCACCTCCCGCAGCAGTCAATTTCTGGAAACCTGCCTGAAGTTCAACAGAGGTGAAATCACCCACGCTCAGCTCATTGAAGCGACGGTGCGCCTTGGCTTTAACAATGTGATTGATGCCTTTCATTACGTGAACCAGGGCGAGATCGATAAACGTTTTTTCCTTGATGAGCGCAAAACCCACAACGGGATCCGCCTGACGGATAACTTCTATTCACTGGGCGAACGCCTGCAGTATAAAAACCTCTCCTTTGAAACCAATGCCCGCTGGAACCTGGTGGAACAGGCCTGGTCGATGGGGATTTCACGTAACCTTGTGGGCGTGGAGTTCGACGAAGATAATCAGCTGCTGTTCACGAGGGTGAATGCGCGGCGCGTAGACATCACCAGTTGCCGCGACAGCCTGAATGGTTACCAGAAAGGACGGTGTTTTTACTGCTTCAAACCCATCAGCCTGGTACCGGGAGACGCAGCTCTGGCAGACGTCGACCACTTTATTCCCTGGGCTGCCCGCCAGGAAGTGAGCAATATTAACGGCGTATGGAACTTAGTGCTGGCCTGCCGGTGCTGTAACCGTGGCGTTGAAGGCAAGTCGGCACGCATTCCCGAGCTCAGGCTCCTGCAGCGGTTACATACCCGCAATGAGTATTTTATTCAGAGCAAGCTGCCGTTACATGAGACGATTGTTCTACAGACAGGGCAGCGTCCTGAAGCACGGGAAAGCTTTCTTCAGCGTAACTGGCAGGCCGCGCTGGACAAACTTATCCATACCTGGAAACCCAACGCGGAAGGCGAGGCTACGTTTTAATGACACTTCACTACTATCAAAACCACGCACAGGATTTCTTCGATGGCACGGTCAATGTCGATATGACCCCGCTTTACGAGGCCTTTACCCAACATCTGCCTCACGGTGCCCTGGTTCTGGATGCGGGCTGCGGCTCAGGCCGGGACGCAAAAGCCTTTCATGAGATGGGCTATCTTGTGGATGCTTTTGATGCCTCTTCCGCGATGGTGGAACTGGCAAAGCAACATTCCGGGTTACCCGTGCAGCTGATGACGTTTTCAGAGATCGACTGTAAAGCGCAGTACGATGGGATCTGGTGTTGTGCCTCTTTGCTGCATGTCCCCTCTTCTGAGTTGCCTGAAGTGATGCAGAAGCTTGCGGATGCGCTTAAGCCTGGCGGCGTATGGTATGTGTCCTTTAAGTATGGCAAAGGTGATCGCGTGCAGGGTGAAAGACGGTTTACGGATCTGGATGAAGAGGGGCTGCAGGAGTTGCTGAGGGCGGTTCCGGGTGTCGTGATTAATATGCTATGGATTACAAAGGATAATCGTCCAGGACGGAATGAGGTTTGGCTGAATGGGACATTAAGAAAAGAAGCCCTTAAATTGTAAGTTAGATTTGTAGGCTATTGGAGCCTGTCATTAATTCTTTGTGGTTGTCCCATAGATCAAATGCGATCGCTCATTCGAGCTCGGTCTCTTTGTCTAACCGGTTCTTGCCGTCCGCACTCAACAAAAGAGCCTATTCTTACTCATCGGGGAACCAGGAAGATATAAACACTCTATCATTCGGACCTTGCCCTCTCACAATTTGCCTTTTCTCATGGCGTCCCGCCCCTTCCCCCATTACAATCAGCATTTGTTTTTTGCGAGCAGCATAGCAGTTTTCAGAGGGTAGAAATGACGGTGAAGAACGACAAGGCATGGATTGGAGACCTGTTAGGCGGGCCGCTGATGAGCAGGGAAAGTCGAATCATCGCTGAACTTATGCTTACCGTACCCGATGAACAGACCTGGCAAGAGCAGATCGTCGGTCATAACATTCTGCAAGCCTCCTCGGCCAATACAGCGAAACGCTATGCCACAACGATAAGACTACGCCTGAACATGCTTGATAAAGCAGCGTGGTCACTTATTGCTGAAGGGAGCGAGCGCGAGCGTCAGCAATTACTATTTGTCGCCATGGTTCTCCATTCACCCGTTGTCAAAGACTTCATGGCAGAAGTGGTGAACGACCTGCGCAGACAGTTTAAAGAAAAGCTTCCTATGGATAGCTGGGATGAGTTTGTGGCTAACCATCTTCGCCAGCAGCCCGTACTCACCAGTTACTCAGATTCATCCATCAAAAAAATGGGGAATAACCTGGTTAAAGCGCTGGCTGAGGCGGGTTATCTGGATACACCACGTCGGCGTAATTTACAGTCGGTCTTTCTTTTACCAGAAACTCAGGCAACCTTGCAGCGCCTCGGGCAACAAGAATTGGTTTCTATTCTGGAGGGGCAACGGTGATCGATCCCGTGCTTGAATACCGCCTGTCACAGGTTCAGAGCCGCATTAGCGAAGAGCGCTTTCTCAAAAACAACGGCTCAGGTAATGAGATTGGGTTCTGGATTTTTGATTATCCTGCTCAGAATGAGCTACAGGTACGTGAACACCTGAAGTATCTTTTCCGTAATCTGGAAAAGGACCACAAGTTCACGCACCTCAACATCTTTCAGATCATTATCGACATGCTCACCGAACGTGGGTTATTTGAGCGCGTCTGTCAGCAGGAAGTGAAAGTCGGTACCGAAGCGCTGAAAAAACAACTCGTTGGCTTATTGAATCAGAAAAAGATCGCGGATTACATAGCAAAAAAAGTCGATCTTCAGAATCAAGAATTTGTCATCCTGACAGGCATGGGTAATGCCTGGCCGCTGGTTCGTGGCCATGAGCTGATGAGCGCCTTGCAGGACGTAATGGGTTTTACCCCTCTGTTGATGTTTTATCCGGGAACCTATAGCGGACACGATCTCTCCCCCCTGGCGGGTATTGATTCCCGAAATTATTATCGCGCCTTCAGGCTGGTACCCGAAAGCGGGCCTGCGGCGACATTGAATCCTCGTTAAAGAGCACAGCAATGAATATTGAACAGATCTTTGAGAAACGTCTGGACCGAAATATTAATGGCGTTGTGAAAGCCGAACAGACGGACGATGCCAGTGCCTGGATTGAGCTTGATGAATACGTCATCACCCGGGAACTGGAAGGACATCTTCGCCATTTCTTCGAATCTTATGTTCCGGCAACCGGTCCGGAGCGCATACGCATGGAAAACAAAATTGGCGTATGGGTTTCAGGGTTCTTTGGCTCAGGTAAATCACACTTTATCAAGATTCTGTCGTATCTATTGTCTAACCGCAAAGTCAGCCATAACGGTACAGAACGTAATGCATACTCCTTCTTTGAAGACAAAATCAAAGATTCTCTGTTCCTCGCTGATATCAACAAAGCGGTCCATCATCCGACGGAAGTGATTCTGTTCAATATTGATTCTCGTGCTAACGTCGATGACAAAGAAGACGCTATCCTTAAAGTCTTCCTGAAGGTGTTTAACGAACGGGTTGGCTACTGCGCTGATTTTCCGCACATCGCCCATCTGGAGCGTGAGCTGGCTAAACGCGGCCAATACGACGCGTTTAAGACCGCATTCTCCACTATCACTGGTTCAAGCTGGGAAAAAGAGCGTGATTCCTACTATTTCATCAGCGATGAAATGGCAGAAGCCCTAAGCCATGCCACAGGTCAAAGCGTTGACGCCTCGCGTCAATGGGTGGAACAGCTGGATAAGAACTTCCCATTAGATATCAATAATTTTTGCCAGTGGGTCAAAGAGTGGCTGGATGAAAACGGCAAAAACATCCTCTTCATGGTGGATGAGGTCGGCCAGTTCATCGGTAAAAATACGCAGATGATGTTGAAGCTACAGACTATCACTGAAAACTTGGGTGTGATCTGCGGTGGACGCGCATGGGTTATTGTTACCTCCCAGGCAGATATCAATGCGGCCATTGGTGGGATGAGCAGCCGCGATGGACAAGACTTCTCTAAAATCCAGGGCCGCTTTTCAACTCGCCTGCAGCTTTCAAGCTCCAACACCTCCGAAGTTATCCAAAAACGTTTGCTGGTGAAAACCGATGCTGCAAAACCCGCGCTGGCTAAAGTCTGGCAGGAAAAAGGCGACATTCTGCGCAACCAGCTTGCCTTTGATCCTACAACCACCGCTTCTTTGCGCCCCTACACCAGCGAAGAAGAATTTATTGATAACTACCCGTTTGTCCCGTGGCACTACCAGATTCTGCAGAAGGTTTTTGAGTCTATCAGGACCAAAGGTGCCGCCGGTAAACAGTTAGCCATGGGTGAACGCTCACAGTTAGAAGCGTTCCAGACTGCGGCGCAGCAAATCGCCCCGCAAGGTCTGGATTCTCTGGTGCCGTTCTGGCGCTTTTATGCCGCGATTGAAAGCTTCCTGGAACCAGCCGTCAGTCGTACCATCACGCAGGCCTGTCAGAATGGCATTCTTGATGAGTTCGATGGTAACTTACTGAAAACACTGTTCCTGATCCGCTATGTCGATGTGCTGAAAAGTACACTCGATAACCTGGTCACCCTTTCTATCGATAAAATCGATACCGATAAAGTCGAACTACGCCGTCGCGTTGAGAAAAGCCTGAACAAGCTGGAACGGGAAATGTTGATTGCACGCGTTGAAGACAAATACGTGTTCCTGACCAACGAAGAAAAAGAGATCGAGAACGAGATCCGCAACGTCGAAGTCGATTTCTCTGCAATCAATAAAAAACTGGCATCGATCATCTTTGATGACATTCTGAAAAACCGCAAATATCGCTACCCGGCTAACAAGCAGGACTTTGATATCAGCCGCTTCCTTAACGGGCACCCGTTGGACGGCGCGATGCTTAACGATCTGGTGGTGAAAATCCTCACACCAAAAGATCCGACCTATACGTTCTATAACAGCGATGCCGCCTGCCGTCCTTATACTTCGGAAGGTGATGGCTGTATTTTGATTCGCCTCCCAGAGGAGGGGCGCACCTGGACCGACATTGATTTAGTCGTTCAGACCGAAAAATTCCTCAAGGACAACGCCGGACAACGCCCGGAACAGGCCAGCCTGCTTTCAGAAAAAGCCCGCGAGAACAGCGTTCGCGAAAAAATGCTGCGCGTCCAGCTGGAGTCGCTTATTGCCGAAGCAGACGTCTGGGCGATTGGCGAGCGCTTACCGAAGAAATCTTCGACGCCATCCAGCATTGTGGATGAAGCCTGCCGTTACGTGATTGAAAACACGTTCGGCAAGCTAAAAATGTTGCGTCCTTACAATGGCGAAATCGCACGTGAGATTAATCACCAGCTTACTTTAGAAAATGATGCGGAACTGGATCTGGGCGACACAGAAGAATCCAATCCCGACGCAATGCGCGAAGTGGAAACCTGGGTCAGCATGAACATCGAGTTCAATAAGCCGGTCTATTTACGCGATATTCTGAACCACTTTGCTCGTCGTCCTTATGGATGGCCAGAAGAAGAAGTGAAGCTGCTGGTTGCTCGCCTGGCGCGTAAAGGCAAATTCAGCTTTAGCCAGCAGAATAACAATATCGAGCGTAAGCAGGTTTGGGAGCTGTTCAATAACAGCCGTCGCCACAGCGAGCTACGTCTGCACAAAATTCGTCGTCACGACGAATCACAAATTCGCAAAGCCGCCCAAACCATGGCGGAGATTGCCCAACAGCCGTTTAGCGAGCGTGAAGAACCCGCCCTGGTTGAACATATCCGCCAGGTCTTCTACGACTGGAAGCAGGAGCTGAATGTCTTCAGAGCAAAAGCGGAAGGTGGAAACAATCCAGGGAAAAATGAGATTGAAACAGGCCTGCGCCTGCTGAATTCCATTCTGAGTGAAAAAGAAGATTTTGCCCTGATTGAGAAGGTCACCAGCCTGGCAAATGAACTGCTGGATTTCAGTGAAGATCGCGAAGATTTGGTCGATTTCTACCGCAAGCAATTCACCACCTGGCAAAAGCTGGGGGCTGCGCTGAACGGAAGCTTTAAATCCAACCGCAGCGCACTGGAAAAAGACGCCGTGGCGGTAAAAGCGTTAGGTGAGCTGGAAAACATCTGGCAGATGCCGGAGCCTTACAAGCATCTCAATCGCATCACGCCGCTGATTGAACAGGTTCAGAACGTTAACCATCAGTTAGTTGAACAGCACCGCCAGCACGCCCTGGAACGTATTGACGCCCGCATCGAAGAGAGTCGTCAACGCTTGCAGGAAGCGCATACCACATCGGAGCTGCAAAACAGCGTTCTGCAGCCAATGCAGAAAGCCAGAAAGCGCGCTGAGGTCAGCCATTCGATTCCGGAAATTCTGGCGGAACAGCAAGAGACGAAAGCGCTGCAAACGGATGCTGAGAAGAAGATTAACCAGTGGATCGACGAGCTGCGTAAAAAGCAGGAAGCCCAGCTACGAGCAGCGAATGAAGCCACACGCGCTGCAGAATCACAACAGACCTATGTTGTGGCAGAAAAACCCGTTATCCAACCGGTACCGAAAAAAACACATCTGGTGAATGTAGCCAGCGAGATGCGCAAAGCCACCGGTAGTGAAGTGCTGGAAACCGCCGAGCAGGTTGAAAAAGCGCTTGATACGCTTCGTGCTGCCCTGCTGGCAGCCATTGAGGCAGGTGACCGGATTCGTCTTCAGTAACCCACATTTCAGGGCAGCGCTCTGCTGCCCTTTGCAGGATTTTCTATGAATACCAATAACATCAAAAAATATGCTCCACAGGCTCGTAACCAGTTCCGCGATGCAGTGATCCAGAAGCTAACCACGCTGGGGATTTCCGCCGATAAAAAAGGTACTTTGCGAATTGCGGATGCTGAGATCGTCGGCGAAACCGTGCGCTATGGTCAGTTCGACTACCCCAAATCCACCCTCATTCGCCGCGATCGTCTAGTCAAACGCGCCCGCGAGCAGGGCTTTGACGTACTTGTTGAGCACTGTGCCTACACCTGGTTCAACCGCCTGTGCGCCATTCGTTATATGGAGATTCAGGGTTACCTTGACCACGGCTTCCGTATGCTCTCTCACCCGGATAATCCTACCGGTTTTGAAGTGCTGGACCACGTGCCGGAAGTGGCGGAAGCGCTACTGCCGGAGAAAAAGGCGCTGCTGGTCGAGATGAAACTTTCCGGCAACCAGGACGAAGCCATCTACCGTGAATTGCTGCTGGCCCAGTGCCACGCCCTGCACCGCGCGATGCCGTTCCTGTTTGAAGCAGTCGACGATGAAGCCGAACTTCTACTGCCGGATAACCTGACCCGCACCGACTCTATTCTGCGCGGTCTGGTAGACGGTATTCCGGAAGAAGACTGGCAAGACGTTGAGGTTATCGGCTGGCTATACCAGTTCTATATCTCTGAGAAAAAAGATGCCGTTATTGGCAAGGTAGTAAAGAGCGAAGATATTCCTGCCGCCACCCAACTGTTTACCCCGAACTGGATTGTGCAGTATCTGGTGCAGAACTCCGTTGGCCGCCAGTGGTTGCAGACCTACCCGGACTCGCCGCTAAAAGGCAAAATGGACTATTACATAGAGCCCGCCGAACAGACGCCGGAAGTGCAGGCGCAGCTGGCTGCTATTACCCCTGCCAGCATTGAACCGGAAAGCATTAAAGTGCTCGACCCGGCCTGCGGTTCCGGCCATATTTTGATTGAAGCCTATAATGTGCTGAAAAATATCTACGAAGAGCGCGGCTATCGCGCCCGTGATATTCCACAGCTGATTCTGGAAAATAATGTTTTTGGTCTCGACATTGACGACCGTGCCGCACAGCTTTCCGGCTTTGCCTTATTAATGATGGCCCGTCAGGATGACCGCCGGATATTCACCCGCGAGGTGCGTCTGAATATTGTCTCCTTGCAGGAGAGCCTGCATCTGGATATTGCTAAACTGTGGCAGCAACTGAACTTCCACCAGCAAAATCAGACCGGCAGCATGGGAGATATGTTTGCCGAAAATGCCGTATTGGCCCATACCGACAGCGCGGAATATAAGCTCTTAATGCGCACGCTGAAGCTGTTCGTGAACGCCAAAACGCTGGGCTCGCTAATTCAGGTGTCGCAGGAAGAAGAAGCGGAGTTGAAGGCGTTTCTTGATGCGCTGTATCGCCTGGAGCAGAAAGGGGATTTCCAGCAGAAGACGGCAGCAAAGGCGTTTATTCCGTATATTCAACAGGCGTGGTTACTGGCTAAGCGGTATGATGCGGTGGTGGCAAATCCTCCGTATATGGGTAATGGTGGCATGAATAGTGAGTTAAAAACGTTTGCTAAAATAAATTTCCCAGACAGTAAAACAGATTTATTTTCCATTTTCATGCAGCATGCTTTTTCATTGCTCAATGCCCATGGTTTTAACGCACAGATAAACATGCAGTCGTGGATGTTTCTATTAAGCTATGAAAAATTAAGAGATTGGCTCTTAGAAAACAAAGCATTTATTACTATGGCCCACCTTGGGCCTCGAGCATTCAGCCAAATATCTGGAGAAGTGGTACAAACAACAGCTTGGGTGATCGGGAATTTTGAGCTAAAAAGAAACAAACCAGTTTTTTTTCGCTTGACAGAAGGAAATGAAATAGAAAAAAGTAACAACCTTAAAAACAAATATTTTATTTTCAACTCAATACAACAAGATGAATTTAAATGTATCCCTGGTGCGCCTATTGCTTATTGGGAAGAAAGTCATGTTCGGGATCTATTTATTAATTCTCAACAATTAGGTGAACAATGTGAGCCCAGAGTCGGTCTACAAACGAATGACAATGAGCGTTTTTTGCGTTTTTGGCATGAAGTAAGCCTCAACAATATATGCTTTAATGCAACTGATTCTGCTTCTGCTATCCAAAGTCATAAAAAATGGTTCCCTATTATAAAAGGCGGTGAGTATAGAAAATGGTATGGCAATTCAGAATATGTTGTTAACTGGGAAGATGACGGAAAAGAAATAATTGAGCTCGCCACAAAACTTTATGGCAGCCCTACCAGAACAGCCAAAAACATGCCTTATTATTTCCGAGAAAATATAGGGTGGTCAAGAATTTCGACGGGTAAAATTTCTCTTCGTTATTATCCAAATGGGTATATATTTTCCGATGCAGGCTCATCTATTTTCTTCGATAGGAAAGAAGATTTATTTTTTATCCAAGCGATACTAAATAGCACTATTTCTCAAAGGTTATTCAAAATATTATCGCCAACCATTACTTTTGAATCAGGAACAGTTCGCAAATTTCCAATCCCAAAAAACATCTCCAACTCAGAGAGAGAGGAGATAATAAAAACAACTCAGTCTCTTATTGAATTTCATAAAAAAGACTGGGGTGAACATGAAGCAAACTTAGGTTTTCAAGCACCTCTTTTAACTATTGCATTTAAACAAACCGAAACCATCGAGCAAGGTTGGATATATCTTTCTACTCATGTTGAAGATACTATACATTGCTGTTATGAACTTGAGATAAAATTGGAAAGATTGCTTTCGAAAATATATGGACTAGAAAGCTCGTATCATGATGAATTAACCTTAGTTAAAAATAAATACCTGAAAAACAAAGGTCCAGGAAGTTATATTATTGATATGTTGAGTTATATAAGTGGTGCCATGATGGGCCGTTATTCCCTCGATCGCGAAGGCCTGGTCTACGCCCACGAAGGCAACAAAGGCTTTACCGAACTTGTCGCTGAAGGTGCCTACAAAACTTTCCCTGCCGACAATGACGGCATCCTGCCGCTGATGGATGACGAGTGGTTTGACGATGACATCACCTCTCGCGTTAAAGAGTTTGTCCGCACCGTCTGGGGCGAAGAACACCTGCAGGAAAACCTTGATTTTATTGCCGAAACTCTCTGTTTATACGCGATAAGTCCTAAAAAAGGCGAATCTGCGCTGGATACCATCCGTCGCTATCTTTCCACTCGGTTCTGGAAAGATCATATGAAAATGTATAAAAAGCGCCCGATCTACTGGCTGTTCAGCTCAGGTAAAGAGAAAGCGTTCGAGTGCCTGGTCTATCTGCATCGCTACAACGATACGACGCTGGCGAGAATGCGTACCGAATATGTTGTGCCGCTGCTGGCGCGCTACCAGGCTAATATCGATCGCCTGAACGAACAGGTCGATGGTGCCTCCGGTGGAGAAGCCACCCGGCTGAAACGTGAACGTGATAGCCTGAGCAAAAAATTCAACGAACTACGCAGTTTTGACGATCGCCTGCGTCACTATGCTGATATGAGAATCAGTATTGATCTCGACGACGGCGTTAAGGTTAACTACGGTAAGTTTGGCGATCTGCTGGCGGATGTGAAAGCCATTACCGGCAATGCGCCTGAGGTGATTTAATCAAATAACTTACCTTCCCACACCACCGGGCTTCTGCCTGGTGGTGATCTCGATACGGGAAACCAGCCTTATTCAGGCATTCATCACCTCCAGTTCATGATAAAATGCGGCTTTGTGTCAGAACGCGGAACACGGTTCCCAAGGCGTTCAGACATCTTCGAACTTACCGAATCAACATGGGATTGTGACCTTGCAAAATCAGGAATTTATTGCCGGCCTTAAAGCAAAATTCGCCGAACACCGCATCGTTTTCTGGCACGATCCCGATAAGCGTTTCCTCGAAGAGCTGGGCAACCTCGAACTGGAGAACGTCACGCTGCTCGATATGACCGACCAGTCGCAGCTGGCGGTGAAAAAGCGCATTGAAATTGATGAGCCTGAACAGCAGTTTTTGCTATGGTTTCCCCGCGATGTGCCTACAAAAGAGTTCGACTGGCTGCTGGATATTCGTCTTTACAGTACGGAATTCCATGCCGACTTCGCCGCCATCACGTTGAATACGTTAGGCATTCCGCAGCTTGGCCTACGTGAGCATATCCAACGCCGGAAGGCATTTTTCAGCACTAAACGTCTTGCTGTCTTAAAAGGCCTGGTGACTGAGCAGGAAAACGAAGCCTCCCTTGATAAGAAGATGGTTGCGGTCATCGCTGGCGTGAAAACAGCAAAAACGGAAGAGATTCTGTTCAGCCTGATTACCCAATACGTTAATCAGCAAAAAGATAACGACAGCGACCTGGAAAACACGCTGGCGATGCTGAAACGCCACGACCTGGAAGGCGTTCTGTGGGACACTCTGAATCAGGAAATGGGCTACCAGGCCGAACAGCCTTCTCTGGAGAACCTGATCCTCAAGCTGTTCTGTACCGATCTCTCCGCGCAGGCTGATCCGCAGAAACGCGAATGGCTGGAAAAAAATATGCTGACCACGCCGTCAGGCAAAGCATCCGCGCTGGCCTTTATGGTCACCTGGCGTGCCGACCGTCGCTACAAAGAAGCCTATGATTACTGCGCACAACAGATGCAAGATGCGCTGCGACCAGAAGACCAGTATCGTCTCAGCTCGCCATATGATCTGCACGAGTGCGAAACCACACTGAGCATTGAACAGACCATTATTCATGCGCTGGTGACGCAGCTTCTGGAAGAGAGCACCACGCTTGACCGTGAAGCCTTCAAGAAGCTTCTGTCTGAACGCCAGAGCAAATACTGGTGCCAGACGCGTCAGGAATACTACGCTATTTATGATGCACTTCGTCAGGCTGAGCGGCTGCTGAATCTGCGCAATCGTCATATTGATGGTTTCCACTATCAGGACAGCGCAACGTTCTGGAAAGCGTACTGCGAAGAGCTGTTCCGCTTTGACCAGGCCTACCGCCTGTTTAACGAATACGCGCTGTTGGTTCACAGCAAAGGCGCAATGATCCTGAAAAGCCTGGATGACTATATTGAGGCGCTGTATTCCAACTGGTATCTGGCAGAATTAAGCCGGAGCTGGAATAAGGTTCTGGAAGCCGAAAACCGTATGCAGGAGTGGCGTATTGCGGGCGTTCCACGGCAGCAGAACTTCTACAATGAGGTGGTTAAGCCGCAGTTTAATAATCCACAAATCAAGCGCGTATTCGTGATTATCTCCGACGCGCTGCGTTACGAAGTGGCAGAAGAGCTGGGCAACCAGATCAATACCGAAAAACGCTTTACTGCCGAACTGCGTTCCCAATTGGGCGTGTTACCCAGCTATACCCAGCTGGGAATGGCGGCATTGCTGCCACATGACGAGATATGCTACCAACCGGGTAATGGTGACATCGTTTATGCGGACGGGTTGTCTACCTCAGGTACGCTTAACCGCGATACCATGCTTAAGAAATATAAAGGGATGGCAGTAAAATCGGACGATCTTCTGAAATGGAAAAATCAGCAAGGACGAGATCTTATTCGCGATTACGAAGTCGTTTATATCTGGCATAACACCATTGATGCCATGGGTGACAGCGCATCTACGGAAGAAAAGACCTTCGAAGCGTGCCGCAACGCAGTGGTTGAACTGAAGGATTTAGTGACCCGTGTAATAAACCGTCTTCATGGTACACGCATTATCGTCACGGCGGACCACGGTTTCCTGTTCCAGCAGCAGCCCCTTTCCGGGCAGGATAAAACCACGCTGCAGATCAAACCGGACAATACGATTAAAAACCACAAACGCTTTATTATCGGTCATCAGCTCCCTGCCGATGATTTTTGCTGGAAAGGAAAAGTGGCGGATACGGCAGGCGTGAGCGATAGCAGCGAATTCCTGATCCCGAAAGGGATCCAGCGTTTCCATTTCTCAGGTGGAGCGCGGTTTGTCCACGGTGGTGCCATGTTACAGGAAGTCTGCGTTCCCGTATTGCTGGTGAAAGCGCTGCAGAAAACGGCTGCCGAGAAGCAACCTCAGCGTCGTCCAGTAGACATTGTGAATTACCATCCGCTGATCAAACTCGTCAATAACATTGATAAAGTCAGCCTGCTGCAAACCCATCCGGTAGGTGAGTTATACGAAGCGCGAACTCTGAACATCTTCATCGTCGATAACGCCAATAATGTGGTATCCGGTAAAGAGCGAATCTGCTTTGACAGCGATAACAACACAATGGAAAAACGTGTGCGTGACGTTACGCTGAAGCTGATTGGCGCGAATTTTAATCGCCGTAATGAATACTGGTTGATACTGGAAGATGCGCAAACGGAAACGGGTTACCAGAAGTACCCTGTGATTATCGATCTGGCATTTCAGGATGATTTCTTTTAAGTGAGGCGATATGCAAACCCATCATGACTTACCCGTTCCAGCCGTCTCCGAAGGGGAACTCGTCGCAGAAGGTTACGATCTGGACGCCTTACTGAATCAGCATTTTCGCGGTCGGGTGGTGCGTAAAGATCTGACCAAGCAGCTCAAGGAAGGGGCTAACGTCCCGGTCTATGTGCTGGAGTATCTGCTCGGTATGTACTGCGCTTCCGACGATGACCAGATCGTCGAGCAAGGGTTGCAGAACGTTAAGCGTATTCTGGCTGACAACTACGTCCGCCCTGATGAAGCAGAGAAAGTGAAATCGCTCATTCGTGAGCGAGGATCCTACAAGATCATCGATAAAGTATCGGTAAAGCTCAATCAGAAGAAAGACGTTTACGAAGCCCAGCTCTCCAACCTCGGCATTAAAGATGCACTGGTTCCGCCGCAGATGGTCAAGGACAACGAAAAACTGTTGACCGGCGGCATCTGGTGCATGATCACCGTGAACTACTTCTTTGAGGAAGGACAAAAAACGTCGCCCTTTTCTCTGATGACGCTTAAACCTATCCAGATGCCCAATATGGACATGGAAGAGGTATTTACCGCACGTACGCACTTCAACCGCGACCAGTGGATTGATGTCCTGCTACGTTCCGTGGGTATGGAACCTGCTAACATTGAGCAGCGAACCAAGTGGCACCTGATCACCCGCATGATCCCTTTCGTGGAAAACAACTATAACGTCTGTGAACTGGGTCCACGCGGTACCGGTAAAAGCCACGTCTATAAAGAGTGTTCGCCAAACTCACTGTTAGTTTCCGGCGGGCAAACCACGGTTGCAAACCTGTTTTACAACATGGCTAGCCGCCAGATTGGCCTGGTCGGCATGTGGGATGTGGTCGCGTTTGATGAAGTAGCGGGGATCACTTTCAAAGATAAAGACGGCGTGCAAATCATGAAAGATTACATGGCGTCTGGCTCGTTTTCCCGCGGCAGAGATTCGATTGAAGGCAAAGCATCGATGGTGTTCGTCGGCAACATCAATCAAAGCGTAGAGACATTAGTCAAAACCAGCCATCTGTTAGCTCCCTTCCCTGCCGCGATGATCGACACGGCATTTTTCGACCGCTTCCATGCCTATATCCCCGGCTGGGAAATTCCGAAAATGCGCCCGGAATTCTTTACCAACCGCTACGGCCTTATCACAGATTATCTCGCCGAATACATGCGGGAAATGCGTAAGCGCAGCTTCTCCGACGCAATCGATAAGTTCTACAAGCTGGGTAATAACCTCAACCAGCGCGACGTTATCGCTGTAAGGCGCACGGTTTCTGGTCTATTGAAACTTCTTCATCCCAATGGCTCTTACAGCAAAGAGGACGTCCGAGTTTGCCTGACCTACGCCATGGAAGCCCGACGTCGTGTCAAAGAACAGCTTAAAAAGCTGGGCGGACTGGAATTTTTCGATGTGAATTTCAGTTACATCGATAACGAAACGCTGGAAGAATTCTTCGTCAGCGTGCCAGAACAGGGCGGCAGCGAATTAATTCCTGCTGGCATGCCCAAACCTGGCGTTGTGCATTTGGTCACGCAAGCGGAAAGTGGCATGACGGGTCTGTATCGCTTCGAAACTCAGATGACCGCAGGCAATGGTAAGCATAGCGTTTCTGGTCTGGGATCAAGTACCTCGGCTAAGGAAGCTATCCGGGTTGGATTTGACTATTTCAAAGGCAACCTCAGCCGCGTTAGTGCAACAGCGAAATTTTCTGAACATGAGTACCACCTGCACGTAGTCGAATTGCACAATACTGGACCAAGTACCGCGACCAGTCTGGCAGCACTTATTGCGCTGTGTTCCGTTTTACTGGCGAAACCCGTTCAGGAACAAATGGTCGTGTTAGGTAGCATGACGCTCGGTGGAGTAATCAACCCCGTTCAGGATCTGGCGGCTAGCTTACAACTTGCTTTCGATAGCGGCGCGAAAAAGGTCCTTCTGCCGATGTCTTCCGCGGTAGATATCCCGACGGTGCCAGCCGAGTTGTTTACCAAATTCCAGGTCAGTTTTTACTCTGAACCTGTAGATGCGGTTTATAAGGCGCTGGGAGTAAATTAAGACATACCGAGGAATGGATCACATTTCTCGGTATGTTAATGCCCATATTATTTTTATTTAATATAACATCATCCTAAATACATTTATTTTATGAAAAATTTCCCGGTAAAATAATAATGAAACTTATTGCTAACGGATTAAATAGAGAGTTTTTTAGATCATGTTTACCTCCTCCAGGTAAAGAAATTGATGGTGTTGTTGCCGCCATTGCTTATGGAGATGATAAAACCACGCTCCTCGATCATTGCATAAAAAACCATCACCGACTTGATATTTGGATGCGATATGATCATACAGTTCCTGTATCGCCTGCATTTTTATCAAAACTACTCGTTAACGTTAAAAATAATATTTTTTGTAAACTTATACCAGATTACCTGCACAGCAAAGTTATTTGGTGGAAGGGATATGGCGCTTATATTGGTTCAGCCAATTTAACTGAGCGTGCATGGTACTCGAATATAGAAGCTGGTATTTTCTTCACTGAGAGTGATTTATACAGTTCTAATTTAATTGAACAACTAGAGGAATTCTTCGATAACTTAGCATCGCTTGACTCTTGCGTTGATCTTAGTAAAGAGATTATTGATGAACAAAGACAATTATTAAAACTAAAAATCGAATTAGAGAAAAAAGAACGAGAGCTTATCAAAAAGCGGGAAATACCTGAATGGGGTGGTGTGAATTTTGTTGATAACAAAAAAACTAAAGATAGAAGGAAAGAGAGTTTCCATAAAGAATGGGAAAGCACATTTTCAATCATTAAGAGTATCTCAGACCAAATTAATGATTACAGACCTGTATGGATATCAGAAGATACTCCACAATTTTGGCAAACCGATCAATTTTTACACGCATACTATTATAAGAAAGTTCATCAACAAGATAATACTTATCCTTTTGAGGATTATCACCGTACCAATAGTAAAAACCCACAAGCAGCATTGATGAGTATGCTCTCCTGGTGGAAAAGCCAATCAGTTCCTCCGTCTAATGAGGATATTCATCTTGGGATTTACGCTCCCTATATTCGCGAACACTTTTCAAAAAATAATATTGGCTCATTGACAGAGGATAAGCTCTATCAAATATTCGCTTATACACATGCAACAATGGACCATGTGATAAAAATGAGCGCTGAAACATTTGGCTATTCAGCCAAAACATCCTTAAATAAGGAAGAGCGCGCCGTTTTATTCACAAAATGGATCATGGGCCAAACCAATCAAAAAGGCATGACTATTGCTGAATTGCTCAACTATGTCCTCTACGGTGGAAAGCCTTCCTTAATGTGGGAAAGGATCTATCTGGCAGGCAAAGACGAGGAGTACAAATTCCAGCATTACGGTATTAACTCTATTGCTGAAGTGGTCGGTTGGGCAAGGCCAGAAGATACGCCTCCCAGAAATGGCAGAACCAATAAAGCCTTGCGTGCATTAGGCTATCCAGTTCGAGTGAATATTTAGTATCGCCTTTCACTCAAACCTATAGCAACGCCTGTTTAAACATAAACAGGCGTCGAAAACTCAGGCAGGCAAATACGTTTTCTTGAGTGGAACTAATAGCTTAGTCTCTATATCCACTTGCTCATAGTTTTCCACTAACGCACGAACCAGATCGTCAAGCGTCCATAGCGTCAACGGGATTGTAGAACGATCGGCTTCATAGCGCGCATCCTTGCTGAATCCGCCTGTACTGACATACAGCCCGCGATCGTCTTTATGACGGCCACCGATAAAGCTACGAATTTGCTGGCTACTCATCTGTTCCCGCCGATGCTTTACCTCAACAATAATGCGTGGATTTTCGAACCCAAAGCCGTCAGGTGAAGCAATGATATCTTTCCCACGGTCAGCACCAGCAGGCGATACCTGAGTTTTATATCCCATGCTGCGTAACACGCCAGCGACCAGATTTTGCATCTCATCCCAGTCGAGACGGTTGATACGATCCTTGATACCTTCAAAAGCGATCATTTCCATGTCGCGCAGAGGATTAGAAACAACCTCATCCTCTTCACCTAAAACAGTTACTTCCGGCACGACATCTGAAACAGGCTTTTTGCCCTGCATTAATTCATTCACGGCAAACTCAGGCACCTGAAAAACCGTTAGCGTAGAGCCAAGGGTGTTTCTAGTTGCATCACTCAGACTATCGCGCTTAATCTCTTCCGCGTTCCACTTCACTTTACGGGCAATGCCCATGCCATCTTCAAGCCACTCGGCATGAAACTCAAAATCTGAGGCGATTTTCCCTATCAAATAAGTCCGATTAGAAGGTGAATAAGTGATAGCCCAGTCACCTTTCTGCATCTCATTCACAAAGCGCCAGACCTGGGAAGCACCGGAACGAACTGTGCCTGGCTTAGTCTGTGGCTCAAGCTCCTGATACCGGGTAAACAACTGCTCTCTTGAGCATCCCGTTTTCACATAGGGAGCGAGCTGCGACCAGCCGATTGCAACAACCTGTTTGTCCCTGAAGTCATCGTACAATTTTCCGCCATCACCGCGGATCATCCACATTTTAGTCGCCACAATAATTCCTTCTGAAAATGCCTCACCGTGCGGGCAGAAACTGTCTACCAGAATATGGTCATTCCATTCAACCATCTTATGCTGGAAAACAGTCGATAAGATGGCCAATCAAATTCCTACCCTAAACCTGACGCCTCTCAAGACTATTGTAAATTGCCTCAATCTCGCCCTTCAGGTTATCACCGCAATAAACCATTGATGTATCGTATCGTTCATATCGCGCTTCACGTGTCGCGCTAAACCAGTTGAACGATCCCACGCACAGCAAACCATCATCTCCAATAACAATTTTGCTATGAACACGATTGACCAGTTTTGTCGCAATACCAAGGGCGTTCAGTTTCTCCAGCGCCGCTTTGAGGTTCTGCTGCTTCTCTTTTCGCTTCTCAAAATCATTATGTTCAGTGTTGTAGCTTCTGTCAGTGACAATCGTGACGTTAATACCACGTGAACACGCCGCAATCATAGAATCAAGAAAACCGGTTTGCTCCAGTTTTTGCCAGGTCAGCCATGGAGAAACTATCGTGATGTGTTTACCGGTATTTTCAAACGTCTGATTCAGGAAATTATCATGCTGCTCCACACCATGGAGTGTGTATATTTTGGTCTCGGCAGTTTTTAAATCCTTACGCTCTTTATAGTCAAAAGAGAGCGCATTCTTTTCTGACTCAAAGAGATATTTTGCCAGTAATCCCCGCGGAGATGAGGCTGGCTGGATCTCAAACAGGTCCATATCGCCGAAGACCAGGAAACTGTCCTTCGCACGGGAGATAGCAACGTTCAGCATGCTGTTATCGCTATCAATAAACCCGCCATCCTCATGCTTTGAATAGACTGGCGAGAATATAACAATCGCTCTTTCCGCCCCCTGAAGAGAATGCACGGTGCCCACCGTGAGCGACGTTTCATTCGCGCCTGTACTGATGCCTTGTTTACCCAACGCCTGTTTGATGGTCGATACCTGAGCGCTAAAAGGCGTCACGATACCGACAACCTCATGAAGCGATTTGCCGTAATGCGCTTCAATATCTTGCTGGTTATCTGTCAGCCAGGCAGCTATCGTTTCAGCTTCAAGCAAATTATATCGACTTCCGCTACTTGCCAGTTCTCCTTTACCATCAATATGGAGATAACCCATGGCGGGCATTAAATTGCTCTCTTCACACCCTCTTTTAGGCAACAACTTACCGTGATAGCAGAGCGTATTGCAGTATCCAATAATATTATCGAAGCACCGGCGGTGTTCATATAAGTACATTCCACGAGCCAGTTCGGGATCATATTGATAGCGTGAGGCACACTGCGCTATTTTCATGACGCTGCCAGATGCGGCGCTTTTACCAAGCTCTGCGATTGCCGTATATTTCTCAGTAATCTCTTCTTGTGTACTACCTGACAGAATTTTTTCCGCCAGCATGTTACCTATATCAATAGCGGGAGCAATACTCCATATTGGCGGGATCTGTTCCGTATCACCAATCACTAATGCCTTTTTAGCTAAGGCAAACGAGGCAGCAGCCACTTCAGGAAGCACCTGCCCGGCTTCATCGACAATGAGTAAATCGGCAAAATCATATAAATAACTTTTCTCGAATTTACGCTGACCTTTGTGTTCACTTATCTGCATATTGCCGGGCAGCATATAGCAGGTCATGACCACGCATGGGGTAAGTTTCATTCGGCGTTGCCAGCGGGCGGCTACCCCTTTAGCACCTTTCTTGCCCTTCTCTTTTTGCAGATCATCGATCTTCGCCATATCCATTAGCCAACGACCTTCCCAGTAGTGGGTCGTCAGTAAGAATGCAGGGAAGCGAATCTGCGTATCAGCCAGTTCATCTGCCTGTGAGAAGCTCAGCTCCTCGTTGCCCTCATGCCCTAAATCAAGTGCCAGATTCTGCCACTTCTGAGCCGCCTGCTGTTCTTTAAGAACAATTTCATGGGCGGAGTCAATCTGCTGCCGGTAGGTTGTTTGCTCGCGCTCAGCGGAGTTGAGCAGTCCATCTATATTACGTTCGATGGTTTCAGGATCAGACCAATTATTTCCCGCAATCAACGCACCTAATTTATCTTCTAGAAACAGCTGTATTTGGTACTGCCGCTTACTGCGAACCGCTGGTAGCCATGAAAATAATGAATAGATCAGTGATTCACTGGCTCGATATTTTTTCCATTCCGCTTTAGCACTCTTCAGTAGAGTGACTTTTTGTTCTTGCCCGGAAAGTAATTTATTTAAATTAGCGAGATATTGCTCAATGTCGTTAGCAATAAGCTCACGCGCAGCCCGAACCTGGCTTAACGTTTGCCATGTTGCGTTCAGTCTTACCAGTTGTTCGAATTTTTCTGCCAACTGGCTATGCAGGAGTTCAATGACCTTTTCAGGGGATGAACAATCTTTTTCAGGAAAGGCTGCCTTAGCTTTCTCCAGATAAAACAGCAGTGCATCCTCTACATACTCTTTTGACTCAACCTGGTTGAAGAAATCTTCAGTTTGGTATTTTTTGGCTGCTTCGGCTTTACGAGTGCTTGAGGGGAAATAAGCGCCGAAGCTTTTCAGCTCTGGCAACCATCGTCCGGCCATAGCACCAGTACCCTGGGAAAAGTCTTTCCCGAACGCCTCGATAATGTTCGTTACAGCCTGGTTATTCGTTGAAGTTGCGATAATAACCGGAGGTTCTGCTTTTTTGAGAGCCGCTCTGGCCCATTGAGTGGCAATAATAGAAAGCACCAGCGTAGTTTTCCCGGTACCCGGAGGGCCGTTAACGGCAAGGATATCGCCATGCCTGGCATCCAGAAAATGGCTTAAGGTATCGCGCTGAGCCTTTGCAAGCGGGAACTTATCTCCGGAGTGTCCAAGCCTGTCGCTGAATTTTGCTTCCGGAGCGAGCAAAGACTCTGCAGCATGAACCTCCCGCGAGGCGAAACGATTGAAGAGCGGCACATCCTTTTTGCAAATAAGCAGGTGATCATAAAGCGAAAGGATATGGAAACTGGCACCGCCAGATTGCGCAGTTTTAACAATATAACCGTGCTCAGCGAGTTCATATTGCTCGGGATTTTTAATCCAGTCGCCGACAACGTTCTTCAGTAGTCTCTCTGAATCATCCAGATATTGACGCCAATCCTGCTGCCAGGCTGCATATCGTGCTTCTCGTTCTTCATCTGTTTCGGCGGTCTTATCAACGCTGTCATCAAAGTTGATAGAGAATGACGTATGTGTCGTTATGTATTTGTCATACTGCTCAATCTCACCAATCGAAAATGCTCCTTTTAGCAAAGGTTCAAGCAGGTCTCTGGGAATGGTGGTCGCTGGCGTCGGATATAAAAAACCTTCACGGCTCAACAGGGCTGGCGTCACTATCGGGGTAACAATATCAGGCGCACCAGCGGAACGGTCCTTTCCATGCTGCAGTAACCGGAAATAAACCTTTGGCCGCAAGATGACATCGACTGTTTCGACGTCGTCTTTTTCTCCTTCAAAAAATTTATCGACGATCGCTTCGTCAATACGTCCCGCCGCTATCCCATGCCAGTGAGTGAAATTTTTGGCATCTTTCCGTTCAAAACTGCCCTTTCCTGACTCAGCATCTGCAAGCGAGTTGCGCCAGTATGAGGCAAACCCTAAAGCATTTTCATCCATTATCAGTCCTATGACTCAATGAAATCCATTGATTTATCGAATATAAAATCACCGTATGGATAACCATTGTCCACGTTGAAAAGCTGGCTGCAATGTTTTGTTCACGCTTCGATAAAAATACTCGGGTTATACGGAGTTCAGGAGGCAAGCATATCCTGCTGCATGGCGCATAAAAGCTTTATAACCGAAGCAGCAGAGGGTTACCGGTTACACGGCACGCTCCAGAAGCCCGTGAGCCCTACTGGCAGCGTTCAATGCAATATTGGAACCTGTAAATTCAGACAATAGCGCTGTCGAAGATGGTTCTGTATGTAGGCTCTCCAGCTATTGTTTTGTCCGATGCTTGCGAATAAAAGCATTCAAAGTGTCGCCTTCACCATGCATGACAGAAAAAGAATATTCACATTCTTTCTTTATCAAGATTCCACATAACTCCTAGTGCAAATCTACATTAACTCCCTTTCCTTTCTGCGCTTTCTTCACACCGAGCTCACATGAACTGATTAATTCAACGTTACAGGGTTTCTTCAAACAATTCACACCATCAATAAAGCCCTGGAGAATGCATCTATTTGCGGTCGTATCACTGTAGGAGAAGGTCAGATATTTTATTTTCCCTTCGCATTCCAACACAACTTCCGCCGAACCTTCACGTGTTGCAGCATCACAACTTCCTGTTGAATATATTTTTACCATCTTCACTTTGTACCTTTCCCCCTACCAAACGAATCATTACATCCTATATCAAAGGCATTCTCGTCAAAACTTAACTATCTCAGTAAATTCTCACGATGCCATTCCAGATAACAATACGATTCAACAGAAAACGCCTTTATTTTCTCGGGCAACAAACACTGCTCTTTAACACTAATATCCAGCTCATTACTAATTAATAAACGCCCATCGTTCTCAAACGAAATCCATCCCTGATCAAATAGAATATCAATGTGCGCAGATAATATAATACCATTATAAGGATCAAGACGTTCATTCCCATTCTCGCAGGCAGCCCACGGTTTTATATGGCTGGCACGGAGTAACGGCGCAAACGTCGTCCCCGTAACAGGGCATGCCGGATACAACATGAGACAATCTTTCCGAAAGGTACCCTGCCCCAGCCGTGCCGCAATCAACTGCTCGCGTACAGTATCTTCAATACTTTTATCCTGCTGGATAGCCAGGCAATCACGTTGTGCCTGTTCCTCTCCATCAGACGATATTAACGAAAGAACGTGCTGCTCAATTGCACTATCAGAAAGCACACTCAATCGCTGATGCACACGCTGCGCTGAATGAGAAAGCGCAGCAGGAGCGCCCTGCTCGTCACACCAGCCGACACGCACATCACTAAGCCAGGAATCAAAACGGTCACGGCTATTTTTCAGACTATTGTGAAACTCGCTGGCGGTTTTACCCGCTCCAAAGCGAGGATAAAACAAGGCAAAAGCCTCTTTCCATTTCTGAACACCCAGTCCTACGGGTGGTTGAGATTTACCGTACTTCGACAAATACCACGCCACTTCAAGCAAATCGTCTTCCGAGCTATTCAATGTTACATCCTGTTTTTCCAGCGTAATTCATCACCAGATTATGTCTGAAAAGATCGTTAACTAAACTGATCAGGTTAGTTGTTTTAGAAAAAACATCTCACATCGGTTTTCACCATCAACAAGCACGACACGCAACCAACAACACAAAAAGGAATACGCCATGCCCCCAAATAGAATCCGCCTGGAGTGGCTGGCGCTGGACGAGGCCGCATAAGTCATCCAGCAGCACAACACCACATCACCTTATAAAGATTATCCAATAAACTGTCAGGTATGCTGGTTGCCGATACAACCAGCAATCAATGTGGCGAATATTAGTTCACCGTACCAATCAGCGCGGACATGAATGTGCTGAAGTTAGCGTATGTTTCAATGACATAAGCCGTAGATGCTTTATCGCGGCTCTCGAAACAGTCATCAGCGAAGTTGTAGGCAAAGACGGACAAAACATCTTCACCAATCAGTACCTTTTCAGAAAGGTTCGGATCGACATACATCTCGTTGTCACGTGTTTCAAAGTTGCGTATGTAGATATTCGACCATACGGGTTCACCGTTCTCCGCCTGCACCACGCTATATAGCGTCAAACCGTTGTACTTAAATCCATCCATGATTTTGAACATATCTGAGTAGTCCAGCCGTTTGAACATCAGGCGCTGGATATCCTCAAAAACCTTTCTCTTCTGTGCCTTCCATTCAGCAGGGGCTATTTGGCGCATCAAGTCTGCCATTACGTCTGGGTCTACTGAGTTGACTACCGGGTAATTATTTTCAACAAGCATTTTTTTGAGGATGCCAGGAGTGAGTTAACTCTTTAGCTGAGCAGGTAGCAAAGCAGGCATTGCTATTGTTCTTCCTTCCTCGTCGCAAAACTCGACAAGATAGCCCAATGTCGGGGTATCGAAAACGATGACAATCGTACCAACAGCCCCTTTTACCAGTCCTTCATTCGGTAAATCCTCGTCTAAAACCACTACGTCTAATTCGGCTCTTTTCATTTTTTTCTCTCATTTAACGAATATGGTTGTAAGTCGGGGAACTAGCGCGTCTGTTTCATACATCCAGCCTGTACGCACGATCGCTGTTTCACCGTTAACGCCTAAAATGGGCATATCGACAGCTATTGTTTGGCCATAATTATTTGCCTGCAACACTTTAGCTGGGGCCGATAATACGCCTTCCTGAATTCTTGCTGCTAAGACATTTGCATTAGTTGGGTTGTATCCCAGCGCTGACTCAAACACCCGGGCTTTATGCCCCCCTGTAGGATGTGTTGAATCTAAAGCATAGGCCGCGAGTTTTTTCGGGTCGATAACGGCGTGTTCAGCATTCACTAATGTACCACTCTCAGAGGTGAAACCTTTTACATATGGGCTTTCAAGTGCTGGTATTTTACTGAGCCCCGATAGTTCATCTATTTCGCTTAAAGGGTTCAACCTGCCCATTGTTAATCCTGCCGCAACAGAGGCACCCGCAATGATTAACCCTTTGTTGTTCATAATTTGATCGTAGCCCGCTGGAGCATCCCCACCAAGCTGCTGCGCTGTTTCATGGAAACCATCAATATTGCCGTTATACACACCACCAGCGGCCAGCATTCGGCCAACGGCTTTACTATTCAGCGTCTTCCCCGATGGTGCAGTTGTTGGCCCGTAATAATCGTAATGCATCCGTTGAGTGGGGGCAGGCTTCCTGCCTTGCCGATCGGCTATTGCGTAACGATAAGCGCTAGTAATTTCGCCCTTAAACCATGAATGCCGCGATGAGGCGGTAGGTGTAAAAATCAAATCACCATTATCGTCGATGTAAAATGGATTCCTGTCGCTACTCCAACGCCTAGAGATATCTACACCAACAAGCCAGCCAATTTGTAGTTCTTGCTCTACCTGATCGTAGATGGGATCTGCGTAGCTACGATCTTTTCGCTCATACGGTCTTTGATGTGGAGATACGGTATATTTCTTTTCTGGAAGACCAAAAGAGAGACTGTGACCGTTCGCTTCATAAGATAGATCGTAATGAATACACGCTTCTCTCAGCGAGACAGCTGGCGTCAGAATGTATTGAAAATCTTCTGGGTCTAATCGCCGTGTTAAATCGTGTGACCGGTAAAGTCGAAACATGTGAAATCCTTATCCTTGAATTTGATAAGGATTCTCCGCCCCGACAGATTAAAAATCAACCGCTGAATACACAGAATTTATAATAATTCGTTGCTGACAACTAATAAAGGCAGAATTTCAGTTCAAAAAAATACTTTAAATTCAGCCAGCAAATACCTACAGAAAATATAATAAATAATATTTATCATTTAAACCATAGCAGCCTTCTTAGCGTAATAGATTTCTCAGATATCCATTCCAGATAACAATACGACTCAACAGAAATGGCTTTATTTTTGAAGCAACAAAAGCTGATCATATTAGTTGTTTTAGTAAAAACTTCTCACACAGGTTTTCATAATCAACAAGCACTACACGCAAACTACAATAAAACAAGGAACGACCCGCCAAGGTTCATCTGAATGTAGAGACCGTTACAGTCAAAGTATCTGTATTCCGTGCCAGGTGGCCAAGGTGCGGATAGATAAAAATGAATAAAACGGAAAGACCATAAATTAAGAATGTTTACTTTCGAGAGGTAAATTATGTTTTTACTACAGTCGGATATGGACAATTACGGACGGAAATGGACACAAAAAAAGCCGCCCTTAAGCGACTTTGATTTGCATCTTATGGTGCCGAAGGCCGGACTCGAACCGGCACGTATTTCTACGGTTGATTTTGAATCAACTGCGTCTACCGATTTCGCCACTTCGGCACTGAAGGGGATGCGGAAACGTTTTGGATTATACCTGTCGCGCGCCGCCATGCAAGCGACGACGCGCTAAACCTGCGCTAAGTGCCCAAAAAACCAGCGCCCTTCGTCAGTCCAGCTCAGACACCGCCAGCCGAATCACCCTCGCCGCCTTCTGCTCCGGCAGCGCCAGCACCTTGGCCCACATCTCCTGCACCATATCGCAGGAGAGCTTCTCTTTGCCCACTGCCTTCTCCGGCATCTGCAGCAGCTGGATGTCCTCGCCATACTTATCGGCAAGCGTCTTCATAATCGGCCGCACATCCTCGACAGCCGCCTCACGCTCGGCCGGGGTCACGGTGTGGCGGTTTTTGCCGTAGGCCGCGCGCATCATGTCGGCGTCGGCCTGCATGCGCCGCGCCATCAAATCTTTATCCAGCATGCGCATCGGGTTGATGCCGCCCTTCACCATCGGGTAGAGGAAGCGGAAGCAGGCGTCGTCGCTCACCTTCTGGATGGCGGCGGTCTGCTCCATGTTGATGGTCATGTAGTTCACCACGTTGGCGTCCGGGGCGTTTTGCAGGCGCGACATCTGCAGATGCAGGATCTGCGGCTGGATGGTGTCGATAATCTGCTGCTCCGGCTCGCCCGCTTTTTGCAGGGCGGCCATCTGGTCGAGGATGCGCTGATGCAGCGCGGGCTCCTGCTCCTTAATCACCTGCCAGGCGGGCATCGCGTTGAGGGCGTTATCCATCTGTCGTTCCGGGGCGCGCTGCCTGTCGAAAAACACCCAGAACGCCACGGCGGCAGCCGCAATGACGACAATCACAATACGGGTCCACGTTTTATTCATCTCGCATCCTTATCCTTGAGTTATGCCGGTTTACACCGGCACGCCGCTGTGGAAGCGAAACTCGTTGTCCGGTGTCGAGATAAGTGTGGCTTCAATTTCGCCAAAAAGCTTTATACGCGGTGAGATATCGTCGTCGCTCACCTGCTGGGCCAGCGTCAGGTAATCCTGATAATGGCGCGCTTCCGAGCGCAGCAGCGAGAGATAGAACTTCTGCAGGTCGTCGTCGAGGAACGGGGCCAGCGCGGCGAAGCGTTCGCAGGAGCGGGCTTCGATGTAGGCGCCGCAGATGAGCTTGTCGATCAGCGTCAGCGGTTCGTGGGTGCGCACGTCCTTCAGCATCCCTTTGGCATAGCGGCTGGCGGTGATTTTGACGTACGGAATGTCGCGGGCCAGCATCGCCTCGCGGACCTGCCAGAAGTGGTGCAGCTCCTCTTTAATCAGCAGCACCATACTGTCGATGAGCGCCTGGCCCCACGGGTCGTCGGTTTTGGGCATCACGCTTTTGCCAATCTGCCTGTGCAGGGCGATGAAGTCCGGCTCCGGGCCGTCGCGGAAGGTAAACAGCTCGTAGGGTTTAAGCCAGTCGAGCAGCGCGTCAGCACCGCTTTCGTCGGCGACGTATTTACGCACGAGTAATAGCGCGGTCTGGGCGGCCTTGAGCTCGCACACCATGTGGTCGGTGAGCAGCAGCGGCAGGTTCGCCGGGTCGCGGGCTTTATCAATCCATGCTTGCGGGGTCGGGCACTGGAGGAAGTTAAGTACAGGGGCGAGTATCTGCGGGTAATCCATGGTTCTGCCTTGAAAAAGCGGTGGCGTGCGCCACCGCCTGAAACGCTTAGTGACGCACGCCGTCGTCGTCTTCGTCGACGTAATCTTCGTCGTCGCCCTCTTCGCCGTCTTCACCGTTCGGATCTTCGAAGTAGGTTCCCCAGCCGTCGTACTCCACGTCAAACTTCTCGGCCAGGTTCATCAGCTGTTCTACCTGCGCGTCGATCAACTCGGCCTTCAACGCGCCTTCGCTCAGGATGTCGCAGCAGATGACGGTGTCGCCCTCTTCCACTTCCAGCTCTTCCGGCTCGGTCACTTCGTAACCCAGTTTAAAAGCTTCCACCGCCATTTTTTCCAGCGCGTCGAAATCATCCGCAGAGAAATGGTGCTCGATGGTGTACAGCGCGTCCGGATCGCTACCGTCTTCCAGCAGTTCTTCAATAATCAGACGCGTCTCTTCGCGTTGCTCTTCCAGGTGTTCCGGGTTTGCCATGGCTCAATCCTCTTTAAAGTACGGCAGATACTTCTATTTTCACACACGGACGGGTTTGCCTCCACCTTTGTTGGAAAGATTTGTGAAACGGGGTTGCAAATGAATAATTACACATATAAAGTGAATTTTAATTCAACAAGTGGCGTTCGCCATGTGAGGATAAAATGTCTGATCTGTACAAGAAACACTTTCTGAAATTGCTCGACTTTACCCCTGCACAGTTCACTTCTCTGCTGACCCTTGCCGCACAGCTCAAAGCCGATAAAAAAAATGGCAAGGAAGTACAAAAGCTTACCGGTAAAAACATCGCGCTCATCTTCGAAAAAGACTCAACCCGTACACGATGCTCTTTCGAAGTTGCCGCATTTGACCAGGGCGCGCGCGTTACCTATTTAGGGCCGAGCGGCAGCCAGATTGGGCATAAAGAGTCAATTAAGGACACCGCGCGCGTGCTCGGGCGGATGTACGACGGCATTCAGTATCGCGGCCACGGCCAGGAAGTGGTTGAAACGCTGGCGCAGTACGCGGGCGTGCCGGTGTGGAACGGGCTGACCAACGAGTTCCACCCCACGCAGCTGCTGGCTGACCTGCTGACCATGCAGGAGCACCTGCCTGGCAAGGCGTTTAACGAGATGACGCTGGTCTACGCGGGCGACGCGCGCAACAACATGGGCAACTCGATGCTGGAAGCGGCGGCGCTGACCGGGCTGGATCTACGCCTGGTGGCCCCGAAGGCCTGTTGGCCGGAAGAGAGCCTGGTGGCAGAGTGCAGCGCGCTGGCGGAAAAGCACGGCGGGAAAATCACCCTGACGGAAGACGTGGCGGCGGGCGTGAAGGGCGCGGACTTTATCTATACCGACGTGTGGGTGTCGATGGGCGAAGCCAAAGAGAAGTGGGCGGAGCGTATCGCGCTGCTGCGCGGGTATCAGGTGAACGCGCAGATGATGGCGCTGACCGGCAACCCGAACGTGAAGTTCCTGCACTGTCTGCCGGCGTTTCATGACGACCAGACCACGCTCGGCAAGCAGATGGCGAAAGAGTTCGATCTGCACGGCGGGATGGAAGTGACGGACGAGGTGTTTGAGTCGCCGGCGAGCATCGTGTTCGACCAGGCGGAAAATCGGATGCATACGATTAAGGCGGTGATGGTGGCGACGCTTGGGGGTTGAGTCCTCTGCGCGTTGGTGCCCTCACCCCGGCCCTCTCCCACAGGGAGAGGGAGAAAACCCAGCCCGTAGGCCCGTGCAAGCGCAGCGCCGCCGGGCAAATCAGGCGACGATGCGGCTGATGCCCTTTCTCCCACAACCCGCTCTACTCAATTGATTTTTCACCCCGAAAAAGGTACGTTTTCGCCTTAATTCCAGCGTGGACATACCAGCATTATGCCGATTATTCAGTCTGTTGAACGTGCGTTGCAGATCCTCGACCTGTTCAACGAGCAGGCCACCGAGCTTAAGATCACCGACATCAGCAAACTGATGGGGCTGAGCAAGAGTACCCTCCACTCGCTGCTGAAAACCCTCCAGCTTCACGGCTATATCGATCAGAACCCGGAGAACGGTAAGTATCGCCTCGGCATGAAGCTGGTCGAGCGCGGTCATTTTGTCGTGGGCTCGATGGATATTCGGCAGAAGGCGAAAGGCTGGCTGACGGAGCTGTCCCGGCGAACCGGGCAGACTACCCATCTGGGGATCCTGGACGGGCGTGAAGGGGTCTATATCGAGAAGATTGAAGGCAAGCTCGCTGCCATCGCCTATTCGCGCATCGGCCGCCGCCTGCCGGTTCACGCCACCGCCATCGGCAAAGTGTTGATTGCCTGGCTGGGCGAGGCCGAGCTGAACGCCCTGCTGGAGGGCTATCAGTACACCACCTATACCCCTTCTACCCTTGCCTCTCGCGAAGCCTTAATGAGTGCCCTGGCGCAGACCCGCGAGCAGGGCTATGCCCTGGATAGCGAAGAGAACGAGCAGGGCGTGCGCTGCGTGGCGGTGCCGGTGTGGAACCACGAGTCCCGCGTCATTGCCGCCCTGAGCCTGTCGACGCTGACCTCCCGCGTGGACGACGCAGAGCTGGCTAATTTCCGCGAGCAGCTTCAGCAGGCCGGGCTCCAGCTCTCACGCGCGCTGGGCTACCCGGCCTGAGCCGTCAGACCGGCTCGTAGGTGAAGTAGTCGAAGTCAGCGTGGCAGCCGTCGCCGCTGATGTCCTCGCAGTGCAGTCCCACAAACGCGCCGGTGAAGAAGCCGCGCCCGCCGATATAGTCATCCGACAGCTTCCACGCCTCATACGTCACCGGCACGGTGTGCCACGTCTCGCCGTCGAACGAGTAGCTGTAGCGGTAGACCAGCGCATCCACATCCACCCTTAGCCAGACGCTCTCCGCACTCTCCGGCACGGGAATGGGCTGCTCGTGCAGCGGCCATGACGGCACGTTGTGGTCAAGCTGAATAACCTTAATCGTTCTGCCCTGCCCCTCCTCGTAGTCCACAAAGCAGTAGCTCCAGTTTTTGCTGTTGTAGTAGCAGGTCAGCCCCGCGCTCTGCTGGAAGTGCACCGGCGAGAACTGCATCCGCGTCTCGGCCCGGAAGGTGAAATGCTGCCAGCGGCGCGCCACGGTCGACTGGGTAAAGGTCGAGTTGAGCGAGTCGTTGCCGTACAACCGTAAATAGCCGGGACGGGCGGTGAGCGAGCCGAGGGTGTCGTCGAACGGAATGCGCAGAGTCTGCAATTCAGGGTCAAGCGTGCTGCCGTCGAAATCATCCCGCCAGCTACCCTGAACGGCGGCGGGCTGCTCCGCCACCTGCGGGCCTTTCACGGTCAGCTGCGCGTGCTTACCGCCCTCCACGTACGGCCAGCCATCGCGCCATTCAATGCGGGCGATGCCGGTCTCGCGCCCGAGCGGACAGTAGCCGCGTCCGCCGGAGGCCAGCAGCGGCACGCCGGGCAGGCGCAGCGGGCGGCTGGTAAGGTAGGCCATATACCACTCCCCGGTGTGGGTTTGCAGCAGCGAGCCGTGGCCGCTCTTTTGCAGCGGGTTCTCCGGCAGGTGCCAGCTGGTCATCATCGTCACGTCCGGGTGAAGCTCGTACGGCCCGTCGATGGTTTTTGCACGCAGCACCACGACGGCGTGCTCGTAGCTGGTGCCGCCTTCGGCAACCATCAGGTAGTACCATCCCGCGTGGCGATAAAGATGCGCCCCTTCGGTGTAGCAGAGCGGCGTGCCGGTAAACAGCGTTTTGCGCTCCGGCGAGAGGGTGCCGGTCTGCGGGTCAAACTCCTGCATCACGATGGTGTTGTGCGGGTTGCTGTGATGGCGCGGCCCCCACGGGCGGTAGAGGTAGTATTTGCGGCCATCGTCGTCGTGGAACAGGGACGGATCGAACCCGCCGTTGCCCATCGGGTTCGGCTCGCTCCACGGCCCTTCGATGGACGGCGCAGTGACGAGGAAGTTACGGCCATTTTTCCACGGCGAGTCGACAATCTTCACGTCGGTATAGAGCAGCCAGAATTTGCCGTCGGCGTAGCTCAGGCACGGCGCCCAGATACCGCCGGAGTCCGGGTTGCCCTTCATATCCAGCATCGACACGCGGTCCAGCGGCGTGCTGACCAGCGTCCAGTTTTTCAGGTCGCGGGAGTGATAGATGCGCACGCCCGGGAACCACTCGAAGGTCGAGGTGGCGATGTAGTAGTCCTCGCCCTGGCGGCACAGGGACGGGTCCGGGTTGAAGCCGGTGAGTATCGGGTTAGTGATTTCCATGTTGCCTCCGGTTAATGGGATGCGGCTGTCGCGGCGTCGGGAATGGCCTCGCCCTGCGCCGCGCGGTGCTTGATCAGCTGCTGGCTGATGGCCTCCACGCGGGCGTCGGTGAGCTTATAAAACGACAGCATGATGAACATGCCCGCATAGAGCACCACGGGCACCACGCAGAACAGAATTTTGATGGTGGTCAGCACCTCGACCGGCTGCACGCTGCTGCTGGCGGAGTAGTTCACGTACGCCAGGATCCAGCCCACCACTGCCCCGCCAATCGCCAGGCCAATCTTCAGGCTGAACAGGTAGGTGGAGAACACCAGCCCGTCGAGGCGGCGCCCGCTGCGGCTCTCCTCGTAATCCACCACGTCAGAGGCCATCAGCCACTGTAGCGGCGTGGTGGTGTTAAAGACGAACAGGAACAGGATGTTGAGGGCGAAAATCAGGGCAATATGCTCCGCCGGCGTGAAGAAGATCAGCAGGCTAATCAGAGAGTAAGCGACAATGATCCACTTAAAGGCGGTGACGCGGTCGAAGCGGCCCAGCAGACGAGACGAGCAGAGCGAGCCGAACATGGTGGCGAGGCTGCCGTAGAGTAAAAACTGCGTCGCCATCTCCGGGTGATCCATCACGTATTTCACGAAGTAGAGCGTCGCCCCGCCGCGCACCACGTTAGAGCAGGTCGCCATCATCTTGAAGGCACACATGATCCGCCACTGGCCGTTGCCCAGCAGCAGCTTAAGATCTTTCGCCACCGACGAGCCAGGCTGTACCTCAAAGGTGTAGCGCTCTTTGGTGGTGAAGAAGCAGACATAAAGCAGGACTACGCCGCTCAGACCCAGCACGCACATGGCGCCGAAATAGCCCACCTGCTCGTTCCCTTTGCCGATGATGCTGACCAGCGGCAGCGCGATGCCGCTGATGGCGAGCGACCCCGCGGCGGCGAGGAAGAAACGCCAGGACTGAAGGGCATGACGCTCTTTCGGGTCGGCGGTGATCACCCCCGGCATGGCGCAGTAAGGGACGTTAACGAAGGTGTAGACCAGAGTCAGCAGAATATAGGTCACGCAGGCATAGATGATTTTGCCCTGCGCGGAGAAGTCCGGCGTGTAGAAGGTCAGCATGCAGACGATGCCGAACGGGATGGCGCCCCACAGCAGGAACGGGCGGAACTGGCCGTAGCGGGTGCGGGTGCGGTCTACCAGCAGCCCCATCAGCGGATCGGTCACGGCGTCGAGCACGCGGGAAACTAAAAACAGCGTCCCCATTATGCCCGCGGAGAGACCGAACACGTCGGTGTAGAAATAGGCCAGCAGGAACATCGTGGCCTGCCAGACGAAGCCGCAGGCGGTATCACCCAGCCCGTAGCCAATTTTGTCTTTCATGGTTAATTGCGTCATCAGAATTACACCCTTATGTAGTGTGCTGAATTACAACATTGTGTTACTGGAGTGTAATGAGATGCTCAATTAACCAGCAATGGTCATATCTTATTTCTGAATTACGTTATTTCGCTTTTGTGACGCTAACGATATATCACAACCTATTGTTTAAAATAGAAAATTAAAGACAAGAAAAAACCGCCCGCGGAATATTTTCCGCAGACGACTTTCTCTCAAAAAATAATTAAAGGCCGAGTGCTTTTTTACCGGCGTTAATTACCTCAATGATTTTATCGGTGTCATAAATACAGCCTTTCCAGGTGCCGCCGCTCACGGACTGTAATGCCGCCCACAGCCGGGTATCGTCCGGCAAAAAGTCGTGAGCGTGCAGGTCCGGGTGCGTCTGCCTTACTGCCAGCTCGCGCGCCCCCTCTTCCGGCGTCAGCGGGTTGTCCGCGGTACCGATGAAGTTCACGCTACCGGTCAGAGTCAGGCGGTCCACGGCAATCTCAATGATGTCGTTATCGCGCAGCTTACCAATCGGCCCTCCCGCCAGCGCCTCCGGCGATACGTGGCCGAAGCAGGCCCCCGTCGACACGCCCGAGAAGCGCGCATCGGTGATTAACGACACCGTCTTGCCCCACGAGATATGCTTCAGCGCGGAGGTGAGCTGGTAGGTCTCTTCCATGCCGGTGCCGGACGGGCCACCGCCGATCACCACCATGATATCGCCCTGCGCAATCTCTTCCCGCTTGATGGCCCTGATTGCCTGCGCCTCCGAGACAAACACCCGCACCCGGCCAGTGTGGCGGTAAACTCCATCTTCACCCACCACCGACGGGTCGATCGCCGTGGCCTTGATCACCGATCCTTCCGGCGCGATGTTGCCCGTCGGGAAGCAGACCGTCGAGGTCAGCCCTTTCGCTTTTGCCTTCTCCGGCGGCAGGATCACGTCATCCGGCTCCACGCCGTCCTGCTCGCGCAGGCACTGGCGGAAGCGCTTACGGCGCTCCGAGCTCTGCCACCAGTCGAGGTTCTCGCCCACTGTCTGGCCAGTGACGGTCATGGCGTCCAGATGCAACAGCCCGAGATCGCGCAGGTGGAGCATCACCTCCGGCACGCCGCCCGCGAGGAAGGCGCGCACGGTCGGGTGATAGTCCGGGCCGTTGGGCAGCACGCTCACCAGGCGCGGCACCTTGCGGTTGACGCGCGTCCAGTGCTCAACGTCCGGAATAGTGCAGCCCGCTGCGTGGGCGATGGCCGGAATATGCAGCAGTAAATTGGTGGAGCCGCCGAACGCCGCGTGGATCACCATCGCGTTTTCGATGGCTTTGTCGGTGAGGATATCGCGCGTGGTGATGCCGCGGTTATCCAGTTCACTGACCGCGCGCGCCGACTGGCGGGCGATCTCCAGCCACACCGCCTGCCCGGACGGCGCCAGTGCAGAGTGCGGCAGCGCCAGACCCAGCGCTTCCGCCACCACCTGCGAGGTGCCCGCCGTGCCGAGGAACTGACACCCGCCGCCCGGCGAGGCGCAGGCGCGACAGCCCAGCTCGGCGGCCTCCTGCAAGGAGAGCTCATGGTTGGCGAAGCGCGCGCCGATGGTCTGCACTTTGCCCGCATCTTCTCCCACGGTGGGCGGCAGCGTCGCCCCGCCCGGCACCAGAATGGTCGGCAGATCGTGCATGGAAGCCAGCGCAATCATGGTGGCGGGCAGCCCTTTATCACAGGTCGCCACGCCGATCACCGCCCGGCGCGTCGGCAGGGAGCGGATCAGGCGGCGAAACACGATCGCCGCGTCGTTGCGGTACGGCAGGGAGTCGAACATGCCGTGCGTGCCCTGCGAGCGACCGTCGCACGGATCGCTGACGAAGGCGGCGAACGGGATCCCGCCGTTGCGGGTGATCTCCTTCGCCGCCGCCTGCATCTGCATGCCGATCTCCCAGTGCCCGGTGTGGTAGCCCAGCGCGACCGGGCGTCCGTCTCCGGCGCGGATGCCGCCCTGGGTGCCGATGATCAGCACCTCTTTGCCGGTGAGCTTGTTGGCATCCCAGCCCATCCCGGCGTTCTGCGTCATACCGAACAGGTTGCCGCTGGGGGATTCCATCAGCATCTGCGGTGTCAGCGGCAGCGTGCCCTGCGGCCCCGCCGCGTGGGTGATCACCGCATAAAACGCATCGTCCTGTGGGGTGAAAATTTTCTCAATGGTCATCGTTATCGTCCGGCTCAGCAGAGCTTGAGCTGTTGTAACAGGGTTTTCAGCTGCGCCTTGCGCGGCTCGTCCAGCGGCGAGGCTGGCGGCAGGACGTGCGTAGAAATAGGACGACCGCAGAGCACGATCGCCTCTTTAATGACGTTCACAAACGGCGTATCCAGCTGATACATCTGCGGGATTTGCAGCAGGGTCTGATGATACTCAGCCGCTTTCGCCACGTCGTTATCCCGCCAGGCTTTCAGAAGATTTACCGACACCTGTGGGGCAAAGTTGCCGCTGGCCGAGATCGCCCCGTCGCCGCCGAGCAGCAGGGTATTAAACAGATGATCGTCGTAGCCGCACAGCACCGTGAAATGAGGATGGGCGCCTTTAACGGTGTGGATCATGCTGCGCAGGTGGGCGACGGAATCGATGGTGTCTTTGATGCCGACGATGTTACTGCGCGAGTCGGCGAGGGTTTTCACCAGTGCCGGGGTCAGATCCTGCCCGGTCAGCGCCGGGAAGTTATAGAGCATCACCGGCAGCGTGACGCTGTCGACCACCTGCTCGAAGTAGCGGATCAGATTCGCTTCCGACACTTTCCAGTAGTAAGGGTTGATCACCACGATGCCGTCCGCGCCCGCCTGCTGCGCGTGCTGGCTCAGCTCAATGGTTTCCCGGGCGTTGGTGCCGCCGGTGCCGATCAGGACCGGCACACGACGATCGACATGATCGATCGCAAACCGGGCAATGGTTTTACGCTCTTCGGCGCTGAGCTGGGAGAACTCGCCGCCGCTGCCCAGGAAGAACAGGCCGTCGACGCCCGCAGCAATCAGATCGTCGATCAGCGCGGCGGTACCCGGTTTATCGAGCTGGCCATCGGCGGTAAAAATGGTGGAGACAGGGGGAATGATACCCGTGAACAACGCGGACTGCGGCATGAGATCTCCTTGCTGAATCATTTTGTTCTACATTATAGAACAGCGTTCATTAATTTAACGATCATACTATGACGCAGAAAAAGCGCAGGTAAATGGGAGATGAGGAGGGAGTGCGGGAAGTTTAAGCTGGATCACATTATGCGTGGGTGCGGTCTGGTTCCCTCACCCTAACCCTCTCCCAAGGGGAGAGGGAACTTTTACACCCTCTCCCCTTGGGAGAGGGCCGGGGTGAGGGGTTACTCTACCAGCATCTTCACCACAACCTTACGCACCTGCGCCGGCGCTCCCGCCGCGCACAGCGGCTTATGCACTTCGCCCGGCCAGAACACTACAAAATCCCCTTCGCTCAGCACCACGGTTTTCTCCTGCTCGCCTTCCGGCAGGAACGCGATGTCTTTGTCCGCCAGCCAGTCGGTGTCCGGCGTACCGTGCGGCAGGGTACTGAAGGTCATCCCTTCCTGACCTTTTAGCACAATCTGAATATCCAGATAGCGTGCATGGTATTCAGCGCGACGCTCGGCGAACGGCTGGGTCATGTCCTCCGAAACCAGATAAAACAGGCTGTTGCCATTGATGTCGTGCTTACCGGTCGGCGTTGCGTCGGTGACGTGGGCCTTAACGTGCTCAATGGCCTGGCGCAGCTCTTCTGGCAGCCAGGACTGGAGATGATGAATATTGCCAATAATCATGATACAACCCTCAGATTAAAACATTGTTTCATTTTTATGTTTTATACGAGAATTGCCTCTTCCATACCAGCCCTTTTTTGACAAGATTTGCGTCAGCGCATGTTTATCGGGAAATGTGTTAATCCACTGTTAATTGCACACAGGCATTTATGCAGTGGTTATGCATAACCTCATTTCATGCACTTTGCACACAGGATCTAACTCACTGAATTTAAAACATAACTCACAAAACCTGTTGGTGTATCACACTTTACCACTTTGGTTATTTCCTTTAAAAATCCATAATTATTTATTGATTTCTCTTAAGTGAAAAATAGTTAACTGTCATTATTGCATAGCTATTCCCGTGACAACATTTTATCCATTAAAATCAACAACATAACTAAATATTTCAAAGCGTGTGATTCTACAAAATAATAACAACTTCAAATATTGCCACCCGTTCCTGCTTAGCTATTCATCCCTTAATAATATGAAATTAATCATTATCTGATACGAATCATGCAATTGAAAATAAACTGCTCAATATCGGTTTTCGCGTGAGCAATGTCACAATAACCATTATTTAAGCGCCTACTATAAATCACGAAATCAATTGAGCTTAGCCGCCATGAAATTAAACACATCACATGGCGCATGCCCTTTTTATTCTGAAAAAAAGTTAAAGGAATAATTATGGAAAAGCATTACGTCGGTTCTGAAATTGGTCAATTGCGTAGCGTTATGCTGCACCGTCCTAATTTAAGTCTGAAACGGTTAACCCCCTCAAACTGTCAGGAGCTGCTATTTGATGACGTGCTCTCGGTTGAACGGGCGGGTGAAGAGCATGACATCTTCGCAAACACGCTGCGCGAGCAGGGTGTGGAAGTCCTGCTGTTGACCGACCTTCTTACGCAAACGCTTGATATTGCTGAAGCAAAAGCCTGGCTTCTTGAAACACAAATCTCCGACTATCGCCTGGGACCAACCTTTGCCGCCGACGTGCGCGGCTGGCTGGCGGATATGCCGCACCGCGAACTGGCGCGCAGATTAAGCGGCGGATTAACCTACGGTGAAATTCCGGCGGCCATTAAAAATATGGTGGTCGATACCCACACGGCGAATGATTTTATTATGAAGCCGCTGCCGAACCACTTATTTACCCGCGATACCTCCTGCTGGATATATAACGGCGTCTCCATTAATCCGATGGCGAAACCCGCCCGCCAGCGTGAAACCAATAACCTGCGGGCAATATATCGCTGGCACCCCGCATTTGCCGACGGCGAGTTTATTAAGTATTTCGGCGACGAGAATATTAATTACGACCACGCCACATTAGAAGGCGGCGACGTATTAGTGATTGGTCGCGGGGCGGTACTGATCGGCATGTCCGAGCGCACGACGCCGCAGGGCGTGGAGTTCCTCGCCAACAGCCTGTTTAAACATCGCCAGGCCGAGCGCGTGATTGCCGTTGAGCTGCCGAAACACCGCTCCTGCATGCACCTCGACACCGTGATGACCCACATCGATGTGGACACCTTCTCCGTTTACCCGGAAGTGGTGCGCAAGGACGCCCAGTGCTGGACGCTCACCCCGGACGGACGCGGCGGCCTGCTGCGCACTCAGGAAACCGACCTGCTGCACGCCATCGAGAAAGCCCTCGGCATTAACCACGTCCGCCTGATCACCACCGGCGGCGACGCCTTTGAAGCCGAACGCGAGCAGTGGAACGACGCTAACAACGTCCTGACCCTCCGCCCGGGCGTGGTGATCGGCTACGAGCGCAACGTCTGGACCAACGAGAAATACGACAAAGCAGGCATCACCGTGCTGCCGATCCCGGGCGACGAGCTGGGACGCGGTCGCGGCGGCGCGCGCTGCATGAGCTGCCCACTGGAACGCGACGGAATTTAAAGGAGCCATCATGGAACGAAAACCCACTCTGGTTGTGGCCCTTGGCGGCAACGCGCTGCTCAAGCGCGGCGAGCCGCTGGAAGCGGAGATCCAGCGTCAGAACATCGAGCAGGCCGCCCGCACCATCGCCGGCTTAACGGAACAGTGGCGCGTGGTGCTGGTGCACGGCAACGGCCCGCAGGTCGGACTGCTGGCGCTGCAAAACAGCGCCTACGACAAAGTCACTCCCTACCCGCTGGACGTTCTTGGCGCCGAAAGCCAGGGAATGATCGGCTACATGCTCCAGCAGGCGCTGAAAAACAATCTGCCCCAGCGCGAGGTCAGTGTCCTGCTCACGCAGGTGGAAGTGGACGCCGCCGACCCGGCGTTCAGCAACCCGACCAAGTACATCGGCCCGGTCTACAGCGAAGCCCAGGCTAAAGCGCTGGCCGCGGAAAAAGGCTGGGTGTTTAAGGCCGACGGCAGCTACTTCCGCCGCGTGGTGCCGTCGCCGCAGCCGAAGCGCATCGTCGAGAGCGACGCCATCACGGCGCTGATTCAGCGCGACCACCTGGTGATCTGCAACGGCGGCGGCGGCGTGCCGGTGGTGGAAAACGCCAACGGCTATCGCGGCATTGAGGCGGTGATCGACAAAGACCTCTCCGCCGCCCTGCTAGCGCGCCAGATCGAGGCCGATGCCCTGCTGATCCTCACCGATGCCGACGCGGTGTACCTCGACTGGGGCAAGCCAACCCAGCGCCCGCTGGCGCAGGTGACGCCGGAGCTGCTCAGAGGCATGCAGTTCGACGCCGGATCGATGGGGCCGAAAGTGGCCGCCTGCCGCGAGTTTGTTGAGGCCTGCAACGGCATTGCCGGGATCGGCGCGCTGAATGACGGCGCGGAGATCCTGGCGGGCGAGAAAGGCACGTTGATTCGTAACTGAGTCGTTTTCCCCTCACCCTAACCCTCTCCCAAAGGGAGAGGGAATGTACGCCCCCTCTCCCTGTGGGAGAGGGCCGGGGTGAGGGCATCAGACAGCTAAATTTTAAAAAGGATTTCCCCATGACCATTAACCTGAAAAACCGCAACTTCCTGAAACTGCTGGACTACACCCCGGCGGAGATCCAGTACCTGATCGATCTCGCCATCGAGCTGAAGGCCGCCAAAAAAGCCGGACGCGAAAAACAAACCCTGGTCGGGAAAAACATCGCCCTGATCTTTGAAAAAACCTCCACCCGCACCCGCTGCGCCTTCGAAGTGGGTGCGTTCGACCAGGGCGCGCAGGTCACCTACCTCGGCCCAAGCGGATCGCAGATCGGCCACAAAGAGTCGATGAAGGACACCGCGCGCGTGCTGGGCCGCATGTATGACGGCATCGAGTATCGCGGCTACGGCCAGGCCATCGTTGAAGAGCTGGGCGAGTACGCGGGCGTGCCGGTGTGGAACGGCCTGACCGACGAGTTCCACCCCACCCAAATTCTCGCCGATCTGATGACCATGCTGGAGCACTCTCCGGGCAAAACCCTGCCGGAGCTGAGCTTTGCTTACCTGGGCGATGCGCGGAACAACATGGGCAACTCCCTGATGGTCGGCGCGGCCAAAATGGGGATGGATATCCGCCTTGTGGCACCGAAATCCTTCTGGCCGGAGGCGGGCCTGGTTGAGCAGTGCCGCGCCATCGCCAAAGAGACCGGCGCGCGCATCACCCTCACCGACGACGTGGAGGAAGGCGTGCAGGGCACCGATTTCCTCTACACCGACGTGTGGGTCTCCATGGGTGAGCCGAAGGAAGCCTGGGCCGAGCGCGTTAGCCTGATGAAGCCGTATCAGATCAACGCGGACGTGATGAAGGCCACCGGTAACCCGAACGTCAAATTCATGCACTGCCTGCCGGCATTCCACAACGAGCACACCAAAGTGGGCCGCGAAATCGAAATGGCGTACGGCCTGAAGGGGCTGGAAGTGACGGAAGAGGTCTTCGAATCACCGAACTCCATCGTCTTCGACGAAGCAGAGAACCGCATGCACACCATTAAAGCGGTCATGGTGGCGACACTCGGCGACTAATCACCGCCCGGCGCGCCGCGGGGTGCGCCGGGTTCAGGAGAACATCATGGGCAAGTTCAAGTTTCCCTCCGCTTACACCATTCTCTTTTTTCTGATTGCCGTGGTTGCCGTGCTGACGTGGATTGTTCCGGCCGGGCAGTACCATATGGCAATGAACGAGGCGCTCGGTAAAGAAGTGCCGGTTGCTGGCACCTACGCGCACGTGGCAGCGCACCCGCAGGGGCTGGTTTCGGTGCTGATGGCGCCGATTGCCGGGCTGTACGATCCAGAATCCGGCCAGGCCGGGGCCATCGACGTGGCGCTGTTTATCCTTATCATCGGGGGATTCCTCGGGATCGTCACTAAAACCGGGGCGATAGACGCCGGGATCGAGCGCGTCACTACCCGACTACGCGGCCGCGAAGAGTGGATGATCCCGATTCTGATGGCGCTGTTTGCCGCAGGCGGCACGATTTACGGCATGGCAGAAGAGTCGCTGCCCTTCTATACCTTACTGGTGCCGGTGATGCTGGCGGCGCGGTTCGATCCGGTGGTTGCTGCGTCCACCGTGCTGCTCGGCGCGGGGATCGGCACCCTCGGCTCCACCATCAACCCGTTCGCCACGGTGATCGCCGCCAACGCCGCCGGGATCCCCTTCACCAACGGCATCATGTTGCGCATCGCGCTGCTGGTGATCGGCTGGATCATCTGCGTGGCGTGGGTAATGCGCTATGCCCGCAAGGTGCGCAAGGATCCGTCGCTGTCGATCGTGGCGGATAAGCAGGAAGAGAACCGCGCCCACTTCCTCGGCAACAAGGGCGAGCAGTCGCTGGAGTTTACCCCGGTGCGCAAACTCATCCTGGTGATCTTCGCCCTCGCCTTCGCGGTGATGATCTACGGCGTGGCGGTGCTGGGCTGGTGGATGGCGGAGATCTCGGCGGTGTTCCTCGCCAGCGCGATTATCGTCGGGCTGATCGCCCGCATGAGCGAAGAGGAGCTGACCTCAACCTTTATCAACGGCGCGCGAGATTTGCTGGGCGTCGCGCTGATTATCGGCATCGCGCGCGGTATCGTAGTGATCATGGATAAGGGCATGATTACCCACACCATTTTGCACAGCGCCGAGGGAATGGTCACCGGATTGTCGACGGTGGCGTTCATCAACGTGATGTACTGGCTGGAAGTGGTGCTGTCGTTTCTTGTGCCTTCTTCATCCGGCCTGGCCGTTCTGACGATGCCGATCATGGCGCCCCTTGCCGATTTCGCTAACGTCAACCGCGACCTGGTGGTTACGGCTTACCAGTCGGCGTCCGGCATCGTTAACCTGATCACTCCCACCTCTGCCGTCGTGATGGGCGGGCTGGCTATCGCCCGCGTGCCCTACGTGCGCTATCTGAAATGGGTCGCGCCGCTGCTGGGGATTTTAACGGTGGTGATTATGGTGGCGTTAAGCCTGGGCGCCCTGTTGTAATTTGCCGGATGGCGCTGCGCTTATCCGGCCTACGGATCGGTGCGGTGCCACCGGTTATTTCGGGAACTGATATGGGAACTATGATGGATTACGAAGAGTACTCTCCCAAAGAGCAACTACAGCTAACGGTCTGCCAGCGTCTGATCGCGGAAAAGAGCTATCTCTCCCAGGAGGAGATCCGCCGCGACTTACAGGAGCGGGGTTTTGAGACCATCAGCCAGTCCACCGTTTCACGTCTGCTCAAGTTGCTCGGTGTCATAAAAATTCGCAATGCCAAAGGGCTAAAGATTTATTCGCTGAATCCCCAGCTGCGCCCGGCCCCCGACGCGGCGCGTACCGTCTCTGAAATGGTGGTGAGCGTGGAGCACAACAGCGAATTTATCCTTATCCATACCGTCGCCGGATATGGCCGCGCGGTGGCGCGTATTCTGGATTATCACCAGTTACCGGAAATTTTAGGCGTGGTGGCCGGAAGCAGTATTGTCTGGGTCGCGCCCCGCGTGGTGAAGCGCACCGCGCTGGTGCATAAGCAAATTAATTATTTACTCAGAACGCATTAATATTCATAAAGAACCGTTTGCATTGAGTAAAGCGTGCATTAAATCGCTTGATCCCAAAAGCGAGCTGCGTATAATGCCCGACAATTTGCCGGGAGGAAGCATGGTCAAGCGTGTACGACATATCGTCTTACCGCGTCTGAAATCAGACGCTGGCCTGCCGTTTTTCTTCCCGTTGCTAAACCTATTCCCAGAGCCCCTCATTTGAGGGGCTTTTTTTTGCCCGGCGTCAGGAGATAAACATGAATCCGCTTTATCAAAAACACATCATTTCCATAAACGACCTCAGCCGCGAAGAGCTGGAACTGGTTCTGGAAACCGCGGCAAAACTGAAGGCCAATCCGCAACCGGAGCTGCTGAAGCACAAGGTGATTGCGAGCTGCTTCTTCGAAGCCTCCACCCGCACGCGTCTCTCCTTCGAAACCTCCATGCACCGCCTGGGCGCGAGCGTGGTGGGCTTCTCGGACAGCAGCAACACGTCGCTGGGCAAAAAAGGCGAGACCCTGGCGGATACCATTTCAGTCATCAGCACCTACGTGGACGCGATTGTGATGCGCCACCCGCAGGAGGGCGCGGCGCGTCTGGCGACCGAGTTTTCCGGCGGCATTCCGGTGCTGAACGCCGGTGACGGTGCCAACCAGCACCCGACGCAGACCCTGCTGGATCTGTTCACCATTCGGGAGACGCAGGGCACGCTTGAGAACCTGAACATCGCCATGGTCGGCGACCTGAAATATGGCCGCACCGTCCACTCCCTGACCCAGGCGCTGGCGAAATTTAACGGCAACCGCTTCTTCTTCATCGCGCCGGACGCGCTGGCGATGCCGCAGTACATTCTCGATATGCTGGACGAAAAAGGCATCGCGTGGAGCCTGCACGCCAGCATCGAAGAGGTGATGGGCAACGTGGATATTCTCTACATGACCCGCGTGCAGAAAGAGCGTCTTGACCCATCCGAGTACGCCAACGTGAAGGCGCAGTTCGTACTGCGCGCCAGCGACCTCGAGGGCGCGCGCGACAACATGAAGGTGCTGCACCCGCTGCCGCGCATCGATGAGATCACCACAGACGTGGATAAAACGCCGCACGCCTGGTATTTCCAGCAGGCCGGAAACGGCATCTTCGCCCGCCAGGCGTTACTGGCACTGGTTCTGAATCGCGAATTAGCTCTGTAAGGGGAGACGACCATGACACACGATAACAAACTCCAGGTTGAAGCCATCAAGCGTGGCACCGTGATTGACCACATCCCTGCGCAGGTGGGCTTTAAGCTGCTGACGCTGTTCAAACTGACTGAAACCGACCAGCGCATCACCATCGGCCTGAACCTGCCGTCGGGCGAAATGGGCCGTAAAGACCTGATCAAGATCGAGAACACTTTCCTGACCGACGAGCAGGTCAACCAGCTGTCTCTGTACGCGCCGGACGCCACGGTTAACCGCATCGACGATTACGACGTGGTGGGCAAATCCCGCCCAAGCCTGCCGGATCGCATCGAAAGCGTGCTGGTCTGCCCGAACAGCAACTGCATCAGTCATGCTGAGCCGGTTTCCTCCAGTTTCGCAGTGAAAAAACGCGCCAATGACATTGCACTCAAATGCAAATACTGCGAAAAAGAGTTTTCTCATTATGTGGTGCTGGCCAACTAATTGAGGTTGGTAATGAAATCCCGGCTGTTATAATGGCCGGGAACATTCTTAACGCTGTAATTCTGGAGAAAAAATGAGCAAAGTACTCGCGACGGAAAATGCACCAGCGGCTATCGGCCCATACGTTCAGGGCGTTGATCTGGGCAGCATGATCATCACTTCTGGTCAGATCCCGGTGAACCCAAAAACCGGTGAAGTGCCAGCCGACGTAGCGGCGCAGGCGCGTCAGTCGCTGGAAAACGTGCAGGCGATCGTCGAATCTGCCGGTCTGAAAGTGGGCGATATCGTCAAAACCACCGTGTTCGTGAAAGATCTGAACGATTTCGCCACCGTTAACGCCACTTATGAAGCGTTCTTCACCGAGCACAACGCCACCTTCCCGGCGCGCTCCTGTGTGGAAGTGGCGCGTCTGCCAAAAGACGTAAAAATTGAAATCGAAGCGATTGCCGTACGTCGCTAATTTATTTCAATAAAGAGAAGGCAGCTCAGGCTGCCTTTTTTATTGCGACCATTTTTACTCTCTCCAGGCAATGACGCATCCCCACTCCATTAATAGACTGACGCTGCCTTGTTATATTCTAATTAATGGATGAAGAATGAAACTCTCTAAGATCGCGCTGGCCGTTGCCACATTAGCGGTTGCGTCTTCCGCACTTGCACACGGATATATAGAATCCCCCGCCAGCCGCGCTTATATGTGTAAGCTCGGCCAGAATATTGACTGTGGCTCTGTACAATATGAACCGCAGAGTGTAGAAAAGACCTCCGGCTTCCCGACGGGCGCAATGCCGCCTGACGGCCAGCTTGCCAGCGCCGGTATTGCCAGCTACTCCCAGCTTGATAAGCAGAGCCTGAACGCCTGGACCAAAAGCCCCATGACGGCAGGCCCGCATGAATTTGTCTGGCACCATACCGCGCCGCATAAAACCACCAACTGGCGTTATTACATTACCAAACAAAACTGGGACCCCAATAAACCGCTGACCCGTGACCAGTTCGAATTAACGCCGTTCTGTACTATTAACGGGAATGGTCAGGCACCGTCCATGACAAAATCCATGACCTGTAATGTCCCGGAACGTACGGGCTACCAGGTTATTTATGGCGTGTGGGAAATTGCGGATACCGCAAACAGTTTCTATCAGGCCATTGACGTTGATTTCGGTAACGGCGGCAACGTCACGCCGGACGATACCCCAGCGGTAATATCCCAGTGGAGTAAAACCCTGAGCGGACAGATTGCCGGGAATAACCTGAACGTGGGCGATAAAGTGATTGCACGCTTCTTCGACGCCAACGGGGAAGTTGCCGCCCTGCGTACTGAAATGACCATCGGCTCTTCAGAACAAGGCGACGCTAACCAGTGGTCCTACGATCTGGCGCAGAAGATCAACACCACTCATAGCGATGTCCGCGTCGGTGTGAAAGATGAAGCCGGTGAAATCAGCCCGATTCACGGCGCCAACAGCGTATTCGTGAAAGACGGCAGCACGCTGAGATCCGTTGCCATCTCTTATGAAGAGCAAAAAGCGCAGGCGAGCGAGACCATCGCCGTTTCCGATCTGCAATACAGCAAAATCGAACATGGCAATGTGATTGTGACCTTCCATGTGAACACGCAGGGTGACGTTAATTTTGAAGCGCACGTGATGAACCACCACGGTGCCGAAAAAGGTTACCTGAAGCAGGATATGAATAACGTCAATCAAAACGTGACCATGACGCTGACTGACGTCACAGCGGGCCACCATATGCTGAAATACTACGCCACCAACAAAGACGGCACCCTGTTCGCGCAGGACGTGCTAAACCTGATGCTGGAAAGCGACGCGGCGGACAGCAGCGGCCCGCATGACTTTATCTTCCCGGACAGCATTGCCTCCTACAAAGCGGGCACCGTGGTGTTACAGCCTAAAAACGGTAAGACCTACGAGTGTAAACCGTTCCCGTATAGCGGCTACTGCGTGCAGTGGAGCAAATACGCGACCCAGTTTGAGCCAGGCGTGGGCGCGCACTGGAAAGAGGCGTGGGTGCTGAAGAACTGAGTTGCCTTCACGCCCGGCGGCACTTCGTTTGCCGGGCCTACACGTCACGTAGGCCCGGTAAGCGTAGCGCCACCGGGCGCATTTGTTACTGATTCCGCGTCGCCCTAAGCAGCGTCTCCAGCGGGTACACCGCCGCAATCACCACCTCGTCCTGGATCGTCGCCGCGTTATCCAGTTCGCTCTGGATCGACGCGATCTCGTTGTCGTCCAGCGTGCCCTGACGCGCCACCAGATCCGTCAGCCTCAGGCCAATCGAGGCCAGTTTATCCACCTCCTGGATCACCGGCTTAATGGCCTTCAGCTGATAGCTGTTTTCACTCAAGGCCAGCGCATCGCTGGTGTTGTTCTGCCAGCGGTTAAAGACGTGGCGCAGCGCGTCGGCGCTTTCCGTGTCTTCCGCGTCGCTCACCAGACGGTCCGCCCATTTATTCATCTGACGCACGGTCGCACTTTCCGCGTTTAGCGCGTCAGCGAGCCGGTTGAGCGGCTCAAACTGATGATAGTTTCCGGCCTGGAACTTAAGATGCTGGCGGGTGTAATACTGCGCCGGTTCAAGCGCCTGGGCGAGAATTTGCAGCGGAAGGGTATCCGCATTGTTGGCGAGGCGCGTGAACTGCACCTGCTGCTGGGTATGCTGCTGTAGTCCAGCCGACACCGTGGACCAACTGTCCATCGCCTGGAGCCGGGTATACATGTTGTCGATGTCGTTGACGTCCTTTGCCGACCATAGCCGCTCCGCCACCGCAAAGGCGCGCGGCCACAGACGGATATCCAGCACCGGCGCGACCACGTTTTCCGCCCACAGCGCGGCTTCACCGCCGAGCAGATTAGCCTCGTTCGCCGGGTCCGGCACCACCGGCGGTATGCCTTTTGGCACCGCGTCCAGACGCGTGCCGTCGATCGGGTAGCGGGCGTTACCCACCAGGAAATAGCCGCTGAGCTTATCGTTCTCAACAGAAACGACCGGACGCGTTTCACCCATCCAGGTATCAACGGTAAACGTTACCTGGTTGTCGTCCCGCCACTGAATGTTATCCACCGCCCGACGCGATTTCCCGGCAAAATCAATAAATCCACGCCACCCGGCATCGCCTTTCACCAGCGTAAAGCTGCCTTCCACCGGCTTGCCTTTTAGACGCGGCATGGAGAAAGCCCAGCTCTGGACGCTGTCGGTGTCCGCTATCACATCCACGCCGTTCAGCCCCTGCGGCACAATTTCATTGCGGTAGTGGTAGGCGGTGGATTGCGGCTGATCGAGGTAGAAACCGGTTGAGAGAATGCCCTTATAACCGTTCTGCGCCACCAGCCCCAGCGCGTCCTGTCCCTGCCAGGACTGGATCAGAATGCTTTTCGGCAGATCGGGATGGTAGATCTCATCCCAGCCAACCATCTGCCGGTGGTGCTTCTCAAGGATCGTCTCCAGCTTGCGGTTGAAATACGCCTGCAACGCGTGGCTGTCCGCCAGTTTGTTGTCGCGCATAAACGTCTGGATCGCAGCGTTCGCTTTCCACTGGCTGTCGTCAACCTCATCGCCGCCAATATGCAGATACGGATCCGGGAAGATCGCCGCCAGTTCGCTGACCATCGCGTCGGCAAAGGTATAAGTTGCCTCTTTGGTTGGATCCAGCACCGGCTTCAGCACGCCCCAGTGGCGCTCCATGGCGTAAGGCCCCGGCGCGCTCATCAGCTCCGGGTAGGCGACGGCAATCGCCGAGGCGTGGCCCGGCATATCAATTTCCGGCACCACGCGTATGCCGCGCTCGGTAGCGTAACGCACAATCTCGCGCATCTGCTCCGGGGTGTAGAACAGCCCATCGCTGGCAAGCTGGGTTAATTTTGGATAACGCTTCGAGGTAAAGCGCCAGCCCTGATCGTCCGTCAAATGCCAGTGCAGGACGTTGAGCTTTGCCGCGGCCATGCCGTCGATCTGGCGTTTAATATCCTGAATCGGGAGGAAGTGGCGCGCCGAATCGAGCAGCAGCCCGCGCCACGGGAAGCGCGGCGAATCTTCAATGGTCACCCACGGGATCGAGGTGTTTTCGGCGCCGTTCTGCATCAGCTGAAGCAAGGTTTCCATGGCGCGCAGCGCGCCGAAGCGGGTGTTGGCAGAGATATTTACGCCGTTGGCGTCCACCGTGAGTTTATAGCTCTCATCGCTGTCCGGCAGCGGCTGCGGCTTCACCTTTTTGGCGATGGCGATGCGGATGGTCGGCTTGTCAGGTTTTTCGGCCTGCGGCTGTAGCGTCCAGCCGGTTTGCAGCGCAATGCGCTGGCGCAGGCGGTTGACCGCATCCCCCAGATCGTCGCCGCTGACGCTCACAGAGAGTTGATTGTTAAGCACCAGCGCGCCCTGAGTGGTCGGACGTTCAACCTTCGCAGGCCAGGGCATTAAGGGAAGGTCACCTGCCGGGGCGGCAAAGGCGGAGGCGCCGAGCATGAGCCCGGCGGTTAAGAGGCTGTACCGTAACATGAATGTTCCTTATCTGACGGGCCAAATACAGGCAAAACATTCTGTTAACATGCGCTCAAATTGTCGTCAAGCGAATGCGCCGACGGAGATCACAGGTTGTTGAATTTGGGAGGAAAGCCAGCTGCCGGGTGGCGGCTTCGCCTTACCCGACCTACGTTCGGATCGTAGGCCCGGTAAGCGCAGCGCCACCGGGCTTGCCGTTACTGCCATCCATACCGGCGCGCATAGAACCCTTTCACCATCTGCGTCAGCACCATGTAGCCCGCGAGGATCGCCACCAGCCACGGGAAGTAGCTCAGCGGCAGCGCCTGAAGTTGCAGGTAGCTTGCCAGCGGCGAGAACGGCAGCGCGATCCCGAGCGCCATCACAATCCCCGTCATCACAATCAGCGGCCACGCGGCACGGCTCTGGATGAACGGAATACGACGGGTGCGGATCATGTGCACAATCAGCGTCTGAGACAGCAGTCCCACCACGAACCAGCCGGACTGGAACAGCGTCTGGTGTTCTGGCGTATTCGCATGGAACACAAACCACATCAGGCAGAAGGTCAGAATGTCGAAGATAGAGCTGATCGGCCCAAAGAACAGCATAAAGCGCCCCAGATCGGCGGGGTTCCAGCGCTGCGGCTTCTGGATCTGCTCGTCGTCCACGTTATCAAACGGGATCGCCACCTGAGAGACATCGTACATCAGGTTCTGGATCAGCAGGTGCAGCGGCAGCATCGGCAGAAACGGCAGAAACGCGCTCGCCACCAGCACGCTGAAGACGTTGCCGAAGTTGGAGCTGGCGGTCATTTTGATGTATTTGAGCATATTGGCGAAGGTGCGACGCCCTTCGATGACGCCCTCTTCCAGCACCATCAGGCTCTTTTCCAGCAGAATGATATCCGCCGCTTCACGGGCAATATCCACCGCGCCGTCCACGGAGATACCGATATCCGCCGCACGCAGGGCTGGCGCATCATTGATGCCGTCGCCCATAAAGCCCACTACGTGCCCTTCGCGACGCAGCAGAGTGACGATGCGCTCTTTATGCAGCGGCGTCAGGCGGGCAAACAGCGTGGTGCGTTGGGCAAGCTCGGCCAGCTCATCGTCGGACAGGTGCTCAATGTCGCTCCCCACGACGACGTCGCCCGCGTCCAGGCCGACTTCGTGGCACACTTTGGCCGCCACCAGCTCGCTGTCGCCGGTGAGGATTTTGACGGTGATACCGCTCGCTTTCAGCGCTTTTAGCGCCGGCGCGGTGGTCTCTTTCGGCGGATCGAGGAATGCGATGTAACCTTCGAGGATCAAATCGGATTCATCGATACGCTGGTAGTCACCTTCCCGCGCAGGCAGGAACTTGCTGGCTACTGCCACCACGCGCAGCCCCTGACGGTTCAGGTTATCGGTGACGCGTTTGATGCGGCGCAGCATGGTCTCATCCAGCGGCACGATCTCGCCGTTATGGCGCACCTGCGTGGAAACATTCAGGATCTCCTGCAATGCCCCTTTGCAGATCAGCTGATGTACGTCCGCCTGCTCGCTGACCACCACCGACATGCGGCGGCGCTCGAAGTCGAACGGGATTTCATCCACCTTCTGCCAGCGACCGGAGAGCGTGCGGGCAGACTCCTCGTCCACCCCTTCCAGCACCGCCACGTCGAGCAGGTTTTTCAGCCCGGTCTGATAGTGGCTGTTCAGCCAGGCGCTGTGGAGCACGCGCTCGCTGGTTTTTCCGGCGATGTCGGTGTGGTTCTCCAGCACGATTTTGTCCTGCGTCAGGGTGCCGGTTTTATCGGTGCAAAGGATGTCCATCGCGCCAAAGTTCTGGATGGCGTCGAGGTGTTTAACGATCACCTTTTGTTTAGAGAGTTTGACCGCCCCGCGCGCCAGCGTGGACGTGACAATCATCGGCAGCATTTCCGGCGTTAAGCCAACGGCCACGGAGAGCGCGAACAGCGCCGCTTCCCACCAGTCGCCTTTGGTGTAGCCGTTGATCAGCAGGACAATCGGCGTCATGACCATCATAAAGCGGATCAGCAGCATGCTGACGCGGCCAATACCTTTCTGGAACGCATTCGGCTCGCTCTCCTGCTCGCTGACGCGTCCGGCAAGCTGTCCAAACCAGGTATTGCCGCCGGTGGCGGTGACAATCGCCTGCGCGGTGCCGCTGACCACCGTGGTGCCCATAAAGCACAGGGTGTCGCACTCCAGCGGGTTCATCTGCTGCGGATCGCGGGTCCGCGCTACCTTCTCTACGGGCAGGGACTCACCGGTGAGTGACGCCTGCGCGACGAACAGATCCCGCGCCTGGATGACGCGTAAATCCGCCGGGATCATGTCCCCCGCCGCCAGCTTCACCAGATCGCCCGGCACCAGCTGGTCAATGGGAAGCTCAATCCAGGCGTTCTCGCCGAGGTCGTTAATCACGCGCGACACGGTGGCGGTGTTGCTGACCATCGCTTTCAGGGCGTCCGCCGCTTTGGTGGAGCGCGCTTCCTGAATAAAGTTCAGCAGCGTGGAGATCCCCACCATCAGGGCAATCACGCCTGCGGCAAACAGATCTTCAGTGGCGTAAGAGATAATCCCGAGCACCGTCAACAGCAGGTTGAACGGATTGCGGTAGCAGAGCCACAGGTGGACCCACCAGGGAGAGGGTTTCTGCGCCGGGATCTGGTTATCGCCATGTTCCGCGCGGATTTTTGACACTTCTTGCGCGTTCAGCCCTTCCGGGTGGCCGCCAAAGGCGCGCCAGACTTCGTTTTCATCCATCGCCGCCACGTTCAGGCAGCGCTCGGTCAGGGAAGCGGGGATTGCCGCTCCCGCCATGGTGTTGGCATTTGGCAGCGGATCGCGCGCAATCAGGCGATGTGGCAGGTGACGGCTCAGCAGCGCTTGCAGCTGCCGGGTGATATTCTTCAGCATAGTCATTCCCCCGCATCCGCAAAGGCGGACGCAGTTTTCCCGCAGGCGTGGCAAAGCCGTACCTGTCAGGCACTTAATTTATCAAGCAGGAACGTATGAACGTTGCTGCCTCACGCCGGTGAGACAGCAAAAGGCTGGCTTACCGGAAAGAAGGTTTTCTCCTGGTCAGGAGAGGTGTGGGATCGGGATCCATGTGGCCTCCGGTAAGTAAAAAGTTGGGTATCGGCACGCAGTATAGTGATTTATCCATACCGTTTGTGACTAATCGGGCGGTATTATAACGCCCTGCAAATAAACCGAACGTAAACCAGACTTTGCCCATAGCGAATTCGCAGGATAGCATTAGGCTCAATTGATTATTTTATCGTTGTTACAGGGAATACAGCATGCAGAACCGCCTTACGATTAAAGATATCGCGCGTTTAAGCGGCGTGGGGAAATCGACTGTCTCACGCGTGCTGAACAACGAAAGCGGTGTCAGCGAGCGCACACGCGAGCGCGTCGAGGCGGTGATGAATCAGCACGGTTTTTCCCCTTCCCGCTCCGCGCGCGCCATGCGCGGGCAGAGCGATAAAGTGGTCGCCATTATTGTCTCGCGTCTGGATTCCCTCTCCGAAAACCTCGCCGTACAGACGATGCTGCCCGCGTTCTACGAGCAGGGCTACGATCCGATCATGATGGAGAGCAAGTTCTCCGCGCAAATGGTGGAGGAGCATCTCGGCATGCTTCAGCGCCGTAATATTGATGGGGTGGTGCTGTTCGGATTTACCGGCCTAAAAGAGGACGTGCTTAAACCCTGGCAGCCGTCACTGGTGCTGCTGGCGCGCGACGCCAGCGGGTTTGCCTCTGTCTGTTACGATGACGAAGGGGCGATCGTGATCCTGATGCAGCGCCTGTATGAACAGGGCCATCGGCATATCAGCTATCTCGGCGTGCCACATGCTGACATCACCACCGGCAAGCGTCGCCATGAAGCGTACCTGGCGTTTTGTAAAAAACACAATCTTCCCGCCGTGGCCGCGCTGCCCGGTCTGGGTATGAAACAGGGATATGAACAGGTCGCCAGCGTGCTGACGTCACAAACCACCGCCCTGGTATGCGCCACGGATACCCTTGCATTGGGTGCGAGCAAATATTTGCAGGAGCAGCGCATCGGGGAACTGCAATTAGCGAGCGTGGGAAGCACGCCGCTGATGAAGTTCTTACACCCGGAGATTATCAGCGTTGATCCGGGTTACGCCGAGTCTGGCCGGCAGGCTGCCGCGCAGCTGATCGAGCAGATTACCGGGCGAACCGAGCCCCGTCAGATCGTTATTCCAGCCCATCTCTCATAATTCTTTTGAATAGATTATTGTGATCTTCGCCCGATTTCGGGAACGTTCCCATTTTCGCCGTCACGTTGAAGGAGTAGGCTTGCGCGCAGGTCATAACCCCTATCACCATCTGTCATGAGGTTTCATGATGAGTAAAGTCAAACAAACAGATATCGATCAGCTGATCGTCCTGGTCGGCGGACGCGATAACATCGCCACCGTCAGCCATTGCATTACCCGCCTGCGCTTCGTGCTTAACGATCCGGCCAAAGCCAACCCGAAGGCCATTGAAGAGCTTTCTATGGTTAAAGGCTGCTTCACCAACGCCGGGCAGTTTCAGGTGGTGATTGGTACCGAAGTGGGCGATTACTATCAGGCTCTGCTGGCGACTACCGGGCACTCTTCCGCCGATAAAGAGCAGGCGAAGAAGGCCGCGCGCCAGAATATGAAATGGCATGAGCAGCTGATTTCCCATTTTGCGGAGATCTTCTTCCCGCTGCTGCCAGCGCTGATCAGCGGGGGCTTAATTCTGGGCTTCCGTAACGTCATCGGCGATGTGCCAATGAGCGACGGCAAAACCCTGGCGCAGATGTACCCGGCGCTGCAAAGCATCTATGACTTCCTGTGGCTGATTGGCGAAGCGATCTTCTTCTATCTGCCAGTCGGGATCTGCTGGTCCGCGGTGCGCAAGATGGGCGGAACGCCAATTCTCGGTATCGTGCTCGGCGTGACGCTGGTCTCTCCGCAGTTAATGAACGCTTACTTACTTGGTCAGCAAACGCCAGAGGTGTGGAACTTTGGCCTGTTTACCATCGCCAAAGTGGGCTATCAGGCGCAGGTGATCCCGGCATTGCTGGCGGGCCTGGCGCTGGGCTTCATTGAGACGCGTCTGAAGCGCATCGTGCCGGATTACCTCTATCTGGTTGTGGTCCCGGTCTGCTCGCTGATCCTGGCGGTGTTCCTGGCGCACGCCTTTATCGGTCCGTTTGGCCGCATGATTGGCGACGGCGTGGCCTTCGCGGTCCGTCACCTGATGACCGGCAGCTTCGCGCCAATCGGTGCCGCGCTGTTTGGCTTCCTCTACGCTCCGCTGGTGATCACCGGCGTGCACCAGACCACGCTGGCGATTGATATGCAGATGATCCAGAGCCTCGGCGGTACGCCTGTCTGGCCGATCATCGCCCTGTCTAACATTGCGCAGGCCTCGGCGGTAACCGGCATCATCATCGTCAGCCGTAAGCACAACGAGCGAGAGATCTCCGTTCCGGCTGCCATCTCCGCTTACCTCGGCGTCACTGAACCGGCGATGTACGGTATCAACCTGAAATACCGCTTCCCGATGCTCTGCGCGATGATCGGCTCCGGTCTGGCGGGCTTGCTGTGCGGCCTGAACAGCGTGATGGCGAACGGGATTGGCGTCGGCGGCCTGCCGGGTATCCTCTCCATTCAGCCCGCGTTCTGGCAGGTATTTGCGCTGGCGATGGCGGTGGCGATTATCATCCCAATGGCGCTGACTACTGTGGTTTACCAGCGTAAGTTCCGTCAGGGCACGTTGCAGATTGTTTAATTCTCTCTTTCGGGGCGCAGTTGCGCCCCTTCGCATTTGCAGGAACGTACTATGAATACCCTTCCTCACTGGTGGCAGAACGGCGTCATCTATCAGATTTACCCAAAGAGTTTCCAGGACACCACCGGCAGCGGCACGGGCGATCTGCGCGGCGTAACGCAGCGCCTGGACTACCTGAAAACCCTCGGCATTGACGCCATCTGGCTGACGCCGTTTTATATCTCCCCGCAGGTGGATAACGGTTACGACGTGGCGAACTACACTGCCATCGATCCGACCTACGGCACGCTGGACGACTTTGACGAGCTGGTTGCCCGGGCGCATGAACGCGGCATCCGCATCGTGCTGGATATGGTCTTTAACCACACGTCCACGCAGCACGCCTGGTTCCGTGAGTCGCTGGATAAAGCGAGTCCGTACCGCCAGTTCTATATCTGGCGCGACGGTACGCCGGATACGCTTCCCAACAACTGGCGCTCCAAATTTGGCGGCAACGCCTGGCGCTGGCACGCCGAAAGCGAGCAGTATTATCTGCACCTGTTCGCACCGGAGCAGGCGGATCTCAACTGGGAAAACCCGGCGGTGCGCGCCGAGCTGAAAAAAGTGTGCGAGTTCTGGGCCGATCGCGGCGTGGACGGCTTGCGTCTGGACGTGATTAACCTGATTTCAAAAGATCAGGATTTCCCGGACGATACCCTCGGCGACGGTCGCCGCTTCTACACTGACGGGCCGCGCATCCACGAATATCTCCAGGAGATGAGCCGCGACGTCTTTACGCCGCGTAATCTGATGACGGTGGGCGAGATGTCCTCCACCTCGCTGGAGAACTGCCAACAGTACGCGTCTCTTGACGGCCGCGAGCTGTCGATGACCTTTAACTTCCACCACCTCAAAGTAGACTACCCCGGCGGCGAAAAATGGACGAAGGCGAAGCCGGACTTCGTGGCGCTAAAAACCCTTTTCCGCCACTGGCAGCAGGGGATGCACAACAAAGCCTGGAACGCGCTGTTCTGGTGTAACCATGACCAGCCGCGCATCGTGTCGCGCTTTGGTGACGAAGGGGAACACCGCGTGGCGGCGGCGAAAATGCTCGGCATGGTGCTGCACGGGATGCAGGGCACGCCGTATATCTACCAGGGTGAAGAGCTGGGTATGACCAACCCGCATTTCAGCCGTATCACCGACTACCGCGACGTGGAAAGCCTGAACATGTTCGCCGAACAGCGGGCTAACGGTCGCGATACGGATGAACTACTGGCGATTCTGGCGAGTAAGTCACGCGATAATGGCCGCACGCCGATGCAGTGGGACGCCTCGCATAATGCGGGCTTTACCGAGGCCGAGCCGTGGATTGGCGTCTGCGACAACTACGAAACCGTGAACGCCCGCGCGGCGCTGGACGACCCCGATTCGGTGTTTTACACCTATCAGTCGCTGATTCGCCTGCGCAAAACCCTGTCGGTACTGACGTGGGGAGACTATGAAGATTTGCTTCCGGATCACCCTTCCCTGTGGTGCTACCGCCGCCAGTGGCAGGGACAAACGCTGATGGTGGTGGCGAACCTGAGCCACGCGCGCCAGCAGTGGCAGCCCGCCCCCGTAGAGGGAGCATGGCGGGTGGCACTCAGCAACTATGACGAGGTTCCCTTCCGACCCGATACGTTGCTATTGCGCCCGTTTGAAGCTATCTGGTGGGTGCAGGAATAAACCTCAGGAGATACAGCATGCTGTATCTCTTTTTTTATGTTTAGCGATACGCTAAATGTACGACGATAACTTTTACAATATGGCGCACTCAAAATAAAAATAGCCTGCCAATTAAATAACCTCGGCAGGATATTATGAAAAAGATAATTATTAAAGCAACGTGTATTAGCGCATTATTATTGAGCACACAGGGATGGTGCGGGAATACGTCCGTCGACCTTCGCTTTGGTCATAATACGCGCTCAGACGTAAATGATTCACGCATTAAGGTCATGCATCAGGCGAATAACGGTTTTTACTTCTCCGTTGAAGCCGCACAAAACCATAATGATACGTTTTTTGGTGATACCGACAGATATAATCCCGACGACAAGGGGTTAACGGAAGCGGCACAGGAAATCGAAACGCGCTGGCGTTTTGATCTGGGAAATGGTTTCGCCGTTGCGCCTGGCATGGTGACGGTTTTCACCGCCAGCAATACGCATTACCGCCCCTTCATTCAGGGCTGGAAAGCCTTCGATAACGGTCTGAATCTCTCCGCCCGTTACCGCTATAACACCGTCAATGACGCGCACAGCGATAAAGAACTCGACGGCAGCGGTTATACTCGCCGCCAGTCACACCAGTTCGACATTTGGTTCGCGTATAACATCGGCAAATTCGGTATGTCCTATAACCCGCGCTTCCGCTGGCAGGATAACGTCGATCAGGGAACCGGGGATGACACCTACTGGGAGCATACCGTCGCGTTCAACTACAAGCTCGACGATGGCTGGACGCCATACGTCGAACTGGTTTCACTGGATAAAACGTACATCAATAATGACGGCAACCATGAAAATGATTATGCCGTACGTCTGGGAATAGTGAAGCAGCTCTGACGGCCTGACTACACCGTATCGTGCTGTAGCAGCCTACAGCCGATACGGTCCACGGCGCTTAACAGTTCAAGCTGCCCTTCCCGCTGATACAGCGAAACCGCGTTAATGTCGATTGGTAACGGCCAGCATAGCGTTGAGATCGACGCCAGTGTCGACCCCTGACGGGTAATCGCAATAATCTTCAACCCTTTGCGCAGCGCGTTACGCGCCATTTCAATCAGCGACTGCGTCTCCCCGGATTTACTGATCAACACCAGCGTCCCCTTCGATACGCGTGTCAACTGGTGCATGTCATTCAAAATAAGGTGCGGCAGGCTCGCCAGCGACAAAAAGCGCGACAGGTAGTTGAGGCTGGTGAGCGAGGCTCCCCGTGCGTAAAGATAGATATGGCTGGAATGCGTAAGCAACCTGGACACGTCTGTCACAATATCATCCGGCTGCGGCCCCACGTCGGGTGTAGCAGGTGCAGGTGTAAAATGGTCGCGTAAAAAACGGTACCGAAGCTCGGTATAGCTTTTATAGCCCATTTTTTTACATACACGATTAACGGATGTTGTCGTGGTAAAGGTATCACGGGCAATCTCTTTTGCCGATATATTAGAAATATTACACGCATGATGCTGAATGTATTCAAATATCAAACGTTCACTTCCCTGGAATGAATTCATCTATTACGCCCCGTTTAATCCCGAGATGATATTAACACAACAGAGAAATAGTCTCTGGAAGGCGCTTCACACATTGCATTTACGCGTATCACGATACGAAATTAGTATTAGCAAACATTAAAAACTGTTTTAGGTTCTCTTTATACTTCCCCTGTTTTCACATCCAGGGAATTATGACAATGACGAAACAAAAAGTTGTCGCGGTAACGGCCTGCCCGACAGGTATCGCACACACCTTTATGGCGGCGAATAAAATTATTGCATGGGCTAACGAGCACAATATCGAGGTAAAGGTCGAAACGCAGGGCAGCGACGGCGTTAAAAACCGCTTAACAAAACAGGATATCGCCTCCGCCACGGCCATTATTCTGGCAACCGACGTTCCCATTCAGGATGCCGAGCGTTTTGAAAACATTCCTCACCTTCAAACCCGCACACAAGAGCTGATCAAACATACCGATCGCTATCTGCGTCAGGCGCTGGCAAAGGAAAAAAACGTCACCACTGTCGCACAAGGAGACGATCTTCAGCGTTCGGCTTACCAGATTTTTATTGGCCATATTATGGCGGCCATCAGCTATATGCTGCCGGTGGTGGTGATGGGCGGGCTGATGATGGCGACGGCCAAAATAACCGGGCAGTTTATTAACATCGAACATTCGCCGTTCAGCGTGCTGGATAAAGTGGGCTTTATGACCATTAAGTTCATGTATCCCGTTTTTGCGATGTATCTGGCGTTTTCCATTGCCGGTAAACCGGCACTCATCCCCGGTCTTATTGGCGGCATCATGTCAGACGAAGTCTATAAGCGCTTCTTTGATATCGAAGGCTTTATGCCATCCGGCTTTTTCGGCGCCATTGGTATCGGCTTTTTTGTGGGCTATCTGGTACGCTGGCTCAATGATTCGATTCACGTCCGCCAGCAGCTCACCACCATTAAAACCATGCTGCTCGTCCCGCTGATCACCGGCATTACGCTGGTGATGGTCATGGAATATTTGATTAATCCGATTTTTGGCTCGCTTAACCAGCTGATGGTGGTCTTTTTTACCTCGGCAGGTGACACCGGGCGCGGGTTCTATTCCGCGATGATTGCCGCGGGCACCGCGTTCGACCTGGGCGGTCCGGTCAACAAGGCGGCAGGCTCGGTCGCGCTCGGCCTGAATGGCATGAGCGAGACGTTTGATTTAACCGCCCGCGAACTCTCCATCGTGATCCCCTCCATTGGCGTCGGCTTTGCTGCGTTCCTCAACGGCCGCTTTGGATTACCGGATGTCTTTAGCCAGGAAGAGAAAACCGTCGGTAGCACCTCGTTGTTGCTGGGCGTGATTGGGATCTCCGAAGGCGCGATCCCGTTCATCCTGAAAAACCCACGTCTGATCCCGGTGTTCATGACCGGTGCCGTCGCCGGCGCGCTGGTCGCCATTACCCTTGGCGTGAAGCAGACGCTGCCTCTGCCAGCCGTCTGGGGCTGGCCGCTGGCAACCAACGTGGCGGGCTACCTGGCGAGCGTCTTTATTGGCGCACTGATTTGCGCCCTGGGCGTGCTCTATGTCAGCCCAAAGAACGCCAGATAAGGGGAACGTCATGAATCAGATCCACGTCATTGCCCATACGCACTGGGATCAGGAGTGGTATTTCACCCGTCAGGACAGCATGGTGCTGGCGTCATATAATTTTGCGGACGTCATCAACACGCTGGAGCAGGACTCCGCTTACACCTGCTATCACCTTGACGGACAGATGGCGGTAGTGGAGGACTTTCTCGCCATCAATCCTGATTATCGCGCCAGGCTGGAAAAGCTGGTCAGAGAAAAAAGGATCTTCGTAGGGCCATGGTATACCCAGACGGACACCTACAACGTGCATGGCGAATCGATTATCCGCAACCTGAAGTACGGCATTTTTTCTGCCCGGACGCTGGGGCATGCGATGCAGGTTGGGTATCTTCCGGATACCTTTGGCCACAATGCGCAAATGCCCACGATCTTGCAGGGCTGCAATATCGACAATATCGTCTTCTGGCGCGGTATCGATCACGACAGGCACGCCAAAAGCAGCCAGTTCCTCTGGCGCGCACCGTCAGGTGCGACCGTCATCGCCTGTGCGATGGCGCTCGGTTATGGCGCGGCTAAAAACATGCGTTCGGAAGCCTCCCATCTCCGGGGAAAAATCTACCCGATGACCACACTTTTGCGTTCACGGGCCGGTCTAAACGACCTGCTCCTGCCCTGCGGCGGCGATCAGGTCAGCATCGACCCGGCGCTACCGAAAATCCTGGAGGTCGCCAGCGCACAGTCCCCGGATCAGGACCGTTACTTCATCAGCTCTCTGGAGCGTTATGTAGAAACCCTTCGCGCGCAGCGTGAACAGTTTGAGCTCCTGGAAGGGGAGCTGAAATCGCCGCGCTACACCCGCATCCATAAAACGATCGGCTCCGTGCGCTACGACATCAAAAAGAAAAACGATGAGGTTGAACAGTTCATCCTGCGACAGCTGGAGCCGACAATCGCAATGGCGCGTCACCAGGGGATTCCGGTCAACCTCGCGGTAGTCGACACCCTCTGGAAAAAGCTGTTGCGAAACCATGCCCACGATTCCATTGGCGGCTGTAATAGCGATGCCACCAACCGCGACATTCTGCATCGACTGGAACAAACCGAACAGCTGTGCCATAGCCTGTGGAATCTGGTGGTGAAAACCCTGGCGGCCGCCTGCGTTCAGGATGGCGACCTGCTGATCTTTAACCCGCTAGCTACCCCAACGCAGCGCGTGGTGATAACCACCCTGTATAGCCGGGCGGATAATATCGCCCTGACGCATCAGGGGCAGCCCATCCCTTTCGACGTCCTGGAAAGAGACATTCTGCCCGGCGGAACGGCGATCTCCCTTACCGCCGAGGGCGAGTGCGAGACGCCCCTTCTCCCTTATTACCGCTGGCACGTTGCGGTAAAGACACCGGTTCTGCCGCCGATCGGCTATCTCACCGTTAACGTTGAAGAAGACCCTGCGCCTTTCCTGGCGTCTGAAAAGATAAAGGGCAGCGAGATTGAGAATGCGCATTATCGACTGTCGCTGGATGCCGGAACGCTTACCCTGCATGACAAACGCAGCGGCAGACGTATCCCCTCTTTCTTTACCTTTGAAGACTGCGTGGACGCGGGCGACAGCTACGATTTTTCGCCGCTTGCGGGCGACGCGCCGACGCGCTGTTCGCATTTTACGCTCGTCGACGGCGTAAAAACGCCGCTTGTCGAAAAGCTGACCGTCAAGGCCACAATGCGTCTTCCGCAGGATCTCGCCAGCCGTCAGGATACGGCCCGAACGCCGTTATCCATTCGTCTGGTCTGCGAATTACGCCACGACGATCCGAATCTGTATGTCGAGGCTTCGCTGGAAAACAGCCACTGCGATCACCGGCTACGTTTACTGATCGGCAGCGATGTTCACACCCGTCACGCTATCGCCTCACAGCCCTTCGCAATCATCCAGCGCGAAACGGGATATGACGGTGAACGCTGGCAAGAACGCTATCGCGAGAAGCCCGTGGATATCGAAACCAGCGAGGGCATTATCGCTGTCACGGAACCGGGTAAAGCGCTGGTTGTGACTAGCCGTGGCATGAAAGAATTTCAGATTATCGGCAGCGAACCCGCTGCTATTGCCCTGACGATGTTTAAATCGACGGGCGTGCTCGGACGCAGCGATCTCGAATGGCGACCGGGTCGGGCCTCCGGCATCAATAATACGGTGGTTGAGACTCCTGATGCCCAGTTGCTGAAACCGTTGCGCTTTTCATTCACCGTCGCACTGGCCGACAACGCCGACCACCTCACGCTGCGCCAGCTGGAAAATCAGGCGGTTGGACAGCCCTTCACCTACCAACGGCAAACGCTACACACGCTCGATCACCGTCTTGAGCGCTTTTCGTTGCGTCTGCCCGAGCGCAGGCTTCCGGCAGAGTTCTCGCTACTGACCGTGCCGGAGCCGCTCATCCTTTCCGCTCTGCCCCATGCGCAGCTGCTGCATGGCACCGTCTTACGCGTATTTAACGCCGGGACACAACCGGCTCCCGTCCCGGAAAGTCTGGCAGTGTTACGGCAGATCAACTATCTGGAAGAGCCGATGCAACCGGTAACGGCGATCCTCCCCTCCGCAACCTGCGATTTTTTGATTGAGGCTTAATATGAACTTGCTGGCATTGACGCATCCCGATCTGGTGTTTATCAACCCGCCCCAACGCACGCCGGAAGCAGTGATCCGCTTGCTCACCGAGCCGCTCGCCAGGCGGAATGTCATCAACGATCGAGAGGCATTTATCGAAAGCGTTTTACAACGTGAAAGTGAAGGCCCTACCGCGCTGGGTGAAGCGCTCGCTGTCCCGCACGGTAAAACCGAGGCGGTGCAACAGGCGGCATTTTGTCTGGCGCTCTTTGACGATCCGATATGCTGGCCGGGGCTGGAGGGTGATGAAGAGGTGAGGATGGTTTTCCTGCTCGCCATTCCGCCAGCGGAAGCAGGCAGTACGCATATGCACCTGCTGACGACGCTGACCAGCAGACTCACGGATGAGCGGGTGCGTGAGCAATTGCTGGCGGCGCGTACGCGGGAAGAGGCGATGTCTGCGCTGAGTAATGAAGGTTCTCAAAAACAGGACGATGCCCCCGAAAGCTCTCTTCTCATCCCGTTGGTACTGGGCTGCATCGTTACCGTAGCCTTTTTGCAGGCAGGGTTGAGCTGGGCCTGCGGGGTGAGTTAATCGAGCAGCGCTCAGCACAGGCTCTGCTGAGCGCTTGTTTTTGTTGAATAATTAATCAGATTTTTCCTTCGAGTCTTTACAATTGCCCCAGCGCCCGCCGTTTGTACTCTCGTCTTTTTACTTTGTTCTGCATCAAAAAAATCGCAAACTTGTTTGATGCAAATCACTATATGTAGCACTTAAAATGCACGCCGACCCAACATCTTGTATTTATCGTCTACTATTCCAACAACAAGACGGCGCAAACGCTGGCCGGAATTGTGGATAACACGAGCTGGGCACGCGGGAAGTCTTTGCCGCGGCGAGGAATACGTCCGGTGAATACTTCTCCACCTTTGTGGATAACCTGTTTTTAAAATGGAGTGATCATGACACCGCATGTGATGAAACGTGATGGCTGTAAAGTGCCGTTTAAATCAGAGCGCATCAAAGAAGCCATTCTGCGTGCAGCTAAAGCAGCGGGAGTCGATGACGCAGATTACTGCGCCACCGTCGCAGAAGTCGTTAGCAGCCAGATGCATGAACGCAGCCAGGTGGATATCAACGAGATCCAGACCGCGGTTGAAAACCAGCTGATGTCTGGTCCGTACAAGCAGCTGGCGCGCGCCTACATTGAGTATCGTCACGACCGTGACGTCCAGCGTGAGAAACGCGGTCGCCTGAACCAGGAGATCCGCGGCCTGGTAGAGCAAACCAACTCGTCGCTGCTCAATGAAAATGCCAACAAAGACAGCAAAGTGATCCCAACCCAGCGCGACCTGCTGGCCGGTATCGTCGCCAAGCACTATGCCCGCCAGCACCTGCTGCCGCGCGACGTGGTGTCTGCGCACGAGCGCGGTGAGATCCACTATCACGATCTCGACTACTCGCCGTTCTTCCCGATGTTTAACTGCATGCTGATCGACCTGAAAGGCATGCTGACCCACGGTTTTAAAATGGGTAACGCCGAGATTGAGCCGCCGAAATCCATCTCCACCGCGACGGCGGTCACGGCGCAGATCATCGCCCAGGTGGCGAGCCACATCTATGGCGGCACCACCATTAACCGCATCGATGAAGTACTGGCCCCGTTCGTGGCCGAGAGCTTCAACAAACACCGTAAAACGGCGGAAGAGTGGCAGATCCCGGATGCCGACGGTTACGCCCGTTCCCGCACCGAGAAAGAGTGCTACGACGCGTTCCAGTCGCTGGAATATGAGGTAAACACGCTGCACACCGCCAACGGCCAGACGCCGTTTGTGACCTTCGGGTTTGGCCTCGGCACCAGCTGGGAATCACGCCTGATCCAGCAGTCTATTCTGCGCAACCGCATCTCCGGCCTCGGTAAAAACCGTAAAACGGCGGTGTTCCCGAAACTGGTGTTCGCCATTCGTGACGGCCTGAACCACAAGTTTGGCGATCCGAACTATGACATCAAGCAGCTGGCGCTGGAGTGCGCGAGCAAGCGTATGTACCCGGACATCCTCAACTACGACCAGGTGGTGAAAGTCACCGGTTCGTTTAAAACGCCAATGGGCTGCCGCAGCTTCCTCGGCGTGTACGAAGATGAGAACGGCGAGCAGATCCACGACGGGCGCAACAACCTGGGCGTCATCAGCCTGAACCTGCCGCGCATCGCGCTGGAAGCTAAAGGGAATGAAGCGGCCTTCTGGACGCTGCTGGATGAACGTTTACAGCTGGCACGTAAGGCGCTGATGACCCGCATCGCCCGTCTTGAAGGGGTGAAAGCCCGCGTCGCGCCAATTCTCTATATGGAAGGAGCCTGCGGCGTGCGCCTGAAGGCGGACGATGATGTGTCGAAGATCTTCAAAAACGGTCGCGCATCGATCTCTCTTGGCTATATCGGCATTCACGAAACGATTAACGCGCTGTTTGGCGACAAGCACATCTATGACAACGACGCCCTGCGTGAGAAAGGTATCGCGATTGTGCAGCGCCTGCGCGATGCGGTAGACCAGTGGAAAGAGGAAACTGGCTACGGTTTCAGCCTGTACAGCACGCCGAGCGAAAACCTCTGCGATCGCTTCTGCCGTCTGGACACCGCTGAGTTCGGCATCGTGGAAGGCGTGACCGACAAAGGTTACTACACCAACAGCTTCCACCTCGATGTGGAGAAGAAGGTGAACCCGTACGACAAGATCGACTTTGAAGCGGCCTATCCGCCCATCGCGAACGGCGGTTTTATCTGCTACGGCGAGTACCCGAACATTCAGCACAACCTGAAGGCGCTGGAAGACGTGTGGGATTACAGCTATCAGCACGTGCCGTACTACGGAACCAACACGCCAATTGATGAGTGCTACGAGTGCGGCTTTACCGGTGAGTTCGAATGCACCAGCAAAGGCTTCACCTGCCCGAAATGCGGTAACCACGACGCAGCCCGCGTCTCCGTGACCCGCCGCGTGTGCGGCTACCTCGGCAGCCCGGATGCCCGTCCGTTTAACGCCGGGAAGCAGGAAGAGGTGAAGCGCAGGGTGAAACATCTGGGGAATGGGCAGATCGGGTAAGTTCTGCGCAGGGTTTCCCCCTCACCCTACCCCTCTCCCTCAAGGGAGAGGGAACCGATCGAGCACATTGTTATTCCGGCCACCGGTTTTCTCCCTCTCCCTGTGGGAGAGGGCCGGGGTGAGGGCATCAGGTTAACGCTATGAATTATCACCAGTACTACCCCGTCGACATCGTCAACGGCCCCGGCACCCGCTGTACCCTGTTTGTATCAGGCTGCGTTCACGAGTGCCCCGGCTGCTACAACAAAAGCACCTGGCGCCTGAACTCGGGTATGCCGTTTACCGCTGAGATGGAAGACCGCATCATCAACGACCTGAACGACACGCGCATCAAACGCCAGGGGATCTCGCTCTCCGGCGGCGACCCGCTCCATCCGCAAAACGTGCCGGCGATCCTGAAGCTGGTAAAACGCATCCGCCGCGAGTGCGCGGGAAAAGACATCTGGGTCTGGACGGGCTATAAGCTGGATGAACTGAATGCGCAGCAGATGGAAGTGGTGGATCTGATTAACGTCCTGGTCGACGGCAAGTTCGTGCAGGATCTAAAAGATCCTATGCTTATCTGGCGCGGCAGCAGCAACCAGGTTGTGCATCATCTGCGTTGAATGAAGGCGGATATCCTCTGTCCGCCTGAACGTCAAAACCGACTCAAACTCTCCATCGCCTCAGCCTTAAACGCCGCAAAATTCTCGCACTGGCACAGGCGCGCCATCGCGCGTTCACGCAGGAAGGTGACAAAGATGTCGTAAATCGCCATTGCCTCTTCGTACTCGCTTTTGCTGATGGCGAGCAGGAAGATGACATGGGCGGTTTCATCTCCCCACTGAATGCCCTGCGGCGCCAGCACGGTGTAGACCACCGTTTTTTGCGCCAGCAGCCCGAGGGAGTGCGGCAGCGCGATGCCGTCGCCGAGCATGGTGCTGACAATGGCTTCACGCTCGATAACCGATTCCAGAAACTCCGCGCCGACAAAACCTTCCCCTTCAAGCTGCCCGCACAGTTCGCGGAACAGCGTTTGCTGGTCGACAGGCTTGTCGAGAATGCGGAAATGGGCCGCGTCGAAGTATTTTTCCAGCATCCACGGGCGGGTGCGATCCACCAGCACCAGCTTGCCGATCTGCTCTAACTGATAGTCGGTCGGGAACGGGGCGATCGTCACCACCGGTTTGGATTTTTCGCTGACGCGGGCGGTGGCGATCACAAAATCTTCGCTAATCATTTCTGCCAGCTCGTACTCGCGCAGGGTGAGCGTGCGCGTCACCTCAATCTGCGGATATTTACGCTGAAGTACCGCCTCGATCATGCGCACCATCGCGTTACCGGCGTCGCACACCAGCAGCACCCGCGGCTGGCGCTGGTAGCCGATATTGTAATGGCGCTCCAGCCCGACGCCGATATGCAGCACCAGAAAACCAATTTCGTTTTCGCTGATCACATACGGGGTGTATTTGCCCCAGCTCGACACCGCCGCGAGGGTCATATCCCACGCCATCGGGTAGTGCTGCTTGATGTTATCCAGCAGCGGATTGGGGATCATGATTTGATACCGCACGCGGGTAATCATGGTTTTGATGTGCGTGAGCAGATCTGCATGCAGTTGCTCATCGCTCAGCAGGTTGTAGTTATAGTGGGTGTTGATGTAGCGCAGAATGTAGTTAACCAGCGCTTCGTCGTCGTCGGCGTTAATGGCACTGGGGGCGATCTCCTGGATCTGCCGCGCCGCAATGTGCACGCACAGCCAGCTCTCTTCTGACGGCGACAGCGCTTTGCCCGCCAGTTGCTGAATGGTGACGGCGATATCTTTCGCCGCCTCACGCACGTTCTCTTCCACGTCTTCCGCGTGGAATTCCGGCAGCGGATACCCCTCGCTGATGCGCCGCACCGACACCGCGCAGTACAGGCGCAGGAACAGCTCGCCTTCATCGGTCAGGCGAATGTGATGGCGCGTCAGCGCATCGTGCAGCACCGGCACCATCTTTTCCGCCACCCCCGCGTTCAACGCCACGTCGGTCACCAGCGGGTTCAGGCTGTCCTGCTGCGCCAGCTCCCACAGAAGGTCGGTCAGGCAGGCGCGGATCGCCATCTCGCTGCCAAACAGCTTCATCCCGTGGCGCGGGCGGGTTTCCAGCGTCAGGTTGTAACGGTGAAACCACTCACGCACTTCCACCATGTCGCTCTGCAACGTGGCCCGGCTGACGAACCACTCATCGGCCAGATCCTCCAGCTTGAGGGAAAAGGCTGACGTCAGAAAACGCACCACCAGATAGTGCACGCGCTCCGGTCCGGTTCGCGGAATACGCAGCGCGCGCGGGTGGGACGCCTGCAATTGTTGATAGCGCACCACATCATTAATTTTGAGCTGATAGCCGTTGCCCCGGCTCAAAATGAACTGCGCGCCGTGGCTGGCCAGCAGCGCGTTCAGGGCGGTGATATCCGCCCGGACGGTTCGCGTGGAGACCGACAGCCGCTGCGCCAGCTCGTCCTGTGGCAGCGTCTCGTTTTGCAACAGATCGAAAAGTTGCGCTAAACGTTGGTTCGGAAATCGCACGTCGTTGTCCTCTTACTGCTCAGGGTGAAATGACCATCTGGGATGGGCTGCCGACCGGGGTATAGTCTGGCTCGGCGCTCAGCTTGCCGTCCGGCGCCACGCGGAAACGGGTAATGTTGTCGCTGCGCTGGTTCATGACGTACAGCCAGCGACCCTGCTTATCGAGCGTCAGGGTGCGCGGATAGTCGCCGCGCGTCCAGACATCATCCTGATGCGTCAGCGTACCCTCTGCCGTTACGGTAAAGTGCCCGATGCTGTTATGCAAACGGTTAGCGACATACAGCTGTTTCCCGTCGGCGCTTAGCGCCAGCCCGGCAGCAAAACTGGTGCCTTTATAACCGTCCGGCAAGGCTGAAACCGTTTTACCCTCTTTCAGCCTGCCATTACTGTCCAGCGCATAATGGGTGAGCGTAGACGCCTCTTCGTTAATCAGCCACAGGGCATCGCCTTTCGGCGTAAAGACGAAGTGGCGCGGCCCGGCCCCTTTTGAGGAGGCGCTGATAAATGGCGGATCGTTCGGAGTCAGCTTCCCGGTTTGATCGTCAAAACGGTACTGATAGATGCGATCCAGCCCCAGATCGGTGGAAAAAACGTATTTCCCGCCCGGATCGGCGGCGATCATGTGCGCATGTGGGCCGTTATGATCGCTGATGGCGAAACTGCCTTCGACGGCAGCTTCCGGCTTCGCCGCGCCCGGTTCGCCTTTGTCCTGATGGGTGTCCGTAGCATCGCCCAGGCTGCCGTCTGCGTTAACGGGTAGCACCGCGACAGTTCCGCTGATGTAGTTTGCCACCAGCAGATGTTTGCCGTTCGGCGTCAGGGAAAGATACACCGGCCCCGCGCCGCCGGAGGACACCTGATTCAGCTCGTTCAGCGCGCCGTTATCACCGATGCGCAGCGCCTGCACCACGCCCTGCTCCACTTCGCTTGCCAGATACAGCGTTTTGCCGTCGTGTGAGACGGTTAACTGCGCGGCGTTCGGCAGTTTGCTCACCAGTGTTTTATCGTTCAGCGCACCGGTTTGCGGATCGACGGTAAAGCGGTACAGCCCTTCACCGTTCGGATTATAGGTACCCACCCAGGCGTACTGGGTTTGAGCGATTGCAGAGGTAGCAAGTAAAGAGAGTGAAGCGACAAGCAGGGTACGGGTGTGCATGGTGGCTCCTTCGGGTGTGTGCGGTTTGTTTCCCCTCACCCCAGCCCTCTCCCAAAGGGAGAGGGGGTAAAGGTTCCCTCTCCCTTTGGGAGAGGGTTAGGGTGAGGGGCAGGTTCTACTTAACCAGCTTCTTCGTCATCGCCAGCAGCGTACGCACATCTTCCGGACGCGTATCACCGCTGGCTTTATCGATAATCGAGCTGTAGATATGCGGGATGATTTTGCTCACGCCCGCATCCAGGGCGATCTGCAAGATCGCCTCGAAGTTCTCCAGATCGATTCCCCCGGTCGGCTCCAGCCAGAAGTCGTGACGGGCGCAGGCTTCCGCCACCGCCTGGTATTCGTCACGGCATTTCAGGCCGCCCATCGGGAAGTACTTGATGGAGCTGCCGCCGAAATCTTTCAGCAGGGCGATAGCGGTTTCAACCGGCACTATGCCGTCCATAGCTGCGCTGCTCAGCGGGCCGGTGGAGATTTTCACCATGCCGACGGTGCCGGTCGGGGAGACCAGACCGTTGACCACGGACTCATTCTGCCCCAGCAGCGCGCGGCTGGTGGCCACGCCGGTAAAGACCTGGTTAACGTGCTGCGGCTGCACCTGGCGGGAGATTTCACTCACCATCGCCGACTGGTTCGGGTCGCCCGCGCCCAGCCCCACGGAGAGCGCATTATCAATCAGGGCTGCGTATTCGCGCATGTCCGCAACCGCGCTCGCCACGTCCGGGTAATTTTTGGAGAGCACGCCCACCAGCACGTGACCTTCCGCCGCCTCGTAAATGGCGCTGGCGTTGGCTTTCGATCCCGCCAGCACGTTCAGGCAGACGCGGTCACGGTAAAAGTTGGGGGTCAGTTTCATGCTTTTTTCTCCTGTCCTAATACTTCGCTAATGCGGCGGTACACGATGTTCAGCTGGTCAGCATTCACGCTGCGCACGTCCGCCTCGATAATCCCTTCGTTGGCCTTATAGCCACGGAAGTAAATGGCGTATTCGCCCTGTTTCAGCTTCGCCACCAGATCGCCCGTGCCGACGCCCGTAGCGGCTTCGTCGAACTTAATCTCGGTACGGGCGATATCGCGACCGGCGCTGTCCCAGACCACGCGCGCGGTCACGCCGTTCAGGGTGTTCAACGCGTCGATAAACGGCGTCATCTTCGCCACCATCTCGGCCCCGCTCTCTTTGGTCGCCGTCAGGTAGTGTTCGATGGCGCAGGTCAGGCCCAGGATACCCTCTTTGCCCACTTTCATCGCGCGACCAATGCCCGCCGTCTGGCGCTTCACCCACTCAACGTACTGGGTTTTGCCGATCACCAGCCCGCTGGTTGGCCCTTCGATCGCCTTCGCGCCGCTGTAGATCACCAGATCGGCACCGGAGCGGTAGTAGGCGTGCAGATCTTCTTCCGCCGCCGCATCGACGATCAGCGGGAGATCGTGCTTGCGCGCCACGACCGCCGCCTGCTCGACGCTGAGCATGCTTTTCTGCACGCAGTGGTGCGATTTGATGTAGAGGATCGCCGCCGTGCGCGGAGTGATCGCCGCCGCCAGCTGATCGGCAGAGCATTCGTTGGCGTAGCCCGCCTCCACCAGCTTGCCGCCGCCCAGCGCCACCATGGTGCCCACCGGCGCGCCAAAGTTCACGTTGTGGCCTTTCGGCAGGACGATTTCGTTGTTTTCAATCGGTGTGACGTGCAGGTTTTCCAGCAGCCAGTCGCTGTCTTTCACCAGCACCGCCGCCACGGACTGGGCAATGCCCGCCGACGCGCAGGAGACCACCGTCGCCCCTTCCACCTCCAGCAGCTTCGCGATGTATTCCCCGGTTTTATTGACCAGATCCTTCATCTCGAAATAGTGATTCATGCCGTCCATCGCCGCCTGCACCACTTCCGGGCGCGGCGTGGAGACACCCAGCGCCGTCATGCGGCCAGAGGTGTTGATAACCTGCTTTAAGTTGTACTTCTCATAAATCGAAGGCATGTTCCGTGCTCCCTTGTTCGGTCATGTAGCCCTTGCCCGCGCGGATAGCGGCAAGCGGCATCAGAATGTGTTCAGCCTGTAGGCTGTCGTTTTCGGCATCCGTCAGCACCGTCGGCTGGCGCTTGAGCGTAAACAGCGTCAGATCGGCGTCGAGGCCAGGCTGAATGCGGCCTTTGCGCGTCAGGCGCAGGCCGTCGGCGGCGTTGGCCGTGACACAGTCAATCACCTGCGGCAATGACATGCCGATGGCGAGGAATTTCGACATCACGCTCGCCAGCGAGCCGACCGGGCCGTTGATGCGGTTGCGGCAGTAAATATCCGAGCTGATGGTATGCGGCAGAATGCCCATCGCAATGGCGCGCTTCGCCACTTCAAAGCTGAAGCTCGCCGTGCCGTGACCGACGTCCAGGCGCACGCCGCGCTTCAGCGCAGACGTAATGGAGGCGCGTAGCTCGCCGGAGGGCGTCAGAATGCGGTTAGGCTTGCCGTTGTAGCAGTGGGTGATGATGTCGCCGGAGCTCAGCAGTTCGGCAATCTCATCGAGGTTCGGCGGGTTGTTGCCGATGTGCACCATCAGCGGCAGGTCGCTGTTCTCTTTCTGAATCGCTTTCGCGCGCTCCAGCGGGGTGATGCCGTTTTCACCGACCACGCTGCTGCTCATGCGCGCCTTCAGGCCAACGATAAAATCCGGGTGGCGCGTCACCGCCTGCTTCACCGCATCGGCGTCAATGTTCGCCATGTTGGCCAGCTCGTTCTGGGCGATCAGCCCCACGCGGGAGATGTTCAGCAGGGCAAACACCTCGGTGGAGGCTTTGCGAGTGATGGCGTAAAAATCGTCCACGTCGTCGGCTCCGGTACTGCCCGCGTCCACCACGGTGGTGACGCCGGTGGCAATGCCCACGCTGTCCGGCTCGTCGTGGTAAATCGGGGAGTTCGGGTAGCAGTGGACGTGGGAGTCAATCCAGCCCGCGCTGACGAACACGTCGCCGTTCAGCTCAACCGTTTTGCGGGCGGGAGCGTCAATGTCGCCTGTCGCGGCAATCTTCCCGTCCTGGATGGCGATATCGGTCAGGGTATCGTCGGCGAGGCGCGCACGGCGCAGGAGTAAATCAAACATGAGGATCTCCTGATAAAGCGGGCACCGAAGCGCCCGCGGGTATTAAAGGGCGACCGGGAACAGCCAGCCCAAAATCATTGCGCCGAGGATGGCGCCACCGGTAATCGGCTTCTGCCAGATGTAGAACAGCAGTGCGCCTACCAGGGAACCGACGCCGATTGGAATGGAGGCGGTCATGGCGCTGAGGATAATCAACGGCCCGAGGAAGCGGCCGGAGGCGTTACCCGCGCCCATCATCACGTCTGCGCCGTAGGTGGAGTTGCTCTGATTGATGGTGAACTTACGCGCCAGGATGATGACGTAGCCAATCGCCAGGCCAATCACCAGGCCGGTAATCAGCGCGGCAATGAAGTTGGTCACCGGGAACATGATCCCCGCGCCCAGCAGCAGCGCCGGAACGCCGAGGCCCACGCCGGTCTGGATCGCACCGCCGATATCGAGAATACCCACCAGCGAGCCTTCGATAATACGGGCGAACAGGAAGCTAGCACCGAACGCCGCCACCGCGCCGTAGACGCCGGTATCGATTCCCGCTTTCAGCATCGCCACGAAGGCCACTTCGTTAAACGCGCCGATGCCGTAGAGGTAGTACATGTGCGTCCCGGCGAAGACGCCGGAGGAGAGCAGGCCAACGAAGATCGGGAACGACCAGTCGGCATACCAAAAACCTTTATTCTGTTCCATTTAGAGGCTCCTGTTATTTACCGCTGAGCGAGTTGTGGATCATGTCGAGCCAGTTCGGCACGGTCAGATGGAAGGATTCGATCATCTTCATGTCGAAGCCGCGGAAGAAGCCGCTCAGCACGAAGAGCAGAACGATCGCCGCCATCATCACTTTGGTGACGTGGTTCCAGCCACTCTCTTCAACACCTTTACCAATCAGAATACCCAGTACCAGACCCGGTACGGCGTTACCCATGATCAGCTGTGCCGCGCCGCCAAAGATGGTGGCCCAGAAGCCCGATTTTTTACCCGCGTCGATGGCCGCCAGCCAGAAGATCACCGGCATCACGGTGTTGACCAGCAGGTTCGCCGCCGGTACCAGCACCTTCACGGCGGTCACCTGAAGCGCTGCCGGAACGGAGGAGGCGGTCAGGTTAAGGAAGGTCACGACAATCATGCCGATGATGCCGCAGGCAATCGCCATTTTGCGCGGGTCATGCAGCGTTTCACCGACGTTACGGTTTTTAATCATCAGTGCAGCAGCACCCCAGTTGGGGATGATGCGGTGGTCAACGTCCTGTGTGAAGGCACCTGCGGCCACGGAAGAGGCCCAGGCGTTAAAGAAGAAACCTAACCCAAAGGAGAAGTGGGACGCCGGATCCCCTTCGCAGGAGTTCAGTTCCCCCAACGTACGAAACGCGCCCATACCCTGAGTGGTAGGCGCATGAAACATGCGTGCAGCCCCGGCGCCAACACCGACGCCAACCAGGCCGCCAATGATGAGCGATTTTATTAATATAATTAAGAACATCAGTCTGCCCTTTTATGAATAATCAGCGTTGCGTGACGAAATCCACCTGGTCGAGATTGATGGCGGTCACGTTGACGGTCACATCCAGCTCCACGCTGTAGGTGCGTCTTTCCCGGCGCAAAAAGAAGAACAGAAACGCTTCTTTTCGCACCGCTTCTTGCGCCTGAACAACCTGCACATCCTGTGGCTCAATACGCAGTAAGATATGCGGTGAGGCTTTCATCACCGCAGCCTGAACGTGGTTGAGGGCGTCGGCAAAGGCGCGCGCTTTGGCGTCGCCCTTCCCCTTCACTCTCACCGTGGTTGTGAACTGTTCTTTCATGCTTACGCGCCGTATTTCTTCTGCCACGCCTGTACCAGACGCTCGCCCAGCTCTTCTTTATCCATAAAGCCAAAGCCCAGCACGTTGCAGCCTTCGTTGATGGCGGTCACCCCCTCATCCACGGAGCGCATGCCGTATTTGGCCTTGTAGCCATATTTGGTCTGAGCGGTGATGGCGCCCGCGCCGCCGCTGCCGCAGAAGGAGATCCCGAAGGTGGCGTTTTCTGCTTTCATCACGTCACCGAGCTTCATATCCGCTGCCATGCCCGGTACGACAACCGCGCGTCCGCCGGCTTTTTCCACACCCGCAGCCACTTTCTGACCTTTACCCAGGCGATCGCCAATCACGACTGTAATCTGTTCCATGTGTTGCTCCTTAAAGGTTGTCTTTCGCGACTTCGAAGTGAACGGAGAGCAGCCAGGCCTCTTCATCAGGAAGGTTGCCGAACTGCGCTACCACTTCACGGGCGAGTTGCATTGAATCTGGTGAAATTTCGTCGAACAGCTCTGCTTCAACCTCCGGCAGCGGCTCGCCGGTCACGGACCGGTGCGCCATTGCGCGAACGTGGGAGGTCAGCATCTGCTCCTGTACCGCGTTGGGAATGATGTTGTGCCGGGCCAGCAGGGCGTAGACCTGCTGAAGCATGGTGTTCGCGAGCTGTTCTGTTTGCACCGCCTGTTCCCCAACGTCGTTCATTACCGCTCCGTTAATCACTCGTCTTACCCCGTTAATGGCTCTGGAATAAAACTAACGTCGAGGGGGAATTGTTTGTAGCGAGTTGTTTTCCACTTCGAAGTGGAAAGGCGAGCAGCGGCAGTGATCTGTGCCACATAAATGCGGTGAATCTGTATAAATCGCTGGATTTACGTGATGAATATCACGCTATTACGCGGCATTAGACTGGTAAGCGGAGTGGAAAAGATTACGAGCAGGCTCGTAGAAATGTGACGTGGATAAGGTTTTCTTATGGGGATCCGCTAGAGTGGCGGCGGGTGCTTGAGACTGACCGTCTCAGGCATGGGACGGAAGTGGAAAGCCCCGCCTGATAAAAAATCAGGGCGGGGGCTCGAAACGACACGTCACACCGTGGAGTTCGCTACCTCGCCCGCTTAAAAGCAAGGAGGCATCCATGAAACGCAGAAACCCAAGTATCGGGGTTTTGATGATTATTTCTTTGACAATAATCATCTTAACGCTGGTGACGAGGAAAACACTGTGCGAGATCCGTTTTCGTAACGGCTCGCTTGAAGTGACAGCGCGGATGGATTGTCGCTCCGGCAAGTAGGGAGCAACGATGCGGGGGTGCAGCATGCGCCTCCGCATACGGGGAGAGGACGTACAGCTCAGGCACCCAATTAACGATACTTTTTGTGGTACGTGTTGCGGGTCGCGACAAACTGATCGGCTGCCGCCTGGGCTTCTTTCACTTTGCCTTCGTTCGCCAGCTTCAGCGCGCCGTCAATCTGGCCGACCAGCACGTCAAAACCGTGGCGGTAGTCTTTCATCTCGGCGCTGTCTGCCGCTTTGCTTTCCAGCTTCGGCGGCGTCGCTTTTTGCGCATCCAGCGCGGCTTCACGCATTTTAGTCAATGCGTCTTTCATGTCCGCCGCATTGTCCGTTTTCTGCACCACCTTCAGGTTTTCAGTGAGGATGTCCATGTTGTCTTCGAGATCGGCAGCAAACGCAGACGAGCCAAGAACCAGCGTTGAAGCCGCGACGATCGCTAACAGGTGTTTACGCATTGCTCACTTCCTTTTTTTATTATTAATCACGCTTTTACGAGGATTATTGCCCGGCGATTTTCATCTCCGGCAGTAATACAGAACCACACTGAATATTGCTGCGTGTTTCAATATCGTTACCGACCGTAACAATATTGCGCCACATGTCCTTCAGGTTGCCGGCGATGGTGATTTCGCTCACCGGATACTGAATTTCACCGTTTTCGACCCAGAAGCCCGCTGCGCCGCGAGAGTAGTCGCCGGTGATACCGCTCACGCCCTGCCCCATCAGCTCGGTGACCACCAGGCCGGTGCCCATCTCTTTCAGCATCTGTTCAAAATTCAGGCCCTGTCCGGCAATGCGCCAGTTATGAATGCCGCCCGCGTGCCCGGTGCTTTTCAGCCCCAGCTTACGCGCGGAGTAGTTGGTCAGCAGCCACTGGGTCAGAATGCCGTCTTTCACGATATCACGACGTTCCGTGCGCACGCCTTCGCTGTCAAACGGCGTAGAGGCCAGCCCTTTCAGCAGGTGTGGGTGCTCTTCGATGGTCAGCCATTCCGGCAGGATCTGCTTGCCCAGCGAGTCGAGCAGGAAGGTCGATTTACGGTACACCGAACCGCCCGCAATCGCTCCCACCAGATGACCAAACAGGCCGGTTGCCACTTCGTTGGCAAAAATGACCGGCGCTTTCATGGTGGAGAGTTTACGCGGCGAAAGGCGTGACAGCGTGCGTTCGGCGCACGCTTTTCCCACCCACTCCGGAGACTGCAAATCTCCCAGCGCGCGGCCAATGGTATACGCGTAATCACGCTCCATATCGCCGTTTTCTTCGGCGATGACGCAGCTGGAAAGCGAGTGGCGGGTTGAGCAGTACCCCTGCAACATGCCATGGGAGTTACCAAACACTTTAATGCCGTAGTGGCTGTTAAAGCTGCCGCCTTCGGTATTGGTGATGCGTTTGTCAGCCTGCAAAGAGGCCTGCTCGGCTCGCGCGGCCAGCTCAATGGCTTCATCCGGCGTCACTTCCGCGGGATGGAACAGATCGAGATCCGGCGCGTCAAACGCCAGCAGCTCTTTATCGGCCACGCCAGCGTAAGGGTCCGGGGAGGTGTAGCGCGCGATATCCAGCGCCGCCTGCACCGTACGGGCGATGGCATCCGGGCTCAGATCGGTAGACGACGCGCTGCCTTTACGATTCTGGTGATACACCGTGATCCCCAGCGCGCCATCGCTGTTAAATTCTACATTCTCCACTTCGCCATAGCGGGTGCTCACGCTAATGCCGGTGGTTTTGCTGACCGCCACTTCGGCGCCATCTGATTTACCTGAAGCGAGCGTCAGCGCGGTGGAGACGGCTTCTTCCAGGATCTTACGCTGCGCTTCAACTTGTGAGGTTACTTTCATCGCAAATGCCATACTGTAAGAGAGAGTTAAGTGAAGTCTAACAGAGAACCGTTTTTCAGTGCGCGTCTTAACTGGTAACATTAGCCTCTTTTTTTAAGGAGCCTGACATGACTAAGCAGCCCGAAGACTGGCTCGACGACGTTCCCGGTGATGACATCGAAGACGAAGATGATGAGATCATCTGGGTCAGTAAAAGTGAAATTAAACGTGACGCCGAAGAGTTAAAACAGCTTGGCGCAGAAATGGTAGAACTGGGTAAAAACGCGCTGGATAAGATCCCGCTCGACCAGGATCTGCGTGATGCCATTGAACTGGCACAGAAAATCAAGAAAGAAGGGCGTCGCCGCCAGCTTCAGCTTATCGGTAAACTGCTGCGTCAGCGCGACGTGGAGCCGATCCGTCAGGCGCTGGACAAACTGAAAAACCGCCACAACCAGCAGGTTGCGCTGTTCCATAAGCTGGAGCAGATCCGCGATCGTTTGATCGAGCAGGGTGATGACGCAGTACCTGAAGTGCTGAACCTGTGGCCGAATGCCGACCGCCAGCAGCTGCGATCGCTTATCCGCAACGCGAAGAAAGAGAAAGAAGGGAATAAGCCGCCGAAGTCTGCGCGCCTGATTTTCCAGTATCTGCGCGAGCTGTCTGAGAACGAAGAGTAATCTGTGCGGGTTTGCGCCGGATGGCAGCGTAAACGCCTTATCCGGCCTACAAGGTCGTGCGAAAAAATGTAGGCCCGGTAAGCGCTAGCGCCACCGGGCTTTTTTTTACTCTGCGGCCGCGGCTTTCTTCGCCAGACCGTCCAGCAGCTTCTGATGGATCCCACCAAACCCACCGTTGCTCATCACCAGAATGTGATCGCCAGGCTGTGCGGCTTTCACCACCATATCCGCTAAGACATCCACGTCCGCACTCCAGTGCGCTGGCTGAATGCAGGCGTCTGCCACTTCGGCCACCTGCCACGGAATATGCTGCGGTTGCAGCAGGAAGACTTCGTCGGCACGTCCTAAGGACGGCGCGAGATCGTCTTTGCAGATGCCCATTTTCATGGTGTTCGAACGCGGTTCCAGTACGGCCAGAATGCGCGCGGTGCCGCCAACTTTGCCACGCAATGCGGCAAGCGTCGCCAGAATGGCCGTTGGGTGGTGCGCGAAATCGTCATACACGGTAACGCCGTGGGCTTCACCGCGCAGCTCCAGACGGCGACGGGCGTTGATAAACGAGCCCAGCGCATTGGCGGCATCCGCAGGCAGTACGCCCACGTGACGCGCCGCGGCGATCGCCATCAGGCCGTTGTGCATGTTGTGCTCGCCCACCAGGCCCCACTTCACCTCGCCCACTTTCTCACCGTCGAGCAGCACTTCCCATTCGGAGGCATCCGCGTTGAGCTTTTTCGCCTGCCAGTGCCCCTGCTCGCCAACCAGCTCCTGCTCGCTCCAGCACCCCATCGCCATAGTCTGCTTCAGGTTGATGTCGTTCTCCGGCAGGATAATGCGGCCCTGACCCGGAACAATGCGCACCAGATGGTGGAACTGTTTCTGAATCGCTTTCAGGTCGTCAAAGATATCCGCGTGATCGAACTCAAGGTTGTTGAGGATCAGCGTGCGTGGGCAGTAATGCACGAACTTGGAGCGCTTATCGAAGAACGCGCAGTCGTATTCATCCGCTTCAATCACAAAGAACGGGCTGTCGCCCAGACGCGCGGAGACGTCGAAATTCCCCGGTACGCCGCCGATCACGAAGCCCGGCTTGTAGCCGCAGGCTTCGAGGATCCAGGTCGCCATACCAGCGGTGGTGGTTTTGCCGTGCGTCCCGGCAACGGCGACAACCCAGCGGTCGCGCAGGACAAAATCATGCAGCCACTGCGGGCCAGACATGTACGGGATATTGCGTTCCAGCACCGCTTCAACGCATGGATTCCCACGGGTCATGGCGTTACCCACGATCACCAGATCCGGCTGCGGCTCCAGCTGGCTGGCGTCATATCCCTGAATCAGAGAAATTCCCTGCTTCTCGAGCAGCGTGCTCATCGGCGGATACACATTGGCGTCCGAACCTGTCACTTCATGGCCCAGCGAGCGCGCCAGCATTGCCAGTCCGCCCATGAAAGTGCCACAAATCCCCAATATATGAATGCGCATACGTCACTATCCTTCTTCAATGTGGCGCACATTTTACTCACATGTCAGCGGCTGTGAAACGCATTTCAGGTAAATCCGTATTTTGCTGGCGCGATTCACCTCTGCGCTAATATTTGAATGTTTGTTAAGATTGTTGGACATCAACCGCTTTACTCAACATAAGATGCAGGGAAAGTGTTATGAAAACGTTAGGTGAATTTATTGTCGAGAAGCAGCACGAGTTCTCTCATGCTACGGGTGAGCTCACTGCTTTGCTGTCGGCAATAAAGCTGGGCGCTAAGATCATCCACCGCGATATCAACAAGGCCGGTCTGGTCGATATCCTGGGTGCCAGCGGTGCCGAGAACGTTCAGGGTGAGGTTCAGCAGAAACTCGACCTGTTCGCCAATGAAAAACTGAAAGCTGCACTGCGCGCGCGCGACATCGTTGCGGGTATCGCCTCTGAAGAAGAAGATGAGATCGTCGTATTCGAAGGGTGTGAACACGCGAAATACGTTGTTCTGATGGATCCGCTGGACGGCTCCTCCAACATCGACGTTAACGTTTCTGTCGGTACCATTTTCTCCATCTACCGTCGCGTCACGCCGGTTGGCACACCGGTGACGGAAGAAGACTTCCTGCAACCGGGCAGTAAACAGGTTGCTGCCGGTTATGTGGTGTATGGCTCGTCCACCATGCTGGTGTACACCACCGGCTGCGGCGTACACGCCTTTACCTACGATCCGTCCCTGGGCGTGTTCTGCCTGTGCCAGGAGCGTATGCGCTTCCCGGAGAAGGGCAACACCTACTCCATCAACGAAGGCAACTACATCAAATTCCCGAACGGCGTGAAGAAGTACATCAAATTCTGCCAGGAAGAGGATAAAGCCACCCAGCGCCCATACACCTCGCGCTACATCGGCTCGCTGGTGGCGGATTTCCACCGTAACCTGCTGAAGGGCGGTATTTACCTCTACCCAAGCACCGCCAGCCACCCGGACGGAAAACTGCGTCTGCTGTACGAGTGCAACCCGATGGCATTCCTGGCCGAACAGGCAGGCGGCAAGGCGAGCGACGGTAAAGAGCGTATTCTGGATATCGTGCCGGAAAGCCTGCACCAGCGCCGTTCATTCTTCGTCGGCAACCGCCATATGGTGGATGACGTTGAACGCATGATCCGCGAATTCCCGGACGCGTAACGCACGAAAAGGGGAGCCAGGCAGGCTCCCCTTTTTTTCAGGCCGTTTGCATCGTCAGCTTGAAGGAGGCCATCGCTTCCATCAGCTCGCGCGACTGTTCCTCCAGGGAACGAGTTGCCGCAGATGATTGCTGGACCAGCGCCGCATTTTGCTGCGCCGTTTCATCCATCTGATTGACGGCGATATTCACCTGCTCAATACCGCGGCTCTGCTCCTGGGACGCCGTCGCAATTTCACGCATCAGTTTGGTCATACGCAGTACTTCGGTGGCGATCTCGTCCATCGTCTCACCGGCCTGCTGCGCCAGCTCGCTGCCCTCGTTCACGTGGGTTTGCGAATCGCTGATAAGCGAGCGGATCTCTTTCGCCGCATCAGCACTGCGGCTGGCGAGATTACGCACCTCACCCGCCACGACCGCAAAACCTCGCCCCTGCTCACCCGCACGCGCCGCTTCAACGGAGGCGTTCAGCGCCAGAATATTGGTCTGGAAGGCAATGCCGTCGATGACGCTCAGGATATCGGCGATGCGCGCCGAGCTGCCGGAGATGTCGCGCATCTTCTCAATGACATAGCAGACCATTTCACTGCCGTGATCGGCGGTATCGGAGACCGACTTCGCCAGCTGGTGCGCCTGCTCGGCGTTATCGGCGTTAAGTTTCACCGTGGCGGTGATCTCTTCCATGCTGGCGGCCGTCTGCTCCAGCGAGGTGGCGGTGGATTCCGTGCGCTGGGCCAGGTTCATATTCCCGGCCGTCAGCTCGCGGCTGCCGGTATCAATCTGCGAGCTGGCGTCACGCACCCGCAGAACCGAGTCCATCAGCGACTGGCGCATCCCTTCGATCACCGCGTTAAGGCGATTAAATTCCTGGCTCGCCGGCGCGTTCAGGGTATGGGTTAAATCCCCGGCCGCCACATGTTCCAGCTGGGCAATTGAGGCTGAAAGCGGCTTGAGCAGCATATGGCGCAGCACCAGCCAGGCCAGCACGATAATGCCAGCCGTCAGCAGCGCCGCGACGATAATCAGGATCAGCACGCGGGTTTTACTCGCCTGCACGGCGCTCACCTCCGCTTTACCGCGCGCCTCGCTCCATGCCTGGAACGCCTGCATATCGTTATCAAACTGCTTCGCCACCGGGACCAGCTTGTTTTCCAGCAGATCGTAATAGCTGTCCGCGCTTTGCTCGTTCAGGGCTTTCAGCATCGGGCTGATACCCTGCTGGTTGTACACCGCCAGACTCGCGGCGACGTTATCCAGCAGCTTTTGCCCCTGCTCATCCGCCACGCCGCTGCCGATCACGTCCTTCAGCGTTTTCTGTGCCAGCGCCACTTCCTGGTTAATGGTTTTGACCGCCCTGGCCGCATCGTCCAGCAGGCCGACCTCCATCATGCGGACGGCCTGCCCCGCTTCGTTACGCGCGCGCAGGATCAGCGTATAGCCGGCATTCAGCTGCACCATCTGTTCACCCTGAAGATGATTGATGCGCTGGAGAGAAGCGGAACTTTGTGTAAGGGCATAAATGCCGATGCCGCTGACAATCAGCAGCAGAAGGGTCATAACGGCCAGTAAAGAGAGCAAGCCGGTACGAATCGATAGCGTTTTAAGCATGATGTTATTTCCGGTAGCGAGATATTTCTGGGCATAAAAAAAGAATATCGGCCGCTACCGGAAAATGTTTAGAGTTCAAGCAATTTCAGCATGTTATCGCTCTGTTAAAGATGTATTCACCCGGGTAACAGGCGAGCTCTGGCGGTTCTCCCACAGCACCGTCAGGCCGCGCTGGAGCGCGATAAAAATAAACAGCAGAATGCCGATGGCGATTTTGGTCCACCAGGAGCTGAGCGTGCCGTCGAAGTTGATATAGGTCTGAATCAGCCCCTGGATCGCCACGCCAAACAGCGTGCCGAGGACTGTCCCCACTCCGCCGCTGAGCAGCGTACCGCCAATCACTACCGAGGCAATGGCGTCCAGCTCAACGCCCACCCCCGCCAGGGCATAGCCTGCCTGGGTATAAACCGAGAATACAATCCCCGCGAGGGTGGCCAGCCCGGTCGAAAGCATGTAGATGCGAATAGTCGTGCTGCGCGTGGAAATTCCCATCAGGTTCGCGGACGTGGCGCTGCCGCCAATGGCATAAACCTGGTTACCAAATCGGGTACGGTGGGCGAGGAAGATCCCGATCACCACCACGCCCAGCATCAGCAGCCCCATTGCGCTCAGGCGCCCCCCGCCGGGGATTTTCCACGCCAGACTGGAGAGCGTGTCGTAGATCGGATGGTTAATCGGAATTGACTCCTCCGACACCAGATAGCTCACGCCGCGCAGGAAAAACATCCCGGCGAGGGTGATGATAAAGGCCGGAATTTTCAGCGCATCGATCAAAAGCCCCATAAAGGCGCCGAACGCACAACCCATGACCAGCACCAGCGGAAAAGCCAGCAGCGGCGAAATCCCCCAAAAGCCAATCGCCTTGGCAAGGAACACGCCGGTAAAGGCGATCACCGACCCAACGGAGAGGTCGATCCCGCCGGAGAGGATCACAAACGTCATGCCGACGGCGATAATGCCTAAAAAGGCATTGTCGGTCAGGATGTTGCAAATCACCCGCGTGGAGGCGAAGCCCGGGAACTGGGTCAGGCAATAGAGGTACCCCAGCACGAACACGCCCAGCGTGATCATTAACGGCAAATTACGTTTTATCATGACCGCGGTTCCCCTTAATGAGAGTGATAAAGCGCGGCGACTGCACGATAAGTACGATAAGCACCACGACCGCTTTGACGACCTGATTCAGCTCCGGCTGGAACCCGGAGAGCAAAATACCGGTATTCATACCCTGAATAATCAACGCCCCCACCACCGAGAGCAGCAGATTAAAACGTCCGCCCATCAGCGATCCACCGCCGATAACCACCGCGAGGATCGCATCCAGCTCGAGCCAGAGTCCGGCGTTATTGGCATCCGCTCCGCGAATATCGGCGGCCACGATCACCCCGGCAATCGCAGCACAGACGCCGCTCAGCACGTAAGTCAGCATCACCATCAGCCGCGTATTTACCCCGGCGTTTTTCGCGGCCCGAATGTTAATCCCCACCGCTTCGATGAACATCCCGAGCGCCGTTTTGCGGGTGAAAAGCCAGAACATCACCAGCGTCACCAGCGCGACGATCACCGGCGTCGGGAAGAACAGAAAATTACCGCTGCCGATCCACGCCAGGCTCGGGGAGTTAAAGGTGACGATTTGACCGGAGGTGATAAGCTGCGCCACACCGCGCCCGGCCACCATCAAAATCAACGTCGCGACAAACGGCTGGATCTTGAGCACCGCAACCAAAATGCCGTTCCACAGCCCGGCAAGCACGCCGGAGCCCAGCGCGGCCAGCAGGACCACCGGCAGGCTGTGCCCGGCGACGGTCATCGAGGCGGCGGTGGCGCCCGCAATCGCCATTACCGCACCGACGGAGAGGTCGATCCCGCCGGTGGCAATGACCAGCGTCATACCAATCGCCAGCAGCGCCACGGGCGCGGCACGGTTTAAGATGTCGATCGGGCTACCAAACAGGCGGCCATCCTGCACGACGATCTGGAAAAAATGCGGAGCCACCAGGCTATCCACCAGCAGCACCAGCAGCAGCGCCACGATTTGCGGCGTGCCGGTCGGCCAGGTGAAGCGGCGCTTCGCTTCGCCAGTTTGCGAAAGAGAACGGGACATCACATTTGACTCCTTACGCCGCGATGGCATTCATGATCGCCGGTACCGACAGTTTATCCAGCGGGATCTCTGCCACCTGCCTGCGATCGCGCATGATGATGACGCGATCGGCATAGCCGACCAGCTCCTCCAGCTCAGATGAGATCACCAGCAGCGCCAGACCGTCGGCGCAGAGCGTTTCGATAAGCCGGATGATTTCGGCGTGCGCGCCCACGTCGATACCGCGCGTGGGCTCGTCGAGGATCAGGAATTGCGGCCTGGTGAGCAGCCAGCGCGAGAGGAGAACCTTCTGCTGGTTACCGCCCGAGAGGAACTCGATGGGCTGTTCCGCGCTCGGGGTACGTATACCGAGCTGGCGGATGAAGCGCTCGGCAATCGCGTTCTGCTCGCGCTTAGGGATCGGACGCAGCCAGCCGCGCTGGGCCTGTAGCGCCAGAATGATGTTTTCCCGCACCGAGGCGGCGGCAATAATCCCGTCCGTTTTCCTGTCCTCCGGGCAGAAGCCCACGCCGAGGCACGACGCCTGATGCGGTGAACGTAGCGTTTGTGGTTTGCCTTTGATCAGCGCCGTTCCGCTGTCGGCAGGTTTGATCCCGAAGATGACTTCGGCGGTTTCGGTGCGCCCGGAGCCTAACAGCCCCGCCAGACCCACAATTTCACCGGGGCGTACCTCGAGGTTAAACGGCGCGATGGTCCCTTTTCTGCCGTAATCGTGAAACGCGGCGATCGGTTTTTCGCTCAGCAGCGTACGGCCCGCGCGCTGAAGCGCGTTGGTCTCGAGCTCGCGGCCCAGCATCATTTTGACCAGCTCTATCTGCGGCAGCTCGCGGGTTTCCCGGCAGCCGACAAAGCTGCCGTTGCGCAGCACCGTTATACGGTCGCTCACCTCGTAAACCTGATCGAGGAAATGCGTCACGAAAATCAGGCTGACGCCCTGATTACGCAGCTGGCGCATCAGGGTAAAAAGCATCTCCACTTCCTGGGTATCGAGGCTGGCGGTGGGTTCATCGAGGATCAGCACTTTCGCCGAGAGATCGATAGCGCGACAGATCGCGACGATTTGCTGCATCGCTACGGAAAAACGGTTCAGCGGTTCGCGCACGTCGAGAGAGAAGCCATACGATTCCATCAGCTTCGCGGCGCGCGCTTCCATCTCTTTGCGGCGCAGCAGGCCAAAACGTCTGGGTTCGCGGCCAATAAACAGGTTATCCGCTACCGACATGTTTGGCAGCAGGTTCACTTCCTGGTAGACCGTGCCGATCCCCAGTTGCTGGGCATGCGCGGTGTTTTTGGGCGAAATGGCGTTACCTTCCAGCCAGATAGCGCCGCGATCGGCGTGATAGACCCCGGTCAGGGTTTTAATCAGCGTCGACTTCCCCGCCCCGTTTTCGCCGAGCAACGCCATGATCTCCCCACGCCGCAGGCTGAAATCAACGTTATCCAGCGCCTTAACGCCAGGGAAAAATTTACTCAGGCCCTCTGTGCGGAGGATTTCCTGGTGTTGTTCGGTGGTCATGGTTTCCCCCTGCATCAGGCCGGATGACGCTACGCTTATCCGGCCTACAAAAGAGCGTATCGTAAGCCGGGTAAGCGCAGCGCCACCCGGCAATTTCACTGGATCAGTAGCCCATATTTTTCTTCTTCTCTAACTCTTCTTTCGCCGTGTCCGGCAGGTAGAGCGTGGATTTGGTGATGGTCAACTTCTCAGGCTGGGTGCCGTCTTTCTTGAATTTCTCCAGCGCATCGAATGCCGGGCCCGCCATATTTGGCGTCAGCTCCACGCTGGCGTTCGCTTCGCCGTCAATCATCGCTTTGTAGATGTCCGGTACGCCGTCGATCGAGCCGGTGAGGATATCTTTGCCCGGCTTCAGGCCCGCTTCTTTGATGGCCTGGATGGCGCCGATCACCATGTCGTCGTTGTGGGCGTAAACCATGCAGATATTTTTGCCGTTATTTTCTGCCTTGATGAAGCTTTCCATGACCTCTTTACCCTTGCTGCGGGTGAAGTCGCCGGACTGAGAACGGATGATCTTAATGTTTGGTGCTTTGGCGATGGCCTCCGCGAAACCTTTCTTACGGTCGATAGCCACGCTCGCCCCGACGGTGCCCTGCAACTCAACCACGTTACACGGCTTGCCATCCACCTGCTTCACCAGCCAGTCACCAATCAGTTTGCCTTCCAGCACGTTATCGGCGGTGACGGTGGTCATATAGAGAGATTTGTCTTTTACGTCGATGGAACGGTCGAGCAGGAAGACCGGAATTTCAGCATCTTTGGCTTCCTTCAGCACCGGCTCCCAGCCCGTGGCGACAACCGGGGCAATAAAGATGGCATCCACGCCCTGAGCGATAAACGAGCGCACCGCTTTAATCTGGTTCTCTTGCTTTTGCTGACCATCGGCGATTTTCAGCGTAATACCGCGCTTTTCGGCCTCACTTTTCGCCACATTCGTTTCAGCGGCGCGCCAGCCAGATTCAGATCCGACCTGCGAAAATCCAACGGTTAAGGGTGCGGCCATCGCCATAGACGACATGGCTGCCGAAACTGCTGTAACAAGAAGTAAGCGCTTCCACATATGAACGTCCTCGTAGGGTAGGTTATTGTTGGTTAAAAGATGTTCCGCGGATGAACTATAGCCAATGGAATATGTTACGGATTGCGTTACATCACACTTCAGAAAAGTGAATAAAACGTTAATCACAAGTTTGTAATCGCTTTCATTTCAACATTTAAAATGCGGCTGAGTTTATGGATTATCCTGTCATGGAAACGGTCTGAAAAGTGAAGGCGCGAGGGAGAGAAGACGAAAACAGGCGGAGACTTTCAGCGCCAGTTGGCTATAATACCTGCCACTTGTTTACCATCCATTTTAAAGGACACCGACATGAGCTTACTCAACGTCCCTGCGGGTAAAGAACTGCCAGAAGACATCTACGTTGTGATCGAAATCCCGGCCAACGCAGATCCAATCAAATACGAAATCGACAAAGACACCGGTGCGCTGTTCGTTGACCGTTTCATGTCTACCGCCATGTTCTATCCGTGCAACTACGGCTACATCAACCACACTCTGTCTCTGGACGGTGACCCGGTTGACGTACTGGTCCCAACGCCATATCCATTGCAGCCAGGTTCCGTCATTCGCTGCCGTCCTGTTGGCGTGCTGAAAATGACTGACGAAGCGGGTGAAGATGCGAAACTGGTTGCCGTACCGCACACCAAGCTGAGCAAAGAGTACGATCACATTAAAGATGTGAACGACCTGCCAGAGCTGCTGAAAGCGCAGATCGCCCACTTCTTCGAGCACTACAAAGATCTCGAAAAAGGCAAATGGGTTAAAGTTGAAGGCTGGGATAACGCAGAAGCGGCGAAAGCAGAAATCATCGCCTCTTTCGAACGTGCTGCTAAGAAGTAATTCTTACTGCTGAGACTAAGCCTCGCGCGTCGGGGCTTTTTTGTGCCTGTCGCTCCTGGTAACCCGTGCGATTGAGGAGTATCGCCCGGCGGCGCTACGCTTGCACGGGCCTACGGCGCAAAACGACAACGCCACCTTACGGTGGCGTTGTCGTTTTTCAGAACTGGTCTCTGTCTAACCAGTTACCGCTTTCAATCAACGTTAACCCGTCGACCGAACGTTGGTACACGTACATCCATGCACTGCCGTAAGGCGTCTGGATCAACTGGCGAGCGTATTCACCGCCCCTGGTGCGCAAGGCATCAAGTTCGGCCAGCGTGGCATTATCAATACGATAAACCTCACCCTGTACCGTTCCGTTCCCCGGAACCGCGCCTGGATAGTGGCCCAGACTGTACAACTGGTAGTTTTCGATTGTGTAATTTCCCAGCAACTGGGCGTTGGTCATCCAGTGGCTGTTGCCTTGCCTGGTTCGTAAACTGCCGTAAACAAATATTCGCATTGCTAAAACTCAAACTGATAGAGCAGATCAAGTGCCTGGTCTACGCCGGACACTGCTTCCAGATATAGCTTAGGCATCAGGCGATAACGTAACGTGAGTGTAGCCAGTGAGTCAAAGATCCCCACGCCATATTTTACCTGTAGACCCGGCAGTACATAGCCGCTGACCACTACCTGCGAAGAGTCACCCACGCCCTGAGTGTCCAGCGCCAGATTGCTTACGCCAAACGTCTCGCCGATTTTACCCACAACCTGACCACTTTGTGCAACCCCCAGACCGACTAACATTGATGTCATTGCCGCACCATCGCCCTGTTGGCTATCCAGACCCTGGCCGCGAAGGAGGTAAGAGAGCGCTTCCTGTTGCGACATGGCCGGGTCAGAGAAGATCTCTGCCTTAGGTTCATCGGCGGAGCCCGTCACGCGCACGCCTGCAATCACATCATCTTCGGTGGCTTCCGGGTTACGGATCGCTTCGATATTGAGTACCGGCTGATCCGGTGGACCGGAGAACAGCAGCTCGCCTTTACGCACAATCAAATCCTGCCCGTAGGCATGGAAGCGCCCTTCAGGAATATTGATTTGTCCATTGAGGCCAAGTCCCTGTTGATCCTGCGCCACTTTCAGGTCACCCGTGAGTCTCGCCTTCAGCCCAAACGCGTCCAAACGCACGTTATTCCCCACGTGCACGATAAGATTACTATTGATCGGTATGCCAGCGCTCTTCTGTTCAACAGGTTTCAGATTTTCATTGAGCATAACTTCGTCACTGGAGACGCCAACCGCGCTTTCCGGCACCTCGTGAACCACGATGCGCGCCCACGGTACGTCAACACGGCCGTCCAGGGTGAAGAGACTCGGCGTTGCCTCAAAGACCACGTCTGGCGACACGTCCAGGCGCACCATCGGCGGTACCGTGATACGCACCCTGCTGCCCTTGGCCGCAATACGGGCGCGCCAGTTGTCGAGCTGGCTCCAGTCTGCGTCACCGCTCAGGTTGATTTGTCCCTGCTGCGTCAGCACTGAGCCACTGAGGGTTGAGCTTTGGCCGTTAAAGTTCATCGTCAGCTGGCTTGGCTGCATATCGAACGGCATAAAGTTACCGTCAATGTCCACGCCGTTTAACCGCATCTGGCCAAACAGCTGTGGGCTTTGCGCATCCCCCGCCAGACGCAGGTTGGCGCTGAGCATCCCCGCCGCCTTTTCTCCCCGCGAGAAGATCGGATTCACCATCGCCAGGTTGAAGTTGCGAATATTGACGTTGCCGCCGAGATTGCGCCGCCCTTGCGGATCGGTAATTTGCACCTGTCCGTCAAACTGACCGTTGTTGGTCAGGCGGATCAGCCATCCCAGTTCCGCACGATTGTTACGCAGGTCAGCGTTCACATTCAGGGTGTCGAACGCCACCGGCAGCGGCGCGTCATTGACCTCCTGCGTCACCTTCACGTTACGCCCGGAGAGGGTAACGCTGCCCTGCGGCAGTCCCTCTTTGGTGATGTCCCACGCGACGTCCGCTTTGCCGCTGAAGACCCCGCTGGCCTGGGTGGTTTCCGGCATAAACGGTTTCAGCATCGCCAGGTCGAAACGGTTGAGGTTGATCTGCGCATGTCCTTCCGCGCCCGCATCAATGGTCTGCGGCACGCACAGCTCAGCATTCGGGTTGGTCCAGCAGTGTGGCCCAATGCTGATCTTTTGCTCCGCGTTGCGGTAATCCAGCGCGACAGACCGCGACAGCACCAGCGGGCCGACCGGCGTGCTGAAGCGGGTGTTATCCAGCACGCCTTTCCAGCGCGTCGCCTGGCGGTCAAAACTGCCCGTCAGGTGCAGCTGCCCGGAGACCGGCTCGCCCTGCACGCGTAGCTGGAGATCGTGCTGCTTTTCGTTACCTTTTGCCGCCAGCGTGACCAGACTGATGTTCACGTCCGGCTGAGAGATACGCTCCACGCGCAGATTCAGGTTTCCGCCGATCTGATCGGTGGATTTCACGTCTCCCTCGACACGTACGCGGGCAATAGAAAGTTCCTGCCAGCGCAGGTTATTGGCGGTGATGTCCGCCAGCAGCTGCGGCGCCTCCACCGTACCGCGAACCTTCACTAACCCCTTCGCCGTGCCGCCAAGACCCGGCAGGGCGTTATCGAGATTTGGCGCGTCGATGGTGGCATCCAGATTGAGGTCTTTCACGCCCAGCTCGCCTTTAATATCCGCCGTGTTGCGACCCAGCGCCACGTGCAGGCCCGGGATCACCCACTGGAGATAGCTGTTGCCCTTAAGCGAGCCCTCTACGTTGACTTTGTTCTGCTTCACGTTGCCGGTGAGCTTGAGTTCCGGCACGTCCATCTGCCAGGTGCCACCGTACAGGCTACCGCGGGTTTTGATCAGGCCATCCAGTTTTGACGGCCAGTCCGGGACCTCTTTAGCGGTGTTGATCCCGGTCAGTTTCAGCTCGCCGCGCCAGCTGATCGCCTGCTGCCAGTCGAGCAGCGCAGTCAGCTCGGTTTTTCCTTCCAGCGCCGCCACGGTCAGCTTGTCGAGGTTAACCTGCAACTCGTTACCCTTCGCATCCAGGGTGATATCGGCGGGCGGTACCCCCTGCCCCTTCACTGCTGTGCGGAACGACAGCGTGTAGTCGGTCATTTTGCCACTCAGCTTCAGCTTCAGATCGTCAGCCTGGAACTGTTTTTCGCCGGTGAACGGCCAGTAAAGCTGCTTGCTGACAACCTCAAGGTTGAGCGGTAAACCGGCCTCTGCCAGCTGGGTTTGCCCGCGCAGCACCATATCCACCGGTCCGGAGAGGTTCACGCCGAACTCCAGCTTCTCGCGCAGCGCGCCGCCGACTTTCACCTTCACCTTTTCGCCTTTCAGCGGATCGATGTTAAGGGCGCTGTTCAGCGTAATATCTACCGGCCAGTTGTCGCGCAGCAGCGCATTGCCTGAGGCGTTGACCGACCCCTGGTTAGTATCAATATCCAGCGTGTCGAGCTTCATGTTGCCGTCGATACTGCTGACTTTAAGCAGCATGTTGAAGACCGTCAGATCGGTATCGCCGGTCAGACGCAACTGCTCGCCCTTAAACTCTTCGATATTGAGGTTCAGCGGCAGATGCACGTCGGTCATCTCCGGCAGAACCGGTTTCGAGAAGAGATCTTTCAGCGTTTCGCCCAGCGGTTTTTCTTCCGGCTGCGGGTTCTGGATCTTCGGCTCGACGATCTCTTCCTGCGCCACGTCGGCCACCTTCGGCAGCGCAATCAGCAGCCCTTGCAGGGAGGTTGGGGTCAGAGTGAGGTTTTTCTCCTGCCAGCGCAGACCAGAGGTGAAATCCATCACGGATACCGTCGTGTCGTCGATTTTGATATTCACGTTATCCAGTGCGACCCGGTAAAGCGCAATCGGGTACGGCGTGGAGAGGTTCAGCGGGCCGCTGTCCTCTTCATCGACAGGCTCGGACTTCGGCATTTTTTTGGAATCTATCGCCACGTTAACGTCTTTTAGCGACAGATCGTTTACGCACAGCTGGCTGTCCCGCAGGCAGCCGAGCTTGACCGCCAGATGAAACTCGCCCGCGTTCACCGCCACGCCGGGCTGTTCATAACGGATATTTTTCAGGCGCAGATCGCGCCAGCCGCCCGTTACCTGGCCGATTTCCAGCCCTGGCACCCAGCGGTTCGCGGCGTTAAACAGCAAATGCAGGCCCGTGGTGGTGCCCACCAGAAACGCCACCGTACCGAGCAGTAATACGATAAAAATCAGCACCCCGAGGCTTATCTTCTTCCATAAACTCATAATTCAGGCCCCAGACCGATGTAAAACTGTAAACCGTGTTCGTCTTTGTCGCCCACCGGAACGGCGAAATCGAGCTTGATGGGCCCGACCGGTGACTGCCAGCGCACGCCTACGCCCGCGCCGGTTTTGAAATCGCTGCGGCGGATATCGTTCACCGCTTCACCGCCGTCAACGAACATCGCTCCCCACCACTTGCCGCTGACGTTGTACTGGTACTCCAGCGAGCCAGTCGCCAGTTTTGACGCCCCGGTCAACTGGCCTTTGTCGTTTTCAGGTGAGATCGATTTGTACTTATACCCGCGAATGCTGCGGTCGCCCCCGGCGAAGAAGCGCAGATCCGGCGGGACGCGTTCGAAATCACCGGTTTCGATCCAGCCGAGATTACCGCGCATCACAAAGCGGTGTTTGTCGTACAGCGTGCGGATCCAGACGTTTTGCGCCTGAAAAACGGAGAAGTCTACGTCGGAGCCCCAGGCGGTGTTGGAGTAATCGATGGAGTAGCGCTGAGAATCGCCCCAGGTCGGCATCAGGCCACCGCGCGAGCGGGTACGGCTGATCATCACGCCCGGATAAAGCAGCATGGTGGTGTTGGTGACGTTTGCCTGGGTAAAGTGGTCGAGGCTCCAGCGCAGGTTAATGGCGCGCTGCCAGCCGCTGGAGAGATCCCAGAAGCGTGATACCGCAAGCGTCGTCGAGTCCTGCTCGGTATCGTTCAAATCGGTACGCTTAAAGCCGCCCTGCACGAGGTAGTATTGCTCAAGCGGATTTTTCAGCAGCGGCATTTTATAGCTGAAGTCCAGCTGCTGTTCAGGCGCAGACAGGCTGACGCTGGTGGTCAGGCTGTGGCCGTAGGAGTTCATCCACGGTTTTTTCCATGAGGCTTTCACGCGCGGGCCGACGTCCGTGGAGTAGCCAACACCGGTCTCAATGGTGTTCTCGGTGCGCGGAGAGACCACGCCATGCAGCGGTAACACTTTCGTTTTACGGGATTTATCAAATTCCGGCGCTACCACCACGGAGTTAAACCAGCCCGTCGCGGACAAACGACGGTTCAGCTCGCCCAGATCGCTGGACTGGTAGTAGTCGCCCTTTTTAAACGGCACCAGATTTTGCAGATACTCGTCACGGATTTGCGATCCTTCGAAGGTCACATCGCCAAACCGGTAGCGCTCGCCGCTGTCGTAATCGATATCCCAGAATGCCTGACGTCGCTCAAGCGCAACGCCCAGCTGGCTTTTGTTGAACCGGCTGTCGAAGTAGCCTTTGCGCAGCGAAACGCTGGTTAAGGATTTTTTAAAACGATCGTAATCCCCGTGATTGAGCACGGTGCCCACTTTCGGACGGGTGCTGAGCAGATCCAGGTAGTCCCGATCGGTGCGCGCACCGCCGCGCAACACCACGTTCGTGCCGCCAATCAGGACGGGTTCGCCCGGCGAGACGCGGGCAATCAACACCTGGCGTCCTTTCGCCGGCGGCGGGCGTAAATCGAAATCGATGGTGGGTTCGTAGTACCCCAACGCCTTTAAGCCTTCGCGGATGGCGTCATCCACGCGCGCGCGAAAACGCCGATCCGGCGTGACCTCATCGCTCTGGATGGTAGAAAGCTGCGCACGCACGTTTTTTTCCAGCGCCCCGGATAACCCCTCAACCTGCAAACGGACATTCGCCGCGCTGGCAATCCCGCTGGTCAGCATTAAACTGACTAAACATAACTGGCGGATCTTTGTCACGTTTTCTCCTGAATATCCCTGTTTCCACCCTGGAAGCAAATGCAGTGCCGCTCCGCGGCAAAATACGGCCTGAAAGCCAAAAACCCAAATTACGGGTTGAAAAAGGGTGTAACACCCAAATATTTCTTATGATTAAATCTAGACTCATTCATCGCGTTTATTGTGTTCAATTAAACGCTTCGTGACAACCTTAACCGAAACAACGCTACCCGGGAGGCCCCACCGTGAGTTTATTCGATAAAAAGCATCTGGTATCACAAGCCGATGCGTTACCGGGACGCAACACCCCTATGCCAGTGGCAACATTACACGCCGTAAACAACCATTCAATGACAAACGTTCCTGATGGAATGGAGATCGCCCTGTTTGCCATGGGTTGCTTCTGGGGCGTAGAACGCCTGTTCTGGCAACTGCCGGGCGTGTACAGCACCGCTGCGGGCTACACCGGAGGATATACGCCTAACCCAACCTACCGCGAAGTCTGTTCCGGTGAAACCGGTCATGCTGAAGCGGTGCGTGTGGTGTATGACCCGAGCGTCATTAGCTATGAACAGCTGCTCCAGGTGTTCTGGGAAAACCATGACCCGGCGCAGGGCATGCGTCAGGGTAACGATCACGGCACCCAATACCGTTCGGCCATCTACCCGCTCACCCCAGAGCAGGAGGCCGCCGCCCACGCCAGCCTGACGCGTTTCCAGGAAGCGATGCAGGCGGCCGGTGATAAACGTCAGGTCACGACGGAAATCGCTACCGCGAAACCGTTCTACTATGCCGAAGACGACCACCAGCAGTACCTGCATAAAAATCCGTACGGCTACTGCGGTATCGGCGGCATTGGCGTTTGCCTGCCTCCCCAGCAGGCCTGATTACTGCAACAGCGCCACGCGAGCCGCGTGGCGCACAGCCTCTCCCTCCCGCCACGTTTTGCCGAAAACGTGACCTCTGGCAGGTTTACACGTCTTTACGCTATACTACCGCTGAAATAATCGGCTCAACGCTACGAGCTGAGTTCAATGTGTCTTCACACGAATGGTATCAACTCCCCTTCTGAGGATCTGGCGAGAAGCCGGATAAACTATGTTAAACAGTATTTTAGTAATACTTTGTCTTATTGCCGTCAGTGCATTTTTCTCGATATCGGAGATCTCGCTGGCTGCCTCCCGTAAAATCAAACTGAAGCTGCTTGCCGACGAGGGCAACATCAACGCATCACGCATTCTGAAAATGCAGGAAAACCCCGGCATGTTCTTTACCGTGGTGCAGATTGGCCTGAACGCGGTCGCCATCCTTGGCGGTATCGTGGGCGATGCAGCGTTTTCTCCGGCGTTTTATAGCCTCTTTGTTAAGTACATGTCCGTAGAGCTGGCCGAGCAGTTGAGCTTCATCCTCTCCTTCTCCCTGGTCACCGGCTTGTTCATTTTATTCGCGGACCTGACCCCGAAACGCATCGGTATGATTGCGCCAGAAGCTGTGGCTTTGCGTATCATCAACCCGATGCGCTTCTGCCTGTATGTCTTCCGTCCGCTGGTGTGGTTCTTTAACGGCCTGGCGAACGTCATTTTCCGCATCTTCAAGCTGCCGATGGTGCGTAAAGACGACATCACCTCCGACGATATTTATGCGGTGGTGGAAGCCGGGGCGCTGGCAGGCGTGCTGCGTAAGCAGGAGCACGAGCTGATTGAGAACGTTTTCGAACTGGAATCCCGTACCGTGCCTTCCTCCATGACCGGCCGTGAAAACATCATCTGGTTCGATCTGCATGAAGACGAGCAGAGCCTAAAGACCAAAGTGGCGCAGCATCCGCACTCCAAGTTCCTGGTCTGTAACGAAGATATCGACCATATCATCGGCTATGTGGACTCCAAAGACCTGCTGAACCGCGTGCTGGCAAACCAGAGTCTGGCGCTGAACAGCGGCGTGCAGATCCGCAACACCCTGATAGTGCCGGACACCCTGACGCTCTCCGAAGCGCTGGAAAGTTTCAAAACCGCCGGGGAAGACTTTGCGGTGATCATGAACGAATACGCGCTGGTGGTGGGCATTATCACCCTCAACGACGTTATGACGACCCTGATGGGCGACCTGGTCGGCCAGGGGCTGGAAGAGCAGATTGTTCAGCGTGACGAAAATTCATGGCTCATCGATGGCGGTACGCCGATTGAAGACGTCATGCGCGTACTCGACATTGACGAGTTCCCGCAGTCCGGCAACTACGAGACCATCGGCGGCTTTATGATGTTTATGCTGCGTAAAATCCCGAAACGTACCGACTCGGTGAAGTTCTCCGGCTTCAAGTTTGAAGTGGTGGATATTGATAACTACCGCATCGACCAGCTGCTGGTAACGCGTATTGATAGCAAACCGACCGTGCTGGTGCCGAAACTGCCGGATGCCGAAGAGAAGGTGTCGGCGTAATTTATGAAGGGCAGCGGTGAGCTGCCCTTTCTTTTACCCTCCGCGATTCACCCTAACTTTTAAAAAGGTGATGAATTCAAATAGATAAACGTCGAGTAAGATATATTGCTAAATTGATAAATTTTTCCACTGACTGTGATATATAAAGCGTTTTCTTTACTCTCTACTTTTGCTTCAGGATCCGTAGTTATCAGAAATGGAGCATACCCGTTCCTGACATCGCCTAAAAAAGCTTCTTCCGATTTTTTTGACGACGCCAGATAATATTTGTATACATTCGAAGTCGTAGCTCCCGCATTGCTTTCTGTAATATACAGTACAGAAACCTTCCCGATATTTTCTTTACGAATAATGTCTTGCTCGATATAGAGAAACTCATCAACAGCACACCATATGCCATAGGAAGAGATCAGGATTGGGAGTAATATATATATTTTCTTCCTAGAAACCAGCACGCTGAGCATAGTCTATCCCCGCTCTAATCCATGTTTGATCTGTAGGATCATCGCCATGAGGATCTCGTCCTTGATAGTTCTCAAAATCAGGAGAACTCGTTCCCGCCAGAATTTGAGCGATACCTGCACCTCGTAGCAATATCTCAGGTTTTATACCAGCAGCAATACCCACCGCTCCATAATGAAAGTTGCCGAAATTTTCGTATTGCCTGCCTAATTGATTTTTATAATCCCAGGGGCCATGCCCTCGAACCTGCTTGTAAAACCAAAGATATGTTAACGCTGATGGACCACGGTGAAAACGAGCTATCATCATGTTGCTTACAACTGATACTCCTACGGGGGAGAAGGAAGATATATCATAGGGAAGATGAGGATTCACTGCACTTACCGGATATCTCATTGTTTACCCCTTTCATTCCAGCTATCTGAAAAAAGCAGGTTTCCGTCACAATGTTTCCAAGTGATTTTTTCATAACGTACTTCTACACATTCAAGATGATTATGCTTCTCCTTTAATACATCTTTTGTATCATGCATTATTGGTGAAACCCCAACAATAGTAACGTTCTCCAAAAGCATATTGTTATATTCAACTTCTTGCCCGGCATCATTAATACGATACCATTTAAACTCTGCGCTTATTAATTTTTGGCCTGTACAAACGGCCTTAAATAGATAGGGAGACGAGGAATCAAACTCTTTCAAAAAAATGATGCTTGAATGTTTCCTTGTTCCTGTAATTTTTCCTGTCAATGGATCAGTAGGAATTGATACGTTATGTGAAAAACCATTAACCTCTATACTCGACTCTCTTCCTTTAACATCTACAGCCCCCTTAATTAACGCACCACCATCATCCTTCAGCCATAAATAAGCAGGAATAGCCATCATTAAACTCCTTTTTCAAAGTGAGATAACCATTGTTCCTGCGTAACGAGAAAAGACCAATATACAGTTAATCCTTTATTGTCCTGTATCAACAGTTACACACTAAAAAGTAAATTTAGATTCACTTAATAAAAGTGTGAAATCTATCCGCATCACAGAATGATTACGTGAAATATCCAGTAAATGAATATATTTGAAACTACGGCTACAAACATCAACGGCTCCCATCGGGAGCCGTCTTTTTAACTACTACTGCATAGCACGTTGGTTAAGCCATCTCAGTTTGCAGACGCATAACCTGACGGTTGACTTCGGACATCACAGACAAGTGCTGTTTGTCCTTCACTTTTGGGATAAGGATTTTGCCCTTATCGAACTCAAAAGCGCCAACATCCTTGATGTACAACCGTCCACGGAACAGGATCTTCACGTACTTCGCCACCTGAAGCGGGTTGTAGCGTTGGAAAATTTTCATTCTTGTATCTCCTGCGAATCATACGCTCTTGCGGTGCCACAATCGGCCCGACTGTCCTGAGCGCAAATTTTGATGCCCAATGACTATAGACCAGAACCTCGTACTTACCCAGTGTGCATAAGTTTATTTACCGTTTGATTACAATTATTCAGAATAATCTTTGCAAAGCGTGATACAGCGCAGTATATGCCGTCGTTTTTGCATGGATATGTGCGTTCGCCCGCAAACTGGCATCGGGATTGCGGGAAAAGCCTATTGATCGCACTTATGATTAAAAGCGCATGACCAAGTGGTCGGATCACCTGCTAACAATAAGGAAACACCATGACCCTACGTAACCTCCTGGCAGCAGCTTGCCTGTTGCTGCCGCTGATGGCTTCCGCACACAACATTGAAAAAGGACAACGTGTCCCGCCGGTCGGGATTGCTGACCGGGGAGAATTGATTCTCGACAATGATAAGTTTAGCTATAAAGCCTGGAATAGCGCGCAGCTTGCGGGCAAAGTGAGAGTTGTACAACATATTGCCGGACGTACATCCGCTAAAGAGAAAAATGCCACCCTCGTGGAAGCGATCAAAGCCGCAAAACTCCCGCACGATCGCTACCAGACCACCACCATCGTGAACACCGACGACGCGATTCCCGGCTCCGGGATGTTTGTGCGCTCAAGCCTTGAGAGCAATAAGAAGCTCTATCCCTGGTCGCAGTTTATTGTCGACAGCAACGGCGTGACGCGTAAGGCGTGGCAGTTGGAAGAAGAGAGTTCAGCGATTGTCGTGCTGGACAAAAACGGTCGCGTACAGTGGGTTAAAGACGGCGCGCTGACGCAGGATGAGGTGCAGCAGGTGGTTGCCCTGCTGCATAAGCTACTGACTCAGTAAAGTGATACCCGGAAGCCCGGATTCAGGAATGACTCGCGCGGGGTGTAGTCCAGTGGCTTACCCTGCCAGTCATGCACATGCGCGCCAGCGGCCGCCGCCACCGCATGCCCTGCCGCCGTATCCCAGACGTTCGTCGGCCCGAAACGGGGGTACAGCTGCGCCTGCCCTTCCGCCACCAGACAGAACTTCAGCGACGAGCCAATCGACGTCGTCTGGTGTTCACCCAGCTGTTGCAGATACTCCTCCAGCTCGCTGTCACTGTGCGAGCGGCTGATCACCACCAGCGGAGGACGAGCATCACGCACCTGGATCTGCTTACGCACGCCGCACTCTTCCTTCCAGGCTTTACCTTCCGCCGCGCTGTACATTACTTTCATCACCGGGGCGTAAACCACGCCAAGCACCGCTTTTCCTTTTTCAATCAGGGCGATGTTGACGGTGAATTCACCGTTACGCTTGATAAACTCTTTCGTGCCGTCCAGCGGGTCGACAAGCCAGTAACGCTGCCAGTGCTGACGTTCATCCCAGCTCTGGGGCGCTTCTTCAGAAAGGACCGGAATATCCGGCGTCAGGGCCTGCAAACCTTTCAGGATCACCGCATGCGCCGCGATATCCGCCGCCGTCACCGGGGAGTCATCCGCTTTGCTGACAACATCCATCGGTTTCGCACCGTCGTACACCTGCATAATGGCATCACCCGCATCCCGTGCGAGCTGACAAATTTTATCTAACATTCTCCACCTCTTCGTTAACGCAGTGGGCATAACTTATTGTTTTAGTTATATCGTAATGTGAACAATTCCGCTATCTGTGAAGCAATTCTGGTTTCAGCGCCCTTTTTTCTGGCAGCATTCACACTTCTGTAAGCAACAAATACTACATACATATTCTTTTGTGGCTTGGATCGAAAAAAGGACTCCTCAGATGATTAAGTTTAGCGCAACGCTCCTGGCAACGCTGATTGCGGCAAGCGTTCAGGCAGCGACGGTGGATCTCCGTATTCTGGAAACCACCGATCTGCACAGCAATATGATGGACTTCGATTACTACAAAGATACCCCTACGGAAAAATTCGGACTGGTACGCACGGCAAGTTTGATCAACGCCGCCCGCGGTGAAGTGAAAAACAGCGTGCTGGTCGATAACGGGGACTTAATTCAGGGCAGCCCGCTCGGAGACTACATGGCGGCGAAGGGGCTGAAAAAAGGCGAGATCCATCCTGTTTATAGGGCAATGAATACGCTGGACTATGCCGTCGGCAACCTGGGCAACCACGAATTTAACTACGGCCTGAAATACCTGCACGACGCGCTGGCAGGTGCAAAATTCCCGTACGTTAACGCCAATATCATCGACGTTAAGACGAAGAAGCCGCTCTTCACCCCTTATCTGATTAAAGAGACCGAGGTTGTCGACCAGGACGGTAAAAAACAGACGCTGAAAATCGGCTATATCGGTTTTGTGCCGCCGCAGATCATGACGTGGGATAAAGCCAACCTCGACGGGAAAGTGACCGTCAACGACATTACCGAAACCGCGCGCAAATACGTGCCGGAGATGCGGGCGAAAGGGGCGGATGTGGTCGTCGTCGTGGCGCACTCTGGCCTCTCGGCCGACCCGTATCAGGTGATGGCTGAGAACTCCGTGTACTATCTCAGCCAGGTGCCGGGCGTGGATGCGATCCTGTTCGGCCACGCCCACGCCGTCTTCCCGGGCAAAGATTTCGCTGCTATCAAAGGCGCGGACATCGAAAAAGGGACGCTCAACGGTGTGCCATCGGTGATGCCGGGCATGTGGGGCGACCACCTTGGCGTGGTGGATCTGGTGCTGAATAACGACAGCGGAAGCTGGAAAGTCACGCAGTCGAAAGCGGAAGCGCGTCCGATCTACGACGCAGCGGCCAAAAAATCTCTGGCAGGGGAAGATAAAAAGCTGGTCGACGTCCTGAAGCATGACCACGACGCGACGCGTGAATTTGTCAGCAAGCCGATCGGTAAATCCGCTGATAACATGTACAGCTTCCTCGCGCTGGTACAGGATGACCCGACCGTGCAGGTAGTCAACATGGCGCAGAAAGCCTATGCGGAGCACTATATTCAGGGCGATCCGGATCTGGCAAATCTGCCGGTACTGTCTGCCGCGGCGCCATTCAAAGTGGGCGGGCGGAAGAACGATCCGGCCAGCTACGTTGAGGTGGAGAAAGGCCAGCTGACCTTCCGTAATGCCGCCGATCTCTACCTCTATCCCAACACCCTCGTGGTGGTGAAAGCTACCGGGAAAGAGGTGAAGGAGTGGCTGGAGTGCTCTGCCGGGCAGTTCAACCAGATCGATCCGCACAGCAGCAAACCGCAGTCGCTGATTAACTGGGACGGTTTCCGCACCTACAACTTCGACGTGATCGACGGCGTGGAATATCAGATTGACGTTACCCAGCCCGCGAAATATGACGGCGAATGTCAGGCCATTCATCCGCAGGCAGAACGCATCAAAAACCTGACCTTCAACGGCAAAGCGATTGATCCGAATGCCACTTTCCTGGTGGTGACTAACAACTACCGCGCCTATGGCGGTAAGTTTGCCGGTACGGGTGACAGCCACATCGCCTTTGCCTCGCCGGATGAGAACCGTTCGGTGCTGGCGGCGTGGATCAGCGCGGAGTCGAAAAAGACGGGTGAAATTCATCCGGCGGTGGATAACAACTGGCGACTTGCGCCGATCCACAGCGACACTAAGCTGGATATTCGCTTTGAGACATCTCCGTCCGATAAAGCAGCCGCGTTTATCAAGGATAAGGCGCAGTATCCGATGCAAAAGGTCGCGACGGATGATATTGGATTCGCGATTTATCAGGTGGATTTGAGCAGGTAGCGATGATTGTGCCGGGTGGCGGCTTCGCCTTACCCGGCCTACCCGCAATCCTCGATCCCGTAGGCCGGGTAAGCGCAAGCGCCACCCGGCATTTCATGCCGCACGCTCTTCCCGGTTTGCCAGCACCTGCGGCGTATTGACCTCAATCCAGTCGGCCAGCGCGGCCACCTTCTCGCTTACCTCCCGCCCCAGCGGCGTCAGGCTATACTCCACATGCGGCGGCACGACCGGATACGACACGCGATCGACAAACCCGTCATGCTCCAGCGCCTGTAAAGACTGAGCCAGCATCTTCTCGCTGACGCCGCCCATCTTGCGGCGCAGATCGCTGAAGCGATGCGTCCCCTGACGTAACGCCACCAGGATCAGCACGCCCCAGCGGCTGGTTACGTGTTTGAGCACCTCCCGTGACGGGCACTGTTCCGCGAAGAGGTTGCCATCGCGCATTTGCTCGCTGAGCGTTGGTATTGTTGTTTTCATACTTACCTTTTTGTACGTACTTACTAAAAGTTAGTTATGGTGATAGTGTGCCACAACACCAGACAAACACGAAGGAGATTCATCATGATCGCGATTACCGGCGCAACCGGCCAGCTTGGCCAACACGTTATTGAAGAACTGCTGAAAACCGTTCCGGCCAGCCAGATCGTGGCTATTGTGCGTAACCCGGCGAAAGCCGAAGCGTTGCGTCAGCAAGGGGTCGTTGTGCGTCAGGCGGATTACACCGATGAAGCCGCATTTACCACCGCGCTGACCGGCGTGGATAAACTGCTGCTCATCTCCTCCAGCGAAGTGGGCCAGCGTGCCGTACAGCACCAGAACGTGATAAACGCCGCCAAAGCCGCCGGGGTGAAATTCATCGCCTATACCAGCCTGCTGCATGCTGACAAATCTCCGCTGGGTCTGCACGTTGAGCACGTCGAAACCGAAAATGCCCTGGCGGCCTCCGGCGTGCCTTACGCTCTGCTGCGCAACGGCTGGTACACCGAAAACTACCTGGCAAGCGCGCCGCCAGCGCTGGAACACGGCGTATTTATGGGTGCCGCAGGCGAAGGCAAAATTGCCTCTGCGACCCGTGCGGATTACGCGGCGGCGGCAGCGAAAGTGATTTCTGAAGAGGGTCATGCCGGCAAGGTGTATGAACTGGCGGGTGATAATGCCTGGACGCTGAGCGAACTGGCTGCGGAACTGAGCAAGCAGAGCGGTAAGCCGGTAACGTATCAGAACCTCAGCGAAGCCGATTTCGCCGCTGCGCTGAAAGGCGTTGGTCTGCCTGCCGGGCTGGCGGAGATGCTGGCGGACTCCGACACCGGCGCGTCCAAAGGCGGCCTGTTCGACGACAGCCGTACCCTGAGCAAACTGATCGGCCGCCCAACCACATCACTGGCGGAAAGCGTCAAAGCCATCCTGTAGTTGTTAAAAATTGGTTATTTTTTGTGGCATCCCCTCGGGTCATCTCTGATAATGAAGCGATGACCCACAAGGAGGCTCACCGTGCAAGGCGTACCGGAACAGTTCACTGATGAGAGAGACAGCGCGCGCTTTCGCCATCTGGCGCAGCTGCCGGGCCTGGAGCTTTATCACGCCCATATCTCTGACTACGCCTTTGAGCCTCACACTCATGAAGCCTTCGGTATCGGCACCATCGAAACCGGTGCCGAACGCTTCCGCTATCGCGGTACCCAGCATCTTGCCGCGGAAAAATCCGTCGTGACCATGAACCCGGACGAGATCCACACCGGGGAATCCGCCACCGAAGGCGGCTGGCGCTACCGGATGGTCTACATCGAACCCGACCTGCTGGAAGAGGTCACCGGCCTGCGTCACTGGTGGTTTAATGACGTCACGCGCCACGACCCTTTGCGCTCGCAGCAGATTGGCCGGTTAATTTACGGCCTGTGGCACACCAACGATCCGCTGGCGCAGAAGGGGCTGCTACTGGATTTGATTCAGACTTTTCAGCCACTGGCCCATCATGCGCCGGTGGTGCAGGAGGCCGCGCACCGCTTCAAACGCGTTCGCGATTATCTGCACGACAACTATATGCGCTCGCTGACCCTGGACGAGCTGGCTAACGTTGTCTCGCTCAGCCCGTACCATTTTCAGCGCCAGTTCAAAGCCCATTTCCACGTTACGCCCCACCAGATGCTGATGGCCATCCGGCTGTGGCGCGCAAAAGCCTTCCTCACCCACGGTATGCCTGCCGCCGAGGTGGCCGCCGCGACCGGGCTGACCGATCAGTCGCACCTGACCCGCGCCTTCACCCGTCGCTACGGTATCACGCCCGTGCGCTACCAGAAGCAGGTTATGCCGCGCTAATGCGCAACCTCATACAATACGCGCGCGTTTTGCCCTTCTACACTGAGCGCAAAGTGAATCAAGATGGATGGAAAAATGATTAGCGGCGTGTTGTATGCCCTGCTTGCGGGTTTGATGTGGGGGCTGATTTTTGTCGGCCCGCTGATTGTGCCGGAGTACCCGGCAATATTGCAGTCGACCGGACGTTACCTGGCGCTGGGTCTGATTGCCGTGCCGCTGGCGTGGCTGGGGCGTGCGCGTCTGCGTCAGCTGGGCCGCCAGGACTGGCTCACCGCGCTGGCGCTGACCATGATGGGTAATCTGATCTACTACGTCTGTCTGGCGAGCGCCATTCAGCGCACCGGTGCGCCGGTGTCCACCATGATTATCGGCACGCTGCCGGTGGTCATCCCGGTTTTCGCGAACCTGCTTTACAGCCAGCGTGACGGCAAACTGGCGTGGTCAAAAATGGCGCCCGCTCTGGTCTGCATTGCCGTGGGCCTGGTGTGCGTGAATATTGCCGAGCTTCGCCACGGCCTTGAAAACTTCAGCTTGTGGCGTTACGGTTCAGGGATCTTTCTGGCGTTTATCTCGGTTGTCTGTTGGGCATGGTATGCCCTGCGCAATGCACGCTGGCTGCGGGAAAACCCGGATAAACATCCGATGATGTGGGCGACGGCGCAGGCGCTGGTCACCCTCCCTGTCTCGTTGCTAGGCTATGTGGGCGCGTGTGTCTGGCTGGGTAGCCAGCAACCGGCATTTACCCTGCCCTTCGGACCGCGCCCGTGGGTATTCGTCGGGTTAATGGTCGCCATTGCCGTGCTCTGTTCGTGGGTGGGCGCGCTGTGCTGGAACATTGCCAGCCAGAAGCTGCCGACGGTGATACTGGGGCCGCTGATTGTCTTTGAGACACTGGCAGGGCTGCTCTATACCTTCCTGATGCGTCAGAGCGTGCCGCCGCTGCTAACGGCCTGCGGGATCGCGCTGCTGGTCGTTGGGGTGGTGATTGCGGTGAGAGCGAAGCCGGAAAAACCGATGGTCGTTCCGGCGTCGGAGGGGTGAGCTTTTCGCCCAGCGGCGCTTCGCTTGCAGGGCCTACAAAACCGTAGGCCGGGTAAGCGAAGCGCCACCCGGCACAGTATCAGAACGTTTCCCAGTTCGCTTCAGACGCCGCCGCGACGGGCTGCGCTTTAGGTGCATAGGTCTTAACCGGCGCGGCTTTCACCGCCTGGTTGCGGGTGATCTTAAACACCGCCACCGCGTCGTTCAGGCGTGCAGCCTGATCTTCCAGCGCCGCCGCTGCCGCCGCAGACTCTTCCACCAGCGAGGCGTTCTGCTGGGTGACGCGATCCATCTCCGCCACCGCCTGACCCACCTGGTCGATACCGCGGCTCTGTTCGTCGGAGGCCGACGCAATCTCACCCATGATGTCCGTCACGCGCGTAACCGCATTGACGATCTCCGCCATCGTCGCGCCCGCTTCATTTACCAGCTGAGAACCCGCGTTGACGCGTTCGCCGGAATCATCGATCAGCGCTTTGATCTCTTTCGCCGCCTGTGCGCTGCGCTGGGCAAGGGTACGCACCTCGCCCGCGACAACCGCGAAGCCACGTCCCTGCTCGCCCGCGCGCGCCGCTTCTACCGCCGCGTTCAGCGCCAGAATATTGGTCTGGAAAGCAATGCCGTCGATCACGTTAGTAATTTGCGCGATTTTGCTGGAACTGGTGGCGATTTCGTCCATGGTGCGCACAACGCCCTCGACCACGTTACCGCCCTTCTTCGCGGTGGAGGAGGCGTCCAGCGCCAGACGCGACGCCTGACGCGCGTTATCGGCGTTTTGCTTCACGGTGGCGGTTAACTGTTCCATGCTGGCTGCCGTCTCTTCCAGAGAAGCGGCCTGTTGCTCGGTACGAGAGGAGAGATCGTTGCTGCCCGCCGAGATTTCACCCGCGCCGGTGTAGATGGTATCAGCGCCTTCACGCACCACGCCCACCGTGTTGGCCAGCGCAGTCTGCATCTCCTGAACGTTGCGCGCCAGGATCGCCATTTCATTTTTACCCTCAGCCTGAATCGGCTGGGTTAAATCCCCTGCGGCAATGGCGCGGATATGGTTGATCACCTCTTCCAGCGGCAGCAGCAGCACGCGGCGCATCGCAATCCAGCTGGAAATAATCACCGCGATCACCAGCAGCATCACCGCAGAAAGGATCCACAGAATGCGTTTGTAGTCGCTTTCATTGTCCCGGATCCCTTTGGCGGTCAGCGCGGCCTGCGCCTCACGCCACTCGCGATAAACCTTTTGCATCGCGGTCTGCTTCTGTTCGGCATTTTGTTTGAACATATCTTCCAGATTGCCCTGCCCCAGCAGAACGTTCATTTGCGTCAGCGTGGCGGAGTAGACGCGGTATTGCTCTTCCAGACGATCGGCCAGGTGCTCGTCCATACCCGGCGTTTCCGGCAGCGCGTAGTATTTATCGTAATGGGTCTGGGCATCAGCCAGCAGGTTTTTCGCGGTATTGACCAGCTCGTTCAGCTGCCCGCCGTTAATCTGCGACGCCATGCTGCTTTGCAGGCGCAGCATACCGCGGTTGAGAGTGACGCGCGCCTGGTTCAGGCTGATCCAGGCGTCGGTAAACTCCGCGACGTTCTGGCTGGAAAGCTGAGAAACGGTGAAGTTCTCTTTATCGTTATTGAGTGCGTTAATGAAAATGCCAGCGGAGATCAGCTGCATGATGCCGAGCACAAGCAGCACCGAAATCAAAAGAGTAATGACTTTTATACGTTTAAACATGCGTTGCCTTTTTTATATACAGGTATTGTCTGACCTGTATCTATCGGCACGTTCGGCAGGTTGTTTACTGTTTCTCCACCTTTAAAAACTTTCGAAAGCCCTTTTCTGCATTCAATCAGCAAGTTAAAAGCACGCTTTTTTTGTGATCCCCTTCTCATTTTCACCCTTGCCTCTAAAGGGTTATAGTATCCACCTAAAGATGTATTTAAAATGCACCTTATATTCCTGATGATGAGGTAACTGTTATGGCCTTCCGCGACCAACCCTTAGGCGAGCTGGCGCTCTCCATCCCTCGCGCTTCTGCGCTGTTCCGTAAATACGATATGGATTACTGCTGCGGTGGTAAGCAAACGCTGGCGCGCGCAGCGTCGCGTAAAGAGCTGGATGTGGAGGCTATCGAAGCGGAGCTGGCTCAGCTGGCTGAACAGCCTGTCGACAAAGACTGGCGCACCGCGCCGCTGGCTGAAATCATCGACCATATCATTGTGCGTTACCACGATCGTCACCGCGAGCAGCTGCCGGAGCTGATTTTACAGGCGACCAAAGTTGAACGCGTTCATGCCGATAAACCTTCCGTACCGCGCGGCCTGGCGAAATACCTGACCATGCTGCACGAAGAACTTTCCAGCCACATGATGAAAGAGGAGCAGATCCTCTTCCCGATGATCAAACAGGGCATGGGCAGCCAGGCCATGGGGCCCATCAGCGTGATGGAAAGCGAACATGATGACGCCGGCGAACTGCTGGAAGTGATCAAACACACCACCAACAACGTCACACCGCCGCCAGAAGCGTGCACCACCTGGAAAGCCATGTACAACGGCATTAACGAGATGATCGACGATCTGATGGAACACATCAGTCTTGAGAATAACGTTCTGTTCCCGCGTGCATTATCGGGTAAATAAAAAAGCCCGGTGGCGCTAGCGCTTACCGGGCCTACAACATCCGCGAACGTAGGCCGGGTAAGCGTCAGCGCCACCCGGCAACATGCTTAGCGCATGCCCGCCATACGTTTCTTACCGATAAACAGCCAGCCAAGCCCCAGCGCGATAAACCACAGCGGCGTGACCATCAGCGCCTGTCGGGTATCTTCTTCCAGCGTCAGCAGCACCAGCACGAAGACGAAGAACGCCATGCACACCCAGCACATCATCTTGCCCAGCGGCATCTTGTAGATCGACTTCTCGTGCAGGTGTGGACGCTGCTTGCGGTACACCAGGTACGAGCAGAGGATGATGGTCCAGACGAACATAAACAGGATCGCCGACACCGTGGTGATCATGGTGAACGCGCCGATTACGCTCGGGTTGACGTAGAGCATCACCACACCGCCCAGCAGACAGATGCAGGAGAAGGTCAGCCCTTTCGCTGGTACCGCGCGTTTAGACAGTTTGGCAAACGCGCTCGGAGCAACGCCCTCCTGCGCCAGGCCGAACAGCATACGGCTGGTGGAGAAGACGCCGCTGTTCGCGGAAGAGGCCGCAGAGGTCAGCACCACGAAGTTAATCAGGCTCGCGGCAGCAGGCAGCCCCACCAGCACGAACAGCTCGACGAACGGGCTCTTGGTTGGCACCACCGAGCTCCATGGCGTCACGGACATAATGACGATCAGCGCGAACACGTAGAACATGATGATACGCAGCGGAATGGAGTTAATCGCGCGCGGCAGGGATTTCTCCGGATCTTTGGTTTCCGCCGCCGTGGTACCGACCAGCTCAATCCCGACAAACGCAAACACCGCAATCTGGAAGCCGGCAAAGAAGCCGCTGATACCTTTCGGGAACCAGCCGCCGTCATTCCACAGATGGGCAAACGAGGCCTGTACGCCGGTTGGCGACTGGAAGTGCGTCAGCACCATCACCAGCCCGACGACAATCAGCGCGATGATGGCGACGATTTTGATCATCGCGAACCAGAACTCCATCTCACCGAACATTTTAACGGTGGCGAGGTTCAGGCTCAGCAGCAGAACAATCACCGCCAGCGAAGCCACCCAGTCCGACAGGCCGGGGAACCAGAATTGGGCGTAGGCCGTAATAGCGACAACATCCGCCATGCCGGTAACCACCCAGCAGAACCAGTAGGTCCAGCCGGTAAAATAGCCCGCCCACGGGCCGAGCAGGTCTGACGCGAAGTCGCTGAAGGATTTGTATTCGAGATTCGAGAGCAGCAATTCACCCATTGCACGCATCACGAAAAAGAGCATAAAACCGATGATCATATAAACGAAGATGATCGACGGGCCGGCAAGACTGATGGTTTTGCCCGAGCCCATAAACAGCCCGGTGCCGATGGCTCCACCAATGGCAATAAGCTGAATGTGACGGTTCGTGAGATTTCGCCGTAGCGACTGTTCAGACGTCGCCTCTTCTGCGGCGGCGACTTTGACCTGATCTACCATGTGATATTTTCCTGTTTATGCCTGTCTGTGTTGTTAAGGCTCTTCTGGCCTTTATATACGCCAAATAAATGACGGACCCTGTGTAAGGACTAATCGATAGTAGGTAAGAATCGGCGGGATGAATACTATGATTTGAATATTATGTTAATAATATGTTGAAAGTGAGTGTCATATCACTCATACAGCGCGAAACAGCTCACAAAAATACACGTAACAGTTTCGTTTGCAATACAAAATGTTGATTTCGTCGTAACTCCGGGTTTTATCGCTATTTTCCTCTCCCCGATCGGAGAGAGGAAAATAAGAAAAACCGATTACAGGATTTCCAGCAGCTCGACTTCAAACACCAGGGTGCTGAATGGCGGAATGGACGCGCCAGCGCCACGCTCGCCGTAAGCCAGGTTGTGCGGGATAGTGAGTTCCCATTTGGAACCTACTGGCATCAGGGTCAGGGCTTCGATCCAGCCTGCGATAACGCCGTTGACCGGGAATTCAGCCGGTTCGCCACGCGCGACGGAGCTGTCGAACACGGTACCGTCGATCAGCTTACCGGTGTAGTGTACGCGAACGTGGTCGGTACGCGCCGGGATTGCGCCATCACCCTGATTGATTACGCGGAACTGCAAGCCGGACTCGGTGCTGTTCACGCCTTCACGCTCACGGTTCTCTTCCAGATATTTCACGCCTTCTGCCGCCATCTCTTCGAAACGCGCGCGACGTACGGCGTCAGCACGTTCGTGGATTTCACGCAGCGCACGGTGCACAACGTCAACCGGCACAGCGGGCTGCTTGCCTTCCAGCGCGTCAGCGATACCCGCCACCAGCGCTTCCGGTAACAGACCTTCCAGGCCGGATTCGCTCAGCTGCTGTCCTACCTGCAAGCCGATGCCGTAGCTTGCCTGCGCTTCGATAGTGTCAAAAGTCGGGGTGGTCATGGGTTTTCCTTCCATCACATTTAAAGTAGCGGGCAGCATATCAGCCATGCCCTTATGGGTAAAACTTTGTCTTAAGTAAAGGTGACAAACTGCGACGAAACGGAAACAATAGTAGCCGTCAGGATTTTCCCTAATATATGTCACGAAAGCTGGCTTTGTTACGCCCATCAGGCAGTTAGCAAACTACACTTCTCAGGACAGGATAAAAAGACGCGGAGCAGGAGGAGAGCCATGCCCGGGCGATTTGAACTGAAACCTACCCTGGCGAAAATCTGGCATGCGCCGGATAACTTTCGCATCATGGACCCGCTGCCGCCTTTGCACCGCAGAGGCATTATTATCGGCGCGTTGCTGATCGTCATCGGCTTCCTGCTTCCTTCCGGCAGTGACAACGTTGATACCGCGCCGGTCAGCCGGAATGCTGAGCTGGATATCCAGTCGCAAAGCCAGCCGCAGCCTGATTCACAGCCGATGCAGACGCAGCTGGTCACACCGTCTAACGATCCGGGCCAGGTTGCGCCGGTTGAACCTGAACCGGTTCAGGAAGATCAGGAGCAGGCCGCCGCCCCTTCAGAGCCACAGGCGCAACAGCCCACCGGCATTGAGCAGCAGTGGCGTTCGTATCGCGTAGAGCCTGGGAAAACTCTTGCCCAGCTGTTCCGCGACCACAATCTGCCAGCAACGGATGTGTATGCCATGGCGCAAGTCGAGGGGGCAGGCAAACCGCTCAGCAACCTGCAAAATGGTCAGATGGTGCAGATCCGCCAGAATGCCAGCGGGGTGGTGACCGGGTTAACGATCGATACCGGAAACGGGCAGCAGGTACTGTTTACCCGTCAGCCGGACGGCAGTTTCATCAGAGCACGTTAATGGCCCAGGCCGGGTAAGGCGATGCCGCCACCCGGCACTTTTGTTCTCAGGCACGCCGTTTATTCACCCACCAGATCCCCGAGCAGACCAGCACCAGCGCAATCGCGTATTTGATGTCCAGAATGTTTTCGCCGAGGAAGATGGCGGAGAGCACCGTCCCTGCTACAGGTATGACAAAGTTGAACGGGGCAATCATACTCACGCGGTTTACTTTCAGCAGCGCGCTCCACAGGGCGAACGCCACGGATGAGAGCAGCGTCAGATACCCCAGCACGGCGACGGCTTTCATGCTGTGCACCTCCAGCGTCCCGCCCGTGGCATAGCCTCCCGCAACCAGTGCCGCCCCGCCTATCCCAAGCTGCCAGCCAGTCATCACCGTCGGGTCAACGGTCTGGGAAATGCGTTTCCCGTAAAGCGTGGCCGCAGAGAGAATAAAGGCGGCCAGCACCACAAATCCGTCACCTTTCCAGACAAACTGGAACTCACTTAACCCGCTGTGGAAGTTCACCAGCATAACCCCGGCAAAGCCCAGAACACATCCCAGCGTTTTGTTATAGCTGAGTTTGTCGTTGTGGTAGATAAAGTGCGCCAGCAGCACGCTGAAGAAGGTCCCGGTGGCATTCATGATGGAGCCGTTCACCCCGGTCGTGTAGGCCAGGCCGATATAAAAGAAGGTGTACTGGAGGGAGGTCTGCGTCAGTCCGAGGATCGTGAGCTGGCCAAACTGCGTGGGCGTGAGCCTGCCAATCGGTTTTCGCTGGGCCAGGGCAAAAAGCAGCAGCAACGCGCCGGCAAACAGAAAACGGTATCCGGCAAAGACGACTTTGGAGGGGATATCATCGGTCGCGATTTGAAAGAGTTCGTAGCCACTTTTAATGGCCGGGTACGAGCTTCCCCAAAGCAGACAGCAGAGCGTGGCGCAGGCATAGGCCACATTTCGACGGGCAAAGACGGGCGTGGGCAGAGCAGTATCCATGACAAATCTCATAAATAAAATTGCGTTTCAATTTATTATCAGAGAATGCGTCAGGAATAGCGACCTTACAAGAGCAAAAGATGACGCAGGGTCACGCTAAAAAGCAAAACGCCGGCACAAGGCCGGCGCTTCGACGCGAGCAGAGTAAAAAATTACTCAGCTACTACGTTAACAACCAGTTTAGCGAACACTTCGCTGTGAACCTGGAAGTCAACTTCGTGCTCACCAGTGGTACGCAGAACGCCGTTCGGCATACGAACTTCGCTCTTAGCCACTTTAACGCCTGCCGCAGTAACTGCATCAGCGATATCGCGGGTACCGATGGAACCGAACAGTTTACCTTCGTCGCCAGCTTTAGACGCGATAGTAACGGTGCCCAGTGCGTTGATTGCTTCAGCGCGAGCGTTAGCAGCCGCCAGAACGTCAGCCAGTTTGGCTTCCAGTTCAGCACGACGTGCTTCGAAAAACTCTACGTTTTTCTTAGTAGCTGGAACAGCTTTACCCTGTGGAACCAGGAAGTTACGAGCGTAACCCGCTTTAACGTTTACCTGATCACCCAGGCTGCCCAGGTTTGCTACTTTATCAAGCAGAATAACTTGCATTACCTTATCCTCTTAAAGTCGTATTAATGGACCGTGCCCGATTACTGATGACGATCAGTGTACGGCAGCAGAGACAGGTAGCGAGCGCGTTTGATAGCGCGAGCCAGCTGACGCTGATATTTTGCACGAGTACCGGTGATACGGCTTGGGACAATCTTACCGCTTTCGGTGATGTAGTTTTTCAGCGTTGCGATATCTTTATAGTCGATCTCTTGAACGCCTTCCGCGGTGAAACGGCAGAACTTGCGACGACGGAAATAACGTGCCATATGGCTAGTCTCCAGAATCTATCAAATCAATCTGCTCGGCATGCAGAACCATTTTGCTCAGGCCGTTCTTTGCCTTGTGGCAAGAAATGAACCCCTGAACGATTACTGCACTACCGACCGTTAAACTGTGAGTAATGGCCTGGTTTTCGTGTCCGCTAATAATTACGGGCATTTGGCACCACGCCTGCCGGTGAAACCCGGCTTCCTCTTGCACAGAACGATGCTCAAGCACGAACTGGCAATGCGGAATTCCTGATGGGCTGACCTTTCGAAGGGGGGTCCTGCACACGGTGCCGGACAACACCAGACGGTTGGTCATCAGAAATTACTCTTCAGAATCCCCAGCATCAGAATCATCTGCGGTTTCGTTTGCGAAATCATCGCGACGCTCACGGCGCTCGTCTTTCGCTTTAACCATCGGAGATGCTTCGGTCACTGCGTGTTTGGTACGCATAACCATGCTGCGGATAACGGCATCGTTGAAGCGGAAGGTAGTTTCCAGCTCATCGATCACTTCCTGCGGAGCTTCAACGTTCATCAGAACGTAGTGTGCTTTGTGCAGTTTGTTGATCGGGTAAGCCAGCTGACGGCGACCCCAGTCTTCCAGACGGTGGATCGTGCCTTCTGCACCAGTGATGGCAGCAGAGTAACGCTCGATCATGCCCGGAACCTGTTCGCTCTGGTCAGGGTGGACCATAAAAACGATTTCGTAATGACGCATCGAATTGCTCCTTACGGATTATTCAGCCTCCTGTCTGGGTCAGCCGAGGCCCGGGGAGGCAAGGAACGTGTTAAAGGTCGGCTGAAAAATTGACGCGTCATAATACTTGCGCCCCCCAGGAAACTCAAGCTGATTGCACAAATAATTCGCACAAAGGGTAAAGCTGTTCTAAGTGGGTGATTTAAAATCGCACTCATCAGAAGCGCTGTTTTTTTGAACAACACCATCAGAAATGGTCACCCATCGCAACCCGGGTAGCGATTACACTTTAATCAGAGACACTGAACAGAGAAGGAGACATTACCCCGTATCACAGCACGCAGTCGTGGAGCGCATATCATGAAAAGAATCGCAATCGCCATTTTGGCTGCGCTTTTGCTCAGTGCAAACGCGATGGCAGCCATCAGAATAGACAGCCAACAGGCCAGAAACATGGATGATGTGCAGAGCTTAGGCGTTATTTACATCAATCATAACTTCGCCACTGAAAGTGAAGCAGATCAGGCGCTTAATGAAGAAACCGATGCGCAGGGCGCAAAATACTATCACGTCATGCTGACACGTGAGCCCGGCAGCAACGGTAATATGCACGCCAGTGCAGATATTTACCAGTAACGCTTTATCGCTAGCACCAGGAAAGCCAACGAAAATCAAAGCCATATATAATTTGCCCCCTGCCCGGGGGCTTTTTTTATGAATGGCTCCGGAATACCACCGGTTACAACTGTTTCGGTATTCCAGAGCACTTATTCACTTCTGCCCGTAGTAAGCATTCGGGCCGTGCTTACGCATGAAATGCTTGTTCATCAGGTAATCATCAATGCCCTGAAGCTGTGGGTTAATGCCGCGCGCAATCCACGCCATTCTGGCCACCTCTTCCATCACCACCGCGTTATGCACGGCGTCATGCGCATCTTTACCCCAGGAGAACGGACCATGCTGGTACACCACAATACCCGGCGTATGCAGTGGTTCCGTCTCACCCAGCGTTTCGATAATGACCCTGCCGGTGTTAAGTTCGTACTCGCCTTCGACCTCAGCCTGCGTTAACGCTCGCGTGCAGGGAATATCGCCTAAGAAGTAATCTGCGTGCGTCGTACCCAAAGCAGGGATCGCCAGCCCGGCCTGTGCCCAGGCGGTGGCGTGCGTGGAATGGGTATGCACAACACCCCCCAGAGACGGGTAACGCTGATACAGCGCCAGGTGGGTTGCCGTATCTGAAGAAGGGCGCCATTTGCCTTCAACGACGTGTCCTTCCAGGTCAACCACCACCATATCGTCCGCTTTCATGGCGTCATAGGCCACGCCGCTCGGCTTAATCACCACTAGCCCCTGCTCGCGATCGATGGCGCTTACGTTGCCCCAGGTAAACGTCACCAGTCCATAGCGCGGGAGATCCATATTGGCTTCAAAGACCTGCTGTTTCAGCTTAAGCATGTTCCGCCTCCATCAGCCCTGCCCGCGCCATGCGCTCGCGCACCCAGTCCCGGGCTTTCGCCACTTCTGCCGCCGGGTCGTCCGCGGTTTCGCTCCACATCTCAATCAGGTAAGGCCCGCAATAACCTGTCTGTTTGAGCGTCTGGAAGCACCGTTCGAAATCCACCACCCCGGTGCCGAACGGTACGTTTTTAAACACGCCAGGACGGGTATCTTTAACGTGCACCGCCACGATATGCCCGATGCCCGCCTGAAGCTCCATCTGTACATCGTTATCCCATGCCGACAGGTTTCCGATATCCGGATAAAGCTGGAACCATGGGTTGTTCAGATAGTGCGCATAGCCCAGCGCCTTGCTGATGGAGTTCATCAACGGATAATCCATGATCTCCATCGCCAGCGTCACCTGCGCACGGCTTGCCATCTCAACGCTCTCTTTCAGGCCCTCCCGGAAACGACGGCGCGTTTCATCGTTGGCTTCCTGATAGTAAACATCGTAACCCGCCAGTTGGATCACGCGGATGCCGACATCCTGTGCAAAGCGAATGGCTTTACGCATGATCTCCAGCCCTTCGGCGCGTACAGCATCATCTTCGCTGCCAAGCGGAAAACGACGATGAGCGCTCAGGCACATGGATGGCACGCGCACGCCGGTTTCGGCAATGGCGCTCACCAGCGCCAGACGCTGGTCGCGGCGCCAGTCCAGGCGAGAAAGACGCTCGTCCGTCTCATCCACAGACATTTCGACAAAATCGAAACCCAGCTGCTTCGCCAGCTGCAACCGCTCCAGCCAGCACTCCCCCGCAGGGAGTGCCTTTTCATAGATGCCAAGCGGGACCTGTTTTGACAACATACCCGCTCCTTAACCCCAAAGCTGTGCGATTGAGCGTTTGAACTGACGCGCCGCCTCCACCGGAGACGCAGCATCACGAATGCTACGACCGGCAATAAAGACGTGAATCGGGATACCCTGGAACAGCGGCAGATCCTCCAGCGCCAGGCCACCGGTGACGGTCACTTTGAAGCCCATATCGGCCAGACGTTTGATCGCGCTGATATCGGCTTCGCCCCACGCCACGCCTGCGGCCTGCGCATCACGGCTACGGTGATAAACCACCTGCTGGATACCCGCTTCGCGCCACTCCTGCGCCTGCTCCCAGGTCCAGAAACCAGTCAGTTCAATCTGCACGTCGCCGTTGAACTCTTTCGCCACGTCCAGCGCGCCTTTCGCGGTGTTGATATCCGCACAGCAGATCACGGTGACCCAGTCGGCGTTGGCTTCAAAGCACATGCGAGAGAGGATTTTGCCCGCGTCGGCGATTTTGGCATCCGCCAGCACGATTTTATGCGGATAGAGCGCCTTCAGGTCACGAACCGCACGAACGCCTTCGCCCACGCACAGAATGGTGCCGACTTCGATGATGTCCACTTCTTCCGCAATCAGACGGGTGGTTTCGTAAGCGTGAGACAGAGTCTGGTTATCCAGCGCGACCTGCAACATTGGTAATGACATTTTAAATTCCTCTTAAACGGCCGCCGCAGTGGCGTTATCAATTAAATCCAGCACGTCCTGCGCGGTACGACAGGCGCGTAAACGGTCAAAATTTGCTTCATCATCAAACAGATTGACGATCTGCATGATCCCCACCTCCTGGTGGGTGTTGGCATCGACAGCCGCCATGGTGATCAGAATGTCGACCGGGTCGTTATCTTCGTGGTTGAACACCAGTGGTTTTTTCAACGTCACCAGCGCAAAACCGGTTTTCTTGACGCCCTCTTCGGGACGGCCATGCGGCATTGCCAGCCCCGGGGCAATCACAAAATAGGGTCCAAACTGCGCCACGCCATCCAGAATGGCCTGGTAATAATGCGGCTCGACAACGTCCGCCTTAACCAGCAGGTCCACGCCCAGCTTCACCGCTTCCTGCCAGGTGCTGGCTTCGGCCTGTAAAAGGATGGAGTTATTCTCTGCCAGCGAATCACGTAGTTTCATGTGGCATCCTTACTTCACGTCTTGTGGGAAGTGTTCTTTGATCACTTCCAGCAGCTTTGGCCCGAAATCCGCAGGCGACAGCATGTTGCGTACGCCTACCACGTATTTGTTGCCCGACACGCTAATCTCGCCGGCAATGTGCGTTGAGGCGATGATGATGTCCGCGCCGTTCAGTTCACTTTTGTATTCACCCACTGCGCAGCTGTTCACCGTGTGGTCAATGTTTGACTGGGTTAAAAACTGGTCCACTTTCATCTTCATGATCATGGAGCTACCTTGCCCATTGCCACACACAGCCAGGATACGTACGGTCATAATCGAAACTCCTTAATGAGCAGACACTTCTGCTGTTTGTTTTTCTGCATCTTCTTCAGCCCGCAGCGAACGGCCAGCGAAGAACATATAAGCCAGGGCAATCAGGATGATGACGGCCATAAAGACCAGCCCGACGGACGCAAAGCCCTGCATCATCGGCGGCGCCAGAATTGACCAGTCCGCCATGCCCATCCAGGCGCTCATGCCGGTGAGCTTGACCGCCCACACGCACCCGAAGATTTCAATCATGCCCATCACCAGGCAGATCTTGAGCGCTGCGCGCCATCCGCCGAAGTGGTTAGCAAATACGCCAATAGTGGCGTTGGAGAAGAACATCGGGATAAAGCCAGGAATAATCAGGATTGAGGAGCCACAGCCCACCAGGATGCCGACCGCAATCAGCTGGCCGATGGTGCCCCACATAAAGCCCCAGACGACGGCGTTTGGCGCAAAGCTATAGATAGCCGCACAGTCAATCGCCAGCACCGCGCCAGGGATCAGGCGCTGGGAGATGCCGTTAAACGCTTCCGACAGTTCGGCGACGAACATACGCACGCCCTGGGTGATGATGAAAATGGCCACCGCGAAGGAGAAACCGGTTTGCAGGATATAGACCGTCCAGTGGGTTTTACCCGCCATCGCCTGCACCACGTCAATGCCAAAGGAGAGCAGGATGGCACCGAAGAAGATGGTCATCACAATTGCCGTGGAGACGATGTTGTCGTGGAAGATATTCAGCCAGCCAGGCAATTTGAGATCTTCAACACTCTCCTCTTTTTTGCCCAGGTACGGCGCGACTTTGTAAGCAATCCAGGAGGCGAACTGCTGCTGGTGACCGATGGAGAAGCCGCAGCCGTCCGTAACGTCCTGCGTTGGCTTATACATCATGTTGGAGGTGATACCCCAGTAAAGCGAGACCAGTATTGCCGTGCAGATGACGGTGGTCCACATTGGGTAGCCGAAGATATAGAGAGAAACCGCAATCAGCCCCGCCTGCTGGAACATGATGTGCCCGGTGAGCATGATGGTGCGAATACCGGTGATGCGGCGCAGGAGCACGTAAATGATGTTCAGCGCCAGCGCGAGCAGTACCGCATACCCAACCCAGCTGTACGCATCCCCCATACGATCGATGGTGGCCATCATGGACGCGTAAGTGTCAGAGATGGCGCCGTTAATGCCGTACACCTCTGACATTTTGGCAACAACCGGCTTAAACGTGCTGGTCAGAATGCCAGACCCCGCCTGCAACAGCATAAAACCAATGATGGTTTTGATGGTGCCTTTGATAATCACGCTGACGCTTTTGCGCAGCAGGATGTACCCCAGGCACGTCACGATACCCAGCAACAGCGGGGCGTTGGTCATTACCTGATTAAAGAACACGGTAAAGACGTTGTAGAGGATCTCCATAACTCTCTCCAGAAAATGAGAACACGAGGGGCAATCCCTGTGTGGTTGGTGTCATCACTCTATTAATCACAAATAATCATCACAAGATTGCATTTGATTATTTGTGACGGATCACGCAATTTATTTCCATGGTATTAGTAATGATTTTCACTACCAATCCAAACAAATAAATAAATTCTTAAATTTCAATATATTAATCATTTATAACGGTTATCTTAACAACGTCATGAAGTTTTTTCTGTGAGGTGGCGAGGGGAATTTTCCGCAAATCAGCCATTGCAAATCGATTAAAACAGTGCCAGCATTAATCACAACAAGTCATATAGTGATTACTTTTGATTAAAACCAGGAGTCAAACGATGAGTAAAGTGAAAACCATCACCCGTGAATCATGGATTCTGAGTACCTTTCCGGAGTGGGGTAGCTGGCTGAACGAAGAGATCGAGCAGGAACAGGTTGCTCCTGGCACATTTGCGATGTGGTGGCTGGGCTGCACCGGGATCTGGCTGAAATCAGAAGGCGGCGCCAACATTTGTGTTGATTTCTGGTGCGGCACCGGCAAACAGAGCCACGGCAATCCACTGATGAAAAAAGGCCACCAGATGCAGCGTATGGCCGGCGTTGAAAAGCTCCAGCCGAACCTGCGCACCACGCCTTTCGTGCTGGATCCTTTTGCCATTCGTCAGATCGACGCCGTACTCTCTACCCACGATCACAACGATCATATCGACGTGAACGTGGCGGCAGCGGTAATACAAAACTGCGCGGACGACGTACCGTTTATTGGGCCGCAGACCTGCGTGGATTTGTGGATTGGCTGGGGCGTGCCAAAAGAGCGCTGCATCGTGATGAAGCCGGGCGACGTAGTGAAAATCAAAGACATTGAAATTCACGCGCTGGATGCCTTTGACCGTACCGCGCTGATCACCCTGCCTGCCGACCAGAAAGCCGCAGGCGTACTGCCAGACGGGATGGATGAGCGCGCGGTGAACTACCTGTTCAAAACGCCTGGCGGTTCCCTGTATCACAGCGGTGACTCCCACTACTCCAACTATTACGCGAAGCACGGTAACGAGCATCAGATTGACGTGGCGCTTGGCTCTTACGGTGAAAACCCGCGCGGGATCACCGACAAAATGACCAGCGCAGACATGCTGCGTATGGCCGAAGCGCTGAACACCAAAGTGGTGATCCCGTTCCACCACGATATCTGGTCAAACTTCCAGGCCGATCCGCAAGAGATCCGCGTCCTGTGGGAGATGAAAAAAGACCGCCTCAAGTATGGCTTCAAGCCGTTCATCTGGCAGGTTGGCGGCAAGTTCACCTGGCCGCTGGATAAAGACAATCTTGAGTACCACTACCCGCGTGGTTTCGATGATTGCTTTACGATTGAACCCGATCTGCCGTTCAAATCCTTCCTCTGATTCTGAGGCCCAATCGCCAGACCTTGCGTCTGGCGATGTCATATTTATCTTAGTAATTTCACGCTATTTCAAATATCATCTTTTCAAATCAATTCTTATCGGAATAGCTCATGACGGAAGCGCAACGGCATCAAATTTTACTGGAACTCCTGGCGCAAACAGGGTTTATCACCGTCGAGAAAGTGATCGAACGTTTAGGGATCTCCCCCGCTACCGCGCGGCGGGACATTAACAAGCTGGATGAGGGCGGCAAGCTGAAAAAAGTCCGCAACGGTGCAGAGGCCATCAGCCAGCAGCGTCCACGCTGGACGCCGATGAACATCCACCAGGCGCAGAATCACGATGAAAAGGTGCGGATTGCCAGAGCGGCATCACAGCTGGTAAATCCTGGAGAAAGCGTGGTGATCAACTGCGGTTCGACGGCGTTTCTGCTGGGCCGTGAGATGTGCGGCAAGCCGGTGCAGATCATCACCAACTATTTGCCGCTGGCCAACTATCTCATTGACCAGGAACATGAAAGCGTGGTGATCATGGGCGGCCAGTATAACAAGAGCCAGTCCATCACCCTTAGCCCGCAGGACAGTGAAAACAGCCTCTACGCCGGGCACTGGATGTTTACCAGCGGCAAAGGTCTGACGGCGGATGGCCTGTATAAAACCGATATGCTCACCGCAATGGCAGAACAGAACATGCTTAACGTAGTGGGCAAACTGGTGGTGCTGGTCGACAGCAGCAAGGTCGGTGAACGCGCCGGCATGCTTTTCAGCCGCGCCGAGCAAATCAGCATGGTGATCACCGGCAAAAACGCCAACCCCGAGATCCTCAGCAAGCTGGAGGATCAGGGTGTCACAGTGCTGCGCGTTTAAAGGTGCTGACGGAAGAATTCCACGGTTGACTCCAGCGCGGCCGGGGTAATACGGTGCCGGACACCTGCTCCCCACAGGCAGGTCAGATTGCTGTCCAGCCCTTCGCGCTGTAGCGCCTGTTGCAGGCGGAACGTTTCACCGGGCGGTACGACGTCATCGGCGTCCCCATGCCACAGAAGCAGCGGACGATCGGCCAGCTGCGAAAGCGCATGGCTGACGTCCCATTCAGACAACAGGGCCTCAATCTCCTGAGGGGCCTGCGGCGGGAACAGCGTCTTTGCCAGTGATGTAAAGTAGCCCGATCCCATCAGGCAAGCGACGGACGTCACCTCCGGATGCCTGGCCATGATCCCCAGCGCCGTCATTCCGCCCATTGATGCGCCTGCGACCGCCAGCCGTTTCCCCTCCACCAGCCCGGCCTGCAAGAGCGCGTCACGCAGCCCGGCGAACTCGGTCAGATTGCCGTGCAGCGTTTGCCAGAACAGCCCCAGCCGCGCCTGCTCATCGCCCGTAAAGCGTGCCCCATGATTCGGCGCATCAGGCATGACCACCCGGAAACCGGCCTGCGCCAGCGCGACGGCAAAATAGCTGTAGACCAGCTTCGAGGAGAGAAAGCCATGATAGAAAACTACCGTCGGCAGCGGCTGTTCACCTTTACCAGCCGAAAAAGCATGGATGATTTCATGCCCACTCAGCTGGCGAGTTTCAATTTCAATCATTGTCGATCCTGTGCTGATGAATGATTCATAATGTTGAGAGCTGGATTACGGTTTCACGATATTTTCATTCGAAATCTACGTCCCAGATAACACTTCGGGAACATTCCCCCAAAACTAAATTCGCAGACAACTACACTATGGCTATCAGGAAAAGAGACAGGTTTATGCGCAGGCTTACGGCTTTATTGCTGGTCTCACTGCTCAGCGGATGTTCCATATTGCAGGGTACGCCAGAACCGGCGCCGCCGGTTACCGATCATCCTCAGGAAATTCGTCGTAATCAGACGGAAGGATTACAACGCCTGGGTACCGTATCCGCGATGGTTCGTGGTTCCCCGGATGATGCAGAAGACGCAATTGAAGCACAGGCAGTTGCCGCAAAAGCAGATTATTACGTCATCACGATGATTGATGAAACCATTATTACGGGACAGTGGTACGCCCAGGGAATTTTGTACCGTAAGTAAGCATCATCATTTGAACGACTTTTACACTGCTTTGCGTCCGTAGACATTTTCCTGTCCACAATAAACTCCATGCCAGCAACAATGGAAATGAGTTTATTCGCGAAGGATTGCCCGGCGGATACCGGAGACACGTGAAAAGGAGCTGACGATGAAACGAACCCTTGCTTTAACGACGCTATTGCTTTCAGCGGGCCTGCTGAGCACCACGGCGCAGTCGGCCGAATTTGCCAGCGCGGATTGCGTCACGGGCCTGAACGAGATTGGTCAGATCTCCGTCAATAATATCACGGGGAGTCCGCAAGACGTTGAACGTGTCGTCGCCCTGAAGGCCGATGAACAGGGCGCATCCTGGTATCGCATCGTCCAGATGCAGGAAGATCACCATGTTAATCACTGGCGCGTGCAGGCCATTCTTTATGCATAATCCCTTCCGATAAAAGCCACTTAATTTTAGTGGCTTTTCACTTTTGCAAATTTTTTACCTCTCCCGAAACTTAATAAAAACAAATATGTAACATTCAGTTACATTAAACAGATAAACGTTCTCTTCGCTCTGCCGTTGAACAGCCATCACTTTTCAATAATGAGCAATTTATGATCACCTTTTTCCGCCGGGCAGGTCTGGGCACGAAGCTATCGCTGCTAACAGGTGCAAGTGTCGCCACGCTTTTTTTGCTGTTCACTTTTCTGTTGAGCCACAACGCCAGCCAGCAGCTTGAAGATCTTGCGGTTGAAGACCTGCATAACCAGTCCACCGGCATGGTGGATATGGTAGAGATGTTCAACACCAGCCTGAGCGAAGAGGTTGAAAGCTATACCCGTCTGTTCACCACCTTTTTGCCACAGCCGCTGAACAGCGACAGCAGCCAGAGCCGGACCATAAACGGGCTTACCGTTCCTCTGCTGAAAGGCGGCGAAACGGAGTTGCATGAAAACAATACGCTTTCTGATGACTTCCTGAGCCGAACGGGCGCCATCTCGACGCTGTTTGTCCGCAGCGGTAACGATTTTATCCGCGTGGCCACGTCGCTGCGCAAAGAGAATGGCGACCGCGCCATCGGAACCGTTCTTGATACCACCAGCCCGGCATTTGCGGCTGTCACCAAAGGGGAGGTCTATCGTGGCCTCGCGCTTCTGTTCGGCAAGCGCTATATCACGCAGTACCAGCCTGTTAAAAATGCGGAAGGCCAGGTTATCGGGATTATCTTTGTCGGCGTGGACATCACCCATTCGTGGAACGTCATGCGCGAGAAAATCCTTAACCGTCGTCTGGGCGAGAGCGGCCACTTCTTTGTACTGGATCGCAGCAGCGGCAAAACGCGCGGACAGTATCTGTTCCATGCCAGCGATGAGGGCAAACTGCCCAACTGGGACACGGCGACACAGCAGCAGCTTCTGAGTGATAAAGCCGGCACGCTGGAGCGCGTGAGCGCAGATGGCCGTACGCTCAAAGTTGCCTACACGCCGCTGCCGGGCTGGAACTGGACCATCGTGGGTGAAGTGGATAAAGCCGTACTGCTTTCAAGCGTCACCACGCTGCGCGATCGCTTCCTGATGGCGGGCGTGGTGCTATCCGCGCTCTTCGCGGGCCTGTTCGTTATCCTCATTCGCCGGATGCTAACCCGCCCACTGCGCGCAGTGATCGCGCTTGCCCGGCAGTATGCCGCAGGCGATCTGCGCGCCAGCCTGCCGGTAACCCGCCAGGATGAGGTCGGCCAGCTGATTGATGCCATCAACGGGATCGGGGGCGGCCTGCAAAAAATTGTGTTGCAGGTCCGCGAGGCCGCAAGCGAAATCCATCTGGGGACTAACGCGCTGGCTTCAGACACCGGCGAGATCTCTGAACAGATCAACAAACAGGCCAGCAGCGTTGAGGAGACCTCCGCCAGCATGGAGCAATTAGCCGCCACCGTGCAGCAAAATGCCGCCAACATGGAGCAAACTCAGCAGCTGGTGGGGGAAACCTCACGCGCGGTGCATCAGGGTGGAGAGACGGTGACCCACGCAGTTTCCACCATGGATGATATTCGTGATGCATCGAAACGCATTGAAGACATTACCCGCGTGATTGAGTCCATCGCTTTCCAGACCAATATCCTGGCGCTCAATGCGGCGGTTGAAGCGGCGCGGGCGGGCGAGCACGGGAAAGGTTTCGCAGTGGTGGCGCAAGAGGTGCGCGCCCTGGCCGCACGCAGTGCCAACGCGGTAAAAGAGATTGAACAGCTGATTGGCGACACGCTGAACAAGGTGAGCGAAGGCCATGCGCTGTCTGAGCAGACGCGTCTGGCGATGGATGCCATCATTGTTCATATCGATAACATCAGCCAGCTTGTCACCGAGATCAACCACGCCTCCCGCGAGCAGTCTGCGGGGATTGGTCAGGTGAATCTGGCGATGACGCACATCGGTGAGGCATCGCATATCAATGCCGATCGCATCTCACGCAGCGAGCAGACGGCACAGACGCTGCGCGAGAAGGGTTCACATCTCACCCGGCTGGTGAGCCTGTTCCATCTGAAAGCTTAACCGACCCGGCCCGTGGCGCGCAGCAGCAGGTCGGTTTGCACCTGTTCGCTCATCAGCGTGCCGCCTCGGGTATCCAGCATCATGCGGCACCACGCCTGCGCCACGGGCGGCGATGCGTGCCGCAGCATCTGGCTTCCGGCCCCGAGTAAAAAGAGCTGCCGCGCGATCTCCCTGCCCTGCGCTTCCTGCGGTTTACGCAGCTTCTGCTGTAGCTGCCGCCAGCTGCGATCGAAATGCCTGTCCTGGCCTTTGACCTGCGCGAAATCATCGGCGAGCAGGTCGAGAATACCCGACTGCTTCGCCAGTACGCGCAGTACATCCAGGCACATAATATTGCCAGAGCCTTCCCAGATGCTGTTGACGGGCATTTCACGGTACAACCGTGGAAGCTCACTCTCTTCGCAATAGCCTGCGCCGCCCAGCACCTCCATTGCCTCTGCCACAAACGGTATGCCCGCTTTGCAGACGCTGTATTTTGCCGCCGGAGTGAATAGCCGCGCCCATGCGGCCTCCTGCGGGTCGGTGCGGTTGTCCCACGCCCGGGCGAGTCGGAACAGCAGTGCCGTGTGTCCCTCCAGCACCAGCGCCATACGGCTTAGCACGTCGCGCATTAACGGCTGGTCGATCAGATTTTTGCCGAAGGTCTGCCGCTGATGGGCATGATAAAGCGCCACCGAGAGCGCACGGCGCATCAATCCGTGGCTGCCAAGCGCACAGTCAAAGCGCGTCAGCCCGCCCATCTTCAGAATTTGCCGGACACCTTCACCCTCTTCGCCCAGCAGCCAGCCGTAAGCATCAAGGAACTCAGCCTCACTGCTGGCATTTGAACGGTTACCGAGCTTGTCCTTCAGACGCTCAAGGCGCACGGCATTACGTTGCCCGTCGGGTAAAAAACGCGGAACAAAAAAGCAGGAAAGCCCGCCCTTCGCCTGCGCCAGCACCAGATGCGCATCGCTCTGCGGCACGGAGAAAAACCATTTGTGCCCCACCAGCCGGTAACTGCCATCACTGCATTTCTCTGCTTTGGTGGTATTACTGAGTACGTCCGAACCGCCCTGCTTTTCCGTCATCCCCATACCGATCAGCAGGCCGCGCTTTTGCGCCCCCGGCGCGAGATGGGGATCGTAGCGATCGCTCATCAGCGGCGTTAACCAGTTGTCAAACGGTTTGGGCAGTGACTGTAGCAACAGCGGCGTGGCGGCGAAGGTCATGGTCACCGGGCATAGCGTTCCCGCCTCCACCTGAGCATGCAGCACAAAACGCGCGGCCCGGGCGACGAACGATCCTTTCCTCGCCTCCTCCTCCCACGCCAGGTTGTGCACCCGGTTGGCGCAAAGCCCCTGCATCAGAAGATGCCATGCCGGATGAAAGCGGACGTCATCCAGCCTCGCTCCCGTGGCGTCATAACGCAGCAGCTCCGGCGGATTAACGTTCGCCAGCCTGCCCAGCTCCAGCGACTCCGCCGTACCCAACTGCTGTCCGATGCTGGCAAGAAGATCCACATCCCACTCAGCCCCTTCGCGCGCTACCGCATCGCGCAGGGCGCAATCAGAGAGAAAAAGGTTGCTATTCGATAGCGGTGCAGGTTGATTAAAAACGGTATGTGTCTGCCAGTGCATGCTGTCTCCCACCTTTCATTGGCAATAAAGGTAAGTATGGACAGAGGGCATGCACGCTGCATGGGAGGGGGGTCACACGATGACGATCGTGTTGATATCATTCGTGAAATAGCTCACAGAACATAAGAATAAACTATTTCATTACTTCACCAATGCTGAATAATTTATTCTTACCCCGTTTATGTGAGGATCGTTATGCAACAGGATGCGCACAAGCGTGCATTAATTGCAGGCTCCATCGGTAATTTCATCGAGTGGTATGAATTTGCGGTCTACGGTTTTCTGGCAACGGTGATTGCCAGAAACTTCTTCCAGCTTGAGGGGGAAGCGGAGCTCACCAGCCTGATCCTCACCTGGGCCTCGTTCGCCATCGCTTTCTTCTTCCGTCCGCTGGGTGCAGTGGTCTTTGGCCGCATTGGCGACAGGATTGGCCGCAAACCGACGCTGATTATAGTGCTGGTATTGATGACGCTCGCCACCGCTGCCATCGGTATTGTGCCGGTCTACGCCAGTATCGGGATTGCCGCGCCGCTGATCGTTACGCTCCTGCGTATTCTGCAAGGACTGTTCGCGGGCGGTGAGTATGGCGGTGCGGTCTCATTGATGACGGAGTTCGCCCCGCGCGGCAAGCGCGGTCTTTACGGGGCATGGCAGTCCTTTACCGTGGCGCTCGGGCTGTTAGCGGGCGCAGGCATTGTCGCGTTGCTCTCTGCCCTGCTCTCCCCTGAAGCCTTGCACGACTGGGGCTGGCGCATTCCGTTCTTCCTGGCGCTGCCGATGGGTGCGGTCGCGCTATGGCTGCGGGTGAGCATGGAAGAGACGCCGAGCTTTGTGCAGCAACGGGAAAAACCGGTTGTTACTCAGGCCAGCACCGCCGCCACGTTCAAAACCATCCTGATGGGCATTGGCCGCGTGATGGTCTGGTCTGCGGCGGGTTATACCTATCTGGTGATTATGCCGACCTATCTGCAATCTGCGCTGCACACCGGTTTTAACCAGGCGTTACTGATTGCGGTGATTTCTAACATTGGGTTTGCGCTCACGATCATTCCGTCGGGCATGCTGAGCGACAGGATCGGGCGGCGCACGGTGATGATTATCGCCACCGTGCTCCTGCTGATCCTCGCCCTGCCGCTGCTGAAAATTTTGCAGGCGGAATCCAGTACGCTGGCAGTCAAAGCGATTGTGGTGCTGATTGCGGGGGGTCTGGTTGGGATGCTGGCAGGGCCGGGGCCGGCAATGCTGTCTGAGATGTTCCCGACGCGCGTGCGTTATACCGGGCTGGGGCTGGCCTATTCTCTGTCGAATGCGATCTTCTCGGGCTGTGCGGGGCTGATCATTACCGGGCTGATTAAAGAGACGGGCAATCTGGATATTCCGGCGTACTACGTGATGGCAACGGCGGTGGTGAGTATTTTCGCGCTGATGACGCTGAGAAAGGATGACCATTTACGGTCGTTAGAGGAGTGAGATTGTTGCCCGGTGGCGCTACGCTTACCGGGCCTACGGTACCATGCTTTTGTAGGCCGGGTAAGGCGAAGCCGCCACCCGGCACAACAGGCTACCCGCGCTGACGCACCGCTTCAAACAGGCAGATACCCGTCGCAACAGAAACGTTCAGGGACGATACGCTGCCCGCCATCGGGATGCTGATCAGCTCATCGCAGTGCTCGCGCGTCAGACGACGCATACCTTCGCCTTCCGCTCCCATCACCAGTGCCATACGGCCGGTCATTTTGCTCTGGTACAGGGTGTGATCCGCTTCACCGGCTGTTCCTACGATCCAGATATTTTCTTCCTGCAACAGACGCATGGTGCGCGCCAGGTTAGTCACGCGGATTAACGGGACGTTTTCCGCCGCGCCGCAGGCGACTTTTTTAGCGGTAGCGTTAAGCTGCGCGGAGCGATCTTTTGGCACAATCACCGCATGCACGCCTGCTGCATCGGCGCTACGCAGGCACGCGCCCAGGTTATGTGGGTCGGTTACGCCATCGAGGATCAGGAAGAACGGGTTCTCCAGCCCGGCGATCAGATCCGGCAGATCGTTCTCCTGATACTGACGGCCCGGCTTCACGCGCGCGATAATGCCCTGGTGTACAGCACCTTCGCTTTTTTCATCCAGATACTGGCGGTTCGCCAGCTGGATCACTACGCCCTGCGCTTCCAGCGCGTGGATCAGCGGCATCAGACGTTTGTCTTCACGCCCTTTCAGAATAAAAACTTCCTGAAAACGCTCCGGCGCGCGCTCCAGCAGGGCCTGCACCGCGTGGATGCCGTAAATCATTTCACTCATTGATGGTTCTCGTAATAAATATTTTCCCTCTCCCGTTGGGGAGAGGGTCAGGGTGAGGGGAAATTACTCCGCCTGCTGTTTCTTCGCCGCGCGCTTCGCTTTGGTCGCGGCCGCTATTTTTTGGGTCTTGGTCGACGGTTTTTTCGCTTTACGAGCGTCTTTTTTCGCCGCCTTGGGCTTCTGTTTCTTCTCGCCACGGAAAGCACTGTCTGGCTCAAAGTTTACTCTTTTACCTGCCTGACGTCGCTTACCGCCCGCTTTACCGTTACCGCCTTTTTTCGCTTTCTCACGCTCGGTTTTGCCGACGTTACGCGGAGCACGCTCGCTGGAGATGAGGCTGAAGTCGATTTTACGGTCGTCCATATTCACGGCTTCAACCTTCACTTCCACCCGATCGCCCAGACGGTAGGTCTGACCGCCGGATTCGCCGATCAGACGTTGTCCGACCTGGTCGAAGCGGTAGTAATCGTTATCGAGGCTGGAAACGTGCACCAGACCGTCGATAAACAGCTCATCCAGACGCACGAAGAAGCCAAAGCCGGTGACGCTGGCAATCACGCCTTTAAAGACGTTACCCACCTGATCCAGCATAAAGTCACACTTCAGCCAGTCCGCCACGTCGCGCGTCGCTTCATCCGCACGACGCTCGGTCATGGAACAATGCTGGCCCAGTTGCAGCATCTCTTCCATGGAGTAGTGATACCCTCCGGTTTCGGTCGTGTTGCCTTTATGACCCTGCTCGTGCGCCAGCAGATACTTGATCGCACGGTGCAGGGACAGATCCGGATAACGGCGGATCGGCGAGGTAAAGTGCGCGTACGACTGTAACGCCAGACCAAAGTGGCCCCGGTTTTCAGGATCGTAAATCGCCTGCTTCATGGAGCGCAGCAGCATGGTTTGCAGCATTTCCGCGTCAGGACGATCGCTGATGGATTCCAGCAGCTCGGCGTAATCGCGTGGCTCAGGCTTATTACCGCCAGGCAGCTCCAGGCCGAGTTCAGCCAGCACGGAGCGGAACGAGGTTACGGCTTCCGTGGTTGGCTTGTCGTGAATACGGAACAACGCAGGCTCTTTGGCTTTCTCAACGAAACGTGCCGCCGAGATGTTCGCCAGGATCATACACTCTTCAATCAGCTTGTGCGCATCGTTACGCTGAGTCTGTTCGATACGCTCGATACGTCGCTCAGCGTTAAAGATAAACTTCGCCTCTTCACTCTCAAACGAGATCCCACCGCGCTCTTCGCGCGCCTGATCCAGCGTTTTGTAGAGGTTGTGCAGCTCTTCGATGTGTTTGACCAGCGGCGCGTACTGTTCGCGAAGATCCTGATCGCCCTGCAACATATGCCAGACCTTGGTATAGGTCAGGCGCGCATGAGAACTCATCACCGCTTCGTAGAACTTATAGCCCGTCAGACGTCCCTTGCTGGAGATGGTCATTTCGCAGACCATACACAGGCGGTCCACCTGCGGGTTGAGGGAACACAGGCCGTTGGAGAGCACTTCTGGCAGCATCGGTACAACCTGCGACGGGAAGTAGACCGACGTACCGCGGCTGCGCGCTTCGTTATCCAGCGGCGTGTGCGGACGCACGTAATAGCTCACATCCGCGATAGCCACCCACAGACGCCAGCCGCCACCGCGTTTTTTCTCGCAATATACGGCATCATCGAAGTCACGGGCGTCTTCACCATCAATGGTGACCAGCGGCAGATCGCGCAGATCCACGCGGCCTGCTTTGGACTCTTCCGGCACTTCTTCACGCAGGTTTTCAATCTGATCTTCAACCGCTTTCGGCCAGACATACGGAATTTCATGGGTACGCAGCGCCATATCGACGGCCATGCCGGTGCCCATGTTATCGCCCAGCACTTCGACGATTTTACCCACCGCTTTGGTGCGACGGGTTGGGCGCTGGGTGAGTTCCACCACCACCACAAAGCCCATGCGTGCGCCCATCACCTCTTCAGGCGGGATGAGAATGTCGAAGCTCAGACGGCTGTCGTCCGGCACCACAAAGCCTACGCCCGCATCGGTAAAGTAACGGCCTACAATCTGGCTGGTTTTCGGCACCAGCACGCGGACCACGCGCGCTTCGCGGCGGCCTTTACGGTCTGCACCCAGCGGCTGCGCCAGGATCTGGTCGCCGTGAATACACATCTTCATCTGTTCGGATGAGAGGTACAGGTCGTCTTTACGGCCTTCCACGCGCAGGAAGCCGAAGCCATCGCGATGACCAATAACGGTGCCTTTCAGCAGGTCGAGGCGTTCTGGCAGCGCGTAGCACTGGCGACGAGTAAAGACAAGTTGCCCGTCACGTTCCATGGCGCGCAGGCGGCGGCGAAGGGCTTCAATTTGCTCTTCACCTTCAATGTTCAGTTCAACGGCAAGTTCTTCACGATTGGCGGGTTTTTCGCGTTTTGTTAAGTGTTCAATGATGAACTCGCGGCTGGGGATAGGATTCGCGTATTTTTCGGCTTCGCGTTCCTGGAAAGGATCTTGTGACATGTCGGTTCCTCCGTTGTCAGCTCCGGTGGAAATTTTCTTCATTCCACCAGCAATAATTTATAAAGCGGTTGATTCTCTTCAACCAAATCGGCCAGCGTGTAGTTATCCAGTTCCTTGAGAAAACTTTGCACGGCCTTTGAAAGCGCCTGTTTCAGGCGGCAAGCGGGCGTAATGTGGCAGAACGCGCTGCTACAGTTCACCAGAGAGAGCGGCTCCAGTTCACGTACCACATCGCCAATACGGATACTCTGCGCCGGTTTACCGAGACGGATCCCTCCATTCTTCCCGCGGACGGCAGCAACGTATCCGGCACGACTAAGTTGATTGATTATTTTGACCATATGATTACGGGACACACCGTACACCTCTGTGACTTCAGAGATGCTGGTCATCTTCCCATCGGGTAACGACGCCATGTAAATCAGCGCGCGTAAGCCGTAATCGGTGAAACTTGTTAACTGCACATCAACCTCAGGAAAAAGGGAAAACGCGGTCAAACCGCAGAGATATTCATTAATGATGATAAACCAGCCAGATAGTTAGCGGCTAATTTATTTGACAGACGGGGCGAAAAAGCGGAGATCCAGGAGCGGTCGCCGGATGGCGCTGCGCTTATCCGGCCTACGGGTTTCCCCGCAGGCCAGCAGTCACGAAGATTATGCGTCGAACGGGTCGCGCAGGATCATCGTTTCAGTACGATCCGGGCCGGTAGAAATAATATCGATCGGCACTTCGGTCAGTTCTTCAATGCGCTTGATGTAGTCCAGCGCGGCTTTTGGCAGGCCACTACGCTCTTTCACACCAAATGTGGTCTCAGACCAGCCCGGCATAGTTTCGTAGATTGGCTCAATGCCTTCCCAGTCGTCAGCAGCCAGCGGAGTGGTGGTCACCTCGCGGCCATCAGGCATACGGTAGCCTACGCAGATTTTTACTTCTTTCAGGCCGTCCAGTACGTCCAGCTTAGTCAGGCAGAAGCCAGACAGGGAGTTGATCTGCACTGCGCGACGTACGGCAACGGCGTCCAGCCAGCCGGTACGACGACGACGACCGGTGGTCGCGCCAAACTCGTTACCCTGCTTGCAGAGGAACTCGCCGGTCTCATCAAACAGTTCGGTCGGGAATGGACCTGCACCCACGCGAGTGGAGTACGCTTTAATGATGCCCAGAACGTAATCGACATAACGCGGGCCCAGACCGGAGCCGGTTGCCACGCCACCCGCGGTGGTGTTAGAGGACGTTACGTACGGATAGGTACCGTGGTCGATGTCCAGCAGCGTACCCTGCGCACCTTCAAACATGACGAAATCGCCACGCTTGCGCGCCTGGTCCAGCAGATCGGACACATCAACAACCATACCGGTCAGAATATCAGCAATCGCCATGACGTCATCCAGCACTTTCTGGTAGTCAACGGCTTCGGCTTTGTAGAAGTTCACCAGCTGGAAGTTGTGATATTCCATCACTTCTTTCAGTTTTTCAGCGAAGGTCGCTTTGTCGAAGAGGTCACCCACGCGCAGACCGCGACGAGCCACTTTATCTTCGTAAGCGGGGCCGATACCACGACCGGTGGTGCCGATCGCTTTCGCGCCACGCGCTTTTTCACGCGCCACGTCCAGCGCCACATGATAATCCAGGATCAGCGGGCAGGCTTCGGAGAGCAGCAGACGCTCACGAACAGGGATACCACGGTCTTCCAGACCTTTCATCTCTTTCATCAGCGCAGCGGGAGACAGCACAACGCCGTTACCGATGATGCTGGTGACGTTTTCGCGAAGAATGCCTGATGGAATAAGATGGAGGACGGTTTTTTCACCGTTGATTACGAGAGTATGGCCCGCGTTGTGACCGCCCTGGTAGCGTACAACATATTTGGCCCGTTCAGTCAGAAGATCAACAATCTTCCCTTTACCTTCGTCACCCCATTGGGTGCCCAGTACGACGACGTTGTTACCCATTTTTTCAAAATCACCGTTTGCTTAAAAATGGATTCTACCATCGCTTTTTCAGATATACAGCACTTTTTGACCCTAAAATATGCCAATTGCGGTTAGTTTTTGATCAGCCAATCGTTTTCCTCAACATGTAGTAGATAACGATACCGGCAACCACAAGACCACCGCCAAAACGACGCAAAATATTGTCCGGGAATTGGCTCATTGTCGCGATCATCCGGCGCCATGCGCGCGGATAGAGCATCGGGCCGAGGCCTTCCAGCACCAAAACCAGGGCCAGTGCGAGCCAGATCGTGGAGTTCATTTTTCATCCTTATAAAAGAAAACCACCGCTCCGTGAAGAGCGGTGGTTTGAATACTCAAACGAGCCTGAGTTTATCGCGTTGCGTTGGTCGGCGTCTTCATATAACGGAAAAAATCGCTGTCCGGGCTGAGCACCATCACATCCTGGTTGCTCTTGAAGCTATTCTCGTAAGCGCGAAGGCTACGGATGAAGGCGTAGAAGTCTGGATCCTGGCTGAATGCATCAGCAAACAGTTTAGCCGCTTCGGCATCACCTTCACCGCGCAGGATACGCCCCTGGCGCTCAGATTCCGCCAGCGTCTTGGTGACTTCATAGTCCGCTGCCGCGCGCAGTTTTTCCGCTTCTTCCTGACCCTGTGAACGGTGACGACGGGCTACCGCTTCACGCTCGGCGCGCATACGGTTGTAGATCGCCTCGGACACTTCCGCTGGCAGGTTGATCTGCTTGATGCGCACATCAACCACTTCGATGCCCAGCGCCGCCATACTGTTCGGGTTGATCACCGGCACTTTACCGTTGGTTTCAGCCTGAACACGTTCAGCCGCTTTGGCAATCGCATCGTCTGCCGCCGGGGTTTCAACTTCATCCTCGGTGCCCGCAGAGCCGGAGTTCAGCGCATCACGCACTTCCAGCGTCAGACGACCACGGGAGTCGGTCACAATGTCTTTCACATCCAGACGACCAATTTCAGAACGCAGACGGTCAGAGAACTTACGTTTCAGCAGCACTTCTGCCTGAGAAACGTCGCCACCCCCGGTTGCCAGGAAGTAGCGGCTGAAATCGCTGATGCGCCATTTGATATAGGAATCAACGATCAGGTCTTTCTTCTCTTTGGTCACGAAACGATCGGCCTGGTTATCCATGGTCTGGATACGCGCATCGAGCGTTTTCACTGACTGAATGAACGGGATCTTAAAGTGCAGACCCGGCTCATAAATCACCGGACGCTTGTCGCCATCACGCACGACGCTGCTGAACTGGAACTTGATCCCACGCTCGCCCTCTTTCACCACAAAGATGGAGGTGTAGAGCACGACCAGTACGATGATGATGATCGCAATAACTGACTTACGCATCCTTATTCCCCCTGACGCTGGTAGTCGTTACGCTGCGCGTTAGCACGGCGTTGGTCCATAATGTCACCATCGTTCGAAGAAGGCGTTGTGTTCGCGCTGGCGCTGCCAGACGAGGCCGGTGGCAGACGCAGCAGGTTGTTCGCACCGCTGTTGTCTTTTGCTGCCGGTGCAGAACCGCTTTTCAGCATCTGATCCAGCGGCAGGACCATCAGGTTTCCGCCTTTGTTGTCGTTAACCAGCACTTTACGCGTATGGCTCAGCACTTTTTCCATGGTCTCGATATAGAGACGCTCACGGGTAATTTCCGGCGCGGCTTTATATTCCGGCAGGATCTTCGCAAAGCGAGCCACTTCACCCTGTGCTTCCAGGATGGTCTGGGTCTTATACGCACGCGCTTCTTCCAGAATACGCTGCGCCTGACCGTTTGCACGCGGCTGAACTTCGTTGGTGTACGCTTCCGCTTCACGGATGTACTGCTGTTCGTTTTCACGCGCGGCAATCGCATCGTCAAACGCGGCTTTCACCTCTTCCGGCGGACGTGCAGCCTGGAAGTTGACGTCCAGCAGGGTGATACCCATGTTGTACGGACGGATGGTCTCTTCCAGCTCACGCTGGGTATCGCTACGAATAACGGTACGACCTTCGGTCAGGATACGGTCCATGGTGTATTTGCCGATCACGCCACGCAGGGCACTGTCGGTCGCCTGACGCAGGCTGTCATCGGCGCTGGTCACGCTAAACAGATAACGTTCCGGATCGGTCACGCGGTACTGTACGTTCATCTCAACGCGCACCACGTTCTCGTCAGAGGTCAACATCACGCCAGAGGCGGCCAGTTCACGGACGGACTCCACGTTAACCGCGGTCACGTCATCAATGAAGGTCGGCTTCCAGTTCAGGCCCGGTTCAACCAGATGGCTGAACTTACCGAAACGGGTGACCACGCCGCGTTCTGCTTCTTTAATGGTGTAGAACCCGCTGGCTGCCCAGATGATTACCACCGCAGCGGCGACAATGCCCACCACGCGGCCACCCATTGGCGGGCGCGGACTCTGAGTGGAATTGCCACCCGAGCCAGAACCTTTTCCTCCGCCAAGGCCACCAAGCTTTTTGCTCAGTTTGCGGAAGATATCATCCAGATCCGGCGGCCCCTGCTCGCGACCACCTTTGTTGCCATTTCCCCCAGAGTTGCCGCCTTGATTATTGCTGCTTCCCCACGGGTCGCGGTCTTGTCCGTTATTACCGGGCTGATTCCACGCCATGTATATGCTCCATATTTGTTATGCAAGGGCGAATTTTTCAGGCTTCCCCTTTCTGATCAGACGATATAGTCCGCCAGCGCAGGTTCTTGTTTACAGAGGCGACGCCAGTCAACGATCGGCATACGCACCTGCATCCCCACGCTGCCGTCATCCTCCATCCACTCTTTTTCTATCGCCTGAAGCTGATAAAACCGGCTGCGCAGCCTGCCTTCCTGTGGCGGCAGTCGCAGCGTGTGCTGAGCTACCTCACCGGAAAGACGTTCTGTCAAAGCCTGGAAAAGCAGTGGCACACCAATCCCGGCCTGAGCAGACAGCCAGACCCGAATCGGTTTGTTCTCTTCGTCTCGGTCGATACGCGGTTCGAAATCGTCCAGCATATCGATCTTGTTCATCACCAACAGGGTGGGAATTTCGTGGGCGTCGATCTCTTCGAGCACCACGTTCACCGCGTCGATGTTCTCCTGCACGCGTACGTCAGCCGCATCAATCACATGCAGCAGCAGGGTCGCCTGACGCGTCTCCTGCAACGTCGCTTTAAACGCCGCGACCAGATCGTGCGGCAGATGGCGGATAAACCCTACGGTATCCGCCAGCACCGTTTCACCCACGTCTGCGACGTCAATACGGCGCAGGGTTGGGTCCAGGGTCGCAAACAGCTGGTCTGCGGCATACACCTGGGCCTCGGTTATCTGGTTAAACAGGGTGGATTTACCGGCGTTGGTATAACCCACCAGCGACACCGTTGGGATATCGGCTTTCGTTCGCGCCCGACGCCCCTGTTCGCGCTGTTTCTCTACACGTTCCAGACGTGAAAGGATCTGGGTTATACGCCCACGCAGCAAACGGCGGTCGGTTTCGAGCTGGGTTTCACCCGGGCCGCGCAAACCAATCCCGCCTTTTTGTCTTTCAAGGTGTGTCCAGCCACGCACCAGACGCGTCGCCAGATGGCGCAACTGCGCCAGCTCAACCTGCAACTTACCCTCGTGGGTACGCGCACGCTGAGCAAAAATATCTAAGATCAACCCCGTGCGATCGATTACACGGCATTCGCAGAGAGCTTCCAGGTTACGTTCCTGAGCCGGAGACAGCGCATGATCAAACAGCACAACGGATGCGCCGGTTGCTTTTACGGCATCCGCAATTTCAACTGCTTTACCTTCACCAACAAAGTACTTCGGGTGCGGCGCTTTACGGCTACCGGTAATCACCTGCATTGCTTCGACACCGGCGGAAGAGACCAGAGATTCAAACTCCTGGAGGTCTTCCATATCTTTGTCTTGCGAAAAATAGATGTGTACCAGCACCGCCTGCTCACCGGCGTCATAACGGTCAAACAAGCGTAAACCTCTCTAAAAAGATCAGCGGGGAACGCAGGATCCCTGGCTCCCCGTGTGGATAACAGCCCAAAACCTTATTCGGTTTCTTCGCTGTCCTGCGCTGGTGTTGAAGAACCCTGCGCGTTGCTGCCGTGATGGTAGTTACTGCCAGTGCCGCCGCCAGCGTTATTGCTGTGATGAGATACCGGACGGGACGGAACAACAGTAGAAATCGCGTGCTTATAGACCATCTGGCTGACCGTGTTTTTCAACAGGATCACGAACTGATCGAAAGACTCAATCTGACCTTGCAGCTTAATACCATTCACCAAATAAATAGAAACTGGAACACGCTCCCGACGCAATGCGTTCAGGAACGGATCTTGTAAAGATTGCCCCTTAGCCATTCTATCTTTTCCTTATATGCTTGTTTTGTACTTAGAACCTTGCGATTCTGAAAAATTGCGCACGATACGGCTTAATTGTACACATTCAGTCAGCGATATCACCAATAACCTCAATCACTTCGTTTAACGCCTGTTGTGGTTTTTCACTGTCTAACCAGTGAACACCCTCCCAACCGCGTAACCAGGTGATCTGGCGCTTCGCTAACTGTCTCGTGGCGCAAACACCTCGATAAACCATTTCATCGTATGAAATCTCACCTTCAAGATACGACCACATCTGGCGGTATCCCACACAACGAATGGAAGGCATGTCCGTATGCAAATCTCCACGGGCAAAAAGCGCCCGCACTTCTGCTTCAAAATCTGAAGCCAACATCTGATGAAAACGCTGCTCAATTCGTTGATGGAGCAGTTCACGGCTCGCCGGGGCGATGGCGAACTGATGCACCTGATACGGCAGAGCGTCTCCTGACGTTTGCGTCAGTTCCGTTAAAGTTTTACCCGAAATGAAAAAAACTTCCAGTGCCCGGGAAAGCCTTTGCGGATCGTTTGGGTGGATCCGCGCTGCGGCAACCGGATCAATCTCTTCCAGTTGCCTGTGCAAAGCGTCCCACCCCTGCTCTGCCGCCTGCCGCTCAATCTTCGCTCTCACTTCCGGATCGGCCGATGGCAGAGGCGATAACCCCTCCAGCAGCGCCTTAAAGTAGAGCATCGTGCCGCCAACTAACAGCGGTATGCGTCCCGCGGCGGTAATCTCGGCCATCTCGGCTAAGGCGTCGCGGCGAAAATCTGCCGCGGAGTAAGCCTGTGCCGGGTCGAGAATATCCAGTAAACGGTGCGGTGCCGCACGCAGTTCGTCTGCGTTGGGCTTCGCCGTGCCGATGTCCATCCCTCGGTAGATGAGGGCTGAATCAACGCTAATCAACTCTACTGGCAAAACTTTACGTAACTCAATGGCTAACGCCGTTTTACCGGAGGCCGTTGGCCCCATTAAAAAAATCGCCTTTGGCAGGCTCGCCTTACTTACATCAGTCATGTTTCAGGGCGGTCATCGCCGTTTGTAAATCAACAGGTTGTAACAAACCACCTGGAGGCGCTTTCACCAGCTGTGGACAGAGGCGCTCCACCTCCGCCAGAACGGTAATCGCCTGCGCCATACTCCACGGTGCATGCTCGCTGGCCAGATGGCGGGCGATCCACTGCGCGGTATCGGCGGCATCAAACGTCGTTTGCTGCGCCAGGTAGCCTATCAGTTCAGGAATCAAGTTTTGTAAATTTTGTTGGCGTAAGGGTAAAGGCACTGCGCGAATTGTCACATGCTGCGCGTCCAGTACGATTTCAATCCCCATTTCGGCCAGTTGCGTCTGCACGCGCCGCAAAACCCCTGTTTCTTCAGGGGATATTTTCAGGCGAACGGGGATCAACAGCGGCTGCGCGCAGGCGGCATTCACCCCCGGGGTTAACTGCGCCTGTTTGAGCCAGCGCTCCGCCACGGAAAGCGCCAGCAACAGCAGTTTACCTTCGCGTTCAAGCAACGCCATGTCGGGAGCAATAATGGTCAATACCCGACCAAAACTCTGGCTATGCCCATCCAGAGAGGGGGTTGAAACCGTGATGTGCTCTTTATGCTCCACCGCCGGCGTATCCAGCAGTTTGCGGTACAGCGCCCCCTGCTGTTTGTGGTAGCCCGGCTGAGCGTTGGGATAGTTGGCACCGGTTGGTCGCGGCGCGTTGCCCGCCGGGGATAAACGTGGAGCAGCCGGCTCGCGCGCTACCGCCGGTTCGGCAAAATGGTTACGCCCGGCCGCCACGCGGTTTTCCGGAAGTGGGCGCGGCGCGGGCTCTTCTTTTGCCAGCGGCAACTCTGGCTTTGCCTGCTGCTGCAATACAGCGGCAACGCCCTGGTAGATGAAATCATGCACCAGGCGCGACTGGTGGAAACGCACCTCGTGCTTGGCGGGGTGCACGTTAACGTCAACCTGGTGCGGGTCGATCTCCAGATAAAGCACAAAGGCGGGCTGTTGATCGGCGCCGAGCTTATCTTCGCAGGCCTGTCGAATAGCGTGGTTAATCAGGCGGTCGCGCATCATGCGGCCGTTGACGTAGCAATACTGGATTTCTGCGAACGCGGCGCTGCTGGCGTTCGGATCGGCAACCCAGCCGCGGAGGGCCAGATCGCCATGCTGCCACTCAATGGCCAGCGCTTTTTCCAGAAACGGTGTGCCGCAGATGGCGCCCAACCGACGCTCCTTTTGTCCACCCTCCGCCACCGCGCGGTACTGGCGCATCACCTTACCGTTATGGCTGAGGTTGATGGTGACATCAAAGCGCGCCAGCGCGATGCGGCGGATGATCTCGTCGATATGTCCGAATTCGGTCTTCTCGGTTCGCATAAACTTGCGCCGGGCGGGCGTGTTATAGAAGAGATCCAGCACTTCAAGCGTGGTGCCTACCGGGTGCGCCGCAGGTTTAACCGTGACGTCCATATCACGCCCTTCGGCGTAGGCCTGCCAGGCTTCCTGCTGGTCGGCCGTGCGGGAGGTCAACGTTAAGCGGGAAACGGAGCTGATACTGGCCAGCGCTTCGCCGCGAAAACCCAGGCTGATAATCGCTTCCAGATCGTCAAGTGAGGCAATTTTACTGGTGGCATGACGCGCTAGCGCCAGCGCCAGCTCGTCCTTTTTGATGCCACAGCCGTTATCACGAATGCGGATAAGCTTTGCGCCCCCACGTTCGATATCAATATCAATGCGGGTCGCCCCTGCATCGAGGCTGTTTTCCACCAGTTCCTTCACCACCGACGCAGGGCGTTCCACCACCTCACCGGCGGCGATTTGGTTCGCGAGCTGCGGCGGTAGAACCTGAATCGGCATGAACTCTCCTTAATTAGTCGCGGTCATCTCACCCGGCAGCGCGGCGCTTGCCGTCTGGGCGGCCCCGCCCTGCGGAGCAGACTGAAGCGGATGCGCGTCAAAGTATTTACGCAGACCGTTATAAATCGCTTCGGCAATTTGCTGCTGATAGCTGTCGCTGCCCAACAGGCGCTCTTCGCCGTTGTTACTGATAAAGCCCGTCTCTACCAGAATCGACGGAATATCCGGCGAACGCAGGACACCGAGGCTTGCATGCTCAGGGCGACGCTTATGCAGCGATCCAATGCTTTGCAGCTGGCTCAGTACGTTAGTGGCGACATCATACCCGACGCGCTGAGAATGACCGAACTGTAAATCCAACACCGCCTGGCTGAGATACGGATCGGCCTGGCTGTTTGCCAGCACGTCGCCTGCCCCGCCTAACAGTTCAGACTGCTTCTCGTGCTCTTCAAGCCAGTTCGCCATTTCACTGTTGGCGCGACGGTTCGACAGCACCCATACCGACGCGCCGGTGGCGTTACGGTTCGGCGCAGCATCCGCGTGAATCGACACCAGGAAGTTGGCGTTTTGCTTACGCGCCACATCCGAGCGTCCCATCACTGAAATAAAGTAGTCTCCGTCGCGGGTCATGACCCCTTTAAACATCGGATCGTCATTCAGAAGCGCACGCAGCTTACGGGCGATGGCGATAGTGACGTTTTTCTCCCGCGTGCCGCCCGGGCCAATCGCGCCAGGATCTTGCCCGCCGTGTCCGGCGTCGATGGCGATAATCACTTTGTCGCCACTGACCGGCGTACGCCGCGCGCTGACCGCCGGACGCGTCACCGTGTTGCTGCTGGTCACGGCGGTAAGTCGGTCATTTTGTGATTTAAACGGATTACGGGCTGGCTCAGACGGCCTTGGGGTATAAACCGGCGCCTCCACGCGTTTTGCTACAACAGGTGCAGGCGGTGGCGGGGGCGGAACATCAGCATTAATGGTAAAGACCACCGTATAATTGGCGCCGTTTTGCTGCTTAACCGCCTTCGTCTTGCCCTTTTCGGTGAGATCGACCACCAGACGCAGAGACTGTGCATCCTTCGGCGTCCCCGAACGGATGCTTTTCACCAGATTGTTGCCGCTGAACTGGAGCGGCAGCCCCTGGATCACCCCGGTCTGTTTAATATCGAGCGCCACGCTGCGGCTGTCGATTTGTGAGAAAGCATATTCAGGATCGCCCATAAAGCTGAACGTAATACGGGCCTGGCTATCGCCATTCGACACCTGAATATCCGAGAGGCTGGCCGCCCCGGCCTGCGCGCACAGCAGGACCGTGGCAGCCAGCACCCAACCTTTAACGCGATTAATCATCCCGTTATCCCTACGCTCAACCGGCTAAACGCGCCAGTAAGGAACAGCCTGATGAGGAAACCGCACTGATGCGCGCCTCACGCCCTTGTGCCTGGTAATCTAAGTGAATTTCGACATCCGGGTCAGGCAGCACACCCGCACCTTGTTGCGGCCACTCCACCAGGCAGATGGCGTCGTTGGCAAAGTAATCGCGGATCCCCATAAATTCCAGCTCCTCAGGATCCGCAAGACGATATAAATCAAAGTGGTACACCATGATATTTTCAAGCGTGTACGGTTCTACCAGCGTATAGGTCGGGCTTTTTACGTTCCCGTTATGGCCTAACGCCTGCAAAAAGCCACGGCTGAAGGTTGTTTTACCCGCGCCTAAATCACCATACAGATAAATGACGGTCGCCCCCTGACAGGCCTGCGCCACGCGCTTGCCGAGATCTAAAGTGGCTTGTTCATCAGGTAAAGGAATCGCTCGATTAGTCATTTTCTACGTCAATCACATCCGGGTTAACAACACGCCGCAGCGTGCAAAAAAGATCGGTGGCCAGCATTCCGCGCGTTCCGTAACGAGCAGCCAGCCTGTCAGCCGCCGTACCGTGGGCCACGCAGCCGGCACAGGCTGCATCATAAAGGGGAAGTTTCTGTCCGAGCAATGCGCCAATGATGCCAGAGAGCACATCGCCCATGCCGCCGCTCGCCATGCCTGCATTACCGGCATCAACGATGCCCATCGCACCATCGCTGGCGATAACGGTCCCCGCCCCTTTCAAAACAGCAACACCTCCGTAACGTTTTACCAGACGTTGGGCTGAAAGTAAGCGATCGCTTTCAATTTCTGCCACGCTACAGTTAAGCAGCCGTGCGGCTTCGCCGGGGTGCGGCGTCAGAATGCGATTGTGACGCTTATCCGGGTTTATTGCCAGAAGGTTAAGCGCGTCGGCATCCCAGAGCATCGGTTTACGAAAATTCTCGGCCTTTTGCAGGGCCTGTTTACCCCACTCCTGCTGACCCAGGCCCGGACCAATGACCACCACGTCCGCCCACTCAAGACCCTCTTCAATCGCCTGCGGGGTAAGCTCGTGGACCATCAGCTCCGGCCGCGCGGTAATAATGGGCGGGATGTTTTCGCTGCGGGTCAGCACGCGTATTAATCCGGCGCCGCTGCGCAACGCGGCCTCTCCGGTCATACGAATCGCACCTGCCGTGCCGCGATCGCCGCCGATAATCAGCAGTCGGCCATGGTCGCCCTTATGGGACGTGGGACGGCGCGGCGGCAGCCACTGTGCAAGCAGGGAGGCATCAAAGCGGGTGATGTGGGTATCCTGTCCGGCCAGCCAGTTTTCCAGCCCCAGGGCGTTGTGGTGTAACGTGCCCACGACATCCCGCGCTTTACCGGTCAGTAAACCCGGCTTCAGGGCGATAAAGGTCACGGTGCGCGCCGCCTCAATCGACACGCCCGGCGTCACGCCGGTTTGCGCCATCAGGCCGGAGGGAATATCCAGCGCTACCACCGGGGCGGGGTGCGCATTAGCGCGCGTAATCAGCGCGGCGACGTCATCGCGAGGCGCGCTCATCAGTCCCGTCCCCAGCAGACCGTCAACAATCACGTCGACATCCTCGGGCCAGACGATATCAGGCGCATGAATAATGCCCCCCGCATTCAGCCAGGCCTCTCTCGCCATGCCCGCTTCTTCCGGTAACGGCTTGTCGCTCTCCAGCGCCAGCAGGGTGACGCGCAGCCCCGCCGCCACCGCAAGACGAGCCACCACATAACCATCGCCACCGTTATTGCCGTGTCCGCACAGGATCAGATAGTGCGAAGCCTCCGGATAAGCCGTACGCGCCACGTTAAACGCCGCCTCGCCCGCGCGCTGCATCAGTTCGTAAAGGGTAATGCCCAGGCTATCTGCGGCCTCTTTCTCGGCCCGACGGAGGTCATCCGCATGCCAGATGGAATGTGGTATACTTGCGGGGTTTTTCTTCACAGTATGGTCCGTCATGTCACAGCCCCTCGATCTCAATGAATTAGCGCAAAAAATAAAACAGTGGGGTGCTGAACTGGGCTTCCAGAAGGTCGGTATTACTGACACCGACCTCTCTGCCAGCGAGCCTAAGCTCCAGGCATGGCTGGATAAACAATACCACGGCGAGATGGAGTGGATGGCGCGTCACGGTATGATGCGTGCCCGCCCCCACGAGCTGTTGCTGGGTACGCTGCGCGTTATTAGCGTACGCATGAACTATCTGCCTGCTAACGCGGCCTTTGCGCGCACGCTAAAAAATCCTTCGCTGGGTTACGTCAGCCGATACGCTCTGGGACGTGACTACCATAAACTTCTGCGCAACCGTCTAAAAAAGCTCGGGGAAACCATTCAGCAGCACTGTGTTTCGCTGAATTTTAGACCCTTTGTCGATTCTGCGCCTATTCTTGAGCGTCCGATCGCCGAAAAAGCCGGGCTCGGCTGGACAGGTAAGCACTCACTTATCTTAAGTCGCGACGCGGGCTCATTCTTTTTCCTGGGTGAACTGCTGATTGATTTACCCCTGCCGGTAGACGGTCCGGTGGAAGAAGGCTGTGGTCGCTGTGTGGCCTGTATGACCATCTGCCCAACGGGCGCTATTGTCGAACCGTATACCGTTGATGCGCGCCGCTGTATCTCTTATCTCACTATCGAGCTGGAAGGCGCCATTCCAGAGGAATTTCGTCCGCTTATCGGCAACCGCATCTACGGCTGTGATGACTGTCAGCTGATTTGTCCGTGGAACCGTTATTCACAGTTGACGGACGAAGAAGACTTCAGTCCGCGCAAGGCGTTACATGCCCCGCAGTTGATCGAACTGTTCGCCTGGAGCGAAGCCTGGTTCCTGAAGGTGACGGAAGGTTCCGCCATACGTCGTATCGGCCACCTGCGCTGGCTGCGTAATGTGGCCGTTGCGCTGGGGAATGCCCCGTGGGATGAGGCAAATCTTCAGGCGCTCGAAAGCCGCAGAGGTGAGCACCCACTTCTTGATGAGCACATAGAATGGGCGATTGCGCAGCAAATTGAGAAGCGAAATGCCGGCGTGGTTGAAGTGCAGTTACCGAAGAAACAGCGCCTGGTCAGGGTGATTGAAAAAGGGCTGCCGCGGGATGTGTGATATATTCACAGGCTGTGAATAAAAATAAGAATTCAGGCGCCATCAGCTCTGGCAAACAGGTCAAGTGATCTCAATAACATTTTGAAATCAAATTTTCTTCATAAATTACAATGAATTACGAAGATATTATTCACCCTGCTAACATTTCGTACAGACTGGTTTTATCACGGTTTCTGTGGATAACTCTGTTCACAAGAGTATTTCAGACATAATAGAAAACGTCCCCAACGAAGCACTTCGCTGTGGATAATCTGGAGATGAAGAAGAATTTGGAGCGGGAAACGAGACTCGAACTCGCGACCCCGACCTTGGCAAGGTCGTGCTCTACCAACTGAGCTATTCCCGCTTGGGTGTTCTGGTGCTATGCGTATCTTGCGATACTTTCAAATTTTGGAGCGGGAAACGAGACTCGAACTCGCGACCCCGACCTTGGCAAGGTCGTGCTCTACCAACTGAGCTATTCCCGCTTGGGTGTTCTGGTGCTGGCGTATCTTGCGATACTTTTCAAATTTTGGAGCGGGAAACGAGACTCGAACTCGCGACCCCGACCTTGGCAAGGTCGTGCTCTACCAACTGAGCTATTCCCGCTTGGGTGTTCTGGTGCTGGCGTATCTTGCGATACTTTTCAAATTTTGGAGCGGGAAACGAGACTCGAACTCGCGACCCCGACCTTGGCAAGGTCGTGCTCTACCAACTGAGCTATTCCCGCAAATCTGTACTGCTTTTGTTGCTGTCGTAACGTGTAATTCTCTGTCGTTACGGGAGGCGCATTATACGAGAAATCCGTTTAGCTGCAACCCCCCTCAAAGCGATTTTTTTGAAATTCAGTTCAAGTGCTTATTTAATCGGCAAGCTGAACAATTTAGCGACAAAAACCCGGCCACGCAAGGCGCCGGATCGCAAAATCAGAGCTTAATAAAGTTTTCGCGATAGTACGCCAGCTCCGCAACAGACTCACGGATGTCGTCCATCGCCTGGTGCGTCCCCTGCTTTGTAAAGCCGTCGAGAATTTCCGGTTTCCAGCGGCGGGCCAGCTCTTTCAGGGTGCTCACATCCAGATAGCGGTAGTGGAAGTAGGACTCCAGCTCCGGCATGTACTTAAACAGGAAACGACGATCCTGACCGATGCTGTTGCCACAGATAGGCGATTTTCCTGCCGGCACCCACTGCTTCAGAAATTCAAGCGTCGCCAGCTCCGCTTCGCGGTCGCCCAGGGTGCTGGCCTTCACGCGTTCCACCAGCCCGCTGCCGGTATGGGTACGCACGTTCCACTCATCCATCAGCGCAAGCTGGTCATCGGACTGGTGCACGGCAATCGTTGGGCCTTCCGCCAGAATATTGAGATTGGCATCGGTGACCAGTGTGGCGATCTCAATAATGCGATCGCGCTCGGGATCCAGGCCGGTCATCTCCAGATCGATCCAAATCAGGTTGTTTTCGTCCGCGCTCATGTTATTTTCCACCCTTCTCGCATAACCGGCAGTAGCAGGTTAACTAGTATTAATTAGAGTGTATCATAGAGGTTTTGCCCGCTACGGGCGACCAGGAGCCAGCGCGATTGAGTAAAAATAAACTCTCCAAAGGGCAGCAGCGCCGCGTGAATGCAAATCACCAGCGCCGTCTTAAAACCACTACGGAGAAGCCCGATTACGACGACAACCTGTTTGGCGAAGCGACAGAAGGCGTTGTGATTAGCCGCTTCGGCATGCACGCCGATGTCGAATCCGCCGACGGGGATATCCACCGTTGCAATATCCGTCGCACCATCCGTTCCCTGGTGACCGGTGACCGCGTGGTCTGGCGTCCAGGCAAAGAGGCGGCGGAAGGGGTAACGGTTAAAGGTATCGTTGAAGCCGTGCATGAACGCACGTCGGTTCTGACCCGTCCGGATTTCTACGACGGCGTGAAGCCCATTGCCGCCAACATCAATCAGATAGTGATCGTTTCAGCGATTTTGCCTGAGCTTTCGCTCAATATTATTGACCGTTATCTGGTGGCCTGCGAAACGCTACAGGTTGAGCCGCTCATCGTGCTGAATAAAATCGATCTGCTGGATGACGAGGCCATGGCCTTTGTAAATGAGCAGATGGATATTTACCGCAACATTGGCTATCGCGTGTTGATGGTTTCCAGCCGCACCAAAGATGGCCTGAAGCCGTTAGAAGATGCGCTGACCGACCGCATCAGCATCTTTGCGGGGCAGTCCGGCGTAGGTAAATCGAGCCTGCTTAACAACCTGCTCGGCCTTCAGCAGGAGATCCTGACCAACGATGTGTCTGACGTCTCGGGCCTGGGCCAGCACACCACCACTGCCTCACGTCTCTATCACTTCCCGCACGGTGGCGATGTGATTGACTCCCCGGGCGTGCGTGAGTTTGGTCTCTGGCACCTCGAGCCGGAACAAATCTTTAACGGATTTGTCGAATTCCATGACTATTTAGGCGCTTGCAAATACCGCGACTGTAAACATGACAACGATCCGGGCTGCGCTATCCGCGAAGCGGTAGAGAACGGAGAAATTGCGGAAACCCGTTTCGAAAATTACCACCGTATTCTCGAAAGCATGGACCAGGTAAAAACGCGTAAAAACTTTTCTGATTCTGATAACTGACAACTAAGCTAAGCGTCGCTAAAATCGTCCCCTTTTTTCAGGTTCCGGCAGCGTAATGCCGGATCAGGAACGACAAAACAATGGCCTGGAGGCTACCTTGTTAAACTCATTTAAACTTTCGCTTCAATACATTCTGCCGAAACTGTGGCTCACTCGCCTGGCGGGCTGGGGCGCGAGCAAACGAGCGGGCTGGCTGACCAAACTGGTCATCGACCTGTTCGTGAAATACTACAAGGTCGACATGAAAGAAGCGCAGAAGCCGGATACGGCAAGCTACCGCACCTTCAACGAATTTTTTGTGCGTCCGCTGCGCGACGAAGTGCGCCCGCTGAATACCGACCCGAACGTGCTGGTGATGCCAGCGGACGGCGTGATCAGCCAGCTGGGTAAAATTGAAGACGACAAAATTTTGCAGGCGAAAGGCCATAACTACAGCCTTGAAGCGCTGCTGGCCGGTAACTACATAATGGCCGATCTGTTCCGTAACGGGACTTTCGCGACCACCTATCTCTCCCCACGCGACTACCACCGCGTGCATATGCCGTGTAACGGTATTCTGCGCGAGATGATCTACGTGCCGGGGGATCTGTTCTCCGTAAACCACCTGACGGCGCAAAACGTTCCTAACCTGTTTGCCCGTAACGAGCGCGTCATCTGCCTGTTTGATACTGAATTTGGCCCAATGGCGCAGATTCTGGTGGGTGCTACCATTGTAGGCAGCATCGAAACCGTCTGGGCGGGCACCATTACGCCGCCGCGCGAAGGCGTGATCAAGCGCTGGACCTGGCCTGCCGGCGAAGAAGAAGGTTCTGTGGCCCTGCTGAAAGGTCAGGAAATGGGTCGCTTCAAGCTGGGCTCAACGGTCATCAACCTGTTCGCACCGGGCAAAGTTAACCTGGTCGACGAGCTGGAAAGCCTGTCCGTGACCAAACTCGGCCAGCCTCTGGCAGTATCGACGGAGGTCTTTGTGACGCCAGAGGTTGCGCCTGCCCCGTTGCCGGAAGAAGAGATCAAAGCCGAGCACGACGCCAGCCCGCTGGTTGACGACAAAAAAGACGAAGGCTAACAACAGAAGGATCGCTGACGTGCGCCCGATTATCGTATTACTGATGGCCTGGTGCCTCAGCATGGGGGCGTACGCAGCGACGGCCCCCGACGCCAAACAGATAACCCAGGAGCTGGAGCAGGCAAAAGCGGCGAAACCCGCTCAGCCGGAGACCGTTGAGTCACTCCAGTCTGCACTGAACGCGCTTGAGGAACGAAAGGGTTCCCTTGAGCGCGCGCAGCAGTATCAGCAGGTTATCGACAACTTCCCCAAACTCTCTCAGACCCTGCGCTCGCAGCTAAACAACCTGCGCGATGAACCACGCCAGGTCCCCGCGGGGATGACGTCCGAGGCGCTTAATCAGGAGATCCTGCAAGTCAGCAGCCAGCTGCTGGAAAAAAGCCGTCTGGCGCAGCAGGAGCAGGAGCGGGCGCGTGAAATTGCCGATTCCCTCAGCCAGCTTCCACAGCAGCAAACCGATGCCCGCCGTCAGTTAAATGAGGTGGAACGTCGCATCGGGACGCAGACAGGCAGCATACCGCAGAATCAGGCGCAAAATCTTGGGTTACAGGCGGAATCCGCCAGACTAAAAGCGCTGGTTGATGAACTGGAGCTGGCGCAGCTTTCCGCTAACAACCGCCAGGAGCTGTCGCGGATGCGTTCCGAGCTGGCGCAGAAGCAGAGCCAGCAGCTGGATGCATATCTCCAGGCGCTGAGAAATCAACTCAACAGCCAGCGTCAGCGTGAAGCTGAACGTGCGCTGGAAAGCACCGAGTTACTGGCCGAAAACAGTGCTAACCTGCCCGACAGCATCGTCGCCCAGTTTAAGGTTAACCGCGAGCTTTCTGCCGCGCTGAATCAGCAGGCGCAGCGCATGGATTTGGTGGCCTCGCAGCAGCGTCAGGCCACCAATCAAACCCTCCAGGTTCGTCAGGCGCTCAACACGCTGCGTGAACAGTCCCAGTGGCTTGGCTCGTCTAACCTGTTGGGCGAAGCGTTACGCGCCCAGGTGGCTCGTCTGCCAGAGATGCCAAAACCGCAGCAGCTTGATACGGAGATGGCGCAGTTGCGCGTTCAGCGTCTTCATTATGAAGATCTCCTCAACAAGCAGCCGCAAATCCGCCAGATCCGTCAGGCTGACGGACAGCCGCTCACCGGCGAGCAAAGTCGTATTCTGGAAGCGCAGCTGCGCACCCAACGCGAACTGCTCAATTCCCTGTTGCAGGGAGGCGATACGCTGATCCTTGAGCTGACTAAGCTGAAAGTCTCGAATAGCCAGCTGGAGGATGCGCTGAAAGAGGTCAACGAAGCCACGCACCGTTACCTTTTCTGGACGTCCGACGTGCGGCCGATGACCTTCGCCTGGCCGATTGAGATTGTGCAGGATCTGCGCCGCCTAATTTCGCTGGACACCTTCAGCCAGCTGGGCCTCGCCAGCGTAATGATGATAACCAGCAAGGAGACCATCTTCCCGCTGCTGGGGGCGCTGATTCTGGTGGGCTTCAGTATTTATTCCCGTCGTCACTTCACCCGTTTCCTTGAGCGCTCCAGCGCCCGAGTGGGAAAAGTAACCCAGGATCACTTCTGGCTGACGTTGCGTACTGTGTTCTGGTCAATTCTGGTCGCGTCTCCGCTGCCGGTGCTGTGGATGACGCTCGGATACGGCCTGCGTGAAGCCTGGCCCTACCCGCTTGCCGTCGCGATTGGCGATGGCGTGACCGCCACCGTTCCGCTGCTGTGGGTGGTGATGATTTGCGCCACGTTTGCGCGGCCAAATGGTCTGTTCATCGCTCACTTTGGCTGGCCGCGTAATCGCGTTGCGCGGGCGATGCGTTACTACCTGATGAGTATCGGGCTGATTGTGCCGCTGATTATGGCGTTGATCATGTTCGATAATCTCAATGACCGTGAGTTCTCCGGCTCGCTGGGACGGTTGTGCTTTATGCTGATCTGCGGGGCGTTAGCGGTAGTGACGCTCAGCCTGAAACGCGCCGGGATCCCGCTCTATCTCGACAAGACCGGCAGTGGCGATAACATGTTTAACCGTCTGCTGTGGAACCTGCTGCTCAGCGCGCCGCTGGCGGCGATGCTGGCGGCAGCGGTCGGTTATCTCGCCACGGCGCAGGCGCTGCTCGCCCGACTAGAAACGTCGGTGGCTATCTGGTTCCTGCTGCTGGTGGTCTACCATGTTATTCGCCGCGGCATGCTGATCCAGCGTCGTCGTCTGGCGTTTGACCGTGCCAAACACCGTCGCGCAGAAATTCTGGCCCAGCGCGCGCGGGGTGAAGAAGAGCCGAACCACGTCAACAGCACCGAAGGGACCACAGACGCCGATGACGTCGAACTGGATCTGGATGCGATCAGTACCCAGTCCCTGCGGCTGGTACGCTCAATTCTGATGCTGGTTGCCCTGCTGTCGGTGATCTTCCTGTGGTCGGAAATCCACTCCGCGTTTGGCTTCCTGGAGAACATCTCTTTATGGGATGTGACGTCCACGGTGCAGGGGGTCGAAAGCCTGGAGCCCATCACCTTAGGGGCCGTGCTGATTGCGATTCTGGTGCTGATCATCACCACGCAGCTGATCCGTAACTTCCCTGCCCTGCTGGAGCTGGCGCTGTTGCAGCATCTGGATTTAACCCCCGGCACGGGCTATGCGATCACCACCATCACCAAGTATTTAATCATGCTGTTTGGTGGGCTGGTTGGCTTCTCGATGATTGGTATCGAATGGTCAAAACTGCAATGGCTGGTTGCCGCCCTGACCGTAGGCCTGGGTTTTGGTTTACAGGAGATTTTTGCCAACTTCGTCTCTGGTCTGATCATTCTGTTTGAAAAGCCGATTCGAATTGGCGATACGGTGACCATCCGCGATCTCACCGGCAGCGTCACCAGGATCAACACCCGCGCCACCACCATCAGCGACTGGGACCGTAAAGAGATCATCGTCCCGAACAAGGCGTTTATCACCGAGCAGTTTATCAACTGGTCGCTGTCCGACTCCGTCACGCGTGTGGTGCTGACCGTACCCGCTCCGTCGGATGCCAACAGCGAAGAGGTGACGCAGATCCTGTATACGGCTGCTGAACGCTGTTCGCTGGTAATCGACAACCCGCCGCCGGAAGTGTTCCTGGTTGATTTGCAGCAGGGGATCCAGATTTTCGAGCTGCGTATCTACGCCGCCGAGATGGGACACCGTATGCCGCTGCGCCATGAGATCCACCAGTTGATTCTGGCTGGCTTCCGCGAGCACGGAATTGATATGCCGTTCCCACCGTTCCAGATGCGTCTGGAAACGCTGGACGGACGTAAGACGGGAAGAACGTTGACGTCAGCGGCGCGTACGCGCCCGGCGGGAAGTTTGTAATCCTTTCCCCCTCCCCGTCGGGAGGGGGTCAATCCTTTACGCCACTTCTGCTACACAGGCCGTCGAGCGACGACGGTAATGCTCATAAATCCCCATTGCCAGCAGCGAGAAGAAGATCGGTCCGCCAACCATCCACAGCGTGCTGTTCCAGTCATTTGCCTCAACCACAGGCTGAATGACGGTAAAGATGTTGGCGAACGCGACGACCAGCACCACAACAGTGGTCGCCAGCAGCGTCGCCGCGCGGGTTTTGAAGATCACAAACGGCCGCTCCAGATCCCGCTTCGCCTTAAAGAACGGGAACGCCAGGGTCAGGAACAGATACGGAAGCGTCATCGATACGTTCGCCATCAGGGTCAGCTTGTTATAGAACGCCGACGCGGTATCACCGCCGAAGGACACCAGCAGAATGAACACGCACACCAGCAGGCACTGCATCCACATCGCGTTGGCAGGCATACCGGCAGCGTTCAGCTGCGTCATACGTGCGGGCCACAGCGCCTTTGGCGTCCCCTGAATAATCGCTTTCAGCGGCGAGTAGATCAGCGTGAAGAATGCGCCAGTATAGGCGAGGAACATCGACAAGCCAGTAATCCGCGCAAACCAGATCCCCAGGGTGGCCGACGTTTCCGGCGCGAGATCCATGGCGTTGCCCAGCGTCACCCCCAGGCTTTTCATCAGCACGTAGGTAATGTTGCCGAGGTTGGTGGTGTTATTACTTAACATCTGCTGCCAGTTGGTGCTGACGCCCCAGAGGAAAATCGCCAGTGAGTAGCCAATGGAAATGACGATGGCGGCAAAGATAATGCCTTTAGCGAAGTTCTTTTCCGGATTTTCGGTTTTGTCGACCAGCCCGCCCACGGCTTCAATTCCACCGTAAGCAAAGATGGCAAACACCACGAAGGAGAGCATGGCCAGCCCGGACTGGTAACCCGGATTAGGCGATGAAACGAAGTTGACTTCCTGTGCGAAATGCCCGCCGTTCAGGCACAGAATGGCGATGCTGACCAGCAGCAGCACCAGGTTCAGGCACATCACGGAAATACCGCCAACGGCAGTGATACGGGCAATTTTGTTGATGCCTTTCGAGGCCACCAGGGTGACCACCACCATCCAGCACACTGCCAGAATACCGACCACCTGCGTGGAGCTCAGCCCCGCCAGAGACCAGACCTGCGTTTTATCCGCACCGAAGAGAAACGTTGAGAACGGCACCCAAACCTTGGCCGCCGTGCTGACCATCCAGACGACGTAGGATGAAAACCACATGAACGTACCGATAAACGCGTAACGCGGACCGACGCTGTTGTTCATCCACGAATAGATGCCGCCCTCTTCTTTCCTGTACGCCGAGCCCATCTCCGCCATCATCAGCGCAAACGGGATAAAGAAGAACAGAGCGGAAACGATATAAAACGGCGTCGCGCTGTAGCCCATCAGATAAAACGCGGACGGGCTATTGGCAAAGCCAAAGACTGACGTAAAAATCATCAGAATGAGCCCGGTAAGGGTCATTTTTTTGAGTGAGTGAGACATATAACCATCCGAAACGGAATTAAACTGCGCGGATGGTAGCAGATGACCAGACAAACAATGTGGCTATCCGAGTCAAATTAAGAAAAAGACCCGTATAGAGAGAAATGAGCAGTTTTTAATGTGGCAGAGTTAAATGACCGAGCAGGCCGGGTAAGCGCAGCGCCACCCGGCATTTTTTCAGGCGCGATCGACCGTAAAGGCGATCACATCGCCCAGGTGCTCGGCACCCAGCGCCAGCATGACCAGGCGATCCACACCCAGCGCCACGCCGGAGCAGTCCGGCAGACCGGCTTTAAGCGCTTCCAGCAGATGAGTATCAATCGGCTGCTGCGGCAGACCGCGCGCGTTGCGCTTGCGGTTATCCTGCTCGAAACGCTGCTGCTGTTCGCGCGCGTCGGTCAGCTCGTGGAAACCGTTCGCCAGCTCGATGCCTTTGAAATACACCTCAAAACGCTCCGCCACGCGGTGATCTTCGGTGCTGATCTGCGCCAGTGAGGCCTGGCTGGCCGGGAAGTGATAGACAAACGTCGGACGATCTTTGCCAATCTGCGGTTCAACACCAAAGGTGAACAGCAGTTGCAGCAGCGTGTCGCGATCCTCTTCGTTATCCGCCACGTTGCTCAGATCCAGTTTTGCCGCCACTTCACGCAGCTGTGTTTTATCAGCCGACAGTGGATCGATTTCCAGATGGCGCTGGAAGGCCTGCTGATAGGAGAGCGTTTCAGCTTCCGCGCAATCCAGCACCTGTTGCAGCAGATCGTCAACTTCGTTCATCAGACGATACATGTCGTAGTGCGGGCGGTACCACTCCAGCATGGTGAATTCCGGATTATGGTGTCGGCCCATCTCTTCATTACGAAAGCTACGGCACAGCTGATAGACCGGACCACACCCGGCCGCCAGCAGACGCTTCATATGGTATTCCGGGCTGGTCATCAGATACAGATTCATGCCCTGAGAGTGGCCTGGGCCAACAAAACGGGTTTCAAACGGGACCAGATGAATATCCGTGACCGTCGCCTGACTCATGCACGGCGTTTCCACCTCCAGGACGCCGCGATCGGCAAAGAAACGGCGGATCTCCGCCATAATTGCTGCGCGCTTTAGCAGGTTTGGAATGGATGCGCTCGGCTGCCAGGTGGCCGTTTCGCTCATGAGTTATTTCTCCGTTTTCAGACAAGGGCACGAAGTCTACTCGTAAGCCGGGGCAGAGACAAATTTTGCACAGTAAAAGTCCTTTTTCATTGCACAGAGAAATACTGTGACGCCATTCATTAATCACGATGATAAATCACCGCACAGAACAGCAAAAAAATCGAACACGTCAAATTTCCCTCACTTCTACGCGGTTATACTGTTTTACCCATAAAGGAGCAGTGGAATCGCTTCCGCAATCGCCCGTTCGGGCAGGTGAACGTCCTTTAGTTCATCCCGTTGCGGGAAAACAAAAATCTGGAGGAATGTCGTGCAAACTTTTCAAGCCGATCTTGCCGTAATAGGCGCTGGCGGGGCTGGATTACGCGCTGCAATTGCTGCGGCACAAGCCAATCCGAACGCTAAAATCGCATTGATTTCAAAAGTCTATCCGATGCGCAGCCACACGGTAGCCGCAGAAGGAGGATCCGCCGCCGTCGCGCAGGATCATGACAGCTTCGAATACCATTTCCACGACACGGTTGCAGGGGGCGACTGGCTTTGCGAACAGGATGTCGTTGATTACTTCGTGCACCATTGCCCAACGGAAATGACCCAGCTGGAACAGTGGGGATGCCCGTGGAGCCGCCGTCCGGACGGGAGCGTCAACGTCCGCCGCTTCGGTGGCATGAAGATCGAACGCACCTGGTTTGCCGCCGATAAGACCGGCTTCCACATGCTGCACACCCTGTTCCAGACCTCCCTCCAGTTCCCACAAATCCAGCGCTTTGACGAACATTTCGTTCTCGACATTCTGGTCGACGACGGTCATGCGCGCGGACTGGTGGCGATGAACATGATGGAAGGCACGCTTGTCCAGATCCGCGCTAAGGCGGTGGTGATGGCAACGGGCGGTGCGGGTCGCGTATACCGCTACAACACCAACGGCGGCATCGTCACCGGTGACGGTATGGGCATGGCACTCAGCCACGGCGTCCCGCTGCGTGATATGGAGTTCGTCCAGTATCACCCAACCGGCCTGCCGGGCTCCGGCATACTGATGACGGAAGGCTGCCGCGGTGAAGGCGGTATTCTGGTCAACAAAAACGGCTATCGCTATTTGCAGGATTACGGCATGGGTCCGGAAACCCCGCTTGGCGAGCCGAAAAACAAATACATGGAACTCGGCCCACGCGACAAAGTTTCTCAGGCTTTCTGGCACGAGTGGCGCAAAGGCAACACCATCTCAACGCCGCGCGGCGACGTGGTGCATCTCGACCTGCGTCATCTCGGCGAGAAGAAACTGCTGGAGCGTCTGCCGTTTATCTGCGAGCTGGCGAAAGCCTATGTGGGCGTCGATCCGGTGAAAGAGCCGATCCCGGTGCGTCCAACCGCGCACTACACCATGGGCGGTATCGAAACCGACCAGCAGTGCGAAACCCGCATCAAAGGGCTGTTTGCGGTGGGCGAGTGTTCCTCCGTCGGTCTGCACGGCGCAAACCGTCTGGGCTCGAACTCGCTGGCTGAGCTGGTGGTCTTTGGTCGCATGGCGGGCGAACGTGCGATGGAGCGTGCCGCAACGGCAGGTGAAGCTAACAGCGCGGCGCTGGATGCGCAGGTTGCAGACGTCGAAAAACGCCTGAAAGACCTGGTGAACCAGGAAGGTAACGAAAACTGGTCGAAGATCCGCGACGAAATGGGGCTGTCGATGGAAGAAGGCTGCGGGATCTACCGTACGCCAGAGCTGATGCAGAAAACCGTCGACAAGCTGGCCGAGTTGCAGGAGCGCTTCAAACGCGTGCGCATCACCGACACCTCCAGCGTCTTCAATACCGATCTGCTTTATACCATTGAACTGGGCCACGGCCTGAACGTCGCAGAATGTATGGCCCATTCCGCCCTGGCGCGTAAAGAGTCCCGCGGCGCGCACCAGCGCCTGGATGAGGGCTGCACCGAACGTGACGACGTCAATTTCCTTAAACACACTCTCGCCTGGCGCGATGCGGATGGCACTACGCGACTGGACTACAGCGACGTGAAAATCACCACGCTGCCACCGGCGAAACGCGTGTACGGTGCAGAAGCAGAAGCCGCCGATAAGAAGGAGAAGGCGAATGGCTGAGATGCAAAAACTGAAAATTGAAGTGGTGCGCTACAATCCGGAAGTGGACGCCGCGCCGCACAGCGCTTTCTATGAAGTCCCTTACGACGAGCAAACCTCCCTGCTGGATGCGCTCGGCTATATCAAAGATAACCTGGCCCCAGACCTGAGCTACCGCTGGTCCTGCCGCATGGCAATTTGCGGCTCCTGCGGCATGATGGTCAACAAGGTGCCAAAGCTGGCGTGTAAAACCTTCCTGCGTGATTACACCAAAGGTATCAAGGTTGAAGCGCTGGGCAACTTCCCAATTGAGCGCGATCTGGTGGTGGACATGACCCACTTTATCGAAAGCCTCGAAGCGATTAAGCCGTACATCATCGGCAACCCGCGCACGCCGGATCAGGGGCCAAACACCCAGACGCCCGCGCAGATGGCGAAATACCATCAGTTCTCCGGCTGCATCAACTGCGGCCTGTGCTACGCCGCCTGTCCGCAGTTTGGCCTGAACCCTGAGTTTATCGGCCCGGCCGCCATTACCCTGGCGCACCGTTATAACGAAGACAGCCGCGACCACGGCAAAAAAGAACGTATGGCCCAGCTGAACAGCCAGAACGGGGTCTGGACCTGCACGTTTGTCGGTTACTGCTCCGAAGTCTGTCCGAAGCATGTCGACCCGGCCGCCGCCATTCAGCAGGGAAAGGTGGAAGGCTCGAAAGACTTTCTTATCGCTACCCTGAAACCACGCTAAGGAGTGCATGATGACGACTAAACGCAAAGCCTACGTGCGACCAATGCCGTCCACCTGGTGGAAAAAACTGCCGTTTTATCGCTTCTATATGCTGCGTGAAGGCACGGCTGTTCCCGCGGTCTGGTTCAGCCTCGAACTGCTGTACGGGGTTTATGCCCTCAAGCACGGCCCGGAAGCCTGGGCCAGTTTTGTGGGCTTCCTGCAAAACCCAATCATCGTTGTGCTGAACCTGATTGTGCTCGCCGCCGCGCTGCTTCATACCAAAACCTGGTTTGAACTGGCGCCAAAAGCAGCGAACATCATTGTAAAAGGCGAAAAAATGGGGCCAGAGCCGGTCATTAAAGGGCTCTGGGCAGTGACGGCAGTTGTCTCTGTGGTCATTCTGTTTGTCGCACTGTTCTGGTAAGGAGACTACTGTGATCAATCCAAATCCAAAACGTTCAGACGAGCCGGTCTTCTGGGGGCTGTTTGGCGCAGGCGGCATGTGGAGCGCCATTATTGCCCCGGTCATTATCCTGCTGGTCGGGATCATGCTGCCGCTGGGGCTGTTCCCGGGCGATGCGCTGAGCTATGAGCGCGTACTGGCCTTTGCGAGCAGCTTTATTGGCCGCGTGTTCATCTTCCTGATGATCGTCCTGCCGCTGTGGTGTGGTCTGCACCGTATCCACCATGCGATGCACGATCTGAAAATCCATGTGCCAAGCGGTAAATGGGTCTTCTACGGTCTGGCGACCATTCTAACGGTCGTCACGTTGATTGCCGTGGTCACCATCTGACTGAACAGGCCCGCCATCCGGCGGGCTTTTTACTTTTTCATCTTCTCCACCAGCCACCGTGAAAATTCGCGCATGGCTGGCGTTTCTGCCCGGGACTGCAATCGGGTCAGCCAGTAGCTGCCGAGCTCAATCTGCGTCGCAAAGGGCTGCACAATGCGCTCGCTGGCTAACAGATGGGTAAACATATCGACAGGCGCAATAGCAATACCCACCCCTGCCTGAGCGGCCTCCAGCATGGTCACGGACGAATCAAATACCATCACGCGGTGCGTTGGCGAAGGGGGATGCTCGCCGGCCGCCTGCATCCACGCGGTCCACTCGTCGCGTCGGTAGGAGCGCAGCAGCGTAAACCTGAGGATGTCGGCCGGACTGTGCAGACTGGCGGCAATATCAGGCGTACACAGCGGCGCGAGCGGCGCATGACAAAGAAATTCAGCCTCGGTACCGTGCCACGCCCCGCCACCGTAGCGGATCGTATAGTCAAGCCCTTCGGCAGCCGGATCAACGCGGTTGTTATGGGTGGAAAGCTGAAGATCGATGTGCGGATAGCCACGGCGAAAATCCTCCAGCTGCGAGAATAAGACCCCGGTGGCAAACGTACCCACCACGCCGATTTTCAGCTTCTCCTGCGCACGATGGTTAGCGAAGCGATCCAGCATTCCGGCTATACGATCGAACGAATCATTCAGCACCGGCAGTAAATTTTCGCCCTCGGTAGTCAACATCAGCCCGCGCGACACGCGAACGAACAGCTGACAGTTCAGGTGCTGCTCCAGCGTTTTCACATGCTGGCTAATAGCCGAATGCGTCACGTTCAGTTCAATGGCCGCATGCGTAAAGCTGAGATGTCTTGCGGCGGCCTCAAAAGCCCGAAGCGAATTGAGGGGGAGATAGCTTCGCGTCATGGTCGCTTCCGTTAGAAAAATTAACAGCTAATGCTAAATTTAACCGTTTGTCAGGCACAGTCAAATCCAACAGACTACGCCTGTCTGACGGGCCCGGACATCCCCTTGACTCGCTATTACGGAAGATTACTGATGATGAAAAAATCCCTTTGCTGCGCCCTGCTGCTCGGCATCTCTTGCTCTGCTCTCGCCACGCCAGTGTCAGAAAAACAGCTGGCGGAGGTGGTAGCGAATACGGTTACCCCGCTGATGAAAGCCCAGTCTGTTCCAGGCATGGCGGTGGCCGTTATTTATCAGGGAAAACCGCACTATTACACGTTTGGCAAGGCCGATATCGCGGCGAATAAACCCGTTACGCCTCAGACCCTGTTCGAGCTGGGTTCTATAAGTAAAACCTTCACCGGCGTTTTAGGTGGGGATGCCATTGCTCGCGGTGAAATTTCGCTGGACGATCCGGTGACCAGATACTGGCCACAGCTGACGGGCAAGCAGTGGCAGGGTATTCGTATGCTGGATCTCGCCACCTACACCGCTGGCGGCCTGCCGCTACAGGTACCGGATGAGGTCACGGATAACGCCTCCCTGCTGCGCTTTTATCAAAACTGGCAGCCGCAGTGGAAGCCTGGCACAACGCGTCTTTACGCCAACGCCAGCATCGGTCTTTTTGGTGCGCTGGCGGTCAAACCTTCTGGCATGCCCTATGAGCAGGCCATGACGACGCGGGTCCTTAAGCCGCTCAAGCTGGACCATACCTGGATTAACGTGCCGAAAGCGGAAGAGGCGCATTACGCCTGGGGCTATCGTGACGGTAAAGCGGTGCGCGTTTCGCCGGGTATGCTGGATGCACAAGCCTATGGCGTGAAAACCAACGTGCAGGATATGGCGAACTGGGTCATGGCAAACATGGCGCCGGAGAACGTTGCTGATGCCTCACTTAAGCAGGGCATCGCGCTGGCGCAGTCGCGCTACTGGCGTATCGGGTCAATGTATCAGGGTCTGGGCTGGGAGATGCTCAACTGGCCCGTGGAGGCCAACACGGTGGTCGAGGGCAGCGACAGTAAGGTAGCGCTGGCGCCGTTGCCCGTGGTAGAAGTGAATCCACCGGCTCCCCCGGTCAAAGCGTCCTGGGTCCATAAAACGGGCTCTACTGGCGGGTTTGGCAGCTACGTGGCCTTTATTCCTGAAAAGCAGATCGGTATTGTGATGCTCGCGAATACAAGCTATCCGAACCCGGCACGCGTTGAGGCGGCATACCATATCCTCGAGGCGCTACAGTAAAACATTGCCGGGTGGCGCTGCGCTTACCCGGCCTACACAACGCGTGAACTTTGTCGGCCGGGTAAGGCGAAGCCGTCACCCGGCAAAACACCCTGCACAATCTCCCGCATTTTCCTTGCTGTCATCTACACTTAACAAAAAACAGTAAGGAAACTCCTATGCGCATTCTGCCTGTTATTGCCGCAGTAACAGCCGCGTTTTTAGTGGTTGCTTGCAGTTCCCCTACTCCTCCGCCTGGCGTCACGGTAGTCAGTAATTTCGACGCACAGCGCTTCCTCGGCACCTGGTATGAAATCGCCCGAATGGACCATCAGTTCGAACGGGGCTTAGAAAAAGTCACGGTCAGCTACAGCGCGATGGATGACGGCGGGATCCGGGTCATTAACCGCGGTTATAACCCGGACCGCCAGATGTGGCAGCAGTCAGTTGGTCAGGCCTATTTCACCGGCGCGTCTAACCGCGCGGCCATGAAAGTCTCTTTCATCGGCCCATTCTACGGCGGGTATAACGTCATTGCGCTGGACAGAGAGTACCGCCATGCGCTGGTGTGTGGGCCGGATCGCAACTATCTATGGCTCCTCTCCCGCACGCCAACGATCTCGACGGAAATGAAACAGCAGATGCTGGACATAGCGACCCGGCAAGGGTTTGACGTGACGAAATTAATCTGGGTAAAACAGCTGCATTAGTGCGTACTGAGTTTTAACCCGATGATACCCGCGACGATTAACGCGAGGCTGGCGATACGCGCCAGACTCGCAGACTCCCCCAGCAGCAGAATGCCGGTAATGGCAGCTCCTACCGCGCCAATTCCAGTCCAGACAGCGTAAGCCGTTCCGACTGGCAAGGTTCGCATCGCCCATGACAGCATGACGATACTGACAATCATTGCGGCGATAGTGATGACGCTGGGCGTCAGGCGGGTAAAACCGTGGGTATATTTCAGGCCAATTGCCCATACCACTTCGAGCAAACCGGCAATAACAAGAACGATCCAGGACATATCAGGCTCCTTAACTTAACGACAAGTTGGGGCCGTCCCCGATGAATGAAGCGCTTACGGGTCGTCCCGCAAGGCTGAGGTTGCGCCTTATATTTTGGTTAGCATGGAATTTTTTTTCAAACTTTTTCTGCTGAACACGTTAAGGCAAGAAATAGCCTCAGTAAGGCACGGAGTTCAGGCATTTATGACTCATCCGACTTCTCTATGATGATAGGCTTTCTGATGGCAGGAAGCCAAACCACTAGCCGACTGCGAAAATTATATGTTCAAAATTCTTTTGATTGACCGTTGTCACTTCACCCGCACGGGATTTGAAGCCTGGCTCAATCATTCAGACCTGTTTTCGGGTCATTTCGTCGTAACCGGGGTAAATAATCTTTTCCTCGCCAGAGAGCATATCCTGCAATGGAAACCTGCGCTGGTCATCGCTGATTTATCGGGCTTCCGGCAGGATTTACACCATTTTCAGCAGCTATCTTCCCTGCTTATTGCCAGCGAAACATTGCCTTTTATTATGCTGCAATCGGGGCAGGAGCAGGAGATGACAGATTATCTGGCGCAGTTCCCGATATGGTCTTCACTTTCCAAAAATACCGATCTGGAAAAACTGGCGGCGGTGATAAACGACGCGCTAACGACATGCGCAAGCGCGGAGCTTCCGGAAATGGCGGCACCGTTACTGACGCGTCAGGAAGAGAGAGTACTGACCCTGTGGATGGATGGTGCGAGCAACCAGAAAATTGCCAGCAATCTGCGCATTAACGGAAAAACGGTGTATACGTACAAACGCAATATCCGCATGAAGCTTCATATGGATACGCGTTACTCCCCGTTTTTATCGCTACAGGAAGTGGAGAATTGACGGTACGGTGAAGTTAGCTGCCGTACCGTCGCTTTCATTAGTTCTGAGCTTTAGTTGCTGCGCCAGAAATCGCGTTACCACCGTCGGAGATATCTTCCCCTACGCCACGGGTGGTGTTACATGCAGTCAGTACCGAAGAAAGCACCAGAACAGAAAAGATCGCTGCAATTGTTTTCTTAACCATAATATCTTCCTTTTATAGCCAAAGTTATTTTGTGTATAGCAACTTAAGAATAGACAAGATCTTGTCGTTTGACGGAAAAGGAAGAATTTTTAGGAAAATTAGACGGAATTAGCTGGCCGCATGGGAAATGATATGGCCGAGATCCTGAATATCTTCGCCCACGCCACGCGCGGTGTTGCAACCGGAGAGAATTGCGCTGGAGAACGCTAACAGAAGCAGAATTTTAACGGTACGTTTCATCTTCCCTGCCTGCAAAATCAGGCGCAGCGGGCGCTGCGCCTTTAATCATGACGTAAATTACTTCACGCGGGATACGTATTCGCCGGAGCGGGTATCCACTTTGATCACTTCACCGATCTGTACGAACAGTGGCACTTTAACCACCGCGCCGGTAGACAGGGTGGCAGGCTTGCCGCCAGTACCTGCGGTATCACCTTTCAGACCTGGATCGGTTTCAACGATTTCCAGCTCAACGAAGTTCGGAGGCGTAACCGCGATAGGCTGACCGTTCCACAGAGTAACGATGCACTCAGCCTGATCCAGCAGCCACTTGGCGTTGTCGCCAATCGCTTTCGCGTCCGCAGACAGCTGCTCGAAGGTTTCGTTGTTCATGAAGTGCCAGAACTCACCGTCGTTGTACAGGTAAGTCAGGTTCATATCGACAACATCAGCGCCTTCAGCGGAGTCAGTAGATTTGAAGGTTTTCTCAACACGGGTACCGGTCAGCAGGCGGCGCAGCTTAACGCGTGCGAATGCCTGGCCTTTACCTGGTTTAACGAATTCGCTGGCTTCAACCGCGTACGGTTCGCCGTCCATCATGATTTTAAGACCAGCACGAAAATCGTTGCTATAGTACGTTGCCATAAGGCCCTCTAAATTTGTTAACTGGTAGCTAAGCCACAAAATGGCGCATATTGTAACCCTAAACACCCCGTCCAGAGAAGATTGGTTATCGCAACTTGCCGATGTAATCACCAGTCCTGATGAATTGCTGCGTCTTTTAGACCTCGAACAGCACGAAGCGTTGCGTGCAGGTCGTGAGGCGAAGCGCCTTTTCGCCCTGCGCGTTCCCCGCGCGTTTGTTGCCCGAATGGAAAAGGGTAACCCTGATGATCCATTATTAAAACAAACGCTTACCTCTCAGGATGAGTTTATTACCGCCCCCGGATACAGCACCGATCCGCTGGAAGAGCAAAACAGTGTCGTACCGGGTTTGCTGCATAAATACCGTAATCGCGCCCTGCTGCTGGTTAAGGGTGGTTGCGCGGTAAATTGCCGCTATTGCTTCCGTCGCCACTTCCCGTACGCCGAAAATCAGGGCAATAAACGCAACTGGCAGGTGGCACTGGACTACATCGCGGCGCACCCGGAGCTGGATGAAATCATCTTTTCCGGCGGCGACCCGCTGATGGCAAAAGATCATGAGCTGGACTGGCTGCTGACTCAGCTTGAGACCATCCCGCACATTAAGCGTCTGCGCATTCACAGCCGTTTACCGATCGTCATCCCGGCGCGTATCACCGACGCCCTGGTCACGCGCCTGGAGCAGTCCCGTTTGCAGGTGCTGCTGGTGAACCATATCAACCACGCGAATGAAATTGACGCGGACTTTCGTGCGGCGATGGCGCGTATGCGAAAGGCAGGCGTGACGCTGCTCAACCAGAGCGTATTACTGCGCGGCGTGAACGACAGCGCCCGCGTGCTGGCCGATCTCAGCAATGCCTTATTTGATGCGGGCGTAATGCCCTATTACCTGCATGTTCTGGATCGCGTCCAGGGCGCGGCGCACTTCATGGTGACAGATGAAGAGGCCCGGAAGATTATGCGCGAGCTGTTAACGCTGGTTTCGGGTTATATGGTGCCGAAGCTGGCACGTGAGATTGGCGGAGAGCCGAGTAAGACGCCGCTGGATTTGCAGCTACGGCAGCAGTAAAAAGGCAGGTGGCGCTACGCTTACCTGCCCTGGAGATAAAGCGGCAGCGCCATCAAAAAGTTATATCAGTTCGGGCACTTATAGACCTGGCCGTTCATCTGGCTGGCGGTTGGCACAAAGCTGGACAGCATCCCCTGCGTCGGGCTGCTCACCCCGTAAATGACGTTGCCGCCCATTGCCGCAGCCTGATTACGCAGGGCATTGGCCGCACCGCGCATAGAGCCGCCCTCTTCGCCGTGCTGCCCCGACATCCAGTTGCTTTGCTCGCCAGTGGCGGTGCCTAACAGCTGGCATTCGCTGCCCGGCTTATCTTCCACAAAGCGAACGCTCTGGCCCGCTGCCGTCAGCTCATTGCTGGTGCTACAACCCGCCAGCAGCAATGCTGCACCTACAATCCCTGCACAGACTTTTATGCGCATGTTATTCCTCGTTTTCAATAAGCTGGACAGTAGTTGTCCGCGTGTAAACCTTATACTAAAAAGATGACCAAAAGAAAAATGCTGAGCATTTCTGCGAGCCAGATTCCGCTGGCACTCCTCCGACATCTTAAATGAATTCTGATAATAACCTTTGGGATATCGTGTTTTAGCCCCCGATCGTTTTTAGTGATGCGACGTACAACTTTTGTACGCGACTCAAAAAAGGGGGTTTCATGAGTGCATCATCCTCAGGAGAGGAAAAAGTAACCTGGGTGGGCTATCTGGCGTTCGTGCTCACCATCGTATTTTTCTCAGGTTTTTTCGCCAAAAGTACTGAATGGTGGCGCGTGCTGGATTTTACCGTGCTGAACGGCAGCTTTGGACCGGTGAACGGCGCGCTGACGTTTCGCGGCGAGGGCGGCACAGGAGCGAAAGACGGTTTTTTATTTGCCCTTGAACTGGCGCCCTCGGTCATTTTATCGCTCGGGATCATTGCCGTTACCGAGGGGCTGGGCGGGCTGCGTGCCGCACAACAGCTCATGACGCCCATTCTGCGCCCGCTGCTCGGCGTGCCGGGCATCTGCTCTCTGGCGCTTATCGCCAACCTGCAAAATACCGATGCAGCCGCAGGGATGACCAAAGAGTTGACTGACGAAGGGGCGATTACTGACCATGAACGCGCCATTTTTGCCACCTTCCAGACCAGCGGTAGCGCCATTATTACCAACTATTTTTCTTCTGGTGCCGCACTCTTTACCTTTATTACCGTCCCGGTGATCACGCCGCTTGCCGTCATTCTGGTGTTCAAATTTGTTGGCGCGAACTTCCTGCGACTGTGGATCGCCCACATGGAAGTTCGCCGCGTTCAGGAGGAAAGATGATCGCCCAGCCGCGTAAAAATATCATGGACCTGTTTATCGATGGCGCCCGCCGCGGCTTTACCATCGCCACCACCAGCCTGCTGCCGAACGTGGTCATGGCGTTTGTCATCATTCAGGCGCTCAAGGTAACCGGCCTGCTGGATATTGTCGGCAGGGTATGCGAGCCCATCATGGCCCTGTGGGGGCTTCCGGGTGCGGCGGCAACGGTTCTTCTGGCCTCGGTAATGAGCATGGGCGGCGGTGTGGGGGTCTGCGCCAGTCTGGTCGCTGCCGGCACGCTCAACGGTCACGATGCCACCATCCTGCTGCCCGCCATCTATCTGATGGGTAATCCGGTGCAAAACACGGGCCGTTGCCTTGGCACCGCAGGCGTCAACCCGAAGTATTATCCGCACATCATCACTATCTGCGTCATTAACGCCCTGCTCTCAATGTGGGTGATGCAGCTACTCTTCTGAGGAGATAAAAATGGATTTTTCAGTGCTGGAACCGCACCTTTTCCGCAATGCGCAGCTTTACGCTCCCGAGGATCTTGAGCATTGCGATCTGCTGATTGCCGGAGGAAAAATCGTCGCAGTCGAAAAAGCGGGCCACGCCACAACGAGGCCAGACTGTCCTGAAAGCGATCTCGCCGGAGCGGTGGTTTGTCCGGGGTTTATCGATCAGCATGTACACCTGATTGGCGGCGGCGGTGAAGCCGGTCCCCACACCCGGACGCCAGAGGTGCGATTGTCTGCGCTGGTGGCGGCTGGCATCACCTCCGTTGTTGGCCTGCTGGGCACCGACGGCGTGACCCGCCATCCCGAGTCGCTGCTGGCGAAAACGCGGGCGCTTGAGCATGAAGGGATCAGCGCGTGGATGCTGACAGGCGCGTATGGCCTGCCTTCTCCGACGATTACCGGCAGTATCGAAAAGGATGTGGCGCTGATTGATAAAATCATTGGCGTGAAATGCGCGATTTCCGACCATCGCTCTTCCGCTCCGGCAGATGACCAGCTCGCGAATATAGCCGCCCAGTCGCGAGTCGGCGGGCTGGTGGGCGCCAAAGCGGGGATATCCGTGTTTCACCTCGGCAACAGCCCGAAACTGCTGGAGCCGCTGCTTAACATCCTGAATAACGCCGACGTGCCCCGCACGAAGCTGCTGCCAACTCACGTCAACCGCGCCCAGGCACTGTTCCACGCCGCACTGGACTATGCCCGCGAAGGGGGGTACATCGACATCACCACCAGCATCAGCGAGCCTGTTGATGCCGCCACCGCTATCGCGACGGCCCGTGAAGCACAGGTGCCGTTTAACCGGCTCACGCTCAGCTCGGATGGCAACGGCAGCCAGCCGAATTTTGACGCAAATGGTAATCTTGTTGGCATTGGCGTGGCGGGATTTGAATCCCTGCTTGAGACGCTACAGCAGCTGGTCGGCCGGTATCACCTGCCGCTGGAGGAGGCGCTTCTGCCGTTTACGCGTAACGTGGCGGAATTTCTCGGCCTGGAGCATAAAGGGCGGATCGCGCCCGGATGCGATGCCGACGTCCTGGTGCTGACCGATGATCTGAAGATCCGCGAGGTCTGGGCGAAAGGCCGCCAGATGGTGAGTGGAGGCGTTGTGTGCGTGAAAGGCACGTTTGAGTAGAAGACAATAAAAAACCCCGGGCATTGCTGCCCGGGGTTCGTTCTGAGAGGTTCAGAACAACATGATTACATCATGCCGCCCATGCCACCCATGCCGCCCATACCACCAGCAGCACCTAAGTCAGGCGCGTCGCCTTTAGGCAGGTCGGTCACCATGCACTCGGTCGTGATCATCAGACCAGCTACAGATGCCGCGTATTGCAGTGCAGAACGGGTCACTTTAGTTGGATCCAGGATACCGAAGTCGATCATGTTGCCGTATTCTTCAGTTGCCGCGTTGTAACCGTAGTTACCTTCACCCGCTTTCACGTTGTTCGCAACCACAGACGGCTCTTCACCGGCGTTGGACACGATCTGACGCAGAGGAGCTTCCATCGCGCGCAGCGCAACTTTGATACCCACGTTCTGGTCTTCGTTCTGAGCAGTCAGGCCAGCCAGTTTAGCGGCTACACGCACCAGCGCGACACCACCACCAGCAACCACGCCTTCTTCTACCGCAGCACGGGTCGCGTGCAGGGCGTCGTCAACGCGTGCTTTCTTCTCTTTCATTTCAACTTCGGTAGCCGCACCGACTTTGATTACCGCTACGCCGCCTGCCAGTTTTGCTACGCGCTCCTGGAGTTTTTCACGGTCGTAATCGGAAGTTGCTTCTTCGATCTGCTTACGGATCTGACCAACACGGCCCTGAATAGCAGCTTCTTCACCCACACCGTCGATGATGGTGGTGGTGTCTTTGTTGATCACAACGCGTTTCGCCTGGCCCAGGTCTTCCAGGGTCGCTTTTTCCAGCTCCATACCGATCTCTTCGGAGATCACGGTACCGCCAGTCAGGGTAGCGATATCCTGAAGCATCGCTTTACGACGATCGCCGAAGCCAGGTGCTTTAACCGCTGCCACTTTCACGATGCCACGCATGGTGTTAACCACCAGAGTCGCCAGCGCTTCGCCTTCAACGTCTTCAGCAATGATTACCAGCGGCTTGCCTGCTTTCGCAACGGCTTCCAGCACTGGCAGCATTTCGCGGATGTTGGAGATTTTCTTGTCAGCCAGCAGGATGAACGGGCTTTCCAGCTCAACAGCGCCAGTTTCTGGCTTGTTGATGAAGTATGGAGACAGGTAACCGCGGTCGAACTGCATACCTTCAACCACGTCCAGTTCGTCTTCCAGACCAGTACCGTCTTCAACGGTGATCACGCCTTCTTTACCGACTTTATCCATCGCTTCAGCGATCAGTTTACCTACGGTTTCGTCGGAGTTAGCGGAGATAGTACCAACCTGAGCAATGGCTTTAGAGTCAGAGCACGGTACGGACAGCGCTTTCAGTTCTTCAACAGCAGAGGCGACAGCTTTGTCGATACCACGTTTCAGATCCATTGGGTTCATGCCCGCAGCAACGGCTTTCAGGCCTTCGGTGATGATCGCCTGCGCCAGTACGGTCGCGGTGGTGGTACCGTCACCGGCAGCGTCGTTCGCTTTAGAGGCAACTTCTTTCACCATCTGTGCGCCCATGTTTTCGAACTTGTCTTCCAGCTCGATTTCACGTGCAACAGAAACACCATCTTTGGTGATGGTTGGCGCGCCGAAGGATTTGTCCAGCACTACGTTACGGCCTTTCGGGCCCAGAGTGACTTTCACTGCGTCTGCCAGTACGTTTACGCCGCGGAGCATTTTTACACGAGCGTCGTTACCGAATTTTACGTCTTTAGCTGCCATGTTCTTATTTCCTCAAATTCGTACAGTTTCGTGCGTTAATTACGCTTCAACAATTGCCAGAATGTCGCTCTCGGACATGATCAAAACTTCTTCATTGTCGATCTTCTCGGATTTCACGCCGTAGCCATCGTTGAAAATGACGATGTCACCAACTTTAACGTCCAGTGGCTGCACAGTTCCGTTTTCCAGGATGCGGCCCTTACCGACAGCGATGATTTCGCCACGCGTTGATTTTGCTGCTGCTGAACCGGTCAGAACGATGCCGCCAGCAGACTTGGTTTCAACTTCTTTACGTTTGACGATCACACGATCATGTAACGGACGAATACTCATTGATAGCTCTCCTTTGAGAAAGTCATTATCAGTTATGGATGACGCCGGTCCGCATGCGGTTTTCCGGCTAGTGCCCTGAGAGATGGGGATAGCTTTTTACCCCTTCAAGGGGTAATCGAAAAAAAATTTGCGAAAGTGTTACCATCCACTCTCTTTTGATGGTGGCGGGACGAGGTAAATGAGTGGACTCAGGCAGGAGTTGGGGCTGGCGCAGGGCATTGGCTTACTCTCAACGTCTTTATTAGGCACGGGGGTATTTGCGGTTCCCGCGCTGGCGGCATTGGTTGCCGGCAATAACAGTCTTTGGGCATGGCCGGTGCTGATCGTGCTGGTGTTTCCGGTGGCGATTGTTTTTGCCATACTCGGGCGGCACTTCCCGAGCGCAGGCGGCGTAGCGCATTTTGTCGGCATGGCGTTTGGGCCGCGAATGGAGCGCGTCACCGGCTGGCTATTTTTGTCGGTGATACCCGTTGGCCTTCCGGCAGCCCTGCATATCGCAACCGGCTTCGGACAGGCGCTGTTTGGCTGGCACGATGAACAGCTGCTGCTGGCTGAACTCGGTACGCTGGCGATTGTCTGGTGGGTAGGCTCACGCGGGGCCAGCTCCAGCGCCAATCTGCAAACGCTGGTCGCCGTGTTAATTGTCGCGCTGATCGTCGCCATCTGGTTTGCGGGTGACATTACCGTGGCGGATATTCCTTTCCCCGCGATTAACGACATCGACCACGCACAGCTTTTCGCTGCACTATCCGTTATGTTCTGGTGTTTCGTCGGTCTGGAGGCGTTCGCTCATCTGGCATCCGAGTTTAAACAGCCCGAGCGTGATTTCCCCCGCGCCCTGATGATTGGCCTGCTGCTGGCGGGTACCGTGTACTGGGCCTGTACCGTACTGGTGCTGCACTTCAACGCGTTCGGTGAAGAGAAAGCCGCCGCCGCGTCGCTGCCGGGCATCGTGGTGCAGCTGTTTGGCGTTAAGGCCCTGTGGGTAGCCTGCGTGATTGGCTATCTCGCCTGCTTTGCCAGCCTCAACATCTATATTCAGAGCTTCGCCCGGCTGGTGTGGTCTCAGGCACTTTATAAACCGGATAGCCCCCTCTCACGCCTGTCAAAGCGTCAGCTTCCGGTGAATGCGCTGAATACCGTACTGGGCTGCTGCGTGGTGAGTTCCCTGGCCATTTATCTCCTCGACATCAACCTTGACGCGCTGATTGTCTACGCCAACGGTATTTTCATCATGATTTACCTGCTGTGCATGCTGGCGGGCTGTCGGCTACTGAAAGGACGCTTTAAGGCGCTGGCGGCTGTCGGGTGTGTCCTGTGCCTGATGCTGCTGGCGATGGTGGGATGGAAGAGTGTGTACGCCATCGTCATGCTGGCGGGGCTGTGGGTGTTTTTACCGAAGCGGCAAAAGCCGCAGGCCCGGTGAGCGAGCGCCACCGGGGCACAAACTCACCGATCGTCTTTATGATCTAATCGGTCGCGCTGCTCATCCTTACGCTGATATTCCCCTTCAAAGGTATCCCCCGGGCCGGTGCTGAAACCACCGCCTGGCATACGGCTGAAACGCAGGTGCGGCAGCAGCTTCATGGTCAGATGCTTCTGCACCGGCGGCAACAGCAACAGCAGGCCGAGGAAGTCGGTGAAGAAACCAGGCAGGATCAGCAGCAGGCCAGCAATAATCAGCGACACGCTTTTGATCATCTCGGCTGCCGGGCTTTCGCCTGCGGCCATCTTCTGCTGCATTAACAGGAAATTTTTGAAACCCTGATTGCGCACCAGCGACATGCCGATGACGGAGGTGAAGATCACCAGAATCAGCGTCAGCAGGACGCCCAGCACATGGGCAACCTGAATGAAAATCGAAATCTCAATGTAAACATAAAGAAAGAAAGCAATAAATGGTATCCAGCGCACTGGCATCTCCTGTGTGGCAGGTGCCTTCAGGCCCCTGACTGAATGTATTCGCGAAGCGCGTAGATAAGAAATGGTGACGGTTAGCCAAAATTCAATCGGTTTGCACGGATATTTTTTCTGGAAATATTAAAGCGGTGACATATTTCACAGATTAATAATTATCATGAAATCGGGTCGATAATAAGTGATCCAGCTTACGGCAATTCGCTATCATCAGCATATGATCTCGAACATCTGGCCGATTGAGGGAATAATCGTCGGTCATAAAATATTCAAAACCACATATATACTGTGTGTTTAGTACAATCCATCGGCAGCTTGAAAAGAAGGTTCACATGTTAAACAACATTCGTATCGAAGAAGATTTGTTGGGTACCAGGGAAGTTCCAGCGGATGCCTACTATGGTGTTCACACTCTGAGAGCGATTGAAAACTTCTACATCAGCAACAGCAAAATCAGCGACATCCCTGAATTTGTGCGTGGCATGGTGATGGTAAAAAAAGCCGCGGCTCTGGCGAACAAAGAGCTGCAAACCATTCCTAAAAGCGCTGCAAATGCGATTATCGCCGCGTGCGATGAGGTGCTGAACAACGGCAAATGCATGGATCAGTTCCCGGTCGACGTCTATCAGGGCGGCGCGGGCACCTCCGTCAACATGAACACCAATGAAGTGCTGGCAAACATCGGCCTGGAGCTGATGGGTCATCAGAAAGGTGAATACCAGTACCTGAACCCGAACGATCACGTTAACAAATGTCAGTCCACCAACGACGCCTACCCAACCGGCTTCCGCATCGCGGTGTATGCCTCTATCGTCAAACTGGTCGACGCGATTAATCAGCTGGGCGATGGCTTCCAGCGTAAAGCCGTAGAGTTCCAGGACATCCTGAAAATGGGCCGTACCCAGTTGCAGGACGCGGTGCCAATGACCCTCGGACAGGAATTCCACGCGTTTAACGTGCTGCTGAATGAAGAGACGAAAAACCTGCTGCGCACGTCCGAACTGTTGCTGGAAGTTAACCTGGGCGCAACCGCCATCGGTACACGCCTGAACACGCCAGATGGCTATCAGCAGCTGGCGGTACAGAAGCTGGCTGAAGTGTCCAACCTGCCGGTTGTGCCTGCGGAAGACCTGATTGAAGCTACCTCAGACTGCGGCGCCTATGTGATGGTACACAGCGCCCTGAAACGTCTGGCGGTGAAACTGTCCAAAATCTGTAACGACCTGCGCCTGCTCTCCTCCGGTCCGCGCGCTGGCCTGAATGAAATCAACCTGCCAGAGTTGCAGGCGGGTTCATCCATCATGCCAGCTAAAGTGAACCCGGTGGTGCCAGAAGTGGTGAACCAGGTTTGCTTCAAGGTTATTGGTAACGATACGACCGTCACCATGGCATCCGAAGCCGGTCAGCTCCAGCTGAACGTGATGGAGCCGGTGATTGGCCAGGCAATGTTTGAATCTATCCATATTCTGACCAACGCCTGCTACAACCTGCTGGAAAAATGCATCAACGGCATCACCGCGAATAAAGAAGTGTGTGAAGGCTACGTCTATAACTCCATCGGCATCGTCACCTACCTCAACCCGTTCATCGGCCACCACAACGGCGATATCGTCGGGAAGATTTGTGCCGAAACCGGTAAGAGCGTGCGTGAGGTGGTTCTCGAGCGAGGATTGTTGACCGAAGCCGAACTGGACGATATCTTCTCCGCCCAGAACCTGATGCACCCGGCATATAAAGCGAAACGATATACCGATGAAAGCGAACAGTAACCGTTCAGGCTAAGCTTCCGAAAGGCACGTCACTTGTGACGTGCCTTTTTTCTTTATGGGCGTTACCAAAACACAACAATTCAATATCAACTTGTTAATGAGCAAGGCAGGTCTTTATGTTTGGAGCAGAACTCGTCATCGTCCTGTTGGCGATTTATTTGGGCGCACGACTCGGGGGTATCGGCATCGGTTTTGCCGGCGGTCTCGGGGTGCTTGTACTTACCCTGATCTTTCAGATTAAACCCGGCGCAATCCCTTTTGACGTTATCGAAATCATCATGGCGGTTATTGCTGCTATCGCGGCTATGCAGGTCGCAGGCGGTATGGACTACCTGGTGAGCCTGGCGGAGCGAATGCTGCGTCGCCATCCGAAATACATCACCTTCCTTGCCCCACTGGTGACCTGGTTTATGACCATTCTCGCCGGTACCGGCCACACCGCTTTCTCCACGCTGCCGGTAATCACCGAAGTGGCGAAAGAGCAGGGTATTCGCCCGTCTCGCCCTCTTTCTATTGCCGTGGTCGCCTCCCAGATTGCGATTACCGCCTCGCCTATTTCCGCGGCGGTGGTCTTCTTCGCGGGTATCCTTGAGCCGATGGGCGTAAGTTACCTGACGCTGCTGGCAATCTGTATTCCGGTCACGCTGATCGCGGTAATGATCACTGCCGTACTGTGTAACTTCCTCGGTGCCGAGCTGAAAGACGATCCGGTTTACCAGGAGCGTCTGGCAAAAGGTGAAGTGAGCCTGCGCGGTAGCCAGGTCTTCGAGCTGAAGCCGCATGCAAAACGCTCCGTGCTGCTGTTCCTGATTGGTATCGTCGCCGTGATGTTCTACGCCACCGCCATCAGCGACACGGTAGGTCTGATCCAGAACCCGGTTCTGCCGCGTAACGAAGCCATTGTGGTATTTATGCTGACCATCGCGACGCTGATCAGCATCACCTGTAAAATCGACACCAGCGAAGTGCTGAACGCCAGCACCTTCAAATCCGGTATGAGCGCCTGCGTGTGCGTGCTGGGCGTGGCGTGGCTCGGTGATACCTTTGTGAAAGCGCACATTAGCGATATCCAGACCGTTGCAGGCGACCTGCTGCACAACTATCCGTGGCTGCTGGCGGTAGTGCTGTTCTTTGCCGCGACGTTGCTGTACTCCCAGGCTGCGACTACCAAAGCGCTGATGCCTGCGGCACTGATGCTGGGCGTAACGCCGCTGACGGCGATTGCCTCTTTTGCAGCAGTTTCCGCCCTGTTCGTTCTGCCCACCTACCCAACCCTGCTGGCCGCGGTTGAGATGGATGACACCGGCTCAACCCGTATTGGTAAATACGTGTTTAACCACGCGTTCCTCATCCCGGGCGTGGTGGCGATTACGCTCTGCGTGATCCTCGGCTTTATCATCGGCGGCATTGTGCTGTAAACGATTAGCCGTTGTAAAAATAGTTAAAAACGGGCCGCTCTGCGGCCCGTTTCATTAATGACCAACCGCCTTGCGTGATATAGTGAAGACTTTCGTGATGAGGAGGTCGACTTGTGAACACGCCTGATGCTGTTGTTGTACTGTGCACCGCCCCTGATGAAGCTTCTGCCCAGGATCTGGCCGCCAAAGTGCTGGCCGAAAAACTGGCTGCCTGTGTCACACTTCTTCCCGGTGCCACCTCCCTTTATTACTGGGAAGGTAAGCTGGAGCAAGAGTACGAAGTCCAGATGTTGCTCAAAACCAACCTGACAAACCAGCAGGCGCTCCTCGACTGCCTCAAGTCTCATCATCCATACCAAACCCCGGAGCTGCTGGTTCTGCCAGTGGTCCACGGCGATAACGATTATCTCTCATGGCTCAACGCTTCATTACGCTGATCCTGCTGCTGTGCAGCACGTCAGCTTTTGCCGGATTGTTTGACGCACCCGGCCGTTCGAACTTTATTCCTGCCGACCAGGCGTTTGTTTTCGACTTTCAGCAAAACCAGCACGATCTCAGTCTCACCTGGCAGGTGAAAGAGGGTTACTACCTCTATCGCAAGCAGGTCAGCATCACGCCGGCAAAGGCGAACGTCGGCGCATTGCAGATGCCCGCTGGCGAGTGGCACGAGGACGAGTTCTACGGTAAGAGTGAAATTTATCGTCAGCGCTTAAGCGTGCCCGTCACGGTGAATCAGGCGGATAAAGGCGCTACCCTGACGGTGACGTATCAGGGCTGCGCCGATGCGGGATTCTGTTACCCACCTGAAACAAAGGTCGTTCCGCTTAGCGAAGTGAAAGCGGCGGCCTCCCCTCTCCCCTCAGGGGAAAGGGGCGAAGGCAAAGCCGCTTCAGACCTTCCGTTCTCAGCGCTTTGGGCGTTATTGATTGGTATCGGCATCGCCTTTACGCCCTGCGTACTGCCCATGTATCCGCTTATCTCTGGCATCGTGCTGGGCGGTAAACAACGCCTTTCCACTACCCGCGCGCTGTTGCTGGCCTTTATCTATGTGCAGGGCATGGCGTTAACCTATACGGCGCTCGGCCTCGTGGTCGCCGCTGCCGGATTGCAGTTCCAGGCCGCCCTTCAGCACCCTTATGTGCTTATCGGTCTGTCAGCGGTGTTTATTCTGCTGGCGCTGTCGATGTTTGGCCTGTTCACCCTGCAACTGCCCTCTTCCCTGCAAACCCGTCTGACGCTGATGAGCAACCGTCAGCAGGGTGGCTCTGCGGGCGGCGTGTTCGCCATGGGTGCCATCGCCGGGCTGATTTGCTCCCCCTGCACCACTGCGCCGTTGAGCGCCATCCTGTTATACATTGCTCAGAGCGGCAACCTGTGGCTCGGCGGCGGCACGCTGTACCTCTACGCGCTCGGCATGGGCCTGCCGCTGATCCTGGTGACGGTGTTTGGCAATCGTCTGCTGCCGAAGAGCGGACCGTGGATGGAGACGGTGAAAACCGCGTTTGGTTTTGTCATTCTGGCGCTACCGGTATTCCTGCTTGAGCGCATCACTGGTGATGTGTGGGGTACACGTCTGTGGGCGATGCTCGGCGTGGCCTTCTTCAGTTGGGCGTTTATCGTGAGTCTGGGGGCGAAGAAACCGTGGATGCGCCTGCTACAGATCCTTCTGCTGGCGGCCGCACTGGTGAGCGTCCGTCCACTACAGGACTGGGCGTTTGGCACCCCGGCAGGTCAAACGCAGGCTCATCTGAATTTTATACAGATTAAGAACGTGGATGACCTTAACCGCGCCCTGGCGCAGGCGAAAGGCAAACCGGTCATGCTCGATCTCTACGCCGACTGGTGCGTGGCCTGCAAAGAGTTTGAAAAATACACCTTCAGCGATCCGCAGGTACAACATGCGCTGAGCGATACCGTTCTGCTCCAGGCGAACGTTACCGCCAACAGCGCGCAGGATAAGGCTCTACTGAAGCAACTTAATGTGCTCGGGCTGCCTACCATCCTGTTCTTCAATGAACAGGGGGAAGAACAGCCGACGCAGCGTGTAACCGGGTTTATGGACGCGACGACATTCAACGCGCATTTGCGCAATCGCCAACCGTAAACAACACTTTAGACGGGACAAACCGTTGGGAATAGCGGAGGAGATAACCGTGCAACGCGAAGACGTACTGGGACAAGCCCTGCAATTGCTTGAGATTCAAGGGATCGCCAGCACCACGCTTGAGATGGTCGCCGACCGTATCGATTACCCTCTGGATGAACTTAAGCGCTTCTGGCCGGATAAAGAGGCGTTGCTGTATGATGCCCTGCGCTATCTCAGCCAACAGGTGGATATCTGGCGCAGGCAGCTGATGCTGAATGAAGAGCTGACTACCGAGCAAAAGCTGCTGGCGCGCTATACCGCACTGACGGAGTGTGTTACCAACAACCGTTACCCAGGCTGTCTGTTTATCGCCGCCTGCACCTACTATCCGGATCCCGGGCACCCCATCCATCAACTGGCAGATCAGCAAAAACGTGCCGCGCACGAGTTCACACACGAGCTGCTGACCACACTTGAAGTGGATGACCCGGCAATGGTCGCGAAGCAGATGGAGCTGGTGCTGGAAGGTTGCCTGAGCCGCATGCTGGTGAACCGTAGCCAGGCGGATGTGGATACGGCGCACCGTCTGGCGGAAGATATTTTGCGGTTCGCGCAGTGTCGTATGGGTGGTGCTCTGACCTAAGCCAGCATTCCCGTCCAGGCGGAAATAAACAAGCACAGCGCCATCGCGCGCTGAAATCGCACCATCGCCACGGTGGTGCGGAAAATCCGGTTCACCGCCTTCCCCAGCCACGCCCAGCACAACAAACAAGCCACGGAGATCGCCAGAAACCATAGCGCCATCAGCGCAACATCCCGAAATGCATGGTCGCTTGCCGGAGCAAACAAGCTGACAACTGCCAGCGCCATCATCCACGTTTTTGGGTTTACAACCTGTAATAACGCCGCCGCCCGCGCGGTAAACCGGACATGGCGTCTGAAGGAGAGATTCGCGGCCGGGGCGCTAAACAGCTGCCAGCTCATCCAGGAAAGCCACAGCACGCCCGCCCAGCTCATTACCTGACGTATCAGCGGATACTGGCGTAACACTTCTCCTGCCCCAGCACCTGAAACCAGAACAATAGCGCTGGCGGCAATACACCCGCCCAGGATCGCAGGAAACGTATTTTTTACGCCAAAGTGCTGACTGTTAGCCAGTACCAGAATATTGGTTGGCCCCGGTGTAATCGAGGCGACAAATGCAAACAGCAGGAAGGGTAATAAATTCACAGGTGACTCCTTTTTTATTAGAGCCACGAATGTGCCGTTATTTTCTGGAAACGTCTGGAAGGTTTGTGCACAACCGACGGTAGTGTGCCGGAGAAATACGGTATGCCCGCTGGAACCAGCGACCAAGATGGCTTTGATCGGCAAAACCCACTGCCGCCGCAACATCAACAGGCAGTTCCCCACACGCCAGCATCTGTCGGGCCTTTGCCAGGCGCAGCTGGATAAGCCAGGCGTGCGGTGCCAGGTGAAATTCGCGCTTAAAACAGCGGGTGAGCGTAAAGCGATCCGTACCCGTCTCACGGGCAAGGTCTGACAGCCCCACGTTCTCGCCGATATGCGCATAGAGATAGTCGCGGGCACGATGCGCCACGGCGGAGCTTTGTAACTGCAACGGGAGTTTCTTACGCCAGTGGCAGTGGGCAGTGATCTGAGAGAGCAGGTTATCCATTGTGCTCTGTTGTACGATCTTCATCTCATCGTTATGTAACGAGGCAAATGTATCACCGATAGCGCGCACCAACTGAGGCTCTCGCGTCAGCGTTTGGGCAAAGTGGAGGGTGTAGCTCCCGGGAGTAGAGTCGTACAGCCCTTGAAGCGTACGGGTGAGCCAGTGTTCATCCAGATAAAAGGTAAGATAAGTAAAGCCCCCCTCTACCGGCGCATCACCGTCATGGATCTCCCCGGGCTCAAGTAAAAAAGCATCGCCCGGCTGGCTACGGTGGCGTTCACGGCGACAGTGGAACTGCTGCGTGCCGGAAAGGGTTATTCCGACCAGATAGCTATCATGCCAGTGGGGATCAAAGGCATGTCCTTCGAAATGCGCCTTAATTGTCTCAATACCTGTTTCTGCATGCTGACGCAGCTCAAGCCAGTCGTTTGCCATACTGCCCTCCTCTTACCGTCAGCATTGTCACATCTTGCCTGAACTGTCTGGAAGATTTGTGCAATTCCAGGGCACAAACGGACAGATTGCCGCAAACTTAAGCAGTTGAACAGCTTTTCCCGAAATAATGTTGACGATCGCGCGCGATTGCGGTTTAATGCGCTCCGTTGCCCGGATAGCTCAGTCGGTAGAGCAGGGGATTGAAAATCCCCGTGTCCTTGGTTCGATTCCGAGTCCGGGCACCACTATTTAAAGAACCCAGCCTATGGCTGGGTTTTTGCTTTTCTGTATCTGCTACGCATTGAATTTTCCCTTCTGTCAGGTAATAGTGATTTTTTCCCCTGACAATGAAAATGATATGACCTTATCTGCTTTAAAAGTCGGGTCACTGCTCCTGCTGATGATCCTGTTTTATACCGGCCTGTTCACGAGCGATCGCATCACCTGGCTGATGGAGGTGACGCCCGTCATTATCATCATCCCACTTCTGCTTGCCACGCACCGGCGATACCCCCTGACTCCCCTTCTCTATACCTTGATTTTCTTCCACGCCATCATTCTGATGGTTGGTGGTATGTACACCTATGCAAAGGTTCCGGTTGGTTTTGAGGTTCAGGAGATGCTCGGGCTTAGCCGAAATCCGTATGACAAGCTCGGTCACTTCTTCCAGGGGCTGGTTCCCGCACTGGCAGCGCGAGAAATTCTGCTGCGCGGTGGGTATGTTCGTGGACATAAGATGACGGGATTTCTGGTGTGCTGTGTTGCTCTGGCCATTAGCGCCACCTATGAACTCATTGAGTGGTGGGCAGCTTTGGCAATGGGACAGGGTGCGGATGATTTTCTGGGGACGCAGGGCGATCCATGGGATACCCAGTCAGATATGTTTTGCGCGCTGCTTGGTGCGTTAACGACGGTGCTGATCCTTGGGCGTTTCCATCAGCGGCAATTGCTTCGTTTGAATGTTTGTCAGGGATAGTACGCTCTGAGTTGCCGGGTGGCGGCTTCGCCTTGCCCGGCCTGCCGTTTTTCGACGTACAAACGCAAAAAGGCCATCCTTCCGGATGGCCTCTTCACTTAATTGATGCCTGGCAGTTCCCTACTCTCACATGGGGAGACCCCACACTACCATCGGCGCTACGGCGTT
>NZ_JBMKIP010000005.1:0-403327 GCF_049236825.1 Enterobacter cloacae complex sp. SHL001
CTGTCTAACTTCCTTGCGCCGGCGATTGCCGTGGTGCTGCTGCCCTGGTTCAGCACGCTCGGCGTGGTCATCGCCTATACGGTGCTTTATCTGCTGGCTTTTGTTCTGTGTGCCTTTATCCGCGTCACGCAGCCGGGCTTAGAAAAAGCAAATAGCAGCAAGAGAGGGATGGCGGGTCTGCTGAATACTCCTCATCCTGAAACGCTGAAGGAGTAAGCGAGAGAACTTTCCTGCCGGGTCACGCTTATCCCGGCAGGAAGATGCGTGCGATTAGGCAATCGTCACTTTATTGTCCAGATAGACATCCTGAACCGCATTAATCAGCTTCACGCCGTCGGCCATGGATTTTTTAAACGCTTTGCGGCCCAGGATCAGCCCCATTCCGCCGGCGCGTTTGTTAATCACCGCCGTGCGCACCGCGTCGGTCAGATCGGTTTCACCGCCTGCTGCACCGCCGGAGTTAATCAGCCCGGCGCGGCCCATGTAGCAGTTAGCCAGCTGGTAGCGCACCAGATCGATAGGGTTGTCGCTGGTCAGCTTGCTGTAGACGCGGTCGTCGGTATAGCCAAAGTTCACCGCTTTATACCCGCCGTTATTCTCAGCCATTTTCTGTTTCACGATGTCCGCGCCGATGGTTGCCGCCAGGTGATTTGCCTGACCGGTCAGATCCGCTGATACGTGGTAATCCACGCCGTCTTTCTTAAACGCGTTGTTACGCAGATAGGCCCACAATACGGTCACCATCCCCAGCTCGTGCGCGCGCTCAAACGCGGCAGAGATCTCTTCTATCTGCCGACGCGACTGCTCAGAGCCAAAATAGATAGTCGCCCCGACCGCGACCGCACCCATGTTGAAGGCCTGTTCGACGCTGGCGTACAGTGTCTGGTCGTATTCGGTTGGGTAGCTCAGGGTTTCGTTGTGATTCAGCTTGACGAGGAATGGAATGCGGTGAGCATAGCGGCGGGAAACGGAGGCCAGCACGCCATACGTCGATGCCACACAGTTACAGCCCGCTTCAATCGCCAGCTCGACAATGTTTTTCGGGTCAAAGTAGAGCGGGTTAGCAGCAAACGACGCTCCCGCCGAGTGCTCTACGCCCTGATCAACGGGCAGAATGGAGAGATAGCCGGTCCCGCCCAGACGACCGGTATTGTAAAGCGTCTGCATGTTTCGCAGTACGGCAGGCGGACGGTTGTTGTCGACCATGACGCGGTCTACGTAATCATGGCCAGGCAGATAAAGCTGGTCGGCTGGAATGGTCATACAACGATGCTGTAAAAGGCTGTCGGCGTCTTTGCCAAGCAGTTGCGCAATATCAGTCATAGTGATGCTCCCGTAAGTCCGACATGATGTCGGAGCGTGTGATCCAAGCCCACGTTTTTGCAGGCAGACTAAGCCTGGTACCGACTTAACCTATTTTCCACCATTTGCAACTTTTTTAAGCACAATCTGCTGGCTCGTTTCGTGTACAACATTTTTGTTACACTGATCAAACAATCGCCTTAAAGGTATTTAAAAGGTATTATCACATGGTATGTTACATGCGTACCTCTGACATGCAGGATTAAAAAATGAAAACGAAAGTCCAACTGTCATTCATGATGTTCGTTGAATGGTTTATCTGGGGCGCATGGTTTGTGCCGCTGTGGCTGTGGCTGAGTAAGAGCGGGTTTACCGCCGGGGAAATTGGCTGGTCGTACGCCTGTACCGCGATTGCCGCGATCCTCTCTCCCATCCTTGTCGGCTCGCTGACGGACCGTTTCTTCGCCGCCCAGAAAGTGCTGGCCGTGCTGATGTTCGCTGGCGCGATTCTGATGTATTTCGCAGCACAGCAAACCCAGTTCAGCACCTTCTTCCCGCTGCTGCTGGCCTACTCCCTGACCTATATGCCGACCATCGCGCTGACCAACAGCATCGCCTTTGCGAACGTCGATGACGTGGAGGCTGATTTCCCGCGCATCCGCGTGATGGGCACCATCGGCTGGATTGCCTCCGGCCTGGCGTGCGGCTTCCTGCCGCAGATGATGGGCTATAGCGACATCTCTGACACCAATATCCCGCTGCTGATGACCGCTGCCAGCTCCCTTCTGCTTGGCGTCTTCGCGCTGTTCCTGCCGAATACCCCGCCGAAGAGTACCGGCAAGCTGGATTTCAAAGTGATGCTGGGGCTGGATGCGCTGATCCTGCTGCGCGATAAAAACTTCCTGGTGTTCTTCTTCTGCTCGTTCCTGTTTGCCATGCCGCTGGCCTTCTACTATATCTTTGCCAACGGCTATCTCACCGAAGTGGGGATGAAAAACGCCACCGGCTGGATGACCCTCGGCCAGTTCTCTGAAATCTTCTTCATGCTCGCTCTGCCATTCTTTACCAAACGCTTTGGTATTAAGAAGGTCTTGCTGCTGGGCCTGATCACCGCCGCCATTCGCTACGGTTTCTTTGTTTACGGCGGCACCGAGCAATACTTCACCTACGCCCTGCTGTTCCTCGGCATTCTGCTGCACGGCGTAAGCTATGACTTCTATTACGTCACCGCGTACATCTACGTGGATAAAAAAGCGCCCGTGCACATGCGCAACGCGGCGCAGGGCTTGATCACGCTGTGCTGTCAGGGCTTTGGTAGCCTGCTGGGTTACCGTCTCGGCGGCGTGATGATGGAAAAAATGTTCGCATATAAAGAGCCGGTGAATGGGCTGACCTTCAACTGGGCCGGAATGTGGACGTTTGGTGCAATCATGATTGTGGTGATTGCCGTGCTGTTTATGCTGTTTTTCCGCGAATCGGATAAAGAGATCACCGCAATTGAGGTGGTTGATGGCGATACCGCGCTGACACGAGGGGAAGTTAAATGAAACAAGACCGTATTCTCGGTGCTCTTTACGGGCAGGCGTTAGGGGATGCGATGGGGATGCCGTCGGAGCTGTGGCCGCGCAAGCGGGTGAAAGCGCACTTCGGCTGGATCGACCGTTTCTTACCCGGCCCGGCTGAGAATAATGCCGCCTGTTACTTTAAGCAGGCCGAATTTACGGATGATACGTCGATGGCGCTGTGCCTGGCCGACGCGATTATCGAATGCGACGGGGAAATTAACCCTGACGTTATCGGTAAGCATATTCTGGACTGGGCGCTGGATTTTGACGCGTTCAATAAGAATGTGCTCGGCCCGACCTCCAAAATTGCCCTGAACGCCATCCGTGACGGCAAGCCGGTGAGCCAGCTGGAAAACAACGGCGTCACCAACGGGGCGGCGATGCGCGCCTCCCCGCTGGGATGCCTCCTGCCAGCCACGCGTCTGGCGCACTTTGTGGAACAGGTTGCGTTAGCCTCCAGCCCGACCCATAAATCGGATCTCGCCATCGCCGGTGCGGTGGTGATCGCCTGGGCGGTTTCACGCGCTATCGACGGCGAGCGCTGGCATCACATCGCCGATGCCCTGCCGGGTATTGCCCGTGCGGCGCAGGAGGAGAACACGACCACCTTCAGCGCATCGCTTTCCGCTCGTATTGAGCTGGCCCTGAAAACCGTGCGCGAAGCCAACGGTACCGAGTCCGCCAGCGAGCAGATCTATCAGCTTATTGGCGCGGGCACGAGCACCCTTGAGTCCGTTCCGGCGGCGATTGCGATGGTCGAACTCGCGGGCACCGATCCGAACCGCTGCGCGGTGTTATGCGCCAACCTGGGCGGTGATACTGACACTATCGGCGCGATGGCAACGGCTATCTGCGGCGCGCTGCACGGTGTACAGGCCATTGATCCGGCACTCAAAAACGAACTTGATGCCGTTAACCGGCTCGATTTCAGCCACTACTGCGAAAAACTGCTGCACTTCCGGGAGCAAAGGGAGGGCGTATGAGTGCTTTTGCCCGCCGTCTCGAAACCCTTCACGCCACGCGCCCCGTAACGGTACTCGGCGCGGCGGTCATCGACGTGATTGCCGACGCCTACGCCCTGCCCTGGCGCGGGTGTGATATCGAGCTGAAGCAACAGGGAGTGAATATTGGCGGCTGCGCGCTGAATATCGCCATCGCCCTGAAGCGGCTCGGCATTGCTGCGCAAAACGCCCTTCCCGTCGGCCACGGCGTGTGGGCCGATATTATCCGTAACGCCATGGCGAAGCAGGATCTGCACAGCGCCGTGGAAGCGGAAACGGGCGATAACGGCTGGTGCCTGGCGCTGGTGGAGCCTGACGGTGAACGGACCTTTATGTCGTTTAGCGGCGTGGAGAACCAGTGGCAGCAGCGCTGGCTGGACGGGTTAAGCGTGCCGGCAGGGAGCCTGATCTCTTTGTCCGGCTACCAGCTGGCGTCCCCCAGCGGTGAGCTGCTGACGGCCTGGCTGGAAAGTCTTCAGGATGCGACGCTCTTTATCGATTTCGGTCCGCGCATCGCGGATATTCCCGACCCGCTGATGGCGCGGATCATGGCCTGCAAACCAATCGTCTCGCTCAATCGTCAGGAGGCGGAACTTGCCGCCGAATGGCTTGGCGTAAACGTGGAAGAGCTCGGCACACGGTGGCAGCAGAGGTTTGGCGCTGCGCTGATCGTACGCCATGATAAAGACGGGGCGGTCTGGTACGACGGTGACGCTTCCGGACACGTTCCGGCGTTTCCTGCTACCGTGGTCGATACCATCGGCGCGGGTGACAGCCATGCGGGAGGTACCCTTGCCGGGCTGGCCGCGGGATGGTCACTGCCAGAGGCGGTGCAGCTTGGCAATGCCGTAGCCGCCTGGGTAGTCAGCCATCGCGGTGGCGACTGCGCCCCCACGCGCGAGGCCCTACTCCTCGCACACAAAGACGTATAGGTCGCTGCGGCAGTAGCTGATGCTGTACTCAATTGGCCGGTGCTGTTGATCGAGCGCGACTTGCTTGATCACCAGCACCGGTATCTTATCGTCCATCTTGATATGCGCCTGAAACTCGCTGTCCGGCATCCGGGCGCTGACGCGGGAACGGGTGCGCTGCGGAAAGATATTCTGGCTGCGGAAGTAATCGTAAAGCGAGACGCCGATGTCGTCCGGATTGGGGATTAATCCTACCGGTACCCAGGACTCCTCTATTGATACCGCATCGTCATCCACGTAGCGGATGCGCTTAAGCAGAAATACATCGCTGTCCGGCGCAAGGGAAAGGTGGCGGGCGATCTCCTCCGGACATTTCACGACGCGTTTATTAACCCACAGCGTGTTGGGCGTTTTGCCCCGCAGCACCACCTGCTGAGAAAACCCGCGCGCCTCTTTTAGCGAATATTCAAAGATATTGTTGATTTGCGTTCCGTATCCACGCGCGCGGGTGACGACGCCGGCCTCTTCCAGCGCCTGCATCGCTTTACGCACCGTAATGCGCGACACACCGGCCAGCTGGCTCAGATCGCGCTCGCCCGGCAAAATATTACCGTGCGCGAGCACGCCGCTGCGTACCGCGTTTTTAACCGTTTCGGCAAATTTCAGGTACAACGGCGTGTTGTCCGGTGCGGCAATTCGTTCCTTGAGTTGAGCAATTAACCGGGTATGCGCTTGTTCCATCTCTGTTTTTCTCTGGCATAAGGTTTTACGCCAGTATACGGCTTACCACCATGCATGAAAATGGTGAACCGGCCCAATACCGTGACCCACTTCCAGAGAATCGGCTTTTGCCAGCGCGCACGAGAGCCAGATCTTCGCCTCCTGCACCGTATCCGCCCAGTTCGCGTTTCGGGGACGCAGCGCCGCCAGCGCCGCCGAGAGCGTACATCCCGTGCCGTGGGTGTTTTTGGTCTGTACCCGCGGGGCAGTGAAACGTTGAGCGCCATCGCGGGTGAAGAGCCAGTCCGGGCTTTCTGCATCATCAAGATGACCGCCTTTCATCAGCACCGCGCTGCATCCCATCGCCAGCAGCGCATTGCCCTGCTCTTTCATCTCACGTTCGTTTTGCGCGTGTGACGCATCCAGCAGCGCGGCGGCTTCAGGGAGGTTTGGCGTGATCAGCGCCACCTGCGGCAGCAGCTTTTTACGCAGGGTGTCGACGGCAGAGGCGGAGAGCAACGGATCGCCGCTTTTGGCCAGCATCACGGTATCGAGCACCACGTTTTTTATCTGATAACGTTTGAGACGTTCAGCGACCGCTTCAACAATGTCCGCCTCTGCAAGCATGCCGATTTTGGTGGTGTCGATGCGTACATCGCTGAATACCGAATCCAGCTGTGCGGCGACAAAATCCGGCTCAATACGATATACCGACTGTACACCGCGCGTGTTTTGCGCCACCAGCGCGGTGATAACCGAGCATCCGTAAGCGCCGAGCGCAGAGAAGGTTTTCAGGTCTGCCTGGATCCCCGCTCCGCCGCTGGGATCGGTTCCCGCAATAGTCAAGGCATTAATGCGTGTCATACCAGCTCCTCCAGCGCGTAAAGCGCATCCAGAAACGCCGGGGCAAAGCTGCCGGGGCCCCGGCTGTGAGTCAGTGCAGCTGACCCTGCGCGCTTCATAAAGCCGCAGGCTGCCGTCGCATTATCAAGCCTGTCGCCAGGCAGCGAACAGCAGGCGGCGACGACCGCCGAAAGCGCACAGCCTGTTCCCACCACGCGGGTCATCAGCGTGTCGCCGCCCGCGACCGTACGGGTTCGCTGACCATCAGTGATGTGATCCACTTCTCCTGTGACGACCACAACGGCGTGGGTCTGGCGGGCGAGCGTCTGCGCAGCGGTCAACGCGCTCGCCGCCGTATCGGTGGAATCAACCCCGCGCCCGCCCGCACTCATTCCGGCAAGGGCGAGGATTTCGGAGGCGTTTCCACGAATGGCCGCAGGTTTGAGGGACAATATTTGCTGGCAAAATCGGGTGCGATACGCCAGCGCGCCAACCGCAACCGGATCCAGAACCCAGGGCGTACCCGCGGCTACCGCGCTCTCAATGGCCCGACGCATCGACTGGGCGCGCGGCGCGGTGAGTGTACCCACGTTGATGAGCAGAGCATCTGCAAGCGCGGCAAACTGTTCCGCTTCCTCGGCTTCGATCACCATTGCCGGGGAAGCACCCAGCGCGAGCAAAACGTTGGCGGTGAAGGTCTGCACGACATCGTTGGTCATACAGTGCGTGAGCGGGGAACGGGTTCGGAATTGATGTAAAACGTGTGAGTCGAGCAGGTCAGGCTGCATGGTTTCGCTCCTGCCGTGCGTGAAGAAGCGATGACCGGGTAGGCATCTGACTTCCCTACGCTGGCATTATCCAGATCAGGTAATACGGGTATTTCTCAGCCTTCACAAAGAAGGGCACCCCGAGTCAAATTAATTACAATACAATCAGTTACATAAAAAGAATATGTAGGTACTTAGTGTAACCGTGGCCATAGGCAGGGCGCAAGATGTTTCGTTTTATCAAAGCAGGTATTACACCTGAAATCCGCAAACTATATAAAGAATGTCTTCTTTAACTCCCCTGTTCTGAATCTCACCAGGTACAACATATATAGCCACATAATACTGACAGTAACTATCTCAACAATTATGAAAAAGAGAACCCTTCGCCTGATCATCATTCTGCACACCAGACGCCCAGCTTTTCCAACACCCTCCCATTTAAAACTTACGTTACGTTCTCCTGATACTTTTCTGGTTTTTTTTCACCTCAAAACTTACTGATTCAATGTAAACTTTCAGTTTCACACACTAATACTTTCAAATGAAATCATATCCCAAAACTAACAAACGAGTACATTTAAAGAACATTAAAATAAAATTGAAATAAAATTTCATTTTTATCATCAAGTTAAATATAGAGACTAAAACAATCATCAGCAACCTTTTGTTTTTAATAGAAAAAAAATAAAACACACGTACCTTATCCACTTTTAATCATTCAAATAAATCTTGATTTAAATCAATATTTTTAGGTGCAAAATAACTATAGTTCAGCAATGAAATTAAATAAATACAAAAACCCTTAAATACTTAAACTTACCCGTTTTGCTCTGCACAACCAAACGTAAGCCATAACGCTAATGTGATTTTTTCTTTCTAATGATGTGAGCCTTTTAAATGAAATTCTTCAACAAAGCAGTAATCGCTGTCATTGGTACTCTGTTTGCCAGTATCGTTGATAATGCTAATGCTGCGTCTGCTGTTCTGTATGATCAAAATAACCCTGCTTCAGGTTTTCACCTTAATGGTACAGATAACCGTGTATATGATTTAGATGTTGTTGAGAGTGATAATAATCGCCAGGCTATCCAGATTTACAACCTGCAAGGCGATCGCGAAAAACTGCAATCCTCAATTGATTCCACTAATACTAACGTAGCGGGTAATACGTCATTACTGAACCAGACGATTACTAATGTGAATAACATCAATGCAGATCTGCAAGCTAACAAAACTTTGTTAAGCACCGGCATTACTACCGCTCAAATCAGCGCTAATGATGCTGATAGCACCGCTCATACTGCGTTAGCTGCTGCTGGAAATGCTCAAATCACCGCAGACAACAATGCAAAAAATATTGCTGTCGTGGCAGATCAAACACGTATCAATAGCGGGTTAATTAGTATTAACGATACCCGTATCACTGCACTTGAGAATGCACCAGTGCCGAAAGATGGTATTGATGGTAAAGAAGGTGCAAAAGGTGATGCAGGTGCTCAAGGGATTCAGGGTGTAGCAGGTGCTATCGGGGCTGAAGGTAAACCCGGAGCTAAAGGCAATGATGGTAAAGATGGTGCTGATGGTAAAGACGGTAAAAACGGTGTAACAACAATCATCACGAAGAAAGAAGTTGATACAGCTACTATCAACAAAATTAAATTACTCAATACTCAAACAGCGGCACAAGCTGCTGACCTGAAAGCCACTCAACATGTTTTTGCCCAAGCACAATCTTCAAGCAATGCTCAATTCAAAAGCCTGCAAAATGAAGTTGACGAGAACAAGAAAGAAGCGCGTAGCGGCGTTGCCTCTGCTATCGCTCTCGCTTCCATGCCACAAGTAGAGAAAGAGCAATCTGTAATGTTCTCCGCCGGTGTGGGGTCATTTAAGAATGAGCAAGCTATCAGCGCAGGAGCATCTTTCCATGCAGGTGAACACGCTGTAATCAAGGCTGGTATAAGTGATTCTACAAACAGCGATCTTGCTATGGGTGCAGGCATCGGTATTGGCTTTTAAATCAAAAGCCTAAAACCTCTATAATATTACTTGTATAACTTAACAACTATTCGACGTCACACTTTTATTCATTAAACAGAACATGCTCAAACATATTTTTATTTCAGCTGCCCTGTACGTGATGCTCATTTCAATCGGGATCTGGATCGGCATGATGTACGTTTCTTATTATTTGTGTCGTTTTTAAGGCGATAAAATGAAAAAATTAATGATATTAGTCATAAGTACTGCCGTGCTTACAGGTTGTGTCTCGCCTGAGCAACGCATCGCAAATTGCACTGCGAAAGGGGTCAGTTACGATACCTGCTATCTTTCTGAACAACAAAGGCAACAAGGCATCAACAATGCGTCACTCTCTGCTGCATATGCAAATGCCGCTCGTGCGGCGGACGCTAATCAAAAACATCACCACCATAATTAAGGGTATTTATGAAAACTAAATTTACGCTGTTGGCGTTACTTTTCTCTGTGGTGGTGACGCCTGCGCACGCCATAAACGCCCATTATCGCGCTCAATTAGAGCGTTCGGGATGCACGCAAATTAGCGCTGGCGATGGCTCTTGCGATATCAGCAAAACCAAAGCGGAAAATGCGGCACAACACGAACCAACGACATCCGTTCACGATCCCCTGCGTGAAGCCTCGTTCTCGTCGGATACGGTTAACGCCACGCTTTCTAACGGCTTCTTTAGCGCCACCGTAAACGGCAAAAAAGCCAGCGTTAAACGTCTGAATGCGAATTTCTATGAGATCCGTGGTAATGGTTTTGTGATATCGCTAAGCCTGGATGAAAACGGTATTACGGACGCGTCGTGGAATAAAACGAAGGGACGTGAACACGGTATTTTACGCGTTAGCCAGAAATAAACAGCGTAAGGAGGCTCACTGCCTCCTTTTCACCTGACAATCGCACGATTTGTCACACTCTTTTGTCTGATTTTACAATGCGGATAAATCATACGTAAGCTGCTGTTTTTATTTAGCATAAAGTGCAATCTCCCCCATACAAACGGCGATCTTCCCTGCCCTGTGCCCTGTGTCACAAAACAGTAAGCAAATTAACCATTGAGCCCGGTGACAAAAGGCTCTATATTGGCGGCGTTTTTTTCAGGCCCCATCTGTTTTTTAACTTTTTATTCAATCGTTGCTCATAACGAAGCGGCGGTTGTAGGAGTGATATGATGACGGATAAAGTCCGTATTGACACCGTAGATGCCCACAAAAGCAACGAAACCTATCTGGCCCGTCAGGCCGAATTTGAATCTAACGTCAGGAGTTATCCGCGCAAATTGCCTTTAGCGATTACGAAAGCAGAAGGCGTGTGGATCACCGATGCAGATAATAAAGAATACCTTGACTGTTTAGCAGGCGCAGGCACCCTCGCGCTTGGACACAATCATCCTGATGTGCTGAAAAGCATCCAAAATGTCATTACCAGCGGCTTGCCGTTACATACCCTGGATCTGACCACGCCGTTGAAAGACGCGTTTTCAGAATACCTGCTCTCTCTGTTGCCTGGTCAGGGCAAAGAGTACTGCCTGCAATTCACTGGCCCGTCCGGGGCTGATGCCGTTGAAGCGGCGCTGAAGCTGGCGAAAAAAGTGACCGGTCGTAGCGGTATCATCAGTTTCTCTGGTGGTTACCACGGTATGACCCACGGCGCACTGTCCGTCACCGGCAACCTGTCTCCGAAAGAAGCGGTTGACGGTATGATGCCAGAAGTCCAGTTCATGCCTTACCCACACGAGTATCGTTGCCCACTGGGTATCGGTGGTGAAGCGGGCGTGAAGGCGCTGACCTACTACTTCGAAAATCTGATTAACGACGTCGAAAGCGGCGTGCGTAAACCTGCCGCGGTGATCCTCGAAGCCGTTCAGGGTGAAGGTGGCGTGAACCCGGCGCCTGTTGAGTGGTTGCAGCGCATCCGTAAAGTCACTCAGGAACACGGTATCCTGCTGATCCTCGACGAAGTCCAGGCTGGCTTTGCCCGTACCGGTAAATTCTTTGCCTTCGAACACGCTGGCATTGAGCCAGACATCATCGTGATGTCTAAAGCAGTCGGTGGCGGTCTGCCGCTGGCCGTGCTCGGTATCAAAAAGCAGTTCGATGCATGGGCGCCAGGTCACCATACCGGTACTTTCCGCGGCAACCAGCTGGCGATGGCTACCGGTCTGACCACGCTGAAGATCCTGAAAGACCAGAACATCGCGGGCAAAGTAGCCGCACAGGGCGAATGGCTGAAAGGCCAGCTGAAAGAGATGGCGAAACGCTATCCGGTGATCGGCCACGTTCGCGGTCTGGGCATGATGATCGGTATTGAAATCGTTAAGCCACATGAAGCCGCCGATCACATGGGTTGCTTCCCGGGCGATGGCGAGCTGTCTGCACTGATCCAGAAGAAATGCTTCGAAGCCGGCCTGATTCTGGAGCGTGGCGGCCGTAACGGTATCGTTCTGCGTCTGCTGCCTTCTCTGCTTATCAGCGATGACGAGCTGAAAGTCTTCCTGGATAAATTCGAGCAGGCACTGCTTGCTGCGGGCGTTAGCCCGGCATAACAGGAGTTGTTGAATACGATGTCTGATTCAAACCCAATTTTGTTCTCCTCTGCGCAGAGCATTGAAGCTTACCAGCAGGCGATTGAACAAAGCACTCAGGCTGTGATGCAGTGGCTGAAACAGCCTGAGATGTACCAGGGCAAAACGGTCGCAGAGCTGCGCGACCGTATTAAGCTGGATTTCAACCCGAAAGGGCTGGGCAACGAAGCGGCGATCGAACGCGCCGTGGAGTTCTTCCTGAAAGACAGTTTGTCCGTTCATCACCCGCAGTGCGTGGCGCACCTGCACTGCCCAAGCCTGGTGGTTAGCCAGGCGGCGGAAGTGCTGATCAACGCCAGTAACCAGAGTATGGACTCCTGGGATCAAAGCCCGTCCGCAACCATCATTGAGATCAAACTGATCGAATGGCTGCGTACCCGCGTGGGTTATCAGGCTGGCGACGCAGGCGTCTTCACCAGCGGCGGCACCCAGAGTAACCTGATGGGGCTGATGCTGGCGCGTGACGCGTTCTTTGCGCGTCAGGGCCACTCGGTTCAGCAGGACGGTCTGACAGGCGATCTGCGTAAGATCCGCGTGCTGTGTTCGGAAAATGCCCACTTCTCCGTGCAGAAAAACATGGCGCTGATGGGTCTGGGCTACCAGTCCGTGGTGCAGGTGAAAACTGACGAATTCTCCCGCATGGATCTCACCGATCTGGCGGCGAAAATCGAACAGTGCAACGCGAACGGCGAGCAGATCCTGGCGATTGTGGCCACGGCCGGTACGACCGATGCGGGTGCTATCGATCCGCTGCGTGCTATTGCTGAGCTGGCTGCGAAACAGAATATCTGGGTGCACGTTGATGCGGCCTGGGGCGGCGCGCTGCTGATGTCTGAGCAGTATCGTCACTACCTGGACGGTATCGAGCTCGTGGATTCCGTCACCCTGGACTTCCACAAGCAGTTCTTCCAGACCATCAGCTGCGGTGCGTTCCTGCTGAAAGAAGCGCGTCACTATGAACTGATGCGCTATCAGGCGGCCTATCTGAACTCTGAGTTCGATGAAGAAGCGGGTGTACCTAACCTGGTCTCCAAATCTCTGCAAACCACGCGCCGTTTCGACGCGCTGAAACTGTGGATGAGCCTGGAAGCGCTGGGTCAGGAGCAATACGCGGCAATCATCGATCACGGCGTGACGCTGGCACAGCAGGTTGCGGCTTACGTGAAAGAGCAGTCTGCTCTGGAACTGGTGATGCAACCCCAGCTGGCAAGCGTGCTGTTCCGATTCCGTCCGCAGGCGCAGATGGATGACGCCGGTATTGCCCTGCTGAACCAGAAAATTGGCGATGCGCTGCTGGAGTCTGGCCGTGCAAACGTCGGTGTGACCGAGCATAACGGTATCACCTGCCTGAAGCTGACCCTGCTGAACCCAACCGTGACGCTGGAGGACGTAAAAATCCTGCTGTCTCTGGTTGAGCGTACCGCGCAGGAAGTGATGGCGAAGTAATACTTATCCCTCTCCCACCCGGGAGAGGGATTGTTTTTCCCGCGCTAACGCCTTTCCCCTTTTTTCCTCGAAGCATAACCGTATTCATACTGGCTGTACCCCGAGCTGTAATACAGCGCTGCGGATTTAACAATATCGTTGAGGATTGTGCCGCTGACCTTCACGCCGACGTGCTGTAACCGTTTAACGGTATTCTCCATCTCTTTCACGCTGGTTTTATCGAAACGGGCAACCATTAGCGTTGTTCCGGCTGCTCTGGCGACCAGCGCGGCATCGGTGACGGCCAGGACCGGCGGTGTATCAATGATGACGATGTCATATTGCTCGTTAACCCAGGACATGACGGAAAGGAATCGTTCGCTTAACAGCAATTCTAACGGGCGCAGGGGTTCCGGGCCGCAGGTGATAACGTCAATTCCCCCTTTTTCAGCATGCTGAATGACCTCCGCTAAGTCGCGTTTCCCTTCGAGCAGGCAGGACAATCCGTGGCGGTTCTCCAGACCAAAAATATTATGAACATAGCCCTGGCGCATATCCGCATCAATAAACAGCACCCGCTGACCGCTCTGCCCGGCGATGGCCGCCAGATTCGTCGCCACCAGCGTTTTTCCGCAGTCCTGCGTGGGGCCAGAAATCATCACAATGCGGTTCTCAGCCTCCATCATGGTGAAATGCAGACTGGTCCGCAGCCCGCGCACCGCTTCAACAAACATATCAGCAGGACGATCGACGGGCAGGAAAGGCACATCCGAGGTTTTGTGTTTCCAGCGACGAGAAAACGGATTTTTTCTGCGCAACTGCGTTTTACTCCACAGCCACTGTGAACGTGGCAACGTAGCCAGAACCGGCATCCCCTGCGCTTCCAGCTGTTCGGAAAGCGTGATCCCACGTTTGAACGCCTGACGTACCAGCACGGTCCCCATTGAGAGCATTAGCCCGAACAGCGCGCCAAGAACGATGATTAACGCTTTACGCGGCTTTATCGGGTCCGGCAGCGTAACAGCCTCATCAATGATCCTCACGTTTCCGACAGCGCTGGAGCGGGAAATATTCAGCTCCTGCTGGCGCGTCAATAGCTGTAAATAAATCGTGCGACCCGACTCAACATCGCGGCTCAGGCGTAAAATCTCCTGCTGCGTGGAGGGCATAGCTGACACACGGTTATTGAGACGCTCCCGTTCCCGCTCAAGGGTCTGTCTCTTTTCATGCAATGCACGATAGGTAGGGTGACTCTTTTTAAAGAGCTGGGAGATCTCTGCCTCCCGGAACGTCAGCTCATTTAGCTGATTCTCAACGTTAACAACCTGATCCAGGACAGATTTTGCCTCCAGAGACAGGTCCACCGAGTCTCGCTGCGCCCGGTAGGCATTCAGCCGCGCTTCTGCCTGATCAAGGTCCGCGCTGATTTTCGGCAACTGCGCCTGTAAAAAATCCAGACTACGAGAATCCTGAGCCTCCTGGCGCGCGATATTTTGCTGGAGATAATTTTCAGCAATTGCATTCAGCACCCGGGCGATGCTGTCAGGGTCTTCGCCCGTCAGGGTTAAGGTCACGATACCGCTCTGTTTCTCCGATTCTGCAACCGTGAGACGCTTCTTCAGCGCGTTGATCGTCTCAAGCCGCGTCAACGACTTAAGCGAAAATTGCGTGCCTGGCTCAGCCTCAATCGACGTCACCAGCAGAACGATCCCTTGCGTAACCAGCGTTTTCCCAACCTGGCCGTCGGCCTCAATGTTTTCGCCCGTCAGGTGATATTTTCCCGCTTCCTGTACGGTCAGCGTGAGCTCTTGCGCGTTGCCTTCCACCTGCGGGATCTGGAGTTCGCCTAACGTGATTTTGCCCTGCTCACGCCCTTGCAGACGCTGCCAGAGACGCCCCACCACAGGCAAAACGCGCTGCTTTGCCTGCTGTGTCAGAGCTAATTTATCAACGGTCTCGCCGAGGATCATGCGGGATTTCAGCAGTAAAATTTCAGGGGCAACATCCGGCGACACATCGGTGCCCAGCTGGCTCAAACCTTTGAGCAGGTTGTTATCGTGTTTGTTTTCAATTTGCACCATGGCATCCGCCTGATAAACAGGTGGCGCAATCCAGGCATAGAGACCGGCGCACAGGATGAACAGGAGCGTCACGCACAGAATCATCGTGCGGTGGTCGATCATCTCGACGAGCAAACGAACGAGATCGACTTCATGTTGTTGGGGTGCCGCTGCACCATAATTGTCTGTTGTGTAAGACGACATTAATGCTTCATTCCTTTCTGACCTAAACGACGTGCCCATTCCTGACTGGCTTTACCCAATAGCCCAAACACATATTCAAACGCTTCCCGGCTTTGACGGTAGGGATCGGGGATCTCCTGCGGCTCCAGCCATTGCCCAAAAAGCAGCGACTTTCCTCGAATCTCCGGCGCCATGGCCGCAATGAAGCGAAGATGTTCCGGCTCCATAACCAGGATAAGATCGGATCCCTGCATCAAATTGCGTGTCAGCCTGCGCGCCACATGACCGTCGAGGGAAATCCCATGCCGCCAGGCTACGTCCTGGGCGCTGTCATCCGCCGGGCACCCTTCAAGCCCGAATATGCCCGCCGAGGCGATATATCTGTCGGGCAGGTGCTGGCGTAAAAGCCGCTCCCCAATCGGAGAACGGCAGACATTTCCGGTGCAAACCACGAGTATTGATTTGAACATTATTGCGGCCACGATCTGATGTAACGAACCGTTTCGGTAAGGTCATGCATCCCGCTGATGGTCGGAACAAGCTGTGATATCACACGATTCCAGCGGGACAGTGGTGCAGTGGTGACATAGACAATGTCATAGGGCTCAAGCTGAAACTCGGTGCCTAACACCATGGCTGATGCGTCCTGAGCATTGAGCTGGTAGAGGTTGGCAATTTTTTCTGAACGCTCGCTTTTCGGCAGCGAACGAATGACAAAAATTCCGGTGGCATCGGCCATATTCTGGTTCAGCCCACCGGCATTGCCCAGCGCTTCGGCCAGGGTCATGCCGCTGCGATCCATTTTCAGCGTGCTCTGTTTAACGACCTCGCCCATGACGAACACTTTCAGCGCATCGTTACGGGGGACAAACAGAATATCGCCGGGATAGAGCAGCTTATTTTGCGTGAGATCGCCATGCTGCATCAGCGCATATAGCGAGAGGCGCGTGTCCTTCCCATTATGCGTCAGCACGACATTGCGCCAGTCCGCGTCGGCAGAGAGCCCCCCAGCGGCGTTTACGGCATCCATGACCGTTAACGGGATATTGGTAATAGCCTGCTGCCCTGACTTCACCACCTCGCCCGTCACATAGGCTTTTTGTGAGCGAAAAGAGGCGACGCTGACATCCACCTGCGGGCTTTCAATAACATTGTTCAGCCGGGCCGTGATCTCCTCGCGTACCCGTGCGACCGTTTTGCCAGCCACCGGCAATTTACCGACATAGGGATAGAAAAGTGTGCCGTCGGCATTGACCCAGTTACCGGTGTCACTGGCGCTACGATACTGCCCTGCCGGGGTTGTCAGTTCAGGGTGATCCCAGACGGTGACGGTCAGAATATCCCCAACGCCGATACGGTATTCCCAGTTTTTGACCTGTTCATCCAGATTAGGATTTGCCTGAGATTTCAAAACCGATGGCCGCAATTTTTCAATTAACGAAGGCGTAAGAGGATAAACATCAATCCGTTTCTCAAGACGATCATTTGCATCTTCTGCGGCAATTATCTTTTTTCCAGCGAGATCGAGATGCTGGCCAGGGTAAAATACGCAGCCAGATAAGGGGGTAATAATTAAAAATAATATCGATACAACTGTTGTGTTTTTCATTTATTACATAATATCTTTTATAGTAGTGATTATCGTATACAGGATAAAACAGTAACATTTCACTCAAGCACAAGTTGCTGTTATTCAATGAATTAACAGAAACACAAAGAGTATTTATAAAACCACACGACATTCCTTTGGGCAGACTTTACAGCCCTGCATTGTCTTAATCAGGCTTTCGGAAAGAGGGTTTCAGGCAATCTTAAATGTTCTATTTGTTGAATGCATGCCTGAATCTTAGTAAATTTGCCTTGAAAATGTTTTTTCAGAATTAATTAATAAACCAATAATTATGTTATCTGTATAAGCTCATATTTATTCGTCGAAGTAATAATTAATGACGGTTGCGACTACACAAAACCGTGCACTTTTGTTACATTTTTTGCAAACTCACCCTGTGAGGATACTTAAAATGAACTGTCTGCCATCCGTTAGCGGATCTGCACACAAAAAGTATCAGTAACGATATGACTGGAGAAAAAATGGCTAAGCGTAAATTGTTGCTTCTGGGTGTATTACTGTCACTGGCGGGGGTCGCGCACGCTGCACCGCAAACATCGACAGCGCCTTCCGGCATCAAGGCCTATGAAGAGCAAGAGTTTATTGCCGATTTTACGAAGTTTAAAATCGGCGACACCGCGCCCGCGCAGTATCAGACGCCTGAGTACACCATCAAACAGTACCAGCTGCGTAACCTTCCCGCGCCCGATGCCGGCACACACTGGACCTACATGGGTGAGAATTATGTTCTGATTGGCGATGCCGATGGCAAAATCTACAAAGCCTATAACGGAGATATTTTCTATCACCGCTGATACGATCCTAATCCGTCCGTGGCAGGAGAGCGATCGCCCTTTCCTGCGCACGCTCTTCCTTCACGCCCGACGTGAAGCCTGGCCGTGGATGGACAGTTCTGCGTGGCAGCTTGAAGATTTTGACGCGGCAACCCTGGACGAAGGGATTTGGGTGGCGGAGCAGGATGGGCACCGACTTGGCTTTGCCTCAGTCTCGACGAACGATAATTTTCTGCACAACCTGTTTGTCGATCCGAACTATCAGAGCCTGGGCGTCGGACATGTGTTGCTTGAACACGTGCAGAAGACGTTTACCAGCACGGGTTCACTCAAGTGTCTGGTGAAGAATGAGCGGGCGGTTGCGTTTTACCAGCGCCACGGCTGGCACATTGAGGCGACGGGAGATTCTCCGGACGGAGAGTATTATTTGATGCACTATCGGCTTGGGTAAAGTCAGGTGGCGCTACGCTTACCTGACCTACAAAATCGAGCCAGGCCGGGTAAGGCGAAGCCGCCACCCGGCACTAACGCGCAGAGGCGTTACACCGCGCGGAAGGCGATTTCACCCGGAATGACTTCGCCCTGCCAGTAAAGCTGCGCCGCAACGCGCCCCGCCAGCTGACGATAGATTTCCGTGAATTCGCTATCTGGACGGCTGACCACCGTCGGCTTACCGCTATCCAGATCTTCACGCAGTGTGATATGCAGCGGCAGTTGCCCCAGCAGTTGCGTGTGGTATTGCGCCGCCAGCTTTTCGGCGCCACCGGTACCAAAGATAGGCTCATGGTGCCCGCAGTTGCTGCAAATGTGCATGCTCATGTTCTCGACGATACCCAGTACCGGCACCTCCACCTTCTCGAACATGACGATGCCTTTTTTGGCGTCGATCAGCGCGATATCCTGCGGCGTGGTGACCACGACGGCGCCGGTAACCGGAATGTTCTGCGCCAGCGTCAGCTGGATATCACCTGTGCCCGGCGGCATGTCCAGTACCAGATAATCGAGGTCAGGCCACATTGTCTCCTGCAACATTTGCAGCAGCGCCTTGCTGGCCATCGGGCCACGCCAGACCATTGCGTTATCGTCCGTGACCAGGTAACCAATGGAGTTGGTCGCCAGACCGTGCGCCACGATTGGCGCCATGTGGGTGCCGTCCGGCGAGGTTGGACGCTGGTTTTCCGCCCCCAGCATGTTTGGAATGGACGGGCCGTAGATATCCGCATCCAGAATGCCGACTTTCGCCCCTTCAGCCGCCAGCGCAAGCGCCAGGTTCACGGCGGTCGACGATTTACCCACCCCGCCCTTGCCCGAGCTGACGGCGATGATGTTCTTCACGCCGTTAACGCCCGCCTGATTTTTCACGCGCTTGAGCGTGGCGATGCTGTGGCTTAGCTTCCAGTCAATTGCATTTGCGCCGGTAATGCGCAGCAGCTCAGAGCTGGTTTGCTCTTTCAGGGCATCAAAGGCGCTGGTCCAGACGAACGGCATCTGTAGCTCAATGTGCAGCGTATCGTCCAGCCATGCGACGTGATGAAGCGCTTTCAGCGTCGTGAGATTGTGCTTCAGGGTTGGATGCTGAAAATTAGCCAGCGTCCCGGCGACCATTGCTCGTAAGGCTTCCGGTGATTTGGCCTGGGATTGAGAACTCATCCCGACTCCTTTGTTCTTGTGAATAAGACCTTAGACAAACAAGTTTACCTGAAAGGCCGCGGTTTGTGCTTACTTAATAATGCCCCTTTTGGTAATATCGAAAACCCTTTTCACAGTTAAAAGAAGTAATGCCTACTATGACTCAAGTCGCGAAAAAAATTCTGGTAACGTGCGCCCTGCCGTACGCCAACGGCTCAATCCACCTCGGCCACATGCTGGAGCATATCCAGGCTGATGTCTGGGTCCGTTACCAGCGAATGCGCGGCCACGAGGTGAACTTCATCTGTGCGGACGATGCCCACGGCACGCCGATCATGCTGAAAGCGCAGCAGCTGGGCATTTCCCCGGAACAGATGATCGCCGAAATGAGTCAGGAGCATCAGACCGATTTTGCTGGCTTTGATATCAGCTATGACAACTATCACTCCACGCACAGCGACGAAAACCGCGAGCTGTCAGAGCTGATCTACTCCCGTCTGAAAGAGAACGGTTTCATTAAAAACCGCACCATCTCTCAGCTGTACGATCCGGAAAAAGGCATGTTCCTGCCGGACCGTTTCGTCAAAGGCACCTGTCCGAAATGTAAATCCCCGGACCAGTACGGCGATAACTGCGAAGTGTGCGGCGCAACCTACAGCCCGACCGAGCTTATCGAACCGAAGTCCGTGGTCTCCGGCGCGACGCCGGTGATGCGTGACTCCGAGCACTTCTTCTTCGACCTGCCGTCGTTCAGCGAAATGCTGAAGGCGTGGACCCGCAGCGGTGCGTTGCAGGAGCAGGTCGCGAACAAAATGCAGGAGTGGTTCGAATCCGGGCTGCAACAGTGGGATATCTCCCGCGATGCGCCCTACTTTGGCTTCGAAATCCCGAACGCGCCGGGCAAATATTTTTACGTCTGGCTGGATGCGCCGATTGGCTACATGGGGTCGTTCAAGAATCTGTGTGACAAGCGCGGCGACACCGTAAGCTTCGACGAATACTGGAAGAAAGATTCCGATGCCGAGCTGTATCACTTCATCGGTAAAGACATCGTTTACTTCCACAGCCTGTTCTGGCCAGCAATGCTGGAAGGCAGCAACTTCCGCAAGCCGACCAACCTGTTCGTACATGGCTACGTAACGGTGAACGGCGCGAAGATGTCTAAATCTCGCGGGACGTTTATTAAGGCCAGCACCTGGCTAAACCACTTTGACGCGGACAGCCTGCGCTACTACTACACCGCGAAGCTCTCTTCCCGCATCGACGATATCGACCTGAATCTGGAAGATTTCGTGCAGCGCGTGAACGCGGACATCGTCAACAAGGTGGTGAACCTGGCGTCCCGTAACGCAGGTTTTATCGCCAAACGCTTTGACGGCGTGCTTTCTGCCGAACTGGCCGATCCTGAGCTGTATAAAACCTTCACCGACGCCGCCGCTGCGGTTGGCGAAGCCTGGGAAAGCCGTGAATTCGGTAAAGCCATTCGCGAAATCATGGCGCTGGCAGACGTGGCCAACCGCTATGTGGACGAGCAGGCGCCGTGGGTGGTGGCGAAACAGGAAGGCCGCGACGCCGACTTGCAGGCGATCTGCACCATGGGTCTGAACATGTTCCGCGTGCTGATGACCTGGCTGAAGCCGGTTCTGCCGCAGCTGGCAGCCCGCGCGGAAGCATTCCTGAACACCGAACTGACCTGGGATGCCATCCAGCAGCCGCTGCTCGGCCACAAGGTGAACACCTTCAAGGCGCTGTATAACCGCATCGAGATGAAGCAGGTTGACGCGCTGGTGGAAGCATCCAAAGAAGAGGTGAAAGCGGCCGCCGCACCGGTGACCGGCCCGCTGGCGGACGATCCGATTCAGGAGACCATCACCTTTGATGATTTCGCCAAAGTCGACCTGCGCGTGGCGCTGATCGAAAACGCGGAGTTCGTGGAAGGTTCTGACAAACTGCTGCGTCTGACCCTGGATCTGGGCGGCGAGAAGCGTAACGTCTTCTCCGGCATTCGTTCCGCGTATCCCGATCCGCAGGTGCTGATTGGTCGTCAGACCGTGATGGTGGCAAACCTGGCGCCGCGCAAAATGCGCTTCGGCATCTCTGAGGGGATGGTGATGGCCGCAGGCCCGGGCGGGAAAGATATCTTCCTGTTAAGCCCTGACGAAGGCGCGAAGCCGGGTCAGCAGGTGAAGTAATAAAAAAGCCGGATGAGAATCCGGCTTTTTTTTGCCCGGCGGCGCTACGCTTGCACGGGCCTACGGGTTTTGTAGGCCGGGTCAGGCGAAGCCGCCATCCGGCTAAAATCACCCCTTCTGGTTATGCACCCGCTGCGTCAACCCACGCAGGAAATAACGCAGAAACTGATCCCCACACTCGCGGTAATTCTTATGATCCGGCGCGCGCATCATGGCGGTGATTTCCGGCATCGACACGCGAAATTTCTGCTCGGTCATGATCGCCAGAATGTCGTCAGTTTTCAGGGAGAAAGCAATACGCAGCTTTTTCAGCACCGTGTTGTTATTCACCCGACGCTCCAGCGCCAGCTCAGGCGCAGATTCATCTTTGCCGCGCTTGTCGTAGATCAGGCCATTCAGAAAGCCCGACAGAATAATGTCCGGGCAGCGAACAAAACTCTCTTCATCTTCTTTAGTCATCCAGGTGTCGAACCCGGCGGACGTGGATTCCATGTCGGAGAGCGCAAGAATGCGCACCATGTCATTATTGTTCGCTTTCAGGGTGTAGCGCAGGCTACGAAGAATATCGTTACTTAGCATAGAGCCTTCGAATGTCGATGATGCAATGGCGCGCAGTGTACCAGTTTTACAGCCCTATCGCCTCTTTCAAACTTTTCAGGTAGCGACGACTGACGGGAACGGTTTGCCCGGCACGTAACACCAGCTCGGCCTGGCCGTTATCTTCCAGACGGATCTCTTTCAGGTGCGCCATGTTCACCAGATACTGACGATGGCAGCGGATTAGCGGCGTGCGGCTCTCCAGCGTGCGCAGGGTCAGCTCGGTAAAGCCTTCGTTACCTTCAGCGCTGGTGACGTATACCCCGCTCAGACGGCTGCTGACAAAGGCAACGTCGTCCATTTGCAGGAGGTAAATCCGGCTGTGCCCGGTACAGGGTATAAACTTCAGGGGCTGCTGATGCTCCGGCAGCAGCGTCACGTCCTGCACGGTACGCTCCTGATGCAGGCGGGTCAGGGTCTTTTCAAGCCGTTTCTCTTCAATCGGCTTCAGCAGATAATCAAATGCGTGCTCTTCAAACGCCTTTACCGCGTACTCATCAAAGGCCGTCAGAAAGACGATATAGGGACGGTGCTCCGGGTCGAGCATGCCGACCATCTCCAGCCCGCTGATGCGCGGCATCTGAATATCGAGGAACAGCACGTCCGGGCGCAGTTTATGCACCGCACCGATGCCTTCAATCGCATTGGCACATTCCCCCACAACCTCGATATCACTCTGCTCCTGCAACAGAACACGCAGGTTTTCCCGTGCTAACGGCTCATCATCGACAATCAGCACTCTTAACATGCGTTCTCCTCCAGCGGCAATCGTAAGGTAATTCGGGTATAGCGGTCTGGCTCACAGGCGACGGTGATACCGCAGTCGTCACCAAAATGCGCGCGCAGGCGTTTATCCACCAGGCTCATGCCCAGACCGCCTGACGCGGAAGCTTCATACAGCCCCGCGTTGTCTTCAATATCCAGCACCAGATGGTGGTTAAAACGGGAAGCGGAAATCATAATCTCTCCACTTCCCAGCAGCTGCGACGTCCCATGCTTAATGGCATTTTCTACAATCGGTTGCAGGGTAAAGGCCGGAAGATGCTGATACGCCAGATCGTCCGGGACGGATAACGACACCTGTAAACGTGACTGGAAGCGCGCTTTTTCAATTTGCAGATAGGCGTTTACATGCTCAATCTCGTCCGCGAGGGTGACGATCTCCGAGGGTCGCTTCAGATTTTTGCGGAAAAAGGTCGAGAGAAATTGCACCAGCTGCGCGGCCTGATCGCTGTCGCGGCGGATCACCGCCTTCAGCGTGTTGAGCGCGTTAAACAGGAAATGCGGGTTCACCTGAGCGTGCAGGAGCTTAATTTCTGACTGCGTCAGCAGCGCTTTTTGCCGTTCATACTGCCCCGCCAGGATTTGCGCCGAAAGCAGCTGGGCGATCCCCTCCCCCAGCGTGCGGTTGATGGAGCTGAACAGGCGGTTTTTGGCTTCGTAAAGCTTAATAGTGCCCATGACGCGCTGGTTTTCACCCCGCAGGGGAATGACCAGCGTAGAGCCGAGTTTGCACTGCGGATGCAGGGAACAGCGGTACGGCACTTCATTTCCGTCGGCATACACCACTTCACCCGTTTCAATAGCGCGCAGGGTATAGGCCGAGGAGATCGGTTTGCCCGGCAGATGGTGGTCGTCGCCGGTACCGGTAAACGCCAGCAGCTTCTCGCGATCGGTAATCGCCACGGCTCCGATATCCAGCTCTTTATACAGCACCTGCGCCACCTTCATACTGTTCTCCTCGTTGAATCCCTGCCGCAGGATCCCTTCCGTCGACGCCGCAACTTTTAAGGCGGTGGCAGAAAATGCCGAGGTGTATTTTTCGAACATGGCGCGTTTGTCGAGCAGAATGCGCATAAACAGCGCCGCACCTACGGTATTGGTGACCATCATCGGTGCGGCAATGCTGCTGACCAGATGTAACGCATCGTCAAACGGGCGCGCGATCAGCAGGATGATCGCCATCTGCGCCATTTCCGCCACGAAGGTAATCGCCCCTGCGGTAAAGGGACTGAACACTCTATCCGGGCGACCGCGCTTAATCATATAGCTGTGGACGAGACCACCGAGCAGCCCTTCGACGATGGTGGAGATCATGCAGCTCAGCGCCGTCATACCGCCCATCGAATAGCGGTGCAGGCCGCCGGTTAACCCCACCAGACCGCCGACAACCGGGCCTCCGAGCAGCCCGCCCATTACCGCGCCGATGGCGCGCGTATTGGCGATGGAATCTTCGATATGGAGACCAAACCAGGTCCCCATAATGCAGAATATGGAAAATACGACGTAGCAGAGGAATTTGTGCGGCAGACGGACGGTGACCTGCATCAGCGGGATAAACAGGCGCGTTTTGCTCATCAACCAGGCGATGACAAGGAACACGCACATCTGCTGAAGCAACAGCAGCACCAGATTAAACTCGTACATACTCACAAACCGCACATTCTAAAAACGCGTAACATACACTGATAGCGGTTAACTTTCTTTGAAACGTGCCAAAAAAGCGATAAATCGTGTCCGCCATCACACCTTTTGCCGGAGATAACCTGTCTTTCGTATAATTTGTACAAAAAAGAATCAAATCTTCCTGGTTCCGCAAAGTGGGTCTACAGTTAAGCTGGGGACGCGCAAGCCTGGGGGCGAAAATGGCGCTTTACACAATAGGTGAAGTGGCACTCCTGTGTGATATCAATCCCGTTACGCTACGGGCGTGGCAGCGACGGTATGGATTGCTTAAGCCGCAAAGAACGGACGGCGGGCACCGCCTGTTTAACGATGCGGATATTGACCGGATCCGCGAGATCAAAAGCTGGATCGACAATGGCGTACAGGTCGGCAAGGTAAAATCGCTTCTGAGCCAGGACGATCCAGATACGCAGCTTCTCTGGCGCGAGCAGCAGGAAACGCTGCTGAGGCTGTTGCAGAGTGGCAATTTGCAGCGTTTGCGCGGCTGGATCAAAGAACAGGGTCGAGACTACCCGGCGCAAACCTTGATCACCCATCTTTTTATTCCCCTACGGCGTCGGCTTCAGTGTCAGCAAACCACCTTACAGGCACTGCTCAGCATGCTTGATGGCGTGCTGATTAACTATATTTCCGTCTGTCTTGCCTCAGCGCGGAATAAAAACAGCAAAGATGCGCTGGTGATCGGCTGGAACGTACACGATACCACCCGACTGTGGCTCGAAGCCTGGATTGCCACCCAGCAGGGCTGGCGCGTTGACGTGCTTGCCCACTCCCTGGCCCAGCTCAGGCCGGAACTGTTTGAGGGACAGACGCTGCTGGTCTGGTGCGGCGAAGTCCCCTCCGCTTCCCAGCAGCAGCTCCTGACGGAATGGCGCGAACATGGTTATCCCGTTTACTCGCTGGGGCCAAATGCGTCGTAACGGCATTTAATGGTTCATTAACAGCTGCGCTTCACCGTATAATTGTTCCGTTAACAACAGGAGCACATGATGAAGGCAACGAAACTGGCCGTAATTACCCTCTTTGCACTGATGGCCATCAGCGGTATCGGTGGCGTTATGCTTGCAGGTTATTCATTTATTGTTCGCGGCGGTGTTGGCTGAGGTATCCGGCCAGGCGTTCAAACAGGCGATCCACCACAATCGCCGCCAGCGCAACCAGAACCGCCCCCTGAATAATGTAAGCCGTATTAAACCCGCTTAACCCGATAATGATCGGCGTTCCCAGCGTATTGGCTCCGACCGTCGAGGCGATGGTTGCCGTACCAATGTTGATAATCACGGACGTTCGCACGCCGGCGATAATCACCGGTGCGGCCAGCGGCAGTTCGACCTTCACCAGCCGCTGCCAGGCGCTCATCCCCATCCCTTCCGCTACGCTCAGCACCGATGCAGGCACCGCCGCAATCCCCGCCAGCGTCCCTTGCAGAATGGGCAACACGCCGTACAAAATCAGCGCAATGATGGCAGGCTCCTGCCCAAAACCGATCGCCGGCACGGCAATCGCCAGCACGGCCACCGGCGGGAAGGTCTGCCCCGTTGCGGCGATGGTCTCCACCAGCGGACGAAACTCCCTGCCCGCGGGTCTCGTCACCGCAATCCCGGCGCCTGTGCCCAGCACGATGGCAATCACGCTTGACACCGCCACCAGCCAGAAGTGCGCCAGGGTGAGATTAACAAAGCTCTCCTGCTGGTACACCGGGCGCGGCAGCCCGGGGATAAGCGCATTAAACAGCGCCGCGCTGTGCGGCATCAGGTAGAGTAAGGCGATAAACAGCCCTGTCAGCCAGAGTAACGGATCACGGACCCACTTCACGCGTCACCTCCCCCGCCAGCAGATCGCGAAAATGGATCGTCCCGCATGGCGTCCCCTGCCCGTCCGCAACGGGTAATACCTCGCACTGCCGGGCGACAAACGCCGACAGGGCATCGCGCAGGCTCATCCCATCGTGCAGCGGTTCACCACCGATTTGCGCATCGTGCGGACGCAGATAGTCCCTGACGGTGCGCAGCGAGAGCAGCCTGACGCCCAGCTCGCTGCGGCCAAAAAATTCACGCACAAAATCATTCGCCGGCGAGGTTAACAGCTCAAGCGGCGTACCCTGCTGGACGACTTCGCCGTGATCCATCAGTATCAGACGATCGGCCAGCCGCAGCGCTTCGTCGATATCATGCGTCACCAGCACGATGGTGCGCCCTAGAATACGGTGGATGCGACTCATCTCCGCCTGAAGTGCGCCGCGGGTGACCGGATCCAGCGCGCCGAAGGGCTCATCCATCAGCAGCACCTGCGGGTTAGCGGCCAGCGCGCGCGCCACCCCGACCCGCTGCTGCTGTCCGCCGGAAAGCTGGTGCGGATAGCGGTCGCGAAGCGACGCGTCCAGGCCCAGCAGCGCCATCAGCTCGTCGACACGCTCATTGATCTTCCCCCGGGACCATTTTTCCAGTTGTAGCACGGTGGCAATGTTCTGGGCCACCGTCCAGTGGGGAAACAGGCCGATGGACTGAATGGCGTAGCCCATACGCCGCCGCAGTTCCAGCACCGGCAGGCTGCGGATCTCCTCTCCGGCAAAGCGAATCGTCCCGCTGTCATGTTCCACCAGCCGGTTGATCATCTTCAGCGTCGTCGATTTTCCCGACCCCGACGTCCCGATCAATACCGAGAACGCTCCCTCGGCAAAATGCAGATTGAGGTGGCTTGCCGCCGGACGGCCCGCAAAGGTTTTACTCACATCATGAAATTCAATCATTGGCTCTTCTCCTGAGCAGCGCGAGCCACAGGGCAAACAGGGCATCCAGTACGACCGCCAGCGCAATCGTGGGCACAACGCCCAGCAGCACCAGATCCAGCGCGCTGCTCAGCAGCCCCTGGAACACCAGTGCCCCAAAGCCGCCCGCCCCGATCAGCGCGGCAATCACCGCCATCCCCACGGTTTGCACCGTCACCACCCGCAGGCTGCGAACCAGCAGCGGAAGCGCAAGCGGCAGCTGTATTTTCCAGAAACACTGGCGCGCACTCATCCCCATCGCATGGGCGCTTTCCAGCACGTCAGGCGGAACCTGGCTTAACCCCGCCACCACGCCGCGCACCAGCGGCAGCAGCGCATACAGCACAAGGGCGATAAGGGCAGGCGTCAGCCCGGTTCCGGCAATGCCTGCCGCGGCCAACGCAGGGAAGGATTTCACCAGACCGGCCAGGGGGGCAATCAGCAGGCCAAACAGGGCAACGGAGGGGATGGTCTGAATAACGTTGAGCACGGTAAAGACGGCGCCCTGGCGGCTGGGATGCCGGTAGCACCCGATGCCCAGCGGCACGCCCAGCAGCAGCGCCGGGATCAGCGTCCCGAACAGGATCGTCAGATGTTGCGCCAGCGCGTTGTCAAACACCTCCTGGCGGTTGGCGTACTCTTTTAACAGCGAGAGTTGATTCAGATCGCCGCTGAAGAGGATCAGCAGAGGGATGACCCAGAATTGCGCGTTCAGCAGCCAGCGCCAGACGGGTAGCGGCGTGAGACGGCGAATGGCATCGCTACAGACCAGCAGACAAAGTGCCAGCCACAGCCACAGCCCGCTGCCAATCGACGTGCGCGCCAGCGGGCTTTCAACCGAGGCCATCTGCGTTGCCGCCTGTCCCGCGCTCCAGAACAGCACGATAAACAGTGCTTCGCTGAGCAGAAGCGTCAGCCAAAGGGCGGCTCGCCCTGGCCAGAAGGCTAAGGCTACAGTACTCGCCAGCGCCGCGCCCAGCAGTAGCGGCGTAAATGACCAGATCTGCCAGAGCGCGCGCGGTTCGCCCGACACCAGACGGTTTGGCGCGACATTTACAAAGGGTAACGCGACCGCCGCAATGGCCACACAGGCCAACAGCAGCAGGACGCGGTTATGACATTTTATTGGCACAGCCTTGTCCCGTTACTTCACAAGCCCTTGTTGTTTCAGGAAGTCGGCAGCCACCTTTTTGGCATCCAGCCCCTCAACGGCAATGCTGGCATTCAGCTGTTGCAGCGTTTTCGCATCCAGTTTTTCAAACACCGGTTTGAGCCATTCCGCAATATCCGGGTAGGCTTTCAGCACCGCCTCGCGCACGACCGGGGTTGGGGCGTAAATGGGCTGAACGCCTTTTGGGTCGGTCAGGGTTTGCAGACCAAGCGCCGCAACCGGGCCGTCGGTGCCGTAGGCCATCGCCGCGTTGACGCCAGAGGTTTGCTGCGCCGCCGCCTTAATGGTCACCGCCGTGTCGCCGCCCGCCAGCGAGAGCAACTGGGACTGATCGAGCTTGAAATCATAGGCTTTTTCAAACGCTGGCAGGGCATCAGCGCGCTCGATAAACTCTGCCGAGGCCGCGAGCTTAAACTCGCCCTTCTCTTTCAGGTAGCGGCTGAGATCGTCAAGCGAGGTGAGCTTGCCTTTCTCGGCAATATCTTTACGCACCGCGATGGTCCAGGTGTTGTTGGCCGGTGCCGGCGTAAGCCAGACCAGCTTATTTTTTTCCGCGTCCAGCTTTTTGACTTTTTCGTACCCGGCTTTGGCATTTTTCCAGGCCGGATCGTTTTCATCCTTGAAGAAGAATGCCCCGTTGCCGGTGTATTCCGGGTAGATATCCAGCTCGCCGGACGTGATGGCACCGCGTACGACAGGTGTGGTGCCAAGCTGTACTTTATTGACCGTTTTCACGCCGTGGCTTTCGAGTACCTGCAAAATGATATTGCCGAGCAACGCGCCCTCGGTATCAATTTTGGAACCCACCTTAACCGGCTCTGCGGCCTGTAGCGGCAGGCTTAGCGCCGCCAGAAGCACCGCCGATCCTGTTATCCCCTTAATAATCGTCATTCTGCTTTCCTCATTATTTTGTGGCCTTTTTCATAGGCTTGAGACAAAAGCGTAGCTTAAAACAGCGAATTTAACCGTTTTTCGTACAAGATGAGAGGCATCCCCCGCCAGGCGGGGGATGGGGAGGAAGGTAAGATTATTGCAGCTCGAATTCGGCTTTGTTCACGCGGGCGGAATCCACGCCAATGAAGACGTTGAATTTGCCAGGCTCGGCATCGTATTTCATCTGCTGGTTCCAGAACTTCAGCGCATTCACGTCAATCGGGAAGCTGACCGTTCTGGTTTCGCCCGGTTTCAGGTTGACCTTCTCGAAGCCGCGCAGCTGTTTCACCGGACGGCTCATGGAGGCCGTGACATCCTGAATGTACATCTGGATCACCGTCGCGCCTTCGCGTTTGCCGCTGTTGGTCACCTCCACGCTGGCGGTCACTTTGCCGTCATGCTTCAGGGTCGGCGCCGACATTTTCACGTCAGACACCTTGAAGGTGGTGTAGCTCAGGCCATAGCCAAACGGATACAGCGGGCCGTTCGCCTCATCGAAATAACGAGACGTGTACTTGTTCGGCTTGTCAGCGTTATACGGACGACCAGTGTTCAGGTGGCTGTAGTAAACTGGGATCTGCCCGACGGAGCGCGGGAAGGACATCGGCAGCTTGCCGGACGGGTTGTAATCGCCAAACAGCACGTCGGCAATGGCGTTACCGCCTTCGGTACCGGCGAACCAGGTTTCCAGAATAGCGTCAGCCTGCTGGTCTTCTTTCACCAGCGCCAGCGGACGCCCGTTCATCAGCACCAGCACCAGCGGCTTGCCGGTGGCTTTCAGGGCCGCGATCAGATCGCGCTGGCTCTGCGGGATAGTGATGTCGGTACGGCTGGAGGCTTCGTGCGCCATCCCCTGCGCTTCACCCACCACCGCGACCACCACGTCGGACTGCTTCGCGGCGTTCACCGCTTCGTCGATCATCTCTTTCGGCGTGCGCGGATCCACCTTCACCGCTTCCTCGTACTGGTTGAGGAAGGTCACGATGTCTTTATCGTTGGTGACGTTCGCGCCTTTGGCGTAAACCACTTTTGCATTATCACCCACGGCGCTCTTAATGCCGGTCAGCACGGTAACGGACTGATCCGCCACGCCTGCGGCGGACCAGCTGCCCATGACGTCGCGCTTGCTGTCGGCCAGCGGACCAACCACGGCAATGGTGCCGGATTTTTTCAGCGGCAGCGTGTCGAGACGGTTTTTCAGCAGCACCAGGCTTTCGCGCGCTACTTCCCGGGCTTCCTTACGGTGCAGACGGCTTTCGGCGTTAGTGTCCGCCGGGTCTGAATCCTTCGGCCCCAGATGGCTGTAAGGATCGTTAAACAGCCCCATGTCATATTTCACGTTCAGCACGTGGCGAGCGGCGTCGTCCAGCTCTGCCATCGTCACTTTGCCGCTCTTCACCAGCCCCGGCAGGTATTTGCTGTAATACTCGTCGCTCATGCTCATGTTGATGCCGGACTTGAGCGCCACGCGTACCGCGTCTTCCGGATCGGACGCCGTGCCGTGTTTAATCAGCTCTTTAATCGCGCCGTGGTCAGAGACGGTAATGCCCTTAAAGCCCCACTGGTCGCGCAACACGTCTTTCAGCAGCCACGAATCGGAGGTGGCAGGCGTGCCGTTGAGAGAGTTCAGCGCTACCATCACCGCCCCGCTGCCCGCGTCCAGCCCTGCCTTGTATGGCGGCATGTAGTCGTTGAACAGGCGCTGTGGGCTCATGTCGACGGTGTTGTACTCTTTACCGCCCTCCACCGCGCCATAGGCGGCGAAGTGCTTGACGCTGGTCATGACCGAGTAACGATCTGCCGGGCTTTTGCCCTGCATCGCTTCCACCATGGTTTTGCCCATCGTGGCGGTTAAATACGTGTCTTCACCGAAGCCCTCCGAAGCGCGGCCCCAGCGCGGATCGCGGGAGACGTCAACCATCGGCGCCCAGGTCATATTCAGGCCGTCGTCTGCGGCTTCATATGCCGAAACGCGCCCGACGGTTTTCACCGCATCAAGATTAAAAGAGGAGGCTAAGCCGAGGCTAATCGGGAAGACGGTACGCTGGCCGTGCACCACGTCATAAGCGAAGAACAGTGGAATTTTCAGGCGGCTCAGCTCCATCACCTGATCCTGCATCTTGCGGATATCCTGGCGGGTAACGGTGTTAAAAATGGCCCCTACCTGCCCGTCTTTGATCATCTCGCGAATGGCTTCCTTCGGGTTATCCGGACCGACGCTGATCAGGCGCAGCTGGCCGATTTTCTCATCGACCGTCATCTTTTTGAGTAAATCCGTGACAAAGGCGTCGCGGGCTTCGGGCGTGAGCGGGTGATTACCAAACAAATCCTCTGCCAGCGCAGGTTGCAGCGCCAGGCTGACGGCGACACCTACAGAACATAGCCATTTCATGTTGTTATTCTCTCTCATCAATAACCGCGGGAAGCACCCGGCCAGACCGTGCGAAAAGCGCAGTGTGCCATAAAGCCTGAAAACCTTGCAGGGTTATTCTCTGATTTTTCTCATGAATACCCGACCGCTCAACGGCTAATCGCGCTATGCTTTACAGCGAGAAATTTGCCCCACCACAAGGAGTGGAAGATGTCTTCTGTTCGAACTGACGATAACACTACATTTATTAACGAACTGTCTCGCCTGGTTGGTCACTCTCACCTGCTTACCGACCCGGCCAAAACCGCCCGCTATCGGAAGGGCTTTCGCTCCGGCCAGGGCGACGCGCTGGCGGTAGTCTTCCCCGGTACGTTGCTCGAACTGTGGCGCGTGCTCAGCGCCTGCGTTGCGGCAGACAAGATTATTTTAATGCAGGCTGCGAATACCGGCCTGACCGAAGGCTCCACGCCGAACGGCAACGATTACGATCGTGACATCGTGATTATCAGCACCCTGCGCCTCGACAAACTGCACCTGCTGGACAAGGGCGAACAGGTGCTCGCCTTCCCCGGCACCACGCTTTACTCGCTGGAAAAAGCGCTTAAGCCGCTGGGACGCGAACCGCACTCGGTGATCGGCTCATCGTGCATTGGCGCCTCGGTGATCGGCGGGATCTGCAATAACTCCGGCGGCTCGCTGGTGCAGCGCGGCCCGGCTTACACGGAAATGTCGCTGTTCGCCCGTATCGATGAAAACGGCAAGCTGACGCTGGTTAACCATCTGGGGATCGATCTGGGCGTAACGCCTGAACAGATCCTCAGCAAACTTGACGATGACCGCGTGAAGGACGAAGACGTTCAGCACGATGGCCGTCACGCGCATGACCACGATTACATCACCCGCGTGCGCGATATCAATGCCGATACGCCGGCGCGCTATAACGCCGATCCGGATCGCCTGTTTGAATCCTCCGGCTGCGCGGGCAAGCTGGCCGTTTTTGCGGTGCGCCTCGATACCTTCCCGGCAGAGAAAAAGCAGCAGGTGTTTTACATCGGCACCAATCAGCCGGAGGTGCTAACGGAGATCCGTCGTCATATTCTGGCCGAGTTCACTCACCTGCCGGTGGCGGGCGAGTATATGCACCGGGACATTTACGACATCGCCGAGCGCTACGGCAAAGATACCTTCCTGATGATCGACAAGCTCGGCACCGACAAAATGCCGTTCTTCTTCACTATGAAGGGCCGCACCGACGCGATGCTGGAGAAAGTATCGTTGTTCAAACCGCACTTCACCGACCGCTTTATGCAGAAGCTGGGTAACGTCTTCCCGGCGCATTTACCGGAGCGGATGAAGACCTGGCACGACAAGTATGAGCACCATCTGCTGCTGAAAATGGCCGGGGACGGAATTGCCGAAGCGCAGAGCTGGCTCACCGAATTCTTCAAAACCGCCGACGGGGATTTCTTTGCCTGTACGCCGGAAGAAGGCAGCAAAGCCTTCCTGCACCGCTTCGCCGCGGCGGGTGCTGCCATCCGTTATCAGGCGGTGCATTCCGAAGAGGTGGAGGATATTCTGGCGCTGGATATCGCCCTGCGTCGCAACGATACCGAGTGGTTTGAACATCTGCCGCCGGAGATCGACAGCAAGCTGGTGCATAAGCTCTATTACGGCCACTTTATGTGCTATGTCTTCCACCAGGATTACATCGTCAAAAAAGGGGTTGATGCGCATGCGCTGAAAGAACAGATGCTGGCGCTGCTGCACGAGCGTGGCGCGCAATATCCTGCCGAGCACAACGTGGGACACCTGTATAAAGCGCCGGAGACGCTTAAACAGTTTTATCGCAAAAATGACCCTACAAACAGTATGAACCCCGGCATTGGTAAGACAACGCGGAAGAAATACTGGAAAGAGAGTGCCGAAACAGAGGAGCACAATACGCAAGCCTCTGATGAACTCTTATAGCCAAATTTAAGAGATTGTTAAGCCCTCCTCAAACGTACTAGAGTATCTGCCTGTTGCCAGAGAAACGTTTCTCTGGCTTTCCAAACAAGGAGCGGGCAGAACATGTCGGCTGTAGAAATTTTCCCCGAAACTGAAATCGAGGTGCGCGACGCCCTTCCTGACGATGCGCATGCCATCTCGGCGATATACGCCTGGCATGTGCTTCATGGCCGTGCGTCCTTCGAGGAAGTTCCTCCCACCGTCGATGAGATGCTTCAGCGGATGAAGAGCGTGACCGACAGCGGTTTACCGTGGCTGGTTGCGTTGTATCGCGGCATTGTTGTCGGCTACTGCTACGCCACGTTTTATCGTCCACGCCAGGCCTACCGGTACACCCTTGAGGAATCCATCTATGTGGATGCCAGCACTACCGGGCGCGGGTTTGGCTCGGCCTTACTCCAGGCACTGATCGCCCGTTGTGAACAAGGACCCTGGCGGCAGATGATTGCCGTGGTTGGTGACGGAAACAATAATGCGGGATCGTTACGGCTGCATAAAAAACATGGCTTCGAGGTTGTCGGTCAACTGCGCAGCGTGGGGTATAAGAAGGGGGACTGGCGGGATACGTTGATCATGCAGCGTCCACTCAACGATGGTGACTGGACGCTGCCGGAGTAGGCGCTTTCGCCCGGTGGCGCTTCGCTTACCGGGCCTACGTATCGGGGCCGCTTTAGGGCCGTAGGCCGGGTAAGGCGAAGCCGCCACCCGGCACAGACAGGCGGCTCAGTCGTTCTGCGCCGTCGCCATCTGTTCCGCTTTCTGCTTTTTATACGCCAGCGCTGAAGCCGGCACCGGCTGCACTTTCCCGGTTTCAATCCAGGTGCGCAGGCGGCTGGCGTCCGCAAAGTGGGTATATTTGCCGAAGGCATCCATCACCACCAGCGCCACTGGCTTACCGTTAAACACGGTGCGCATCACCAGGCAGTGCCCTGCCGCATTAGTGAATCCGGTCTTGGTTAACTGAATATTCCAGTTATCGCGATACACCAGATGGTTAGTGTTGCGGAACGGCAGCGTATACGCCGGGTTCGAGAATGTCGCCATCTCCTCACGCGTGGTACTGAGCTGACCGATCAGCGGGTATTGCTTACTGGCGATCAGCAGCTTGGTTAAATCACGCGCCGTCGAGACGTTATGAATCGACAGACCGGTTGGCTCTACGAAATGGGTATTTTTCATCCCCAGCGCTTTGGCTTTGGCGTTCATCGCGCGGATAAACGCGTCGTAACCACCAGGATAATGGTGGGCAAGGCTTGCCGCCGCGCGGTTCTCAGAGGACATCAGCGCCAGCAGCAGCATATTTTTACGGCTGATTTCACTGTTCAGACGCACGCGAGAGTAGATCCCTTTCATCTCTGGCGTGTGGCTGATATCCACCTTCAGCTTTTCGTCCAGCGGCAGTCGTGCATCAAGCACCACCATCGCGGTCATGACTTTGGTTATGGAAGCGATCGGGCGCACCAGATCCGGATGACTGGCGTAGATCACCTTGTTGGTATTCAGGTCAACGATCATCGCGCTGCCGGACGCAATCTGGGGTTGCGCAGCAGCGGTGGCGACTGCGGTCGTTTTGGCGATGGCTGGCGCGGTAGCGGAGACGCCCAGCAGCAGGGCAAGACTAAGGAGTGACACTCGAAATTTCAGCATGATGAGACTTCTGATAATGATTCACGCACGTTATGACGTACACCGCCTGTGTCAACGGATAGACACAGGCTGGCTTCGGCATCATAGCGGTCACCGTGCGTTGTCGCCAGCGGAGAATCATAACCAGATGCTGCATTGCTGGCATTTACGCCAGCAATGCAGGGAACTTAAAAGAGACGGTATCCATAACCCCAAAGAATAACTGTCAGGGCCAGTAGCGCCTCCAGGACCAGCACGCCGATGGCAAGCGTAGAGCTGGAGAAGCTCAGGCCCTCTTCTTTATTGATATTGAGGAAGGTTGGCACCCCTACATACAGCAGATAACCGGTGTAAAAGAGGGCAACCGTACCGATCAGCGCGCACAGCCAGACCAGTGGATAGAGCGCGACAATACCGCTTAAAAACAGCGGGGTCGCGACGTATCCGGCGAAGACCATACAGTGTGCCAGCGACGGGCGCTGCGGATAGTTGCGTGCCATCCAGTGGATGACCCGCCCCATCACCGCCACCCCAGCCAGCATAAGGCCATAAAACAGAATGGCCAGGTACAGTCCGGTAAACCAGGAAAGCTGAACCACGGTGCCGTCACCAAAGTTCCAGCCTATCTGCGTAGTACCAATAAACGCGCAGACCACCGGCACCGCTGCCATCAGCAGGACATGGTGGGTATAGTGATGCGCGACCGTTTCGTTCTCGTTACGGATCACCTGCATTTCACGATCGGGATGGGAGAAAAGTCCCCAGACATGGTTCATAACGCCCCCTTGTTGTCGGCCCGTCAGCGATAGCTTAAGTATAATGCAGGCTTTAGATTATTTTATGTACAGTGGGAAATTTCCGTTGATTGCCGCGCGGTTGATGGATGGGGTATATGATTAACGCAGGCACAGTAAGGGAGATGACGTTTACGTAATGGATATCAACGGTCTTATTGAACAATATGGATACGCCGCGCTGGTGATCGGCAGCGTCGCGGAAGGCGAAACCATCACGCTGCTGGGCGGGGTGGCCGCACATCAGGGATTGCTGAAATTCTCGCTGGTGGTCGCCGCCGTCGCGTTGGGCGGTATGATTGGCGATCAGCTGCTCTACTTTCTGGGGCTGCGCTTTGGCCCGACGCTTTTGCAACGTTTTGCTAAGCATCAAAAGAAAATTCGCCGTGCTCAGCGGCTTATCCAGCGACGTCCCTGGCTGTTTGTGATTGGTACCCGCTTTATGTACGGCTTTCGCATCATCGGGCCAATACTGATTGGCGCGAGCCGCTTACCGCCGAAAATCTTCCTGCCGCTGAACATTCTCGGGGCGATTGCCTGGGCACTGATTTTCACTACGCTTGGCTACGTGGGTGGCGAAGTAATAGGTCCGTGGCTGCATAATCTCGATCAACATCTTAAACACTGGGCCTGGTTGATCCTGGTTGTTGCGGTGGTGATTGTGGTACGGCTGTGGATGCGGCACAGAGAGAAGAGGCGGGATCAGGAGTGAGTGCGGCCTGATGCCCTCACCCCGGCCCTCTCCCACAGGGAGAGGGGGTTTTTAGTTCCCTCTCCCACAGGGAGAGGGTTAGGGTGAGGGGAACCTATCCCTCCGGCTTAAACTGCGGATTCGCCAGCATAAAACCGCCGTCGACGATAAACGACTGCCCGGTGGTGTAGCTGGCGTCGCTGTCACACAGCCACGCCACCAGGCTGGCAATTTCTTTGGTATGCCCTGGCCGTGCCAGCGGGATTTCCGGCATTGCGCCTTCTTTCACTTCGCTGTCGTCCATATCATTCATCGGCGTGGCGATCGCTCCGGGCGCAACGGCGTTCACCAGAATCTTATGTTTAACCAGCTCCAGCGCCATCGACTTTGTTAACCCGCCCAGCGCATGTTTGGCCGCCGTATAGGCGCTGGCGTCCGGCAATGGCGTATGTTCATGCACCGAGGTGATATTCACGATCCGCCCCCCTTCCCCCTGCTTCACCATCTGACGCGCCGCGATTTGCGAGCAGAGAAACGCGCCGTCCACGTCAACGGTGAATATGTGCCGCCAGTCGTCAAACGACAGGTCCAGAAATGGCGCTTTATTCATCGCCCCGGCATTGTTAACCAGCACATCCAGCCGCCCGAAACGCGTAATCAGGGTTTCAATGGCCTTTGCGCCTTCCGGCAAATTGCTTAAGTCGAGATGAATGGCCTCGGCACGCTGCCCGCGCGCTTCAATTTCACGGCAGGTTGCCAGCGCCCCTTTCTCATCTGAATGCCAGGTTACTCCGACATCAAACCCGCGTTCGGCCAGCATCAGGGCCGTCGTTTTGCCAATTCCTGAATCCGATGCGGTAACAATTGCGACTCGCGTCATACTCACCTCCTGATAATCTGCAAAGAGGTAAGTATAGATAATGCGCAATGTTAGCCGTGATGATATCCGCCACCGAGCGCGGAGGTGAGCTGGAGCGTGGCATCCACGTACTGACCTTTCAGCATCAACCCGGTAATACGCTCTTTGAGCGCCGGAATTTTTGCTTCACTCACCCGGGAGCCGGCAATGATCCCGGCGCTGAAGCGCGCCTGTGCCAGCGCAACGACGCGCGCCGCATCTTTTTCGATCTGCTGCTGGTGCTGATTTTTGGCGGTCAGCGTTTCCACTTCGCTGGCCGTCCGGGCAACCTGGTTTACGGCATCTACCACGGCCTTGTTGTAGTTCGCCACGGAGAGGTTGTTTTGCGCCTGGGCGATATCCAGGTTCGCATTCAACCGACCGCTGTCAAAAATTGGCAGCGTCAGCCCGGCGGTTACGCCCATTTGCTGCGCAGATGAGCGGAACAGGTCACTCAGGTGCAATGCATCCTGCTGCAAGAATGCCATCAAATTGATGTCAGGGTAGAACGCGGCTCTGGCGGCATCCACTTCGCTCATGGATGCTTCGATATACCAGTGCGCCTCCTGCAAATCCGGGCGCCGAGCCAGCAGTTCATAACCGAGCGTTGATGGCAACGACGCCTCTGCGTCAGGTAAGGCATGCCGGGCGAGCGTGACTGAAGGGGTATGGGTCAACGCATTCAGACGCACCTCAATGACCTTCATTTTGCCGTGCACGTCAGCGAGCTGCTCATCGGTTTTGCTGGCATTGATATCCGTTTCAACGCCTTCCACCGAGGAGGTAATGCCGTGCTGATAAAGCTCACGATCGGCACCGATGATATTTTCCTGCTCCCGTTTGATTTGCGCGAGTACGTCACCCACCGCGGCCTCGGTCTGCCAGTCCCAGTACAGCCGCGCGACGCTGCTGGCGAGCAGCTGGCGGGTCTGCTCCAGCTCCGCTTTTTGCGCATTCACCTGACCGATGCGGGCCTCAATTTGGGCGCGGTTTTTACCCCATAAATCCAGATCCCAACCCGCCGTCAGACCAAAGGTGCCGTTGGTGTACCAGGGGCCGGTTGTCCCCGCCGCCGGGTCGGTCAGCGCAAATGGCCCCATCAGCCCCTCTGCCGACATTTTTTGCCGTTCAACATCTGCGGAAAAATCCAGCTGTGGACCCTCAGCAGCGACAGCGGCTTTCGCCTGTGCTTCCGCCAGGGTAATACGCTGACGGGCAATTTGCATATCCGCCGCATCCGCCAGCGCTTTGTCGATCAGCGCGTTGAGCTGGGGGTCGTTAAAGTCTTTCCACCATTCGCTTTTTGGCCAGTCGGCATGACGCAGTTGGGTATTTACAGCGGCGGCGGCGGCTTGCGTTTTTACTGGAGACACCGTGGCATGTTCCGGCGCGCAGGCGGCCAGCATAAAAACAAGAGGAGCACTCAGAGATAAAGTAAGAGAACGTTTCATTACGCCATGAACTCAAAAAAATAAAGGCGCAACTTACGCTTACTGACGTTCCGTTTTTTAGTAACGCGTGGCAATCCGCATATTGTTATACATTTTCATATCCGGAAATTTATTCCCCAAGACAATGATTTAATTTCATGTATTCATGCTAATTATGAATTGGCTGCTACACTTACTTCGACAGACATACGCAGGAGAGGCGAATGAAAATATTATTGTGGGTTATTTTGATTATATTTCTGATAGGGCTGCTGGTGGTAACCGGCGTATTCAAGATGATTTTCTGATTCCGTTGCCCGGCTCCGTGCCGGGCAAACTCTTCACACTTCGCTCAGGATTTTGACTGGATCACCCGGGCAATATCCGCAGACGTCTGTAGCGTACGGATCTCCTGAAATAATCCCAGCGCGTCTTCGTACTCTTTACGCAAATAACTCAGCCACTGCTTAATGCGCGCGACGTGATACAAGCCGGTATCGCCCTGCTTTTCCAGCCGCGTGTATTTTTGCAGTAGTTTCACCACATCCGCCCACGGCATCCGCGGCTCATTATATTTCACCACCCGGCTGAGGTTCGGCACGTTCAGCGCACCGCGGCCAATCATCACGGCATTACAGCCGGTCTCTTTGAGGCAGGCCTGCGCGCTCTCGTAATCCCAGATTTCGCCGTTGGCAATCACCGGGATCGTAAGCCGTTTGCGGATCTCACCAATCGCCTGCCAGTTAATGCGCTCGGCTTTATAACCATCCTCTTTGGTTCGCCCGTGCACCACCAGCTCGGTGGCGCCCGCCTGCTGCACCGCGTCAGCAATTTCAAACTGCTTGTCGTCGCTGTCCCATCCCAGACGCACTTTGACCGTCACCGGCAGGTGCGATGGCACCGCCTCACGCATGGCCTTTGCGCCGCGATAAATCAGCTCCGGATCTTTAAGTAGCGTCGCCCCCCCGCCGCTGCCGTTGACCAGCTTTGACGGACAGCCGCAGTTAAGATCGACGCCGTACGAACCAAGCGCTACCGCGCGGGCGGCGTTTTCAGCCAGCCACTCAGGATACTGGCCGAGCAGCTGGACGCGCACCAGCGTACCGGACGGGGTACGGCTCTGACGATGCAGTTCCGGGCAGAGACGATAAAATGATTTTTCTGGCAGCAACATATCGACCACGCGCAGAAACTCCGTCACGCAGAGATCGTAATCGTTCACCTCGGTAAGCAGCTCGCGCACGAGAGAGTCGAGCACACCTTCCATCGGGGCCAGTAAAACACGCATTCTGAGTACCTGTGAAAAAAGACGCGCTATAGTAGCTGCTCTCTATGTATGTTGAAAGCCCGGCGTTCCATTGCGGAATGTCTGGTATGCCCAAAATTCATGATGTGATCCGTGGCACATTTTCAGGTTTAATTGTATGATGAATACGTCTCAGCAAGGACTTTCACCATGAGCAAATCACTGAATACTATCTGGCAATACCTTCGCGCCTTCGTCCTCATTTATGCCTGCCTGTACGCCGGCATTTTTATCGCTTCGCTGCTGCCGATTACGATACCCGGCAGCATTATCGGCATGCTGATCCTGTTTGTGCTGCTGGCATTACAGGTGCTGCCCGCGAAATGGGTTAATCCGGGGTGCTTCGTTCTCATTCGCTATATGGCCCTGCTTTTTGTGCCTATCGGCGTTGGGGTGATGCAGTATTACGATGTGCTTAAAGCGCAGTTCGGCCCGATTGTGGTCTCCTGCGCCATCAGTACTCTGGTGGTATTCCTGGTCGTCAGCTGGAGTTCACACATTGTGCATGGCGAACGCAAGGTCGTCGGGGAGAGAACAAAAAAATGATGGCGAATATCTGGTGGTCCCTGCCGTTAACCCTGGTGGTGTTCTTTGCTGCGCGTAAGCTTGCGGTGCGTTTCAAAATGCCGTTGCTCAACCCGCTGCTGGTCGCCATGGTGGTGATTATTCCTTTTCTGCTGCTCACCGGCATTCCTTATGAGCGTTACTTCGCCGGGAGCAAGATCCTCAACGATTTGTTGCAGCCTGCCGTGGTGGCGCTGGCGTTTCCTTTATATGAGCAACTGCATCAGATCCGCGCGCGCTGGAAATCCATCATTACCATCTGCTTTGTGGGTAGCCTTGTTGCGATGATCACCGGTACCTCGGTGGCCTTATTGATGGGCGCGTCGCCGCAGATCGCCGCCTCTATCCTGCCTAAATCCGTCACCACGCCGATTGCCATGGCCGTGGGCGGCAGCATCGGGGGCATTCCGGCCATCAGCGCCGTGTGCGTGATTTTCGTCGGTATCCTGGGCGCGGTGTTTGGTCATACGCTGCTGAATATCATGAAAATTCGGACCAAAGCGGCACGCGGTCTGGCGATGGGTACCGCCTCGCACGCGCTGGGCACCGCACGCTGCGCGGAACTGGATTATCAGGAAGGGGCATTCAGCTCGCTGGCGCTGGTGATCTGCGGGATTATCACTTCCCTGGTCGCGCCGTTTATCTTCCCGATTATTCTGGCAGTCATGGGCTAAAATTTGCGATGCGTCGCGCAAATTTCATTTTCATTTCATAAGTTGCACACATAATGAGATTTGGATCACATATAAAGGCCGTACGGCTCCGTACACTACCGATCCATTAACCTTGATGAGGCAACGTCATGCATCCACGTTTTCAAGCTGCTTTCTCTCAGCTTGCAGAGAATTTGCAATCAGCCCTGGCTCCGGTTCTGGCGGATGCGCATTTCCCCGCCCTGCTGACGGCAGATCAGGTCACGGCCCTTAAACAGGCAACGGGGCTGGACGAAGACGCGCTGGCTTTCGCCCTGCTGCCCCTTGCGGCTGCCTGCGCCCGCGCTGACCTTTCCCATTTTAACGTAGGCGCAATTGCGCGCGGCGTGAGCGGAACCTGGTACTTCGGCGGAAACATGGAGTTTCTTGGTGCGACCATGCAGCAAACCGTCCACGCGGAGCAGAGCGCCATCAGTCACGCCTGGCTGCGCGGCGAAAAAGCCCTGCGCGCCATCACCGTCAACTATACCCCTTGCGGCCACTGCCGCCAGTTTATGAATGAGCTGAACAGCGGTCTTGAACTGCGTATCAACCTGCCGGGACGCACACCGCATACGCTGGGTGATTACCTGCCGGATGCTTTCGGCCCGAAAGATCTTGAGATCAAAACCCTGCTGATGGACGAGCAGGACCACGGTTATGCGCTCTCGGGAGATGAGCTGAGCGAAGCGGCCATTGCCGCCGCCAATAAAAGCCACACGCCATACAGCAAATCTCCAAGCGGCGTCGCCCTTCAGTGCCGCGACGGCCGCATCTTCACCGGCAGCTATGCAGAGAACGCCGCATTTAACCCGACGCTGCCTCCGCTCCAGGGTGCCCTGAACCTGCTTAGCCTGAACGGGTATGACTACCCAGATATTCAGCGCGCAATCCTGGCTGAAAAGGCCGATGCGCCGCTGATCCAGTGGGACGCGACCGCAGCCACGCTGAAAGCGCTGGGCTGTTCAACCATCGACCGCGTGCTGCTGGCATAATCTGTTCGGCGGGCAGAGTTGCCCGCCAGGCTGACGAAAAACCCCTCAGTTGAATCGCTGTTTCTTGCGCTAACCAGGCGGGTACAGTAGCCTGAGGGAAATTTCATCATCGGTACGAGCCATCTGCATGTTAAAGCGCGTGTTTTACAGCCTGTCTGTCCTGGTCGGCATACTGCTGTTGATCGTGCTGGGTCTCGACCGCTGGATGAGCTGGAAAACAGCCCCCTACATTTTTGATGACCTACAGGATCTCCCCTACCGTCAGGTTGGTGTGGTGCTTGGCACCGCCAAGTATTACCGCACTGGCGTCATAAATCAGTATTACCGGTATCGTATTCAGGGCGCGCTGAACGCCTATAACAGCGGCAAGGTGAACTATCTGCTGCTGAGCGGCGATAACGCGCTGCAAAGCTATAACGAGCCGGTGACGATGCGCAAAGATCTGATTGCCGCAGGCGTCGACCCGGCCGATATCGTGCTCGACTACGCCGGATTCCGCACGCTTGATTCCATCGTGCGTACCCGCAAGGTGTTCGACACCAATGATTTCATCATCATTACCCAGCGTTTCCACTGCGAGCGGGCGCTGTTTATCGCCCTGCATATGGGCATTCAGGCGCAGTGTTATGCGGTGCCATCGCCAAAGGATATGCTGAGCGTGCGCGTACGTGAGTTTGGCGCTCGTTTTGGCGCACTGGCTGACCTGTACTTATTCAAACGTGAACCGCGCTTTTTAGGCCCGCTGGTGCCGATCCCAACGATGCACGAAGTGCCGGAGAATGCACAGGGTTACCCGGCGGTAACGCCAGAGCAGTTGCTGGAAATTCAGAAGAAGTAATAACTTTTGTCGGGTGGCGGCTTCGCCTTACCCGACCTACGATCGCGATTTTGTAGGCCCGGTAAGCGTCGCGCCACCAGGCAAAAAAAGGCCCGCTACGTGAGCGGGCCTTTTCATTCTGAAGATCTTACTTCTTACGCGCGTACTTCAGTGAATCCAGCGCAACCGCGAAGATGATGATGGCGCCCTTGATGATGTACTGCCAGTAGGGGTTCACGCCGATGTAGGTCAGGCCGTAGTTGATAACGGTGAAGATGATCACACCGGTCACCACGCCCAGCACGGTCCCCACGCCGCCGCTGAAGGAGACGCCGCCAACCACGCAGGCTGCAATCGCATCCAGTTCGTACATAAAGCCGAGGTTGTTGGTTGCAGAGCCGATACGGCCCGCTTCCAGCATCCCGCCGAAGGCGTAGAAGACCCCGGACAGGGCGTAAATCATCAGCAGGTTCAGAGCCACGTTGACCCCGGACACTTTAGCCGCTTCAGGGTTACCGCCGATAGCAAAGATGTTTTTACCGAAGCGGGTTTTGTTCCACAGGATCCAGACGAACGCCACCGCAATCAGCGCATAGAAGGTGATGTAGGAGAGACGGAAGCTGCCCAGCGCAACAAACCCCTGCGTGAAGGTCGAGAAGCCGCTGTCGAAGCCAGAGATTGGAGACGCGCCGACGAAATCGTAGTACAGGGAGTTGATACCATAAACGATGATCATCGTGCCAAGCGTGGTGATGAATGGCGTCACGTTCAGGTAAGCAATGATGATGCCGTTAATCAGGCCAATTACCGCGCCGATGGCGCACACGATCAGGATCACCACGAAAATCGGCATAGTCGCCATCTCCGGGAACACCTTGTTGGCGTTTTCCATCGACTGCAACAGGGTTGCCGCAATGACCGCCGCCAGACCCACCTGGCGCCCTGCCGAAAGGTCAGTCCCCTGGGTAACGATAAGTCCCGCCACGCCAAGCGCGATAATAATACGTACGGAAGACTGGGTCAGAATGTTACTCAAGTTCAGCAGACTTAAGAACGTAGGGTCCTGGAAAATAATAATCGCCAGCAAGACTAAAAGAACAACGTAAATACCGCCTTCTTTCAGATAAGTGAGAAAACTTTTTTTATTTAACGCACTCATGAGGAGCCCCTGATCTTAAAGGTGCAAAGACGCAAGACGCAAAATTTCGTTTTGCGTTGTCGTTTTGGTTTCAACAATACCGGCAACGAGACCATTGCTCATAACCAGAATACGGTCTGTGATCCCTAACAATTCCGGCATTTCGGAAGAAATAATAATGATCCCTTTATCTTTTTTCGCCAGCTCGGCGATCAGCTGGTAAATCTCAAATTTTGCACCCACGTCGATACCGCGCGTAGGTTCATCCAGCATCAGAATTTCAGGCTGGGTTAATAGCCAGCGACCAATAATGACTTTCTGCTGGTTCCCTCCCGAGAGTGAGCCAATTTGCGTGCGGTGGCCCGGCGTTTTCACGCGCATGGAGTCAATCACCCACTGGGTATCGCTCTTCATGCGGGAATTATCCAGCAGCCCGACTTTATTTTTGTAATTGCGAATATTAGAAATTAACGAGTTAAAGTTAATATCCAGATAAGCGTAAATACCGGTGGAACGACGCTCTTCCGTCACCAGCGCAAAGCCATTATTAATGGCTTCGTTGGCGTTGTGGTTGTTGATCTTCTTACCGTGCAGCGTAATGGTGCCTTCGGCTTTCTCACGGATACCAAACAGGGTTTCCACGATATCGGTGCGCTTAGCGCCCACCAGCCCTGCGATGCCAAGGATCTCCCCCTTGTGCAGATCGAAAGAGACATCGCGGATAGACGGCTGACGCAGCGAGGTCAGGTTACGCACCTCCAGAATCACTTCGCCTGGCTTGTTTTCTTTATCCGGGAAGCGCTGGTTCAGAGAACGGCCAACCATCATGGCGATGATCTTGTCCATATCCAGCCCTTCCAGCGGCTGGGTGGCGATCCACTGGCCGTCGCGCAGGATGGTGATTTCATCGCACAGCTGGAAGATCTCTTCCATTTTATGTGAGATATAGACAATGCCGCAGCCGCGATCTTTCAGCTTACGAATAATGGTAAAAAGGTGGTTAACCTCTTTTTCCGTTAATGACGATGTCGGTTCATCCATGATCACGATTTTCGCATCATAGGAGAACGCTTTGGCAATTTCGATCATCTGCATCTGGGAAACGGATAATGTCCCGACGCGTGCGCGCGGGTCGATATCAATATCCAGCTCATCAAAAATGGCTTTGGTGTCGCGATACATTTTATCCTGATCGACAAAGACACCTTTGGTTGGATAACGACCCAACCACATATTATCCATAACTGAACGTTGCAGAACCAGGTTTAATTCCTGGTGTACCATCGAGATACCGTTCTCCAGCGCTTCTTTCGCTGAATGGAAGTCGATCTCTTTTCCCTGAAAAAGAATGCTGCCAGAATCTTTTTGATAGATCCCAAAGAGGCATTTTAATAATGTTGATTTACCCGCACCGTTTTCACCCATTAACGCATGAATAGAGTGTGGACGAACTTTTAAATTAACACTATCGAGCGCCTTAACACCGGGGAATGACTTGTTGACACCGGTCATTTCCAACAAGTATTCACCGGACGACTGAGTAGTTGTGCTGACCATAATTATACCTTGTTGGCCTCGCATATCGCGTTATAAAAGGGCGCAACGAATTGCGCCCAGTGAAGACAATGCAGATAACTTATTTACCGATAAACTCAGCCAGGTTGGACTGGTCTACGCCCACGTAAGGAACGCGAACGATTTTGTTGTCAATTTTCCAGTTAGTCCCGTCAGCGGCGCCTTTACCGTCGGCCAGGTTTTTCGCCAGATCGAAGGTGGCTTTCGCCTGGTTGTTGGCATCGTTCAGCACGGTACCGGCCATAGCGCCAGATTTCACCAGCGCCAGCGCTTCTGGCAGGGCATCCACACCGAATACAGGAATGGCGGATTTGTTGTGGGCTTTCAGCGCTTCTACCGCACCCATTGCCATCGCATCGTTGTTGGCGATGACCACTTCAATTTTGTTGGCGTTCGGACCAGACAGCCACGCGTCCATCTTATCTTTCGCCTGAGCGGTGTCCCACATTGCGGTGTCTAACGCCAGCTGCTGGGTTTTCAGGCCCTTGTCGTTCAGCTCTTTAATAACGTAGGTGGTACGTGCTTCAGCATCCGGATGGCCCGGTTCGCCTTTCAGCAGAACGAACTGAATCTGACCATCTTTGTTCAGATCCCAGTTCGGGTTCGCCGCCCAGTGTTTCGCAATCAGATCGCCCTGGATAATCCCGGACTCTTTGGAGTCGGTACCCACGTAATACGCTTTGTCGTAGCTGTCCAGCGCCTTACGGGAAGGTTCTTTGTTGAAGAAGACAATTGGCACGTTCTGGCCGCGCGCTTTCTCGATCACCGTGCCTGCCGCAGCCGGGTCAACCAGGTTAATAGCCAGCGCTTTCACGCCTTTTGCCAGAAGAACGTCAATCTGATCGTTCTGTTTGGACTGGTCATTCTGGGAGTCATTCATCAGCAGCTGCACGTCTGGCGCTGATTTAGCATCTTTTTCAATTGCTTTACGCACAACGGACATGAAGTTGTCGTCGTATTTATAGATAGTCACGCCAATACGGGTATCCGCTGCGTGCGCTGCTGCGCCAAAAAGCATGCTTGCCATGACAGCAGACAGAGTCAACACCTTCTTATTCATGGTATCTCCGGTTTTTTTTATGCAGGGTAGTTCTTGTGAAAAACGGTCGGCGGGCAGAAGTTAATAAAACGTTACTGATCGCCGAAGTTCACTTATAAAATGTCCAGCTTCCGTGTTCGGTAACGCTCCAGAAATGCGTTTTATTCGTTGTTTGAGGCATGCTGGTAACGGTAAAAGTGAATAATCACCGTTACATTGTGTTTCAGCCCCTAAAACGCTGACATCATAGACAGCGGCTTGTTAAGATACTGTGAATTTACTCACAGATTGAAAACGGTTACATCACGTGATGTTATCAGTTAGTGATCGGAGCCACAGTTTGTCGGATAGCGACCGAATGGCGGCGAACTAAAGTCGGCATAAAACAATGCGTTGCGTCAGGATCTAACAGCCCTGCCGCCCCCTGTAACGCCAGCTCTGTCGCCAGTTTCGCCATCGACGCAATGGGGTAACGCACCGTTGTCAGCTGCGGATCGGTGTAACGGGCAATCGGGATATCGTCAAAGCCGATCAGCGATAAATGCTGTGGCACCGCAATGCCGTTGTCTTTCAGCGCGGTAAGCGCACCTGCCGCCATGCTGTCGTTATAGGCATACACGGCCGTCAGCTGAAGATTACGCCCCAGCAGTTCCACCATTGCCGCTTCACCGCCCTGCATGTCCGGCGAACCGGTACCTACCCAGCTTTCCAGCGGCGCAATGCCCTGCTCTTTCAGGGCGTTTTGCCAGCCCTCGCGGCGCATCATGTCGTCTTCAATACCGTGGCTGGAGGCCAGATAACCAATGCGCTGATGGCCGTTGCTGATGAGCATCCGCGTCGCCATCATCGCGCCGCTGATGTTATCCAGACCGACGCAGCGGTGCGCGTAGCCGGGGACGATACGGTTGATCAGCACCATACCGGGGATTTGTTCCATAAACCCGGCCAGCTCTTCATCGCTCAGGGCTTTAGAGTGCACAATCAGGGCGTTACAGCGCTGGCGGATCAGTACCTCAATGGCATAACGCTCTTTTTCAGCCTCGTGATAGCTGTTGCCAATCAACACATATTTCTGGTGCTGCTGGGCAACGACGTCCACCGCTTTGACCAGCGCGCCGAAGAAGGCGTCAGACACGTCCATCACCACTACGCCAATGGTATCGCTGACCTGCGTCGCCAGCGCCTGGGCATTAGCGTTTGGCCGGTACCCCAGCTGGGTCACGGCTTTCATTACGGTTTCACGCGTTTCAGGGCTGACCAGCGCACTGTTGTTCAGCACGCGGGAGACAGTAGCAACAGAAACACCCGCCTGGCGGGCGACGTCACGAATGGTGATCATATTCACCACCCTTTAAAGGATTGCAGCAACTCACAGACACCCCCTGTGTTTAGCAAGGTGGCTATTCTGGCAGCGAGAGAGAGGAGACTACGTGAAGAAGCTCACACAGATGAAAACGCTTACATCCGTTTTGTTAATGATTGTGATCCAGATCGTTATCTGGATGTATTACGCGATGACACGCCCGAAGCACGGGCGGTTAACCGTCGCCATGCCCATTCCAGCGGGCCCTGGCGGAAAAAACGCAGCCAGACAACCGAAAACACCACGTTAACAATCCAGACCGGAATAACAAACGCCAGCAGCGTCAGGCGGTCGAATTTCATAAACAGGCCGAATCGGTAGAAAAGCGTGGTGCATATCAGCGTTTGCAGGATGTAATTGCTTAACGCCATCCGCCCAACGCAGGCCACCGCACTGACGATCCACAGGCGGGAAAGCTGGGGCCAGAAGCCGTAGATCAGCGCCGCATAGCCAATAGTCTGGAACGGCGCGCTCAGTTCGCGCGGCACCTGCAACAGGAATGCACACCAGCGGTAATCCCACTGAAGATGCCACTGCATCATCACCGCCGGGAGGTTGATGATCACGCCGAGCAGCACCAGCCCTGCTCCCGTACGACGATAGTGTCGCAGGCTAAATTCCCCTTTCAGCCAGCCGGTGCGCATCAGGGCTGCGCCCATCAGCATCATCCCCGCCAGTTGCCAGCCGTATTGCGCGCCCAGCGCCAGCAGGTTATCGCCGAGCATATCGGCCCGGTTGCCTATCGCTTCCATGCCGCCTTTCAGCTTCCAGAACTGCTCATATTGCAGGTTGGCCGCATCCGGGATCCATGAACGACTGGTGGAAGCATCGGCAATCATGCCAAGCAGCAATAACACGGCCAGTCCCATGACATAGAGCATCACGCCGGTATTAAACAGGCTTTTCACACCGGGCGCGTCGCGGATCAGCCGCCAGCAAATCAGCCCCACCAGACCATACGCGAGCAGAATATCGCCGTCCCAGAACAGCAGCCCGTGAATAAAACCGAGGATAACCAGCAGCGTTAAACGCGACTGGATCCAGCGCGTACCGCGTTTGAGGAGAAGCTGAAGTCCCGCGCCAAACAGAAGCGCAAAGAGGGTCAGGAATTTAACCTGTGCAAAGAGATCGAGGATTGCCCACGTCCAGGCGTCGCTGCGCGTGATGTCGCCATACCACGCAGGATTCAGATAAGCGGCCTTCGGCAGACCGAAGGCGCTGATATTCAGCAGCAGGATACCGAGAATGGCGACGCCGCGAACAAAATCGAGCGTGACGTTTCGCTCCATGGTCCCTGCCCTGTCTGATTAGTTGTGGTGACGCACGGCGCGCAGGAACTCCTGGCGGGTGTTCTGGCTCGATTTGAACAGGCCGCCCAGCGAAGTGGTGGTGGTTGCGCTGGTTGCATCACGCACGCCGCGCGCTTTCACGCAGTAGTGCACCGCGTCGATAGACACCGCCACGTTGTTAGTACCCAACAGAGTTTGCAGTGCGGTCAGGATCTGCTGCGTCAGACGCTCCTGCACCTGCGGACGCTGGGCAAAGAACTGCACGATGCGGTTGATCTTGGACAGGCCAATGACCGTATCTTTTGGAATATAGGCCACCGTCGCTTTACCATCGATGGTCACAAAGTGATGCTCGCAGGTGCTGGTCAGCGTGATATCGCGTACCGTCACCATCTCATCGACCTTCATCTTATTTTCAATGACGGTGATTTTCGGGAAGTTCGCGTAATCCAGGCCGGAGAAAATTTCGTCGACGTACATCTTCGCGATGCGGTGCGGCGTCTCCATCAGGCTGTCGTCGCTCAGATCGAGATTCAGCAGTTGCATGATCTCCGTCATATGGCCGGCGATCAGACTCTTGCGGGTATCATTGTCCAGCTCCTGCACGGGCGGGCGCAGTGGCGTTTCAAGACCGCGCGCAACCAGCGCTTCATGGACAAGGGCTGCTTCTTTACTGAGTGATGACATTCTTTTCTCCTGCAGGTGTGGCGTCTTTTGCCCTCGTTGTGGCAAAAGTGTGCGCTCATTGTGCGTGAGGCGACGCACATAATCCAGTATTCACGACGATAATTATTGCAATTGCTGTTGCCTTTCAGCCTGACGGTTCCAGACTAACGCTCCGCCAACGAACAGCGCGATCCCCGCCAGCCCCAGCGCAGGTTCCAGCCGATGCGTGAGCCAGGTCGACAGTGCCGACGTGACCGGACCCACCAGCTGACCAATGGCATACCCGGTGGTGAGCAGTCCCGCCATATAACGCGTGTGGTCTGGCGCCAGCTCGCGACCGTACAAAAGAGAGAGCTGCACGGCGCAGAGGAACCCGCCGCCCACCAGCAGCCCACCCGTCAGCAAGCCGCCTATGCCCGGCAGCAGCCAGGCCGCCAGCACGCCAATCCCCTGTAACCACAGAACAATCGCCAGCCTGCGGTTAGCGCTTGATGTATGCCGCAGGGCAATGCTGAGCGCAATTCCCACCACCGAGGCGGCGCCAAATATCGGCCAGACAAACTGGGCAAACAGGCTGCCAGGAAAACGCACCGCCGCCATTTGCGATAAAAAGGTCGCCGGGAGGATATAGCCGAACCCTGCCAGGCTGTAGCTCCAGACCAGATGCTTGAGATCTGCGGTCAGCAGCAGCGGTTCAGGCGCGGTACCGGGCCGATGGAGCTGCCCGGACCGCGGCAGGTAGCGCGCCACCAGCACAATCAGCACCAGCGCCAGTACGCCGTAGATTTGCCATGCCGCCCCGGCGGACAAGGATTTCGCCTGAATATAGACCGCCAGCAGGCCGCTCAGGGCGATGCCGGCCCCGGGTCCGGCAAAGACGGCCGCACTGAGTCCCGGTTTGCCCAGTTGCCCCAGCCGCTCGTTGGTCCAGGCGGCAATCAGCACCATCGACCAGCCGCTCATGCAGCCGATCACAAAGCGCAGCAGACCGTGAACAACGGCATTATCTGCCGCCGCGGAGAGCAGCGTTAGCGCCACCGCACCGGTGATGCCAAGCCAGAGACGCGTTTCAACGAAGCGATGGGCGCGCATGGCATCCCATGCCCCCACCAGATAGCCCAGATAGTTCATTGCCGCCACCAGCCCCGCGCTGGTAAGCGTGAGTTGCCCGGCGGCTATCATCAGCGGCACCTGAGGCGTGAAGGCGAAGCGCCCTATCCCCATCGCCACGACCAGAACCACAAATCCGCTGAGCGCGATACGCAGCGCCATGATCGCTCCAATTGTTAAAGAAAAGTAAATTTATGATGCAACATCTCGCCGTCCTGCGAAAGTGAAAGTTGCTCACAGGTCAATGAAAACTCTGTATTATGCGTTTTATGAATCGTCTTACCTTTAAGGAGCCCTGCATGGAACTGCTCGAAGAGCATCGTTGTTTTGAAGGTCGACAGCAGCGCTGGCGGCACGACTCCACCACGCTGAATTGTGCTATGACGTTCAGCATTTTCCTGCCCCCTGCGGACAATCCACCGGTGCTGTACTGGCTTTCAGGCCTGACCTGCAACGACGAAAACTTCACCACCAAAGCGGGTGCCCAGCGTATTGCCGCCGAACTGGGCATTGCGCTGGTGATGCCAGATACCAGCCCGCGTGGCGATGACGTGGCCGACGATGCCGGATACGATTTGGGTAAAGGCGCCGGGTTCTATCTCAACGCCACGGAACAACCGTGGGCGAGCCATTACCGCATGTATGACTACATTCGCGATGAACTGCCTGCCCTGGTGCACTCTCAGTTCGCGGTCAGCGAGCGCTGCGCGATAAGCGGACATTCGATGGGGGGCCACGGGGCGCTGATAATGGCGCTGAAAAATCCGGGGAAATACACCAGCGTGTCCGCATTTGCGCCGATTGTGAACCCAACGCAGGTGCCGTGGGGGCAAAAAGCCTTTACGCACTATCTGGGTGAAGAAGCAGAAAAATGGCAGGAATGGGACAGCTGCGCGTTGATGCTGGCGAGCGATTCGGTGAATGCGATCCCGATGCTTATCGATCAGGGCGATGCGGATCAGTTCCTCGCCGGACAGCTACAGCCTGCGGTGCTGGCGGAAGCCGCGCGCCAGAAGGACTGGCCGCTAACGCTGCGCATTCAGCCGGGATACGACCACAGCTATTACTTCATGGCGTCCTTTATTGAGGATCATCTCCGCTTCCATGCGGAGCATCTGTTCAGATAAGTTCCGCCTTTTGCCCGGTAGCGCCTCCTGCCTACCGGGTCTTCCCCTCCCCCTCTTTACATACTTCTATCCGCTTGAATCCAGCCTGATTTCTGTCTCCGACACCCAAACACAAATGATTTCAATTATCATTTGTGTTTACAATTCTACATTCTTTTGTACAATTCCAGGCTCTTCTCCATCTCAAAGAGTTCTTACAAGACAAAAACATACAGTTCTCAGGGTTATCCCGATGGAGTTTTATTCATTTTTATACGGAATGTACAAATGACAATACCGCGCATTAAGCTCCTGGCCGTCGCCATTGGCGCTGCCACATGTTCCCCCTTCGTTCACGCAGCCGATCAGGACACCGTTGTCGTCACCGCGACGGGTTTTGAACAAAAAATCCAGAATGCCCCCGCCTCCATCTCTGTGATTTCAAAACAGCAGATTGAAGATAAAGCCTACCGTGATGTTACCGATGCCCTGAGAGACGTCCCGGGCGTTGTCGTCACTGGCGGCGGGAGCAGCAGTGATATCAGTATTCGCGGCATGGCCTCTCAGTACACCCTGTTCCTGGTGAACGGCAAACGCGTCAGTACGCGAAGCACCCGCCCCAACAGCGACAACTCGGGTATTGAACAAGGCTGGCTGCCGCCGCTGGAGTCCATTGAGCGCATCGAGGTCATCCGCGGCCCGATGTCCTCGCTTTACGGCTCCGATGCTATGGGTGGCGTAATTAACGTCATTACCAAAAAAGTCTCGAACACTAAAGCCTGGACCGGTTCGTTGCATGGCGATGCGACCTTCCAGGAAAACAATGATTCCGGCGATATCTTCCAGACCAACGCCTACGCTTCTGGTCCCCTGATCGACGGACTGCTGGGCGCAAAAGTGACGGGGCTGTTGTCACGCCGCGCAGAAGATAAAATCGTGAACGGCTATAACGAGCAGAAAATGCGTAACGGTGGCATTACGCTGAACTTCACGCCGGACGAGAAGAACGATTTCGACCTCGACTTTGCTCGCGAGCTTCAGGACAGAAACAGCACCCCGGGGATGTCGAAAGCGGCTGAAACCTGCCGGGGAACAACCTGTACGCCAAATACCAAAAGCGACTCGCGCTATGAGCACACGACCTACTCCTTAACGCACAGCGGGTATTACGACGACTTCAATACCACCAGCTATATCCAGCAGGAAGAGACCAATAATCCAGGTCGCAAAATGCGCTCCTATAACACCACCTTCAACAACCAGAACCAGATTTTCCTCGGCGATCATACGTTGACCCTCGGCGGGCAGTATCGTTATGAGAAACTGCGCGACAAGGGTAATCAGCTGGAAGCTGCTGACGGCCTGAACAAACTGACGCGCTGGAGCTGGGCCCTGTTTGCCGAAGATGAATGGGCAATGACGGAAAGCTTTACGTTGACCGGCGGCCTGCGTATGGACAAAGACCAAAACTACGGTACTAACTGGACGCCGCGCGGTTACGGCGTATGGCACCTGGCCGATCAGTGGACGTTAAAAGGGGGGGTTTCGGCTGGCTATCGTGCGCCGGATCTGCGTCAGTCGTCTGCCAGCTGGGGCCAGGTAACGGGTGGCGGCCGTCTTGACGGTATCATCGTTGGCAACCCGGATCTGAAACCAGAGAAGAGTCTGAGCGAAGAGCTCGCCCTGCTCTGGGATAACAACGATAACCTGAATGCCGGCGTAACGCTGTTTAATACCGACTTCAAGGACAAGATTACGGAAGTTCGCCGCTGTAACAGCAGCGCCGATCCCGCCTGTACGATTGGCGATCACAGCTATGATTTCGTCAGCGATCGCGTCAACGTGGACAAAGCCAACATGCGCGGTGTGGAGTCCTCCTTCGGGTGGAAGATCACGCGTGATGTGAACTGGACTGCAAACTACACCTATACGGAATCTGAGCAGAAGAGCGGCCAGTTCTCCGGCAAGCCACTGAACAAAATGCCGAAACACATGTTCAACACCACCCTGGACTGGCAGGCGACGCCAGATGTCGGATTCTGGAGCCGTCTCAACCTGCGCGGTAAAACGTCTGAGTACCTGAGCCGCACGTCAATGTCCCAGGGTACGCCGTCCTACACTCAGGTTGATGTCGGTATGCGCTACAACGCCAACAAAAACCTGCTGGTTACTGCCGGTGTGTATAACGTGCTCGATAAGCAGATTGATTACGATACGTATGACACCGTGCTGGATGGCCGTCGCTACACCGTCGGCATGACCTACAGCTTCTGATCTGCCCATAAAAAAGCCCGCTCAACTGAGCGGGCTAAAAGAGAGGAAGTGCGGTTATTGTTTAAATCGTTCCGGGAAATCCATTTCACTGTAGCGAACGAAGCGTGTTCCTTTCGTCAGTTTGTAGCCAAACCAGATGATCAGGAACAGCGGAATGCCAATATAGGTGGCCGTGACGGCGCCCCAGTCAATGGTGTCCGCAAGGAAGGCCTCATAGTTCTGACCCAGGGTAATAATCAGGCACAGAACGAAGGCGAAGATCGGCCCCAGCGGGAAGAACCCTGACCGGTACGGCAGATTATTCAGATCATGACCCTGCTTGACGTACCCGCGACGGAAACGGTAGTGGCTGATGGCAATGCCCAGCCAGGCAATGAAGCCCGTCATACCAGAGGTGTTAAGCAGCCACAGGTAGACCGTCTGATTGCCGAACATGGAGGTCAGGAAACAGAGACCCGCAATCACCGTAGTCGCATACAGCGCGTTGCGCGGCACGCCACCGCGAGACAGTTTCGAGAAAATACGCGGCGCTTTACCGTCGCAGGCCAGGGTGTAGAGCATGCGGGTGGAGGCGTACATCCCGGAGTTACCCGCAGACAGTACCGCCGTCAGGATCACCGCGTTCATCACCGCCGCGGCAGAGAGCAGACCCGCGTGCTGGAAGACCAGCGTGAACGGGCTGACGCTGATGTCTTTCACATCGTTACGCAGCAGGCTTGGGTCGGTATACGGAATAATCAGGCTGATAATCAGGATCGCGAACACATAGAACAGCAGGATACGCCAGAACACCTGACGCACCGCGCGCGGAATGTTCTTCTCCGGGTTTTCGGATTCACCGGCCGCGATACCAATCAGCTCGGTACCCTGGAAGGAGAAGCCGACAATCATCGCCACGCCAATCATCGCCGAGAAGCCCCCGGCAAACGGCGCATCGCCTATAGTCCAGTTACTCCAGCCCGCCGGTTCAGCCCCTTTGAAAATACCAACGATCATCGCCACACCGACAACGATAAAGATGATGACGGTTGCCACTTTAATCAAAGAGAACCAGTATTCCGCTTCGCCAAAGCCGCGCACGGAGATGTAGTTCAGCAGGAAGATGACCGCCAGGAACAGGGCGCTCCAGATCCAGCCTGGCGTGTCCGGGAACCACCAGGTCATCACCAGTTGTGCGGCGACGAGGTCAACGGCGATGGTCACCGCCCAGTTGTACCAGTAGTTCCAGCCCAGCGCGAAGCCGAAGCCTTCCTCAACGTATTTTTGTCCGTAGGTCGAAAACGAACCAGACACCGGCATGTATGCCGCCAGTTCACCCAGGCTGGTCATCAGGAAGTAGACCATCAGGCCAATCAGGATATAAGAGAATAATGCCCCACCCGGGCCGGCTGCCGAAATTGTTGCGCCAGAGGCAACGAAAAGACCCGTACCGATGGAGCCGCCAATGGCGATCATCGTCAGGTGACGCGCCTTAAGTGCGCGACGTAGCGCGGGCGCTTCTGTGGTTTTAGTTTCTGAAACCATGTGAAAATGCTGTCCATTCAATAAATGAGGCGCGATTGTAGCAGACGATCTGCGTTGCTTCCGGCAGAAATGCTCAGTTATAAGAGAGCTTCATGACTCGGCCAGGATTATAAGTAAAGCATAAAAATGTGGGGTGATAAGCGCACGTAGCCCCGGTAAGCGAAGCGCCACCGGGGAACGTTAAATGGCGCAGTAGCGCAGAAAACGCTGGAGCGAGCTGGAAAGGTGTTTCTGACGATGATGGATGCACCACAGCGTGCGCACCAGCTTCGGCAGCGGAACGGGGATCTCAACCAGAGAGCCGGTCTCCAGCTGTTCGGCAATCACCCGTCGGGAAAGACAGCTAATGCCCAGGCCATGACGCACCGCATGCTTAATCGCCTCGGAGTTACCTAACTCCATCCCTAACTGGAACTGCGGCAGATGGGACAGCAGCAGATAATCGACAATCTCACGCGTGCCGGAGCCCTGCTCTCGCAGGATCCACTGCGCCTGCGCCAGACGCTCCAGCGTCACCTCGCCCTGGAGTAAAGAAGAGGCCGGGGAGGCAAACACCACCAGCTCATCCTCCAGCCAGGGTTCCGCAATGATATCCACGTTGTGGCACGGCCCTTCGATAAGCCCGATGTCCACGCGGAAATCGATCACCGCGTTGATCACGTCCTGGCTGTTGCCGACGCTCATTTCCAGCGGCAGGGTCGGAAAATCCCGGCGGTAGCGGGCAATCACTTCCGGCAGGATGTAGTTACCGATCGTGCTGCTGGCGTAGACGCGAATAGCGCCGTTGTCCTCGCGGAACAGCTGTTCGATCTCCGTTGCCTGCTCCAGCAAGGCCAGGGCACGCGGGTACAGCAGGCGGCCATGTTCGTTCACCACCAGCCGCTTTCCTACCCTGTCGAAAAGCTGAACGCCCAGTTGCCCTTCAAGATCGGTCAAGGCTGCGCTAACGGCGGACTGCGAGAGCGCCAGCATTTGTGACGCCTGGGTTGTCGAGCCGCTTTTCAGCACCTCGGCAAAAACTTCCAGCTGACGCAATGTAATGTGCATGGTTGCTTACCACTTATAAAGATTGATTATAAATATATAATCAATTTTATTTTTAAGCCAGAGCGCCGTAACCTTTAGCCAGACAAAGGAGAAGGTTATGTCAGAAATCACCTTACAACATCATCGTACAGTGTGGCACTTCGTGCCGGGCCTCGCGCTCAGCGCCGTGGTGACCGGCGTGGCTTTATGGGGCGGCAGTATTCCGGCGGTCGCCGGTGCAGGTTTCAGCGCGCTAACGCTGGCCATTTTGCTCGGCATGGTGGTCGGGAATACCGTTTACCCGCACATCTGGAAATCCTGCGACGGCGGGGTAATCTTTGCTAAACAGCATTTGCTGCGCCTCGGGATTATTCTTTACGGTTTCCGCCTCACCTTTTCGCAGATTGCGGACGTTGGCGTCAGCGGGATTGCCATTGACGTCCTGACCCTTTCGAGCACCTTTTTACTGGCGTGCTTTATCGGCCAGAAGATCTTTGGGCTGGACAAACAGACCAGCTGGCTGATCGGTGCGGGTAGCAGCATCTGCGGCGCGGCGGCGGTACTGGCAACAGAACCCGTCGTTAAAGCCGAAGCCAGTAAAGTCACGGTTGCCGTCGCGACGGTAGTTATCTTCGGTACGCTGGCGATCTTCCTGTATCCGGCCATGTATCCGCTGGTGGCGCACTGGTTTAGTCCGGAAACCTACGGCATTTATATCGGCTCAACCATGCACGAAGTGGCGCAGGTGGTGGCGGCAGGTCACGCCATTAACCCGGAAGCGGAAAACGCGGCGGTCATCGCCAAAATGCTGCGCGTGATGATGCTGGCCCCGTTCCTGATTTTCCTCGCGGCGCGGGTTAAACAGCTTGCTCCGGCAGGCGGCAGCGAGAAAAGCAAAATCACCATTCCGTGGTTTGCGATCCTGTTCATCGTGGTCGCTGTCTTCAACTCTTTCCACCTGCTGCCAAAAGCGATGGTGGATATGCTGGTGACGCTGGATACGGTCCTGCTGGCGATGGCGATGGCGGCGCTGGGCGTCACCACACACGTCAGCGCGCTGAAAAAAGCCGGCGCGAAACCGCTGCTGATGGCGCTGGTGCTGTTCATCTGGCTAATCGTTGGCGGTGGTGCGATTAACCTCGCCGTGCACAGCCTGTTGGCATAAACCATCTCGTCCTTCTCCTGTTAACCCGCTATCATAGGCATTTCGGGTTAACAGGAGTCTTTTTATGAAATATGTTGGAGCGCACGTCAGCGCTGCCGGTGGCCTTGCGAATGCCGCCATTCGCGCCGCCGAAATCGAGGCGACCGCTTTCGCCCTGTTCACCAAAAACCAGCGCCAGTGGCGCGCCGCAGCGCTCACCGCTGAAGTGATTGATGATTTCAAAGCCGCCTGTGAGAAATACCACTACGGGCCTGGCCAAATCCTTCCCCACGACAGCTACCTCATTAACCTCGGTCACCCGGTTGCCGAGGCGCTGGAAAAATCCCGCGAAGCGTTCCTGGATGAGGTTCAGCGCTGTGAACAGCTGGGGCTGACGCTGCTGAACTTCCATCCCGGCAGCCATCTGATGCAGATTGACGAAGACGCCTGTCTGGCGCGCATCGCCGAGTCCATCAACATGACGCTGGATAAAACCCAGGGCGTGACGGCGGTGATTGAGAATACCGCCGGTCAGGGCAGCAACCTCGGCTTTAAGTTTGAGCATCTGGCGGCGATCATCGACGGCGTGGAGGATAAATCCCGCGTGGGGGTGTGCATCGATACCTGTCACGCCTTTGCCGCCGGCTATGACCTGCGCACAACCGAGGCCACGAAAAATACCTTCGAGGAGTTCGAGCGTATTGTCGGTTTTAAATACCTTCGCGGTATGCACTTAAACGATGCGAAAAGCGCGTTCGGCAGCCGCGTTGACCGCCACCACAGCCTGGGCGAAGGCAACATCGGCCATGATGCGTTCCGCTTCATCATGCAGGACGCCCGCTTCGACGGTATTCCAATGGTGCTCGAAACCATTAACCCGGATATCTGGGCGGAAGAGATTGCCTGGCTGAAGGCGCAGCAAACCGCTGAACAGGCGGCATAAAAAAAGCCGGGCTGCTTACGCACCCGGCTTTTTTTGTAGGTCGGGTAAGGCGAAGCCGCCACCCGACACCTCTTTTAGGCTGCTTTTGCGACCACTTCCGCTTCCGGGCGCTTCAGCACCGCGTAAGACAGGCCTGCCACCAGCGTACCGGCAACAATCGCCAGCAGATAACCCAGCACCGGCGTGATGGCGCCAGGGATCAGCAGGACGAACAGACCGCCGTGCGGCGCCATCAGTTTCGCACCTACCGCCATGGAGATAGCCCCCGTCACCGCACCACCCACGATACAGCACGGCAGGACACGCATTGGATCGCGTGCCGCAAACGGGATTGCGCCTTCGGTGATGAAGCACAGGCCCAGCACCAGCGCCGCTTTACCGCCTTCCTGCTGCGCTTTATCGAACTTACGGCGGGCAATAATCGTCGCCAGACCGAGCGCCAGCGGAGGCACCATACCGGCCGCCATGATCGCCGCCATCGGCGCGTAGGTCTGGGTACTTAGCAGGCCAACGCCAAACGCATATGCCGCTTTGTTTACCGGACCACCCATGTCGGTACACATCATACCGCCGAGGATTGCGCCCAGCAGCACCGCGTTCGCCGTCCCCATGGTTTGCAGCCAGTGGGTCAGACCTTCCAGAATGCCCGCGACCGGCTTACCAATCAGGTAAATCATCGCCAGACCGACCACCAGGCTGGAAATCAGCGGAATGATCAGGATAGGTTTCAGCGCCTCCATACTCTGCGGTAGCTTCAGCTTCGAGCTGATCAGCTTCGCCACATAACCGGCGAGGAAACCGGCAATGATACCGCCGATAAAGCCAGAACCGGTGCTCACGGCCAGCATACCGCCGATAAGACCCGGCGTCAGACCCGGACGGTCAGCAATGGAGAAAGCGATAAAGCCCGCCAGCACCGGCACCATCAGCGCAAACGCGGAGCCGCCGCCAATCTGCATCAACGCAGCCGCCAGCGTGCCCGGCTCTTTAAACGCCTCGATACCAAAGGCGAAGGAGAGCGCAATACACAGGCCGCCCGCCACCACCATCGGCAGCATGTAGGATACGCCGGTCAGCAGGTGACGATACGCGCCCGCAGACTCTTTTTTCCCTTCGGTCGCAGTTTTAGCCGCACCGGTTGCCTGATACGGTTTGGCTTCTGCCAGCGCCTTATCAAACTCCTGCGCGGTCTTCTTCAGCGCCAGGCCGGTAGAGGTACGGTACATCGGCTTGCCGGCAAACTTCGCCAGATCCACTTCGATATCCGCCGCCACAATCACCAGATCGGCTTCCGCCACCTCTTCAGGCGTGATGGCATTGCCCGCACCAACAGAGCCGCGGGTTTCAACCTTCACCCACCAGCCACGTTTTTTCGCTTCGGTTTCAATGGCTTCAGCCGCCATAAAGGTGTGCGCCACACCTGTCGGGCAGGCCGTTACCGCAACAATGCGTTTCGGCCCAGCGGCGGCAACCGGCGCCGCCTCAACAGGTGCGCTGTAAACCGTCGCATGACCTTTTGCTTCGCTCAGAAACAGTTCAGGGTGTGCCACCGCGCGATTAATATCACCCAGCCACACTTTTTTACCGTTCAGGGCGCTGTCCGCGGGGATTTTGTCGCCCAGAACAATCGCCATTTCAGCATCACCCGGGTTATCAATGATATCCAGGTGCGCTTTTTGTGCCGCCGCGCCCAGCAGGGTCTTCGCCATATAGGCACGAGCCTGTCCGAGACCGGAGTCAATGATCAGCAGCGTTTTCATTATTCCTCTCCTGCTGTTAGTTAAAAGGTTTTAAGTCAACGCGCGCCATCATCGCGGCTAACTGGGTACGATCGGTAATACCGACATTGCTCTGGCTCACGGCCAGGGCCGCAACGGCGGTAGCAAGACGTAAGGTATGTTCACTGGATTCGCGCATCAGCAGACCGTAGATCAGGCCGCCAACCATCGAATCCCCGGCACCCACGGTGCTGACCACCTCCATTGAAGGCGGTTTGGCAATCCATTCCCCGGAGGCGTTCACCCACAGGGCACCTTCTGCACCCAGCGAAATCACCACGTGAGCGATACCCTGCTCGCGCAGCGCATGGGCAGCGTCAATCACATCCTTTAATTCTGGCAGCTTACGGCCCGCCCAGATCTCCAGTTCGCGGCGGTTAGGCTTAACCAGCCATGGCGAGGCTTTCAGACCGGCGACCAGCGCGTCGCGGCTGCTGTCGAAAATAATGCACGGGCACTGGCTGCGCAGGCGCGTCATCCAGTCGGTGAACGCTTCCGGGCTGACGCCGGACGGCAGACTGCCGCTGACGCACACCATGTCAAACTGGCCCAGCCAGCTCAGGGAATCGGCAACAAAGCGCTCCCAGTCAGCCGGGGTCACTTCGAAGCCGGAGAAGTTCAGATCGGTCACTTCACCGTCTTTCTCGGTCAGCTTAACGTTGATGCGGGTACGGCCCTGCACAACCTGAAAACGGTTAGCGATGCCCAGTTCACTGAACAACTGCTGAAAACCATCCTGGTTGTCTTTACCGAGGAAGCCGCCTACGGTGACGTCGATGCCGAGATCTTTCAGCACCTTCGCCACGTTAATCCCTTTTCCTGCGGCATGCAGGCCGGTCGTCCGCACCAGGTTGACTTCGCCACGCTCAATTTCCGGGCAGAAACCCACCAGATCGTAAGCCGGGTTCAGCGTAATGGTCGCAACACGTCTGCTCATTATGCGCCCTCCCCCAGACCGGCCGCGATGGCGTCGCCAATCGCTTTCAGCGCCTGTTCAGCATCCGCACCCTGCGCGGTAAAGCGCAGACGATGGCCTTTCTTCACGCCCAGCGCGACAACTTTCATCAGACTGCGCCCGTTGGCTGGTTTACCCGAACCGTCCAGATTGGTCACGGTGATCTCACTTGCAAATTGTTTAATGGTATTCACCAGCATGGTGCCCGGACGGGCATGCAGGCCGTGTTCGTTACGCACCACGTACTCTGCGCTCAGCAGATCATCCGTCAGCGCATCGTCGCTGGTCAGCAGGGCCAGCACCGTCGCCGCGTCTGCGTTCAGCAGTTTTTCAGCTTTATTGTTCAGCAGCAGATCGCCCAGACGCTTCAGCACGGATACCGGCTGATCGTCCGCCATGGCGACCGTTACCAGCATCGCGGCGCGTTCGCCGTCTGTCTCAAAGGCAACCGCAGCACGGCTGACCGCGATAGCGCTACGCAGGTTGCCTTCAGCACTGTCGTTCAGCCAGATGCCCTGACCCAGGTTTAATGGCTTATCATTGATGGCGCGCGTCACAAAAGTGGTATCTGCCGCTCCCACTTCTTTCAGGCGGGCCGCGTTCAGCGCCTGGAGCGTCAACAAATCGGACGCAACGACGTCCAGCGTCAGGGTTTCATTATCCAGCTTCAGCGCTTCGCTCTGTTTTTCGCCCATCAGCAGGGCACGCAGCTCTTCAGCAGTGGTGGCGGATTTAAGCTGTTCCGCGACGGCATCATCACTCAGCACGTGCGTCAGCTGACGCAGCAGGCCCAGGTGTTCGTCACCGCTGGCCGCGATGCCGATCGCCACATAAGCCACCTGACCCTCGCCCCACAGCACGCCCTGCGGGAACTGGAAGACCTGCACGCCGGTTTTCAGCACCTGATCGCGGGTGTCCGTGGTGCCGTGCGGAATTGCAATACCGTTACCGAGGAAGGTGGAGGTCTGCTGTTCACGCGCCAGCATGCCGTTGACGTAGCCGTCAGCCACGTTGCCAGCCTGCACGAGCGCAGCGGCGACCTGGCGAATAGCCTCTTCTTTATTCCCGGCCTGTTCGCCCGGGTGAATATCCTGAACAGATAACTGGAACATGATTCTCCTCTCCTGCTGAAATTGAATCGTTTCAGCTTAACTGAGAAAATAGGCGCTAACCTGCTTCGTCAGGACAGGCAAGATAGCGCTGAAACGTTTCAAGAAGTCTTGTCTTTTCTACAAAAGGTTGCAAGAAAAGTTACATTTCTTGTTGCAGAATTTAGAAGTGCAGCACATTTCTTCTTCAGTCGGGAGGTTTTTGCTGATGTTCAGCAAACAGGTTCAGCACGCTTCAGCGAAACGGCGATAAACTGAAATGCTATTTTGATTTATTGTGGCAATCTTGATTTTGCCCTCTGTTTATTTATTGACAGGCGGCGTAAACTCCGCCTCTCTCTGTTACTCGCAAAGACTGAACATGCATAACACCCCCGCTGCCGCCTCACCAAAGCCTTTTGATTTGACGTCAACGGCGTTTTTGATCGTTGCTTTTCTCACCGGTATTGCCGGTGCGTTACAAACGCCTACGCTGAGCCTGTTTCTGACCAACGAAGTTCACGCCCGCCCGGCGATGGTTGGCTTCTTCTTCACCGGGAGCGCCATCATCGGCATTTTCGTCAGCCAGTTTCTAGCCGGGCGTTCAGACCGCAAAGGCGATCGCAAAAGCCTGATCGTTTTTTGCTGCCTGCTCGGGGTGTTTGCCTGCCTGCTGTTTGCCTGGAACCGTAACTACTTCATTCTGCTGTTCGTGGGCGTCTTCCTGAGCAGTTTCGGCTCGACCGCCAACCCGCAGATGTTCGCCCTTGCCCGCGAGCATGCCGACCGCACCGGGCGAGAAGCGGTGATGTTCAGCTCGATACTGCGCGCGCAGGTGTCGCTGGCGTGGGTGATTGGCCCCCCGCTCGCCTACGCGCTGGCGATGGGTTTTGGCTTTACGGTGATGTACCTCAGCGCAGCCGTGGCCTTCGTGGTATGCGGCGCAATGGTCTGGTTCTTTCTGCCCTCCATGCGCAAAGAGCCGAAAGTGGCGACCGGTACGCTGGAAGCTCCGCGACGTAACCGGCGCGACGCGCTGCTGTTATTCATTATCTGTACGCTAATGTGGGGAACCAACAGCCTCTATATCATTAATATGCCGCTGTTTATTATTGATGAGTTGCATCTGCCGGAGAAGCTGGCCGGGATCATGATGGGAACCGCCGCGGGGCTTGAGATCCCCACCATGCTGATTGCGGGCTATTACGCGAAGCGCTTCGGCAAGCGCTTTTTGATGCGCGTCGCCGCCGTAGCCGGGCTGCTGTTTTATGTCGGTATGCTGACGGTTCATACGCCAGCCCTGCTTCTTGCTTTACAGCTGCTGAACGCCATTTACATCGGCATTCTGGCCGGTATCGGCATGCTCTACTTCCAGGATCTGATGCCGGGTCAGGCAGGCTCTGCCACCACCCTTTATACTAATACCACCCGCGTGGGCTGGATTATTGCAGGCTCACTGGCGGGCGTTGTGGCTGAAATCTGGAACTATCATACGGTGTTCTGGATTGCGCTGGTGATGTGCGTCCTGACGCTGAGCTGCCTGACGCGAATCAAAGACGTTTAAGGCGCGGTGAGCGCTTCCAGCTCAAGCAGATAAGTGATGGCCTGCTGGCGCGTACTGCCGCACATTTCGGCGGTTGGCTGGAGCCCGGAGCACACCTTCGGGCGCAGGGGCGAGCCAAAGATCATGCACAGGTTAGTGTCAGAGAGCTGAACGCAGCGGGTATTGGCAGGCTTGCCCTCCGGCATGCCTGGAATGGGGCTTGAGATGGACGGTGCGGTACAGCACGCGCCACAGTCGGAACGACAATCCATACATGCTCTCTGTTGGTGGCAGATGCCCGCGCAGTCGGGCATTGCGCGCACAGTAACACCTTTTATGTATTGATAGCAAAACCCACGAATTCCGCTTGCCTGAAAGGCCGCGCGCGAGTAATTTGGCGCGATATTTTTTACCTCCCGTAAACAGGATTACTGCAATGCCAAGAGCGAACGAAATTAAGAAAGGTATGGTACTGAATTACAACGGCAAACTGCTGATTGTGAAAGATATCGACATTCAGGCACCCAGCGCCCGTGGCGCAGCAACGCTGTACAAAATGCGTTTCTCCGATGTCCGCACCGGCCTGAAAGTGGAAGAACGTTTTAAAGGCGACGATATCGTTGATACCGTGACCCTCACCCGTCGCTACGTTGATTTCTCCTACATCGATGGCAACGAATACGTGTTCATGGATAAAGAAGATTACACCCCGTATATCTTCACCAAAGATCAGATCGAAGAAGAGCTGCTGTTTATTCCTGAAGGTGGGATGCCGGACATGCAGGTGCTGACCTGGGATGGCGTGCTGCTGGCGCTGGAGCTGCCGCAGACCGTTGATCTGGAAATTGTTGAAACGGCACCGGGCATCAAAGGCGCGTCTGCAAGTGCGCGTAACAAACCGGCTACCCTGACTACCGGTCTGGTCGTACAGGTGCCAGAGTACCTGTCAGCGGGCGAGAAAATCCGTATCCATATCGAAGAAAAACGCTATATGGGTCGTGCTGACTGATCCTGCTTTTCGCCCGGTGGCGCTACGCTTACCGGGCCTACAAAAAACCGGCTCTGATGCCGGTTTTTGTGTTTTTGTAGGCCGGGTAAGGCGCAGCCGCCACCCGGCAACAACCTTTACAGCAGTTCAGGATACTTCGTCATTTTCAGCGCCAGCTCGATACCGCGCACTTCCGCCATCCCTTTCAGACGGCCAATCGCCGAATACCCTGGATTCGTTTTCTTGCGCAGATCGTCCAGCATCTGGTGCCCGTGATCCGGACGGAACGGGATAGGACGTACAACCCCCGCCTGCTTACGACGTACCTCTTCAGAGAGAATGGCATCCACCACCGCAACCATGTTCACGTCGCCGCCAAGATGGGCTGCTTCGTGGAAGGTTTTCGGGTTCTCTTCACGGCAGGTTGCACGCAGGTGGGTGAAATGAATGCGATCGCCGAAGGTTTCGATCATCCGCACCAGATCGTTATCCGCCCGCACGCCATACGAGCCCGTACACATGGTAAAGCCGTTGTAGATGCTGTCCACCGTCTCTTTCAGCCACTGCATATCTTCAATCGTAGACACGATACGCGGCAGGCCGAGGATAGGGCGCGGTGGATCGTCAGGATGAACCGCCAGCCGCACGCCGACTTCTTCTGCCACCGGCACAATAGCGCGCAGGAAGTGCGCCATGTTTTCACGCAGCTGGTTTTTATCGATATCGCCATATTCCGCCAGGCGCGCACGGAACTGATCGAGGGTATAACCCTCTTCCGCACCGGGCAGGCCCGCGATGATATTGCGAACCAGCTTCTCAATGTCCGCTTCACCGGCGGCATTGAACCACGCCAGCGCCTGCTGCTGCTCTTCGGCGGTGTAGTCTGCTTCCGCCCCCGGACGCTTCAGAATGTGCAGTTCGAAAGCCGCAAAAGCGATTTGATCGAAACGCAGCGCCTTCGAACCATCGGCCATTTCATATTCCAGGTCGGTACGCGTCCAGTCCAGGATCGGCATAAAGTTGTAGCAGACGGTATCAATACCACAGGCTGCCAGGTTACGAATGCTCTGCTGATAATTCGCAATCCAGGTATCACACTCACCGGAGTGGGTTTTGATATCTTCGTGAACCGGAATACTTTCCACAACAGACCAGGTTAACCCCTTCTCTGCCAGCTGAGCCTGACGCTTTTGGATTTCCTCTACCGGCCACACCTGACCGTTCGGAATATGATGCAGCGCCGTGACCACACCCGTTGCGCCAGCCTGACGCACATCATCAAGAGAAACCGGATCGTTCGGCCCGTACCAACGCCAGGTTTGTTCCATTGCCCCACCCTCTCAAGTTGTTATACCAATATGTGTTACTTCAATGACGACTACCATACATGTTTAATCGAAGTGGTCAATACAGCACGCGGCATTGATTGATCAAACTCACATAACAGGGATATTTACGGCTTACCAATTTAATTTGTTGTCATATAACTTTACACTGGCATTGTTAATTAATGGTTAATCAGGTGTGTATTACATGAAGACTATTGCCTCCACCGCGCTTCCTGCTCATGTCCAGCAGCCCCGCTACGATCGCGAGCAGTTACGCTCCCGCATCGTCCATTTCGGTTTTGGCGCGTTCCACCGGGCGCATCAGGCGTTGTTAACAAACCGGGTACTGAATGCCAAAGGAGGCGACTGGGGAATTTGTGAGATTAGCCTCTTTAGCGGCGATGTCCTTATGGGCCAGCTCCGGGCGCAGGATCATCTGTTTACCGTGCTGGAGAAAGGTGCCGAAGGCAATCAACCCATTATTATCGGTGCGGTAAAAGAGTGCCTGAACGCCAAACTCGACTCGCTGGCAGCCATTATTGAGAAATTCTGCGAACCGCAGGTGGCAATTGTCTCCCTCACCATTACCGAAAAAGGCTACTGTATCGATCCGGCGACGGGAAAACTGGATATGCGGAACAGCCGCATCCTGCACGATCTCGAGCACCCGTCTGAGCCGCATTCCGCGCCGGGTATTCTGGTTGAAGCGCTTCATCGCCGCCGCGAGCGGGGCCTGCCGGCGTTTACCGTGCTCTCCTGCGACAATATTCCCGACAACGGCCACGTGGTGAAAAATGCCGTTCTCGGCATGGCCGGAAAGCGTTCCGCAGAGCTGGCCGCATGGATCGAGGCGCACGTGAGCTTCCCTGGTACCATGGTCGACCGAATCGTGCCCGCCGCCACCGACGCCTCACTCGCGGAAATCACCCAGGAACTTGGCGTTGAGGATCCCTGCGCCATCAGCTGTGAACCGTTCATTCAGTGGGTAGTGGAAGATAACTTTGTCGCCGGGCGTCCGGAGTGGGAGGTGGCAGGCGTACAGATGGTTGAGGATGTCCTGCCCTGGGAGCAGATGAAGCTGCGGATGCTGAACGGCAGCCACTCCTTCCTCGCGTATCTGGGCTACCTTGCCGGCTACGCGCACATAAATGAATGTATGCAGGACGACAGTTTCCGCGAGGCTGCCCGCAGGCTGATGCTGAATGAGCAGGCCCCTACGCTGCGCATCACCAACGTTGATCTGACAGCCTATGCTGACAGCCTGCTTGACCGCTTCGCCAACCCGGCCCTACAGCATCGTACATGGCAAATCGCCATGGACGGCAGCCAGAAGCTGCCTCAGCGCATGCTGGAAGGGATCCGCATGCATCTTGAGCGTAACACCGCCTGGCCATTACTGGCGCTGGGGGTGGCGGGCTGGATGCGCTACGTCAGCGGTACGGACGAACAGGGCAACGCCATTGACGTACGCGATCCGCTGAGCGACAAGTTTCAGGCCATTGTCGCTACCAGCAGCGACGCAGAACGCGTTAGCGCCCTGCTGACGCTAAATGAAATCTTTGGCGACGACCTGCCGCAAAACCCTGTCTTTGTCGAGGCAATCACCAGCGCGTACCAGCGCCTCGTCCGGCTTGGCGCGCGCCAGGCCGTTATCGAAACGTTAAAAATTTAGCGATTATTGCGTTTAAGGCGAACGGTTTTATGCTCCGTTCGCCCTCCCTCTTCTCAATGCCCGATTTTTTCGTCAGGATGATAGATAGTTGTTACTACATCACAATTATTTATCGGAGCGCACGTGACCAAAACCAACCTGATCACCGGTTTTCTAGGCAGCGGTAAAACTACGTCCATTCTGCATTTGCTGGCCAATAAAGACCCGGCGGAAAAGTGGGCCGTGCTGGTCAACGAATTTGGCGAAGTGGGGATCGACGGCGCGTTGCTCGCCGACAGCGGCGCGATGGTGAAAGAGATCCCGGGCGGGTGTATGTGCTGCGTGAATGGTCTGCCGATGCAGGTCGGGCTGAATACGCTGCTGCGTCAGGGCAAGCCGGACCGTCTGCTGATTGAGCCCACCGGGCTGGGGCATCCTAAGCAAATCCTTGATTTACTGACCGCCCCGGTATACGAGCCGTGGCTTGAGCTGCGTGCGACGCTTTGCCTGCTCGACCCCCGCCAGCTGCTGGATGAAAAAGCGATCAATAATGACAATTTCCGCGACCAGCTCGCCTCGGCAGATATTATCGTGGCGAATAAATCCGATCGCGCGACGGCTGAGAGTCAGGCCGCGTTCCAGTCCTGGTGGCAGCAGGCTGGCGGTGGACGTCAGTATGTGCAGACGACCCAGGGCAACATTGATGGCGCCCTGCTCGACCTTCCCCGCCTCAACCAGACGCAACTGCCTGCCAGCGCTGAGCATTCGCATAGCCACGGCGCGAAGCAAGGCCTGGCTGCACTGAGCCTGCCGGAGCATCAGCGCTGGCGTCGCAACCTGAACAGCGGCCAGGGGCATCAGGCCTGCGGGTGGATCTTCGATGCCGATACGGTTTTCGACACCATTGGTATACTGGAATGGGCGAGACTCGCGCCGGTTGAGCGGGTAAAAGGGATCATGCGCACTCCGGATGGTCTGGTGCGCATTAACCGTCAGGGCGAGGATTTCTTTATTGAAACCCAGAACGTCGCCCCACCCGACAGCCGGATAGAGTTAATTAGTGCGGTTAATACCGACTGGAATGCCCTCCAGTCAAGCCTGTTGAAGCTTCGTTTAAGTTTGGGCGGCTAACGTTGCCCCTGATTTCACACATTGCTGAAGACTATGACGACTCGACTTCCTGCTATTTTATTGCTCAACGCTGCCGGCCTGGCGATCTTTTTCTCCTGGTATATCCCGGCGGATCACGGTTTCTGGTTCCCGCTGGATTCCGGGCTGTTCCACTTCTTTAACCAGGCGCTGGCGAAGAGTGAAGCCTTCCTGTGGCTGGTGGCGATCACCAACAACCGCGCGTTTGACGGCTGTTCGCTGCTGGCAATGGGCTGTCTGATGCTCTCCTTCTGGCTGAAGGAAGACAAAACGGGTCGTCGCCGTATTCTGATTATCGGCCTGGTGATGCTGCTGACGGCCGTGATTATCAACCAGCTGGCGCAGCATCTGATGCCGGTTAAACGCGCCAGTCCTTCGCTCTTTTTCCCGAATATTAACCGCGTCAGCGAGCTGCTTCATATTCCAACCAAAGATGCCTCGAAGGACAGTTTCCCGGGCGACCACGGTATGATGCTGCTGATTTTTGCAGGCTTCATGCTGCGCTATTTTGGTAAAAAAGCCTTCACCATCGCCCTGGTTATTGTGGTGGTATTTGCATTCCCGCGGGTGATGATTGGCGCTCACTGGCTGACAGATATCGCCGTAGGCTCCCTCACGGCGGTGTTAATTGGTTTACCGTGGGTGCTGATGACCCCCCTGAGCGATCGCATAATAGACATTTTTGATCGCTATCTTCCTGGCAAATTTAAACAAGCTGGAAACAAATAAATAACGAAAATTAACACCATTCATCAGGGATCGTTTTCGATCCCTGCGTCACTTCTTTTCGGCGTCATTCAACGCTGTCATCATCCCGTCATACAATTCGTGATAAAAATGAAGCAATTGCAGGGATTACCGATATGAATGGCGGCATTTTGAGCAATTCCGCGCTGTAACTTTGTGTATCACATTTTCTTATAAAAAAACGGACTTTTTTGCTCGCAATACCCCGTGCAATCGGTTAACCTCGAACTCGTTTTGCCCCACTGAGATAATTATTATCATGGTGAATAATTTTGTGCGTTGAGCCACAGTTTTCACCATAAAGAATTGTCTCATTGTGAACAGATTATTAGTCTCGTCACGGTTGGCATTTTTATAACGATATTTTCGTTAAGGACTTCAAGGGAAAACAAACAAAATGGTCAAATCTCAACCAATCTTGAGATATATCTTGCGGGGGATCCCGGCGATTGCAGTGGCGGTTCTGCTTTCGGCATGTAGTACGACGAACACCGCGAAGAATATGCATCCTGAGACGCGTGTTGTGGGAATGGAAGATTCCTCTTCACTGCAAGCCTCTCAGGATGAATTTGAAAATATGGTACGTAATCTCGACGTTAAGTCGCGTATTATGGATCAGTATGCTGACTGGAAAGGCGTGCGTTACCGTCTGGGCGGCAGCACCAAGAAAGGCATCGATTGTTCCGCGTTCGTACAGCGTACATTCCGTGAGCAGTTTGGGTTAGACCTTCCGCGTTCTACTTATGAACAGCAGGAAATGGGCAAATCCATTTCGCGCACTAAACTGCGCACGGGCGATTTAGTCCTGTTCAGAGCGGGTTCAACCGGTCGACACGTTGGCATCTATATCGGTAACGATCAGTTTGTCCATGCTTCCACCAGCAGTGGTGTGACGATTTCCAGCATGAACGAACCTTACTGGAAGAAGCGCTACAACGAAGCTCGCCGCGTTCTGAGCCGTAGTTAATATTGCTGTCGTATCGTTGGTTATCCCTTGGCTGGCGATACGATAAAAAAAGCACTGCTCCGGCAGTGTTTTTTTTTGCCCGTTACACTGATAACTATCCAGCGGCATTTCAGGAATCACGACATCTATGTTTACCCGCTACTTCTCCAGCAACCGCAAGATTCTGTTTCTCAGTTTCCTTACGGGGTTATTCACTGCCCTGCTCCTGGGAGCATTACAGTTTTACTGGAGTTATCACAAGCGAGACGTCAGATTCGATACCCTTATTACCGATTTAAGCGTCTACATGGAGAGCTATTTTGATGAGCTCAAAATGTCGATTGATACGCTCCAGCCACTCACGCTAAACAGCTGCGAGGAAGTGAGTGCCGCCCTGACCTCCCGGGCGGCCTTTAGCATCAATGTGCGCGCCTTTTTGCTGGTCAGGGATAAAAACGCCTACTGCTCTTCCGCCACCGGCCCGATGAATGTCCCTCTGGAAGCGCTTATTCCTGAACTGCACATCAATAAACAGGTTGATATGGCGCTCCTGCCGGGCACTCCCATGCTGCCGGACAAGCCCGCGATTGCCATCTGGTATCGCAACCCACTGGTGAAGGACGGCGGTGTATTTACCTCCGTTAATCTTAACCTGACTCCTTATCTCCTCTACACCTCAAGACAGGATGAGTTTGCCGGTATTTCCATCATTATTGGCGATTATGCGTTATCAACCCATTCCGGAACGCTGGTCCCTGCACGTGATTTGCCTGATATCCCGGTCCGTACCGCCACGCTGAAAAATGTACCTCTGACCATCCATGTTTATGCGGAAGCCTGGACGACCGATGATGTGCTGTACGCCCTGTTTTTCGGCCTGGTCTGCGGTATCGCGGCGGGCCTGTTGAATTTCTATATTCTTACTATCCGTCTTAATCCGGGGAAAGAGATCCTAACGGCCATCAAACGCGACCAGTTTTACGTGGTCTATCAACCCGTCGTGGATGCGCAGTCGCTCAAAATGACCGGGCTGGAAGTCCTGATGCGCTGGAAGCATCCGGTGATGGGAGAAATTCCACCGGATGCCTTTATTAATTTCGCTGAAGCGCAGAAGCTGATTGTCCCGCTGACGCTGCATCTTTTTGACCTGATTATCCGCGATGCCCCTGTCCTGCAAACGGTGCTCCCGCCTGGGGCCAAGTTTGGGATCAACATCGCGCCCGGGCATCTGCATGCGGAAAGCTTTAAAGAGGATATGCGCGCGTTTGCCGCCGCTCTTCCACCCGATCACTTCCAGATTGTGCTGGAAATAACCGAGCGCGATATGATCAACCACCGCGAGGCTAATCAGCTGTTCGAATGGCTGCACGAAGAAGGTTTCGAAATTGCCATCGATGATTTTGGCACCGGCCACAGCGCGCTGATCTATCTGGAACGCTTCACGATGGATTACCTGAAAATTGACCGTGGCTTCGTGAATGCCATCGGGACTGAAACCGTCACCTCGCCAGTGCTTGACGCGGTGCTGACGCTGGCAGAACGCCTGAATATGTTAACCGTTGCCGAGGGTGTTGAAACGCCGGAGCAGGCGGCGTGGCTGCGCGAGCATGGCGTGAACTATCTTCAGGGCTACTGGATCGGCCGCCCGATGCCGCTGGAGCAGTTCAGGACGTGGCAACCCGACATCACGCTCGGGGAATAATTTCACAATCACGGCGCTGTCCCTTATTATTCTGTTCAACCGAGCCTGCCTGTGAACAAAGGGATCCGCCGCACTATGATTATGCGCGTTGTGTTGACGCTATTGGCGCTGGTGAGCCTGTCGAGCCAGGCGCAGACCATCAAAGAGAGCACGGCCTTTGCCGTCATTGGCGAGCCGAAGTACGCGGTTAACTTTAACCACTACGATTACGTTAACCCCGCCGCCCCGAAAGGCGGAAACGTGACGCTTTCCGCCACGGGAACGTTTGACAACTTTAACCGCTTTGCCCTGCGCGGCGTGGCGGCAGCGCGTACCGAATCCCTCTATGACACGCTGTTCGTCACCTCCGACGACGAGCCCGGCAGCTATTATCCCCTGGTCGCCGAGAACGTGCGATACGCCGATGATTTCAGCTGGGCAGAAATCGCGATTAATCCGCGGGCGCGTTTTCACGACGGTACGCCGGTTAGCGCCCGTGACGTGGCATTCACCTTTCATAAATTTATGACCGAAGGCGTGCCGCAGTTTCGTCTGGTGTACAAGGGCACCACGGTGAAAGCCATCGCCCCGCTGACCGTGCGAATCGAACTCCCTGAGCCGAACAAAGAGAATATGCTGAGCCTGTTCTCCCTGCCCGTCATGCCCGAATCCTTCTGGAAAAATCATAAGCTGAGCGATCCCCTCTCTACCCCGCCGCTGGCCGGAGGGCCGTATCGCATTACCGACTGGCGAATGGGCCAGTACGTGATCTATTCCCGGGTGAAAGATTACTGGGCAGCCACGCTGCCGGTAAACCGGGGCCGCTGGAACTTCGATACAATCCGCTACGACTACTACCTGGATGATAACGTGGCCTTCGAGGCATTTAAGGCGGGCGCGTTTGATTTACGTGTCGAGAACAGCGCCAAAAATTGGGCGACCCGCTATATTGGAAAAAATTTCGCGAAAGGCTATATCGTTAAAGACGAACACAAAAACGAATCCGCGCAGGACACGCGCTGGCTGGCGTTTAATATTCAGCGCCCGGTTTTTTCCGATCGTCGGGTGCGTGAAGCCATTACCCTGGCGTTTGATTTCGAATGGATGAACAAAGCGCTGTTTTACGGAGCCTACAGCCGGGCGAACAGCTATTTCCAGAATACTGAATATGCCGCCCGTGATTATCCCCACGCGGACGAGCTGGTTTTGCTGGCGCCAATGAAAGCGGAGCTCCCGCCGGAGGTGTTCACCCGCGTATTTGAACCGCCCAAGTCCGACGGAAACGGGTTCGACCGGGACAAACTGCTGAAAGCCAGCAACCTGCTGGATGATGCTGGCTGGGTGCTGAAAAATCGGCAACGGGTTAATGTGCAAACCGGTAAACCGCTCAGCTTCGAACTGCTGATTGCCTCCGGCGCAAACGATCAGTGGGTGCTGCCATTCAAGAAGAACCTTGCCCGGCTTGGCGTCACCATGAATATCCGCCAGGTCGATATGGCCCAGTTAACCAACCGCAAGCGCAGTCGCGATTACGACATGATGCAGACCCTGTGGGCCGCGCAGCCGTGGCCGAGTTCAGATCTGCAAATCTCCTGGGCATCGGGGTATATCGACTCCTCGTACAACGCCCCGGGCGTAAAGAGCCCGGTGACTGATGCGCTGATTGCAAAAATTGTCGCCGCTCAGGGCGATAAGAACAAGCTTCTGCCGCTTGGCCGCGCGCTCGATCGGGTCTTAACCTGGAACTATTACATGCTGCCGATGTGGTATATGGGCGAAGATCGCGTGGCCCGCTGGGATAAATTCTCCCTGCCTGCCGTTCGCCCGGTCTACACCCTCGGCTTTGACACCTGGTGGTATGACGTGAATAAAGCCGCAAAACTGCCCGCAGAGCGGCGTTAAGGAGTGACGATGGGCGCTTATCTTATCCGCCGGCTGCTGTTAGTGATCCCGACGCTGTGGGCCATCATTACCATTAACTTTTTTATCGTCCAGATCGCCCCCGGCGGTCCGGTGGACCAGGCAATTGCGGCAATAGAATTTGGTCACGCTGGCGGCATGCCGGGCGGCGGCGGTGAAGGAATGGGGGCCAGCCATGCCCGGACGGGCGTGGGCAACATCAGCGAAAGCCACTACCGGGGCGGTCGCGGACTGGATCCGGAGGTGATCGCCGAGATTACCCATCGCTATGGTTTTGACAAGCCGCTGCACGAGCGTTATTTCAGGATGCTCTGGGATTATGTCCGTTTCGATTTTGGCGACAGCCTGTTTCGCAGCGCCTCGGTGTTAACCCTGATCAAACAAAGCCTGCCGGTTTCCATCACGCTCGGACTGTGGGGGACGCTGATTATTTATCTGGTCTCCATTCCGCTGGGGATCCGAAAAGCGGTCTACAACGGTAGCCGTTTCGATATCTGGAGCAGCACATTCATTATCATCGGCTACGCTATCCCGGCGTTTCTGTTTGCCGTGCTGCTAATTGTCTTTTTCGCCGGCGGCAGTTATTTCGACCTCTTCCCGCTGCGCGGGCTGGTCTCTGCGGATTTCAGCACCCTGCCGTGGTATCAGAAAATCACCGATTACTTCTGGCACATCACGCTTCCGGTGCTGGCAATGGTCATCGGCGGATTTGCGGCGCTTACGATGCTGACCAAAAACGCCTTTCTTGATGAGATCCGCAAACAGTACGTCGTCACCGCGCGCGCCAAAGGCGTCGGTGAAAAGCAGATCATGTGGAAGCACGTTTTTCGTAACGCCATGCTGCTGGTGATTGCCGGTTTCCCCGCCACGTTCATCAGTATGTTTTTTACCGGCTCGCTGCTGATAGAGGTGATGTTCTCGCTCAACGGATTAGGGCTGCTGGGCTATGAGGCCACCGTCTCCCGTGATTATCCGGTGATGTTTGGCACACTCTACATTTTCACCCTGATCGGCCTGCTGCTGAACATCATCAGCGATATCAGCTATACGCTGGTCGATCCCCGTATCGATTTTGAGGGTCGCTGATGTCGCGTTTAAGCCCCGTCAATCAGGCCCGCTGGGCGCGCTTTCGCCACAACCGTCGCGGCTACTGGTCGCTGTGGATCTTCGCCGTCCTGTTCGCCTTAAGTATGTGTTCGGAACTGATTGCCAACGATAAACCCCTGCTGGTGCATTTCAAAGACCGCTGGTATGTACCGGTGCTGGCCACCTACAGCGAAAGCGATTTTGGCGGCCCGTTTGCGACGCCAGCCGAGTACCAGGATCCCTGGTTACGTGAACAGATAGCGCAGCACGGCTGGGCTATCTGGGCGCCGATTCGTTTTGGCGCGAACAGTATTAACTTCGCCACGTCCACCCCCTTCCCTTCGCCGCCTTCCGCGCAAAACTGGCTGGGAACGGACGCCAACGGCGGCGATGTGCTGGCGCGCATTCTCTATGGCACCCGCATCTCGCTCCTGTTTGGGCTGCTGCTGACGCTCTTTAGCAGCGTAATGGGCGTTGTGGCGGGCGCCGTGCAGGGCTATTACGGGGGTAAAATAGATTTATGGGGACAGCGCGTGATTGAAGTCTGGTCCGGTATGCCGACGCTGTTTCTGATTATCCTGCTGTCCAGCGTGGTACAGCCTGGCTTCTGGTGGCTGCTCGGGATCACCGTCCTGTTCGGCTGGATGGCGCTGGTCGGCGTGGTGCGCGCGGAGTTTCTGCGTACGCGGAATTACGACTATATTCGCGCTGCGCAGGCGTTAGGCGTGAGCGATGGCGCAATCATCTTCCGCCACATGCTTCCCAATGCGGTGGTGGCGACCCTCACCTTCCTGCCGTTTATTTTGTGCAGCTCCATTACCACCCTGACGTCGCTTGATTTTCTTGGTTTCGGTTTGCCGCTGGGCTCACCGTCCCTTGGCGAACTGCTGTTGCAGGGCAAAAACAATCTCCAGGCCCCCTGGCTGGGCATCGCCGCATTCCTCTCCGTGGCGGTGCTCCTTTCCCTGCTGATTTTTATTGGCGAAGCCGTGCGCGATGCCTTCGATCCCAACAAGGCGGTATGACATGACCCGGCCTCTTCTGAGCATAGAGAACCTGTCGATTGCGTTTTCAAAACAGGGCGAATCACGCACGGTGGTGACGGATTTATCGTTGCAGATCCAGCGCGGAGAGACGCTGGCGCTGGTCGGGGAATCCGGCTCCGGTAAGAGCGTTTCGGCGCTGTCGGTGCTGCGCCTGCTCCCTTCCCCGCCGGTCAGCTATCCGCAGGGGGATATTCTGTTCCATGGACAATCGCTGCTGAACGCTGACGAGCAAACCCTGCGCGGCATTCGTGGCAACAACATCGCCATGATTTTTCAGGAGCCGATGGTGTCGCTCAACCCACTGCATACCCTGGAAAAACAGCTCTATGAAGTGCTGTCCCTTCATCGGGGAATGCGTAAAGAGGCAGCGCGGGGTGAAATTCTGAACTGCCTTGAACGCACCGGTATCCGTAATGCGGCGAAACGGCTAAACGATTTCCCGCACCAGCTTTCCGGCGGCGAGCGCCAGCGCGTGATGATTGCAATGGCCCTGCTCACGCGCCCCGAACTGCTGATTGCCGATGAACCTACTACCGCGCTGGACGTCACGGTACAGGCACAAATTCTGCAACTGCTGCGCGAACTGCGCGACGAGCTGAACATGAGCCTGCTGTTTATTACGCACAACCTGAGCATCGTGAAAAAGCTCGCTGACGCGGTGGCCGTGATGCAAAACGGCCGCTGCGTGGAACAGAACCGGGCATCCGCCCTGCTGAGCGCGCCTCAGCACCCGTATACACAGCGCCTGCTCGATAGCGAACCCGCTGGCGACCCGGTTCCGCTTAACGCTGACAGCGCGCCGTTGCTGAGGGTTGAGGGGCTGTCGGTGTCATTCCCGATCCGCAAAGGCATTTTGCGTCGCGTGGTCGATCACAATCATGTTCTGAAAGACATGAGCTTCGCTCTGCGTCCAGGCGAATCGCTTGGGCTTGTGGGCGAGTCCGGTTCAGGCAAAAGCACCACCGGCCTGGCGCTGCTGCGCCTGATCGCCTCTCAGGGAAGCATTGTTTTTGACGGCATGCCGCTGCAAAACCTGAATCGCCGGATGATGCTTCCCGTGCGCCCGCGGATGCAGGTGGTATTTCAGGATCCAAACTCTTCGCTTAACCCGCGCCTGAGCGTATTACAGATTATTGAAGAGGGCCTGCGCGTCCACCAGCCGACAATGACGGCGCAACAGCGTGAAATCGACGTGATGCGGGTGATGGCGGAAGTGGGTTTAGATCCCGAGACCCGGCACCGGTATCCGGCTGAGTTTTCCGGCGGACAGCGCCAGCGTATAGCGATTGCCCGCGCGCTGATCCTGAAACCGGAGCTGATCGTGCTGGACGAGCCAACCTCTTCCCTGGACCGCACCGTGCAGGCGCAAATTCTGGCGCTGCTGAAGGGGCTACAGGAAAAGCATCGGCTGGCCTATATCTTTATCAGCCACGATTTACAGGTGGTGCGTGCGCTTTGCCATCAGGTGGTGGTATTGCGGCAGGGAGAAGTCGTTGAGCAGGGAGAGTGCCAGCGCGTATTCACCGCGCCGACGCAGGATTACACACGCCAGCTATTGTCCGCTGACTAGCACTCAGAAAGGATATTGACCGGAGAACGGCTCGGCAATGGCCACGCCGAAGTTTTTCAGCCGACAGGTGGCGGCAAACTCATCCTGGCTGTTAACAAACAGGCACGGCTCACCTTCGCATTCCAGCACGGAGCTGTCCACTTCGATGTCCGTCAGCGCCTGGCTGAGACGTTCCATGACCGGCCACGCATTTTCATCGCTCGGGCTGAGCAGTTTGAGGGCCACCAGACAATTATCCTCCCCGGCAACGCTTTGCGGAATCGGTTCAACTTTCGAACCTGCAAAACCCGTCGACCAGCGATAGCTCTGGGGCAAGCGATGGACAATGGAGAGTTGTAATGTATTCACGTTCAGATCCCCGGAAGCAAATTTACTTCACAATTTATTTACATTTATAGTAACACATCATCGCCAACCTGCACTGTTTAGCGGATTTTATAGGCGTTGCAGGCTCGCGTCGGCGCTATATGTACCCGTTTCTGCGATCTAACTCAACCTTTTTAAATACAATGATGTGACTTTTTACATAAATAGATTTTACATAAAAGAAACAAACACAGGGTAAACGAACGGAGGGTTGGTTGATATGGGTCAACAAAAAGGCCCGTCACGGGCCTTAAGTGGTCATTTATGCGCCGTCTTTCGCGGCCGGCTGGCGTAAAGATAGAAGAGTATGGAGCAGGTCGCGCAGAGGGCAATCGCCCACAGCATCGGCCAGGCGGTATTAAACGTCGCCGTCGAGAGCAGCGCCCCGACTATCGCGCCAATTCCGAAACGGAACGTTCCTGCCAGCGACGAGGCGGTGCCCGCCATATGCGGAAATTCGTCGAGGATCACCGCCATCGCGTTGGATGAAACCATCGACACGCAGCCGACAAACGCCGCCACGCCCACCACCAGCGCCCAGAAACCGACGCCCAGCAACGCGCTCAATACCAGCCAGATAGCCATCACGAACTGGATCCACAGCCCGGCGCGGAACATATTCAGCGCCCCAACCCGCCGGACAAAGCGGCTGTTGATAATGGTCATCACAAACAGGAACACAATATTCAGCGCGAAGTAGTAACCAAAATGCTGGGGTGACACATGGTTCAGTTCGATGTACACAAACGGCCCCGCGCTCAGGAACGAGAACATTCCGGCAAAGCTGAAGCCGCTGGCCAGCATATAGCTGAGCACACGCTTATGGCGAAACAGCGAGGCAAAGTTGCCAAGCGTGGTGCGAATGTGGAACTTCTGACGTCGCTCGACCGGCAGCGTTTCATCGATAAAGACGAAGATCATCACCGAGGCCAGCAGCGCGGCAATCGCCAGGATCCAGAAAATCGCATGCCAGCTGAACCACACCAGGACCGCCCCGCCCACCATGGGGGCGACCAGCGGCGCAATTGTCGTGACCAGCATGACGAACGACATCATGCGTGAGAACTCTTCCTTCGGGTAGACGTCGCGCATCAGCGCGTTAATCACCACGCTTGCCGCAGCCGCCGCCAGGCCATGGAAGAAGCGCATCACAATCAGCTGATCGATACTCTGCGCCAGCGCGCAGGCCACCGCCGCCGCGGCAAATATCAATGTCCCGCCCAGGATAACCGGTTTACGCCCCAGGCTGTCGGCCATTGGGCCATAAAAGAGCTGACCGAGGGCAAAACCAAGAATGTAGGTGCTGAGCGTCATCTGCGCGCTGCCTGCCGGTACGCCAAACTGCGCGGAAATCACCGGCAGCGCGGGCAGATACATATCGATAGACAGCGGCATCAGCATGGCCAGCAGGCCAAGGATAAATACAATTTTAAACGACGAGTGTGGCCTGGTGGTCACAGGGTTCTCCTGAATTTAGCGTGAAGGCAGCCCGACGCTGGCAATCTCTTCTTCCGTCAGCGGGCGATATTCCCCTGGGGCCAGGTCTGGATCGAGTTCAATCGCGCCGATACGTTCACGATGCAGCCCCACAACGTGGTTGCCCACGGCGGCAAACATCCGCTTCACCTGATGGTAGCGGCCTTCACTGATGGTCAGACGGACGTCCGTGGGGGTGAGGATTTCCAGCACCGCCGGTTTGGTCAGATCCTTCTCATTATGCAGCTGAACGCCTTTCGCGAATTGCTCTGCCGTGTCATCCGAGACCGGAGACTCAAGCATCACCCGATAGGTTTTCTCACAGTGATGGCGCGGGGAGGTGATGCGGTGCGACCACTGGCCGTCATCGGTCATCAGCACCAGGCCGGTAGTATCGATATCCAGTCGCCCTGCCGCATGCAGCTTGTGCGCCACAGGTTCGTCGAGGAAATAGAGCACCGTCGGGTGATCCGGATCGTCCGTTGAACAGACGTAACCTTCCGGTTTGTTGAGCATGAAGTAGCGCGGGCCATTCTGCTGGGTCAGCGGGTTGCCGTCATACTCCACCTGGTGCTCAGGCTGGAGTTTAAAAGCGCTGTCTTTCACAATGTCGCCGTCCACGGTTACGCGGCTGGCGCGAATTTCACGCCCGGCAATAGCGCGGCTTACGCCGAGTTGCTGAGCGATAAACTTATCAAGTCGCATGAAATCTTTTTAGCCTTAATGGTGCTGGAAGTCGGACTACGCGTCCGAAAAAGAAGCAGTCAGAAACAGTTCAGTATAATGGTCTGGTTGCGCCACTCAAGGGAAAAAGTTTCGTGGCATACTATATGCGAGTTAACTGAATAGAGAAGCTATGACGTTCACATTACGCCCCTATCAGCAGGAAGCCGTTGATGCCACCCTCGCCTGGTTTCGCAAGCATCGGGAGCCCGCCGCCATCGTTCTCCCGACCGGAGCCGGTAAAAGCCTGGTGATTGCCGAACTGGCGCGCCTGGCCCGCGGACGCGTGCTGGTGCTGGCGCACGTCAAAGAGCTGGTGGCGCAAAACCACGCCAAATATTGCGCGCTCGGCCTGGAGGCCGACATTTTTGCCGCCGGACTGAAGCGCAAAGAGAGCCACGGAAAAGTGGTGTTTGGCAGCGTACAATCCGTTGCGCGCAACCTGGAACTGTTTCGCAGCGAGTTTTCCCTGCTGATTGTCGATGAGTGTCACCGCATCAGCGATGACGACGACAGCCAGTATCAGCAAATCCTCACTCATCTGAAAAAGGTGAATCCTCACCTCCGTCTGCTTGGCCTCACCGCCACGCCGTTTCGTCTGGGCAAGGGCTGGATTTATCAGTTTCATTATCACGGCATGGTGCGTGGCGATGAAAAGGCCCTGTTCCGCGACTGTATCTATGAGCTTCCGCTGCGCTACATGATCAAGCACGGCTACCTGACGCCGCCGGAGCGGCTGGATATGCCCGTCGTGCAGTACGATTTCAGCCGCTTACAGGCGCAGAGCAACGGGCTGTTCAGCGAGGCAGATCTTAACCATGAGCTGAAAAAACAGAAGCGGATCACGCCGCATATCATCAGCCAGATTGAAGAGTTCGCACAAACGCGCAAAGGGGTGATGATTTTTGCTGCCACTGTCGAACACGCGCGCGAAATTACGGGGCTGCTGCCCGCCGACGACGCGGCGTTAATTACCGGTGAAACCCCCGGCCTGGAGCGCGACAGCCTGATTGAGGACTTCAAAGCTCAGCGGTTCCGCTATCTGGTGAATGTCTCCGTACTAACCACCGGCTTTGACGCCCCGCACGTCGACCTGATTGCGATTCTTCGCCCGACGGAATCCGTCAGCCTGTATCAGCAGATTGTTGGCCGCGGGCTGCGTCTGGCGCCGGGCAAAACCGACTGTCTGATCCTTGATTACGCCGGTAACCCGCACGATCTCTATTCGCCGGAAGTCGGCACGCCAAAAGGCAAGAGCGACAACGTGCCCGTTCAGGTTTTTTGCCCTGCCTGCGGGTTTGCCAACACCTTCTGGGGGAAAACCACCGCCGACGGCACGCTGATCGAACATTTTGGCCGCCGCTGTCAGGGCTGGTTTGAAGACGATGAAGGCCATCGCGAACAGTGTGACTTCCGCTTCCGCTTCAAAAACTGCCCGCAGTGCAATGCCGAAAACGACATTGCCGCCCGCCGCTGTCGGGAGTGCGACACGGTCCTGGTCGACCCGGACGACATGCTGAAAGCGGCGCTGAAGCTGAAAGATGCGCTGGTGCTGCGCTGTTCCGGCATGGCCTTACAGCCCGGCGCGGATGAAAAAGGCGAGTGGCTAAAAATTACCTACTACGATGAGGATGGCGCAGACGTCAGCGAGCGGTTCCGGGTCCAGACGCCCGCCCAGCGCACCGCGTTTGAGCAGCTCTTTATCCGCCCGCATACCCGCACGCCTGGCGTGCCGCTGCGCTGGATAACCGTGGCGGATATCGTGCGCCAGCAGGCGTTACTGCGCCATCCTGATTTTGTTGTCGCCCGTAAAAAAGGGCAGTTCTGGCAGGTGCGTGAGAAGGTCTTTGACTATGAAGGACGCTTTCGCCGGGCAAACGAATTGCGCGGTTAACGGGACTTTTCGTTGATGCGCGAGCCATTTGAGTATAAAATGCCGCCCGCTTCACATCCGTGAGGCAGAACACTCACCTGCTGCTGGGTCGCCTGTAGTAGGGTTTTAAATACAGAGAGAAATCAATGTTCACTATCGAAGCAGAAGTACGTAACGTGCAGGGTAAGGGTGCGAGCCGCCGCCTGCGTACCGCAAACAAGTTCCCGGCTATCGTTTACGGTGGCGAAGCTGCTCCAGTTGCTATTGAACTGGATCACGACAAAGTATGGAACATGCAGAACAAAGCTGAATTCTACAGCGAAGTTCTGACCATCGTTGTTGACGGTAAAGAAGAAAAAGTGAAAGTTCAGGCTGTTCAGCGTCACGCGTTCAAGCCAAAACTGACTCACATCGACTTCGTTCGCGCGTAATCGCAAACCTGTCGAGAAAAACCCCGCGTTTGCGGGGTTTTTTTATGGCTGTTACTTACCGCCTGAAGTGCGACGCTGAAGCTGGTCGCGCAGATTCGGCGGTGTGCCTTTAATGGTCAGCGTGTCGGTGGCCGGGTCCCAGAAGATACGTTCCCCGAGCAGCATGGCATCAAAGTTAATGGTTAACCCACCGCCGCTACCGGCAAATTTCGTCAGCTGACGCAGCGTACTGCGATCCGCCGGGAAGCTCTCTTCCAGCTCATAGCCTTTTTCCGCAGTAAATTCCTGGAAGCTGACTTCGCTGACGCCTGCCAGCTCTTTGGACAGCGACTCCAGCTCAATCTCTTCTCCAGCCTGTAGCTGCTCGTTGCAGTAGCTGTAAACCTGCTGACGCACGGTCTGACGCTCAGATTTATCAAGCTGCGCCTCAGCCGTAAAGTCATCCACCGCCTGGAGGAGACCTTTGTTCTGCGCTTTGGCATTCAGCCCTTCGCTGGCGCCGAGGAAGTCCATAAAGAAATCCGCCACTTTGCGGCCCACGCGGCCTTTAAGGAAGGTCAGATAGCGCGTTGATTCCGGGTTGGTTTCCCATTCGGTTAAATCGATACGCGCCACAATATCCGCATGGTTGATATCCAGGTAGTGCGTTGAGCTGATATCCAGCTGCTCGTTCACGCGCATACTGCTTAAGTTATTCAGCACGGTGACCAGCAGATACTCTACCGCCAGATAGCGGTAGTGGCAGAACAGGACGATACCGCCATCGGCGAAGGGATATTTCGCCAGCTCGTCACGCAGACGGCCAGTAGCAGCGCGGCTGAATGCCAGGAAATCCTCTTCGCCCTGACGTTGCAGGCGCAGGCTATCCGCCAGTTCGCTCTCTTCGCTGAACAAGCCATAAGCTTTATTTTTCGCGCTGTAGACGCGATGCAACTCCGCCATCATCTCGACAACGGTAGGCGTTGGTTCCAGTAACGAATCGCGCAGCACCACTTCAAGGGTTTGCTCATCACGCTTGATAAGCTGGTGCAAGGCAATCTGGTTGATTTCCAGACTCATGATAAACTCTCCTTTTAGACCGGGCGGTATTCAACCACCACCAACGCATGTGTGCAACAGAAGATAAAAAAGGGGAAAAAAAGCTGTTGCTACGGTAATATGTCGCCCTTCTCTCAACAAACTGATTTTGATTTATGCCACAACATTCCCGCTACAGTGACGAACACGTTGAACAATTGCTCAGTGAGCTGGTCAACGTACTGGAAAAACATAAAACGCCAACCGATCTCTCCCTGATGGTTTTGGGAAATATGGTTACCAACCTGATCAATACCAGCGTTGCTCCGGCTCAGCGTCAGGCGATCGCCAAATCTTTCGCCCAGGCTTTGCAGTCCTCCGTTAGCGACGACCAGGCACACTAAGGGAAACGAACAACAGTTTATGGTGACGAATCGTCAGCGCTACCGTGAAAAAGTCTCCCAGATGGTCAGCTGGGGGCACTGGTTTGCCCTGTTCAACATTCTGTTGGCGATGGTGCTCGGCTGCCGTTATCTGTTTGTGGCGGACTGGCCAACCACGTTAACCGGGCGCATCTACTCGTGGATGAGCCTTGTTGGTCACTTTAGCTTTCTGGTCTTCGCCACCTATCTGCTGATCCTGTTCCCACTGACGTTTATCGTCATGTCGCAGCGGCTGATGCGCTTCCTGTCCGCCATTCTTGCGACGGCGGGCATGACGCTGTTGCTGATCGACAGCGAAGTCTTTACCCGCTTCCACCTGCACCTGAATCCTGTCGTCTGGGAGCTGGTGATTAACCCGGATCAGAACGAGACCGCGCGCGACTGGCAGCTGATGTTTATCAGCGTGCCGATTATCCTGCTGATCGAAATGCTGTTCGCCACGTGGAGCTGGCAAAAACTCCGCAGTCTGACCCGACGCCGCCATTATGCGAAGCCCGTCGCGGCGCTCTTTTTCGCCTCATTTATCGGTTCGCACCTGATGTATATCTGGGCAGATGCGAACTTCTACCGCCCGATTACCATGCAGCGCGCGAACCTGCCGCTCTCCTATCCGATGACGGCGCGTCGTTTCCTCGAAAAACACGGCCTGCTGGACGCGCAGGAGTATCAGCGTCGTCTGGTCGAACAGGGTAATCCGGAAGCGGTCAGCGTGCAGTATCCCCTGAGCGATCTGAAATATCGCGACATGGGCCGCGGTCAGAACGTGCTGCTGATTACCGTCGATGGCCTGAACTATTCCCGCTATGAGAAGCAGATGCCAGCGCTGGCTGAATTCGCTGAGAACAACATCGTATTCACTCAGCATATGAGCTCCGGTAATTCGACCGACGCGGGTATTTTCGGCCTGTTCTACGGCATTTCACCGAGCTATATGGACGGCGTGCTGTCGGCCCGTATTCCGGCGGCATTGATTACCGGGCTTAATCAGCAGGGCTACCAGCTGGGGCTGTTCGCCTCTGATGGTTTCAACAGCTCGCTGTACCGCCAGGCGCTGCTGTCTGATTTCTCACTGCCCGCCGCGCAGAGCCAGTCTGACGATCGGACCGCTGACCAGTGGATAGACTGGCTGAAGCGCTATGCGCAGGAAGATAACCGCTGGTTCTCCTGGGTTGCGTTTAACGGCACAACGCTTGATGACAGCAATCAGAAAGGCTTCGCGCGCCGCTATAGCCGTGCGGCGGGCGATGTCGATGCGCAGATCGGCCGCGTGCTGACCGCCCTGCGCGACGCGGGCAAGCTGGATAATACGGTCGTGATTATCACGGCGGGGCATGGCGTGCCGCTCGGCGACGAGGCGAAGGGCATGGAGTGGTCGCGTCCGAACCTGCATGTTCCCCTGGTGATCCACTGGCCGGGCACTCCCGCGCAGCGCATCAACATGCTCACCGACCATAAAGACGTCATGACCACGTTAATGCAACGGCTGCTGCACGTCAGCACACCGGCAATTGAGTACTCGCAGGGACAAGACCTCTTTAGCGCCACGCGGCGTCATAACTGGGTCACGGCTGCTGGCGGAAACACGCTGGTGGTGACCACGCCGACGTTGTCCCTGGTGCTGAACAGCAATGGCAATTACCAGACGTATAACCTCGAAGGTGAGAAGCTGAAAGACCAGAAGCCGCAGCTCAGTTTGCTGTTGCAGGTGCTGACAGACGAGAAGCGCTTTATCGCTAACTGATTATTTATGAATCAGTTAGCGTTGCTTGCCCCTTGCATTCAAAAAGGAATCGAGTAGTATTCCTTTTATGCGTCGGCACGTAGCGCAGCCTGGTAGCGCACCGTCATGGGGTGTCGGGGGTCGGAGGTTCAAATCCTCTCGTGCCGACCAAAACTACATAAAAAAACCAGCCGCTTATGGCTGGTTTTTTATTGCCTGTCTCCGCATGCGCAATGCTTAGTGTTTTTCACGCCCACCGAGAAAGAAAATCCCCAGCGGAATCGCCAGCAGGACGGTAAACACCAGGCTGTAAACAAAGATCATCGCCGATTGCAGGACAAACATGCTGGTTGTCCAGGCAGAGAGCGGGATGTTGTACTGCTCAATCACACCGACAATGGTTGCTCGCCCCACGCATGCAGCAGCAATCATAAACACAACCAGTAACGCCAGCAGGAACTTGCGGCCTTCAGGTGTCTTCAGTTTTTCACGTACCATCTCCCCTCCCTTTACAGATGAATAACAGTAATTAACGCGTAAAATAACACGATTGCCGCATCGACTCCAACACAGCATTAAACACCAATAAATGAACATGAAAGCAGTGCATTACTCCATTTAAAATGAAAATATGAGTAAATTGCGCCAACTATTCACGTGCTATATGTTAGTCTTTCCAGGATCGTTTTAACAAAAAGGAATGACAGTGAAAAACGCACCTAAATTTGCCATCGCCCTCATCGCCGCTGCGTGCGCCAGCACTAGTGCTTTCGCCAGCGAAACCCGGAAAGAGCAGCCGCTGGAAAAAGTTGCTCCGTATCCGCAAGCGGACAAAGGGATGAAGCGCCAGGTTATTCAGCTCCCGGCTCAGCAGGATGAAGCAAATTTCAAAGTTGAGCTGTTAATCGGCCAGACACTGGAAGTGGACTGCAACCAGCATCGCCTGGGCGGCCAGCTGGAAAGCAAAACGCTGGAAGGCTGGGGCTATGACTACTATGTCTTCGACAAAGTAACCTCGCCAGTCTCCACCATGATGGCGTGCCCGGACGGCAAGAAAGAGAAGAAATTTATTACCGCGTATCTGGGTGATAACAGTCTGCTGCGCTATAACAGCAAGCTGCCGATCGTCTTATACACGCCGGAAAACGTGGATGTGAAATATCGCGTATGGAAAGCGGATGAGACGGTAGGACAAGCGGTAGTTCGTTAAAAATAAGTCGGGTGGCGCTCTCGCTTACCCGACCTGGAAAGGGTGCGTTCTGGTGCCCTCACCCCAACCCTCTCCCACCGGGAGAGGGAGAAAGCACTAAAAACGGTAACAGATGTTACCGTTTTGCGTTTACCTTACAGCGCGATATCCGCTACCGGCTTGCTTTCCGCCTGAGGTTTCAGCTCTGCCTGTGGCGCAGCATCCGCAGCCTGCGGTTTGACGTATTGCAGTTGCAGAACGCGGCTGGTGTATTCCAGCTCTTGTTCCGTGGCTTCAACGTTACCGTTCAGCTTCGTACCGTAGGATGGAATAATGGTTTTCAGCTTCGCCTGCCATTCCGGGCTGGATACTTTGTCCTTAAACACTTTTTCCATCAGGTGCAGCATGATTGGCGCAGCGGTAGACGCCCCCGGAGATGCCCCCAGCAGCGCGGCAATGGTGCCATCCTTGTCGCTTACCACTTCGGTGCCCAGACGCAGCACGCCGCCCTCTTTCGGATCGCGTTTGATAATCTGCACGCGCTGACCCGCCTGCCACAGACGCCAGTCTTCTTTCTTCGCCTGCGGATAGTACTCTTTCAGCGCCTCGAAGCGTTCTTCATCAGAGAGCATCACCTGGCTAATCAGGTATTTCACCAGATCGAAGTTATCCAGCCCCACGTCCATCATTGGCTTAACGTTTGACGTCGTGGTCGCGCTCAGCAGATCCCACAGGGAACCGTTTTTCAGGAATTTGGTGGAGAATGTGGCGAACGGCCCGAACAGCACTACGCGCTTACCGTCCAGCATGCGGGTGTCGATATGCGGAACGGACATCGGTGGTGCGCCCACAGAGGCCTGACCGTACACTTTAGCCAGATGACGGTTAACCACTTCCGGGTTTTCCGACACCAGGAACTGGCCGCCGACCGGGAAGCCCGCGTAGTCGTCCGCTTCCGGAATACCGGACTCCTGCAACAGTTTCAGCGCCGCGCCGCCCGCACCGATAAACACGAACTTAGCCTTAATCACATGCTCGGCTTCGTTGTTTTTCAGATCGGCAACGGTCACGCTCCAGCTGTTATCCGCGTTGCGCTTGAAACCACGCACTTCGGAGCTGAGTTGCAGGTTAAAGTTCTCTTTTTTCTTCAGAGAGGACACCAGCTGACGGGTGATTTCACCGTAGTTAACGTCAGTACCAATTTCAGTGCGGGTCGCCGCTACTTTCTGGTTCGGATCGCGGCCTTCCATGACCAGCGGCGCCCACTCTTTGATTTGAGCGTGATCTTCAGAGTATTTCATCCCGCGGAAAAGCGTGCTCTGTTGCAGGGCAGCGTAGCGCGCGCGCAGGAAGTTGACGTTTTGATCGCCCCACACAAAGCTCATGTGCGGTACGGTGTTGATGAAGGAGTGCGGATTGTGCAACACACCGCTGTTCACCTGGTGAGACCAGAACTGACGTGAGATCTGGAACGCTTCGTTGATCTCTACCGCCTTCTCGATACTAATGGAACCGTCCTTTTTCTGCGGCGTATAGTTCAGTTCCATGAGTGCCGAGTGCCCCGTCCCGGCGTTGTTCCAGCCGTTAGAGCTTTCCTGTGCCACGCCATCGAGGCGCTCGACCATGGTCATGGACCAGTTCGGCTCTAATTCCTGAAGATACGTTCCCAGCGTGGCGCTCATGATGCCGCCACCAATTAAAAGGACATCCGTTTCCTGCTCTTTTGGTGCGTCAGCCTTCGCCGCTAGCGAGACGACGTTCAGCCCCACGGCCAGAGAAAAGAGCACGGCAGTCATTTTTTTCATCATTTATGCCTTAGTTGAATAATGCTTGATGCGTGGAAATTACAGGTGAAACACGCTGCGGTGGCACGGTAGCAACTTTTAAATATTGTTTAAAGGTTACGAAATTATTGTAATTGTGAAATTTAATGATGGATTGTTTGTAGGGATTTGGCAGACAGGCTGGCACCCGACGATTTTCCTGGCTATCATGCTGCACTTTGTGATCGCGCGCACGGAAGCCTGCCCCTACCAGCGAATTGTTATGTCATTACCCCACTCGTCTGTACCTCAAGAAGGCCATGTCGCCACTGTTTTACGTTCGCCTCACCGTCTGATGCGCGAAACCCTGGCCGGTGTGATTACCGCGCTGGCGCTGATCCCGGAAGTGATTTCGTTTTCCGTGGTCGCGGGCGTGGATCCGAAAGTGAGCCTTATCGCCTCCGTGGTGCTCTGTTTCGCCCTTTCCCTGCTCGGCGGGCGTCCGGCCATGGTGACGGCGGCGGCAGGTTCCGTCGCGCTGGTGATTGGGCCGATGGTCCATCAACACGGCGTACAGTACATTCTGCCCGCGGTGGTGATGGCAGGCGTGATTCAGATCCTGTTCGGCGCGCTGGGTATGGCGCGGCTGATGCGCTTTATTCCCCAGTCGGTGATGACCGGGTTTGTTAACGCCCTTGGCATTTTGATTTTCTTTGCCCAGGTGCCCCATTTCTGGAGCCGAAGCCCGCTGATTGTGGGCCTGTTCGTGCTGACGCTGCTAATTGTGCTCTGGGTGCCACGCTATATCAAAAGCGTGCCCTCCCCGCTGATTGCCATTGTGCTGCTGACTTTGTTCACCGTCACCAGCGGGCAAATCCTGCCGACGGTAGGGGATGAAGGTTCCATGGGCGGCGGTTTGCCGGGCTTTACGCAACTGCTGGTGCCGCTCAATCTGGAAACCCTGAGCATCATCTGGCCGTGCGCGCTAAGTATCGCTTTCGTTGGCCTGCTGGAATCCTTGTTGACGGCAAAACTGGTGGACGAGCTGACCGCTACCCCCTCCAGTAAGCGCCGCGAGAGCATCGGGCTGGGCGTGGGCAATATTATGGCCGGGTTCTACGGCGGCATTGCGGGCTGCGCGATGATTGGGCAGACCATCGTTAACGTGGAGATGGGGAAAGGCAGAAGCCGTATCTCCACCCTTGCGGCGGGCATCGTACTGCTGGTGCTGGTTACGGCGCTCAGCGAGGTGATGGCCAAAATTCCGATGGCGGTACTGGCGGGAATTATGGCCATTGTGGCCGTCAAGACCTTTAGCTGGCATAGCGTTCAGCCCGGAACGCTGAAAAACGCGCCGGTGGCTGAAACCGTCGTGATGCTGGTGACGGTTCTGGCAACGGTTTTCACCGGCAACCTGGCAATTGGCGTGCTGGGCGGGATTATGATGATGTTCATCCTCCCTGCCCGACTTAAGCAAAAAGCGCTGGCTACAGAAGAAAAATCGTCGCCAGTCCAAGAAAAATAAAGAAACCGCCGGTATCGGTAATGGCGGTGATCATCACGCTCGACCCCACCGCGGGGTCGCGCCCCAGCCGGGTCATGGTCAACGGGATAATCACGCCCATCATCGCCGCCACCAGCAGGTTCAGCACCATCGCCAGCATCATGACCCCGCCCAGCGCCATATCATCATACAGCCACCAGGTAATGCCGCCCATGATGCCGCCCCAGACCAGGCCGTTAATCAGCGCGACGCCCATCTCCCTGAAAATCAGCCACGAGAAATTACCCGGCTGTATGTTTTCCAGCGCCAGGGCGCGAACGATCATGGTGATAGTCTGGTTGCCGGTGTTCCCGCCGATCCCCGCCACAATCGGCATCAGCGACGCCAGGGCCACCAGCTGGGAAATGGTATGTTCGAAGCCGTCAATAACGCGGGACGCCACGAACGCGGTGCATAAATTGATGGCGAGCCACGCCCAGCGCGTTTTGACGGCCTTGCCGACGGAGGCATGAACGTCATCTTCGGCACTGATCCCGCCAAGGGCACGCAGGTCGTTATCGGTCTCTTCATAGACCACGTCAACGATCTCATCGATGGTCAGACGCCCCATCAGCTTGCCCACCGAATCCACCACCGCCGCGCTCACCAGGTCATCACGTTCGAAGGTACGCGCCGCTTTTTCGGCATCGTCTTCCGGCGAGAAGACCATCGGCTCGGTTTCCATGACCTCACTCACCCGCTGCTGGGTGCTGTTCAGCAGGATCGTTTTCAGCTCCAGCTCCCCGAGCAGAGTTTTATCCCGCGAGGTGACGAACAGTTTATCGGTGTTGTCCGGCATACTGCCCAGGCGACGAAGATAGCGCTGCACCGTACCCAGGGTGACGTCCGGACGCACGGTGATGACGCCAAACTCCATGATCGCGCCGACGCTGTTTTTCTCGTAGTGCATCACCTGACGCACACGCGCCCGCTCTTCAGCAGGCAGGGAAGCCAGCAGGCGTCCGGTCAGGTTGCGCGGAAGATGCTGAACGAGGTAAATCTGCTCATCGATATCCAGCGTTTGCAGGGCGTCAAGAATGTCCCGGTCGCTCATCTCATCGATAAGGTCATCCCAGACGTTTTCCGAGGCTTCAAGCAATACCTGACCGCGCTCGTGATCCTGCACCAGCCGCCACAGGGCGTGGCGCTCTTCGGAAGGCAATGCCTCCAGGGTGTCCGCCAGGTCCGGGGGCGGTAAATGTGCAACCAGCGCACCTACCTCAGCAATATCGTCGGCCAGCGTGCCGACATCATATTGCTCAGCCAGGGTTAGCTTACCCAATAACGTTGACGTGACCGCTTTATCGGTCGTCAGGAGCCAGATGAGCCGCGCACGCTCCTGGTCACGCTGCCTGGCGCTGTTTTTCTTTAATACCGACATCAATCATAAATCCATTAAATGAGTTGGCGTTAAGCATAGCGCGGGGATATGTAAATAAGAATAAACGGCGGGTCGGGATGGAGAAAAAAACGGCATATATGAAAAATTAGTGTGCCGGGCGCCACCCGGCACAATTGCAATCAGGCCGTACGCGCCACCGCGTCCCGTGACGCCGCATCGCGCTCATCGCCGGTCAGCTCGCTCAGCTTGCCGTCGCGCATCTCCAGCAGACGGTCGGCGTGAATGAAGTAGTGATCGTCATGGCTGATGGCAAAAATGGTTTTTCCCATCGCCTGCATCAGCGGCAGCAGGACCTGATAAAACTCGCGACGGAAGTGCGGGTCCTGATCGGCGGCCCACTCATCCAGCAGGATGATGTCACGCTCCTCGGCCAGGGCCAGCAGCAGCGCCACGCGCTTCTTCTGCCCTTTCGATAGTTTGAGATTCAGGATTTTGCCATCCTGTAGCTCCAGCTTGTGCGACATTTGCAGGTGCGCAAGCCACTTTTCCACCAGCGCCGGATCCGCCTGCTGCCCTTCCGGTCCCAGCAGCCGGTCAAACAGCCAGACGTCGGTAAATACCGCCGAGAAGAGCTTGCGGTAGTCCTCCGGTTTCTCCGCGCTCAGCGCTTTACCATCCAGCAAAATTTCACCCGTCTGCGGCTGGTAGAGGCCCGTCAGCAGCATCGCCAGCGTAGATTTGCCGCTGCCGTTGCCGCCGATAAGGAACAGCAGTTCGCCGCGGTGAATGGTCAGGTTTATCGGCCCTACGGAGAAGGCGTTATCCTGATAGCGGAAGGTAACGTTACGCAGCTCCAGCGTTTGCCAGTTCGGGAAGGCCTGCGGGCGCGGGAACTCAGCCTTAAACGGCGCAAGGTCGAATTTCTTCAGCTTGTTGAAGGCAACCTGAGCGCTCAGCAGCGTCGGCAGTGCGCCAACGGCCGACAGCAGCGGCGTGCGTAAAAACAGCAGCGTCAGGGAGTAGGTTGCCGCCACGTTGGTATCCGCCCACCCCAGGCTGTTCGCCATCCAGAACACCAGGCCAATCGCGCCCAGCATCATGATGTTGGACCAGTTCACGGCGCTCAGGTGGAACGTATCGGCGCGGATAATATGATGACGATATTCGTGCGCATCCGGGATATAAAGATGGTTGAAGATATGCTCGGCACGCTCGCGGTTCAGCGTCAGCTCTTTGCGCCCTTCCAGCACCGTCTGATAATCGTTATAGAGCTTGTCTTCCGTTTCGCGCAGCACTGCCATGTGCTTATAGACGCGTGATACCAGCAGGAACCCGCCCCAGATGGTAATAACAATCCACAGCGCCGTAACCGCCAGCATTTTGCTGGAGAGCCAGGCGAGATAGGCTGCCGAGCCAAATGTCAGGATGATCCCCTGCACCAGCTCCGGCAGGCGCACAAAGGCGATGGTAATGGCGCGCACATCGCTGGTCAGCCCCGCCAGCAGAGAGGCACTTCCCAGCTGCTCGATGCGTTCCACCTGAGTATCAAGGATCCGTTTGATGAACTCACTGCGCAGACGGAAAACGAAATGGTGGCCGAGGGCGGTCAGCGCCAGCTGTGACCCGAGCGTGACTGCCATCAGCAGCAGCAGTAAACCCAGAAATTCCGGCAGGACGGAGAGTGACGTGTCGACCATTTCGATCAAACGCACGTTAATGAAGGCAATCAGGCCGATCCCCAGCGCCGCGCTGGCAAGGCTTAACGCCATCACCGCGATAAAAGGCCAGCGATACTGCCGCCAGACAAGAAGAAGTAGTTGCATGCAGAGCAATCCGGACAAGAAAAATCAGCCAGCAGTGTAAACTGCCTTTCACACACATCAAGAATAATTCTTATTTTTATTCTCTGTATGCCGCCTGACGGAACGTGAGGTTGTAGCGAAATGCCCCCGCCACCGGGTGATCGCCAGGTTTAAGCGGCTGAATACCGTGGTAAAAAAGCCGTGATTCACCGCCCCAGACCACCACATCACCATGCTCCAGCATCAGCCGTTTGAGCGGGTCGTTGCGCCGCAGGCCGCCAAACTGAAAGACAGCGGGCAGCCCAAGGGATACCGAGACAATCGGCGCGCGCAGATCCGGCTCGTCCTTATCCTGATGCAAGGAGAGCTTTGCCCCAACGGCATAGCGGTTGATAAGACAGGCATCGGGTCGAAAATCAGGATAGCCGGCCGCCACGGCGGCGTCATGACACAGCGCCTGAAACGCCTCCGGCATCGGCGGCCACGGCTGATCCGTCAGCGGATCGTTCGCGGCATATACATAGCCCCGCTCATTCGTCGCCCATCCCAGTTCGCCGCAGTTGGTCATCGCCACGGACATGGTATACCCGCCCGGCGTAACCATATGGCGAAATGGTGAACAAGCGGTAACGGCATCAATACCGTCGAACAGCGCCGCCGCGCGGGAAAGCGCGAAGCGTCTCAGGATCGTCGCCCCCGGCGCGAGCGGCTCGTGCCAGGGTTCAGCATCAGCAAAAAGATCGAGCATTATCCCTCCGGGTTGTTCGCCTCACGTTTCAACAATAGCATCTTACACGCTGCTCCCCAGCGATAACCCGACAGCGCACCGTCGTTACGCACCACGCGGTGACAGGGGATGACTATCGCCAGTTTGTTGGCACCGCAGGCCCCCGCCACGGCACGTACGGCATTGGGTTTACCAATGGCCTTCGCCACCTGCTGATAGCTTGCCGTTTCACCGCAGGGGATATCCCGCAGCGCCTGCCAGACCTGCTGCTGGAAGGCGGTACCACGGATATCCAGCGGCAGCGTCAGCGGCGTCGCGCGGCTGTCGACAGAGGCAATAACCTGCCGAACACGCCCGGCAAACGCGCCTTCCATCGGTTCACGGACGGCAAGCGGAAACAGTGACAGCAGCTCAGCCGTCAGCCCGGCGTCGTCATCACCCAGCAGTATTGCGCAGATCCCGCGCTCGCTTTCCGCCACCAGACAGCGGCCCAGCGAGCAGTCACTGATGGCATAGCGGACCGCAGCCTCTCCGTTGCGGTACTGTTTTGCCGTCATGCCCAGCGCGCCGTTGGCTTTACGGTAGTAGCTGCTGCCGTCCGGAAAGCCAGCGGCCAGTACGGCGTCGGTGATTTTACCGCCCTGTGCAAGCAGGGTGCGCAGGCGTTGTTCACGCGCGGCCTGCTGCCATGCTTTCGGCGTCATGCCGGTGACGGATTTAAACAAGCGGTGGAAATGGAACGGACTCATGGCAACCTGCTGCGCCAGTGCCTCCAGGTTCAGCGCGGCATCCTGTTCAAGCAGTCGACAGGCCAGCGCAATGTTGGCCTTTTTCTGCGCCATAGGGTCGACCTGGTCCGGCCTACAGCGCTTACAGGGGCGGAAACCCGCCTGCGCGGCCTGGTGAGCATCAGGATAAAAGCAGACATTTTTACGCAGCGCGTGGCGGGCGCGGCAGGACGGACGACAATAAATGCCGGTCGTCTGCACGGCAAAGACAAACTGGTTATCCGCACGCGGATCGCGGGCCAGTACGGCCTGCCAGCGATCCTCATCGGTAAGATAGGTTGTGTTTTTCATTATCGGCTCCTCTTACAAGCATACGCTCAGCTTGCCTGAACGCCACCGAACAAAAACCCGCAACCTTGCTTTTTAATTTTTTTCGCTCACCAGGAAGCTATTGAACTGCGGCGAACTCCAGGTTTTAAATCCGTCAGCCTCTTTGGTGATCATATAGACGGCCAGCCCTTCCTGACGCACCACCTCTTTGGCCTTCTCCGTGCCGAGCACCATCAATCCGGTATCCCAGGCATCCGCTTCCAGCGCGGTTGGGGCTATCACCGTCACGGACACCAGGTTGTGGGTAATCGGGCGTCCGGTTTGCGGATCAATCACGTGCGAGATACGTTTGCCATCCAGCTCGTAATAGTTGCGGTAGCTTCCGGAGGTGCTGATACCATGCCCGTTGATGTCGACAATCGCCTGCACCGCGTTCTGCTGATCGGTTGGTTTTTGGATGGCCACTCGCCACGGCCTGCCGCTGGCGTTCATGCCCCGGCTGACGAGCGCGCCCCCGACGGAAACCAGATAACGCGGAATGCCTTCCTGCGCCATCAGGGCCGCGAGATGATCCGCAGCATACCCCTCGCCTACCGTGGAGAGATCCACAAACAGGTCGGGAATATCTTTTTGCAGGTATTGCTGACCGTACTGGGAGATCACCGCCAGATGCTGTAACCCCGTACGGGCGCGGGCGTCGTCGATGGCGGCTTGATCGGGTGTAGTCACCGGCTGCTTGTTGGGGCCAAATCCCCACAGGTTCACCAGCGGCCCCACGGTCACATCCATTGCGCCGTTGGTTTTGTAGCCCACGCGCATGGATTCCGTGACGATATCGGCCATCGCTTCGCTCACCGGCCACAGCGAGGTGCTGCTGGAGCGATTGAAACGCATCAGCGCTGAGTCATTTTTATAGGTAGAGAGTAGCTGATCGTCGGCATCCAGCTGCGCCTGAATTTTACCGCGTAATTCTTCAGCGCGGGATTTATCAATATCCATCACGCTGACGCGCCAGAAGGTCCCCATGGTTTTCCCTTCCAGCACCGTCGCGGCGGGTGCGTCGATTTTTGCGGGCTGTGTGGAAGAGTCACACGCGGTCAGGAGTAAAAAAGTCGCCAGAACGCTGGCGCGTAAAAAAGTCATATCCATTGGTTATTATCCTCATGCCAGGGCGGCAAGAGTACACTAAAACAGCGTATTTGTAAGACCCTAAAAAAGCATGAAAAAAGGGGCCTGATGGCCCCTTTGTCGCTGTATGAGCAATTAGAACTGGTAAACCAGACCCAGCGCGACGATATCGTCAGTACCGATACCTGCTGCGCGAGTGAAGTCGTTCTCATCAACCAGGTTGATTTTGTAATCAACGTAGGTGGACATGTTTTTGTTGAAGTAGTAAGTCGCGCCAACATCAACATATTTCAGCAGATCCTGGTCGCCGTAGCCGTTTTCCAGGTCCTTACCTTTAGATTGCAGGTACGCCACGGATGGACGCAGACCGAAGTCGAACTGATACTGCGCAACCACTTCGAAGTTCTGCGCTTTGTTAGCCCAGCCCAGGTCGCCCGCACGGGTCGCGTTGTAAGTCTGAGTATACTGTGCAGCCAGGTAGATGTTGTTCGCGTCGTATTTCAGACCACCGGTGTAGGTCTCTGCGCGATCGCCTTCACCGTAGAAGCCCGCAGCGTTCTGGTCAGCAGTACGTTTAGAACTGGTAACTGCCGTACCGATAGCGAAGCCTTCGCCCAGATCGTAGGTCAGAGAGCCGCCGTAGCCATCACCGTTCTGACGCAGCGCGTCACGACCGTTGTTGGTCTGGCCTTCGCCGCTTGCGCTGCCGTTTTTACCCTGGTACTGCAACGCGAAGTTCAGACCATCAACCAGACCGAAGAAGTCCTGGTTACGGTAGGTCGCGAAGCCGTTACCACGCTGCTGCATGAAGTTGTCAGAACCGTAGGTATCGCCGCCGAATTCCGGCAGAACGTCGGTCCATGAAGTCACATCGTAAACAACGCCGTAGTTACGACCGTAGTCGAATGAACCCGCATCAGCGAATTTCAGACCTGCGAACGCCACACGCGTCCATGAGTTGTTTTCGTTCTCACCAGAGTTACCCTGGATCTGGTATTCCCACTGGCCGTAACCGGTCAGCTGGTCGTTAACCTGAGTTTCGCCTTTGAAGCCCAGACGCATGTAGGTCTGGTCGCCGTCTGCACTGTCGTCATCAGAGAAATAGTGCAGACCATCCACTTTACCGTACAGATCTAATTTGTTGCCGTCTTTGTTATAAATTTCAGCCGCATTTGCTGCGCCTGCCACCAGCAGAGCTGGTACCAGGAGGGACAGTACTTTAACTTTCATTTTATTAACCCTCTGTTATATGCCTTATTATTTACCACTGCTTACTGGTCAACCCTCTTAACCAGTCGGCAAGTTCATTCTCCTCAAAAATGCAGAATAATCCAACAGGAATATGATACGAAAACTTTGAAGATGTTTCACTTTACCATCAACATGTTTCAATTTGTAAATTTGAAGGAACTTTTACAGAGCATAAATAGTTTAAAAATATAGCACGGATAATCAAAACAAAAATATATTCTATTTAATACAAGTGATTAGCTTAAAAAACAGTACAGCACTGAATGACAAAAAAATTCCCTTCAACACCACTAAAATAACTCTCGCTATCATCATTAACTTTATTTATTACCGTCATTCAGTTCTGAATGTCTGTTTATCCCTAATTTAACCGGATGCTTCGCATTCGGTTTTTTTTTACCTTTCTTTACGTCAGCCTACATTTTATGTGCTACCCCTCAGAAATGATAACGACTATTAACTAAATCCAGATTCCGGCTTTCGCTGAATTCTTTTTTATGCTATTGAAATTAATTTCTTGTTTATTCGTGCTATTTTCCTGCCGGTGCGATCGCGTATTTATACATTTCACGGGGTTTTGTACACCTTTCATCCGGGGACGTTGAAGCCGCTTACCCGGATAAAAAGTCAAGGTCATACCGTTAACGACGCTGGAAATTCAGTTATTACCCTTTATACTGCCCTATCCCATTACCGCGCGGCCATTACGGGTTAAACACATCGATGAGTCAGACTGAAACTACCGCCCCGAGCAAATTCTCCCTTCTACCGGGCAGCATCACCCGTTTCTTTCTTCTGTTGATCGTTGTGCTGTTAGTCACAATGGGGGTGATGGTTCAGAGCGCCGTTAATACCTGGCTTAAAGATAAAAGCTATCAAATCGTCGATATCACCCATGCGGTGCACAAGCGCATTGATACGTGGCGCTATGCGACCTGGCAAATCTACGACAATATCGCTGCCGCGCCTGCCACCTCGTCAGGCGAAGGGTTGCAGGAAACGCGCCTTAAGCAGGATGTGTATTACCTTGAAAAACCGCAGCGCAAGACGGAAGCCCTGATTTTCGGCTCGCACGACAGCGCAACGCTTGAGATGACGCAGCGGATCTCCTCCTATCTGGACACCCTGTGGGGCGCCGAGACCGTACCGTGGTCAATGTATTACCTGAACGGTCAGGACAACAGCATGATCCTGATCTCGACCCTGCCGCTTAAGGATCTCTCCTCCGGCTTTAAAGAGACCACCGTTGGCAGTATTGTTGATTCCCGTCGGGCAGAAATGCTGCAACAGGCCAACGCGCTGGACGAGCGAGAAAGTTTCTCGTCACTACGCCGTCTTGCCTGGCAGAATGGCCACTACTTTACGCTGCGAACCACCTTTAACCAGCCGGGCCATCTGGCGACCGTGGTTGCCTTCGACCTGCCGATTAACGATCTCATCCCACCGGATATGCCGCTGGACAGTTTCCGTCTGGAGCCAGACAACAGCACCCAAAATATGCGCACGCCGTCGGATAAAGAAGGCGCGGACAGCGTAGCGATCTCCTTTAATGGCTCAAAGATTGAGATTGCCTCATCGCTCAACTCAACCGGTATGCGTCTGGTGTGGCAGGTGCCTTTTGGCACCCTGATGCTTGATACTCTGCAAAACATTCTGCTGCCGCTGTTGCTGAATATTGGCCTGCTGGCGCTGGCGCTGTTTGGCTACAGCACCTTCCGTTTCCAGTCGGGCCGCCAGAGCGACTCGACGTCGGTATCAGCCGGGACCAGCAACGAGTTGCGCATTCTTCGTGCCCTGAATGAAGAGATTATTTCCGTGCTGCCGCTTGGGGTGCTCGTTCACGACCAGGAGGCTAACCGCACGGTAATGAGCAATAAAATTGCCGATCACCTTCTGCCGCATCTTAACCTGCAAAATATTACGGCCATGGCGGACCAGCACCAGGGCGTTATTCAGGCCACCGTTAATAATGAACTGTATGAGATCCGCCAGTTCCGCAGTCAGGTCGCCTCGCGCACGCAAATCTTCATCATTCGCGATCAGGATCGCGAAGTGCTGGTGAATAAAAAGCTCAAGCAGGCGCAAAGGCTGTACGAGAAAAACCAACATGGCCGCGCGGCGTTTATGCAAAATATTGGCGATGCCTTTAAACAACCGTTGAAGTCACTCGCCACGCAGATTGCTGATCTGAGCACGCCGGAAAGCCGACAGCTCAGCAGCCAGGCCGACTCCCTGGTTCGTCTGGTGGACGAAATCCAGCTTGCGAACATGCTGGAAAATGACATCTGGAAGGGCACCCCTACGCTCTTCTCCATTCAGGACCTGATTGATGAGGTGGTGCCGGAAGTCCTGCCGGTGATCAAGCGCAAGGGACTCCAGCTGCTGATCAACAACCATTTACCGGCCAACGACGAACGTCACGGCGATCGCGATGCCCTGCGTCGCATCCTGATGATGTTGATACAGTATGCCGTCACCACGACGCAGATCGGCAAGATCACCCTTGAAGTCAGCACCGATGAGTCCACCGACGATCGTCTGACGTTCCGCATTCTGGATACGGGCGAAGGCGTCACAGTGAGCGAAATTGATAACCTGCACTTCCCGTTCCTGAACGATACCCAGCGCGACCACTACGGCAAGGCGAATGCCCTCACCTTCTGGCTCTGCGATCAGCTGGCGCGTAAGCTGGGCGGTCATCTGAACATCAAGGCGCGCGAATCCCTCGGCACCCGCTACTCTTTACACGTGAAAATGGCGGCGAATCCCCAGGAAGAGGATGAAGAGCGTCTGCTGGACGATGTGGTGGTGATGGTGGATGTGACCTCCAGTGAGATCCGTAATATCGTCGTTCGTCAGCTGGAAAACTGGGGGGCGTCCTGCATTACCCCGGACGAAAGGCTCGCGAGTCAAGAATTTGATCTATTTTTAACTGATAATCCGTCTAATCTTACTGCCTCAGGCTTGCTTTTAAGCGATGATGAGCCAGGCGTGCGGAAAATCGGCCCTGGGCAGCTGCGCGTCAACTTTAATATGAGCAATGCAATGCAGGAAGCTGTATTACAACTGATTGAAGAGAATCTGGCGCAGGAAGAGATCCTGGAGTCACCGTTAGGCGGCGATGAAAATGCCGAACTCCATGCCAGCGGATATTATTCGCTCTTCGTTGATACAGTACCAGATGATGTTAAGCGGTTGTATACTGAGTCCGCTGCGCAGGATTTTGCAGCGCTGGCACAGACAGCACACCGGCTTAAAGGGGTGTTTGCCATGCTTAATCTGGTTCCCGGCAAGCAGTTATGTGAAACGCTGGAACATCTAATTCGTGAGAAAGATGCCTCTGGCATTGAAAAATACATCAGCGACATTGACGCTTACGTCAAGAGCTTGCTGTAGCAAGGTAGCCTTATACATGAACAATATGAACGTAATTATTGCCGATGACCATCCGATTGTACTGTTCGGTATTCGCAAATCACTTGAACAGATCGAGTGGGTGAATGTAGTCGGTGAATTTGAAGATTCCACAGCCCTCATTAACAATCTGCCTAAACTTGATGCGCACGTGCTCATTACCGATCTCTCCATGCCTGGAGATAAGTACGGTGATGGGATCACGCTCATCAAATACATTAAACGCCACTTCCCGGACATTTCGATCATTGTTCTGACCATGAACAATAACCCGGCGATCCTGAGCGCCGTTCTGGATCTCGATATTGAAGGGATTGTGCTGAAACAAGGCGCACCTACCGATCTGCCAAAAGCGCTGGCGGCGCTACAGAAAGGGAAGAAATTCACTCCTGAGAGCGTCTCACGCCTGCTTGAAAAAATCAGCGCGGGTGGTTATGGCGACAAGCGTCTCTCGCCTAAAGAGAGTGAAGTTCTGCGTCTGTTCGCTGAAGGTTTCCTGGTCACTGAAATCGCCAAAAAGCTGAACCGCAGTATTAAAACCATCAGTAGCCAGAAAAAATCCGCAATGATGAAGCTGGGTGTGGATAACGATATCGCCCTGCTGAACTATCTCTCTTCCGTGACGCTGAGCGCAACGGACAAAGATTGATCTTCGCTGTCTACGCCGGGTGGCGCTCGCGCTTACCCGGCCTACAGCCGCCGGAGAAATAAAAAAGGCCCTTTCGGGCCTTTTTTATTGTCTCGCTTTTCGTACCCGCTCCGCATACACGGACAGCGTCTGCTTCAGTACATCCAGCGTGACCGGCTTCGACAGGCAGCTGTCCATTCCCGATTCCAGACAGCGCTGCTTCTCCTCCGCCAGCGCGTTGGCTGTCACCCCTACCACCGGCAGCGTCAGCCCCAACTGTCGGATACGCTGCGTCAGACGGTAGCCGTCCATGTTAGGCATGTTCACATCGCTGAGCACAATATCAATATGGTTCTTACTTAAGACATTCAGGGCATCCACGCCATCATTGGCCGTTTTACACTGATAGCCCAGAGAGCCAAGCTGATCTGCGAGCAGACGACGGTTAATTGGATGATCGTCGACGACCAGAATCATCATATCGTCGTTCACCGACGCCAGCTCATCAGGGGAAGCCAGCACGGTGGCGCCGTCGCTGTCCTCAAGCTGCACGCTGTAAATACGCGCCAGCAAGCCCAGCAGCTCGTGCGGTGTCGCCACGCTGTGCACCCATACCCCAGGCGAACGCTCAAGCGGAATACCGATATGACGGCGGCAGAACATCACTACGCCCCGCCCCGCCCACGCCTGCTCCGGCTCAACGTCGGTGATCAGCATGTCATCCGCGTCCGGCGTCTGGCCTTCGTAGCGTGAAACCCGCACGCCGCTGCTGGTCAGCATCGAGGTCAGGAAATCATGTAAGGAGGCGTTGTGCACCGCCAGCCAGCAGTGCTTATCGCTCAGCCCGTCGACGGTGGTTTTCGCCGGATAGTGCGCCGAATAGAGCGGAATACGAATGGTGAACTGGCTGCCCATGCCTGGCTCTGTATCGACGGAGATATCTCCATCCATCATACTGATAAGCTTCTCGCAAATCGCCAGACCTAGCCCGGTCCCCTGGAAATTACGCTGGACGCCGGTTCCCACCTGGAAGAACGGATCGAACAGGCGAACGACCTCTTTCGCCGGAATGCCAACACCCGTGTCGCGCACGCGAATGGTCAGGTACTCCCCTGCCCGACAGACGTGCAGCACAATACAGCCGATATCGGTAAATTTGATGGCGTTGCTCAGCAGGTTTGAGATGACCTGTTGCAGACGCATCGGATCGCCATGCAGCGTCAGCGGCACATCCGGCTCGATAAAGCAGTACAGCCCAAGCTGTTTACGCACCACCAGCGGCAGGTAGTTAGCGCAGATATGGTTCATCACTTCGCGCGGGGAGAACTCGCGCGGCTCTATTTTCAACTGCTCGGATTCAATTTTAGAGAAATCGAGAATATCGCTGATGATTTTCAGCAGCAGGCTGGACGAGTTGTTCATGGCCGTCACCAGCCGGTCGACCCCTTTCGGCAGCTCTTTGGTCTGGAGCAGGTCGAGGTTACCGATAATGCCGTACAGCGGCGTTCGCAGCTCATGGCTGACGGTCGCGAGGAACATCGATTTCGACTGACTGGCCTGCTCCGCCGCCTGCGCCATATCCTGCAATGACTCTTCCATTTTCACGCGCGCAGAGACGTCCACCAGCACGCAAATGGCCACGTTTTCATTGCGGTAGCGAGAATGGACGAAGCTGATTTGCAGGTTGGTGTGGGTGCTGGTCAGCACATCCACAAAGTTAACCTGCTGACCGCAGATGATCTGCGTTAACCGCTGGCGGTCTTCATGCGTGAGCATGTTCAGGTAGTTATGGGCAAGCTCGTTACTGAGGATATTTGTCCCGTCCTGAGTACGCAGGATGCAGATCCCTACCGGCGCCGAGGCGACAATTTTACGGTTAAACTGCTCATGCTCTTCCAGACGCTGAGCATCCGCTTCCGCAGGAATAAAGATCCGCCGCTCATACATTCTCGCCAGCATAAACAGCGCGACGCCTACCGCGATGTTTAGCAAAATGGCGTTAAGGATCAGGATGCGAATGCGCTCCAGGACCTTGTCCACCGGCAGCGAGTAGACAATGCTCAGCGACGATGGCGGTAAACTTTTCTTCAGCACCAGCTCGCGGAACCCGGAGGTATAGCCAAACCATGACCGCTCCTGCATCCAGCTGGGTTCCACCTTCAGGCGGTTTTCAGGCCCGGTAAGGGAGATGAGCGGATGGCCGTTTTCATCCAGAATGGTCACGCCCATCGGCAGACTGCCCGGCGTGAAGAAGTTTTCCATACGGATGGTTTGTTCAATCCCCAGCAGCGCTTGCAGGCGGTTTCCGAGGTAAACCGGAGTCAGGGCATAGAAATAGCCGACGCCCATGCGCGGCCCCTGGCTTATCCAGAAGATGTTGTTCCCGCGCTCTTCCTGAGGCGCATTGCGGTATTTCACTATACGCTCATGCAGACTTTTCAGCGCGTCTTCGCGTTCGACGGGCATATCCCGCAGGCCGAAATCCGCCATGCAGAGATTTTCGTTGCCAATCAGGTAGACACGGTTCAGATCGTAGGCGGCCGAGAAATTATCGCGCCAGTAGCGCATAAACCATGAGAGGGACTCCAGTGAACCACGCCAGGCTTTGCTCATGGCGGAACAATCGGAGTCCGGGAAGAGCGGTTCGAAATCAGGTACTTCGGTTTTTTCATCCCGACCGCGGATAGCAAGAATGCCGTTCTCCGCCGTGAGTCGATTCTCAGCAATATACTTAAGCTCTTTCATCACGTCAGACGTGCGCTGGATATAGCGCTGAGCCTGATCCGAGCTTAAGTTAAACTCCTGGCGGATCTCCGCTTCTTTCTGGTGTAACGCGTTAACGATGTAAAACACCGAGAGCAGTGCCACCAGCAACCATAGCAGTAGCGCAAGCGCCCGAAACAGATAGCGAGAGACTTTTAACGTGGTACGAAAGGAGACGAGGTATTTCAAAGGGGCGAGGCTCCGCCGTCGGGGTCAAAAAGAATGTGGTTAAGGTAGCGGTAAACGCGGCTTGTCGCAACGTTCACTTGTCTGCTTGCGCAAAACAAAAGGGCCGGAAACCGGCCCTTTATGCGTCAGGAGACGTTACTCGTCAGCGTCATCCGCTACTTCATCATCGGTGTCCGCTTCCGGGGCGATTTCATCATCCCCTTCCGCAACGCTGCCGTCGATAGAGTCGAGCTCTTCGTCATCCACCGGCTCAGCAACGCGTTGCAGACCGACGACGTTTTCATCTTCCGCAGTGCGGATGAGGATAACGCCCTGGGTGTTACGACCCACCACGCTGATCTCAGACACGCGGGTACGCACCAGCGTACCGGCATCGGTGATCATCATGATCTGGTCCGCGTCGTCCACCTGCACCGCGCCAACAACGGAACCGTTGCGCTCGGTCACTTTGATGGAGATAACGCCCTGCGTGCCGCGTGACTTGGTCGGGTATTCGCTTTCCGCCGTACGTTTACCGTAGCCGTTCTGGGTGACGGTCAGGATTGCGCCTTCGCCACGCGGAACGATCAGGGAAACCACGCTGTCTTCACCCGCCAGCTTGATACCACGCACGCCGGTCGCCGTACGACCCATTGCGCGCACGGCGTTCTCTTTAAAGCGCACCACTTTACCGGCGGCAGAGAACAGCATCACTTCATCGGAACCGGAGGTCAGATCCACGCCAATCAGCTCATCGCCTTCGTTCAGGTTCACCGCGATGATCCCGGCAGAACGTGGACGGCTGAACTCGGTCAGCGCAGTTTTCTTCACGGTACCGCTCGCGGTCGCCATAAAGACGTTCACGCCCTCTTCGTACTCGCGTACCGGCAGAATGGCGGTGATACGTTCGTTCGCTTCCAGCGGCAGCAGGTTGACGATTGGTCGACCCCGCGCGCCACGGCTCGCTTCCGGCAGCTGATAGACTTTCATCCAGTACAGACGGCCCCGGCTGGAGAAGCAGAGGATCGTGTCGTGGGTGTTGGCCACCAGCAGACGGTCAATAAAGTCTTCTTCTTTAATACGCGCCGCAGATTTGCCTTTACCGCCACGACGCTGTGCTTCGTAGTCGGTCAACGGCTGATACTTCACGTAGCCCTGGTGAGACAGCGTCACTACCACGTCTTCGCGGTTGATCAGATCTTCAATGTTGATATCAGAGCTGTTGGCTGTGATTTCGGTGCGACGCTCGTCGCCGAACTGATCGCGAACCAGCTCCAGCTCTTCACGGATCACTTCCATCAGGCGCTCTGCGCTACCCAGGATATGCAGCAGCTCGGCAATCTGCTCCAGCAGCTCTTTGTACTCGTCGAGCAGTTTTTCATGCTCAAGGCCGGTCAGTTTCTGCAAACGCAGATCCAGAATCGCCTGGGCCTGCTGTTCAGTCAGGTAGTACTGACCGTCACGCACGCCGAATTCCGGTTCCAGCCACTCAGGACGCGCGGCGTCATCACCGGCACGTTCCAGCATTGCCGCCACGTTGCCCAGATCCCATGGACGCGCAACCAGCGACGCCTTCGCTTCTGCCGGCGTCGGCGCACGGCGGATCAGCTCGATGATCGGGTCGATGTTCGCCAGCGCAACGGCCAGTGCTTCAAGGATATGGGCACGGTCGCGCGCTTTGCGCAGTTCGAAGATGGTACGACGGGTCACCACTTCACGGCGGTGACGCACGAACGCGCTCAGGATCTCTTTCAGGTTCATGATCTTCGGCTGGCCATGGTGCAGCGCAACCATGTTGATACCGAAGGAGACCTGAAGCTGAGTCTGGGAGTAAAGGTTGTTCAGCACAACTTCACCCACCGCGTCGCGCTTGATTTCAATCACGATGCGCATACCGTCTTTATCAGACTCGTCACGCAGCGCGCTGATGCCTTCAACGCGTTTTTCTTTTACCAGCTCGGCGATTTTTTCAATCAGTCGCGCTTTGTTCACCTGATACGGGATCTCGTGAACAATAATGGTTTCACGGCCGGTTTTAGCGTCCGCTTCCACTTCGGCGCGGGCACGGATGTAAATCTTGCCGCGACCGGTGCGGTACGCTTCTTCAATACCGCGACGGCCATTGATGATTGCCGCCGTCGGGAAGTCCGGGCCCGGGATGTGTTCCATCAGCCCTTCAATGCTGATGTCTTCATCGTCAATGTAGGCCAGGCAGCCGTTGATCACTTCCGTGATATTGTGCGGTGGAATGTTGGTTGCCATACCGACGGCGATACCGGACGAACCGTTCACCAGCAGGTTTGGGATCTTCGTTGGCATAACGTCAGGAATTTTTTCCGTGCCGTCGTAGTTATCAACGAAATCAACCGTCTCTTTTTCCAGGTCAGCCATCAGCTCATGGGCAATCTTCGCCAGACGGATTTCCGTATAACGCATTGCCGCGGCGGAGTCGCCGTCGATAGAACCAAAGTTACCCTGACCATCTACCAGCATGTAACGCAGCGAGAAGGGCTGCGCCATACGGACAATGGTGTCGTACACCGCGGAATCACCATGAGGATGGTATTTACCGATTACGTCACCAACGACACGGGCAGATTTTTTGTAGGCTTTATTCCAGTCATTGCCCAATACGTTCATGGCGTATAGTACGCGACGGTGTACCGGCTTCAGGCCATCGCGGACGTCCGGCAGCGCACGGCCAACAATGACCGACATCGCATAGTCCAGATAGGAGCTTTTCAGCTCTTCCTCGATGTTAACCGGTGTAATTTCTCTCGCAAGGTCGCTCATCTAACCGCTATCCCTCTACTGTATCCCGGATTCAAAGGTCGCAAATTATAACACAGCCGCGGTGATACAGGTAAACCTATACGCTTTATTCACAGGGATTGCCTGATATACTCATTTGTCTTGCTAAATAAGGAGTAAAAGCGCCCATGAATGCCGAAAAATCCCCGGTGGCTCACAACGTTGACCACGAAGAGATTGCCAAATTTGAAGCGGTGGCGTCCCGCTGGTGGGATCTCGAAGGTGAGTTCAAACCTCTGCATCGTATTAACCCGCTGCGTCTGGGCTATATCGCGGAGCGTTCCGGCGGTCTGTTCGGTAAGAAAGTGCTCGACGTCGGCTGCGGCGGCGGCATCCTGGCGGAAAGTATGGCGCGTGAAGGGGCCACCGTCACCGGTCTGGACATGGGCTTCGAACCTCTACAGGTTGCGCGTCTTCATGCGCTGGAGTCCGGCGTACAGGTAGAATATGTCCAGGAAACCGTGGAAGAGCACGCGGCAAAACATGCGCACCAGTATGACGTGGTGACCTGCATGGAGATGCTGGAGCACGTTCCCGATCCGCAGTCGGTGGTCAGCGCCTGTGCAAAACTGGTGAAACCGGGTGGACAGGTCTTCTTCTCGACCATCAACCGCAACGGCAAAGCCTGGCTGATGGCCGTGGTAGGCGCGGAATACGTGCTGCGCATGGTGCCGAAAGGGACGCACGACGTGAAGAAGTTCATCAAGCCTGCCGAACTGCTGGGCTGGGTTGACCAGACATGGCTTAAGGAGCAGCACATGACGGGCCTGCACTACAATCCGCTGACGGATAAATTCAAACTTGCCCCAGGTGTGGATGTTAACTATATGTTGCACACAACCGCCAAAAACGACTAACGTCATCCGTTATTCTTATAATGATTGCGCGACATCATGTTGCGCAATTCTGACCTCCCGTTGAAGAAATCAGCACTCGATCAAATTTTGAATTTTTTTTCTTAATTATTGACATCTCTTCCAGGCCTTACGGCACGAGGACTTAGCCTTTTTTACCCTTTCACAACCTCAATTTAACGTCAAAATCAACCCTTGTGCTGAAAAGATTCGATACTAGAATACTCACCATATAGCGTTCTTCTTATCGCAAAACCCCTATATGTAGTATTTATCCACAGAGTTAGTCACAAGACGGTTCTGTGGATAAGCGGGGGATATTTTTTTATTTCACGGACAGGTAAAAACCCACATGAATCAGAGTCTGCTGGTGACAAAGCGCGACGGTACCACCGAGCGTATCAATCTGGACAAAATCCATCGAGTTCTCGACTGGGCAGCAGAAGGACTGAACAACGTATCTATCTCCCAGGTTGAACTGCGTTCTCACATTCAGTTCTACGACGGCATCAAAACGTCTGATATCCACGAAACCATTATCAAAGCCGCGGCAGATCTGATCTCCCGCGACGCACCGGATTATCAGTACCTCGCTGCGCGTCTGGCGATTTTCCACCTGCGTAAAAAAGCCTACGGCCAGTTCGAGCCGCCGAAGCTTTACGATCACGTAGTGAAAATGGTCGAGCTGGGCAAATACGACACGCATCTGCTGGAAGACTATACGGAAGAAGAGTTCGAGCAGATGAACGGGTTTATCGATCACTGGCGCGACATGAACTTCTCCTACGCGGCGGTGAAGCAGCTCGAAGGTAAATACCTGGTTCAGAACCGTGTGACGGGCGAAATCTACGAGAGCGCCCAGTTCCTCTATATTCTGGTGGCCGCCTGCCTGTTCTCTAATTACCCGCGTGAAACCCGTCTGGACTACGTGAAGCGTTTCTACGATGCGGTCTCTACGTACAAGATTTCTCTGCCTACGCCAATCATGTCTGGCGTGCGTACCCCTACCCGTCAGTTCAGCTCCTGCGTACTGATCGAGTGTGGTGACAGCCTGGATTCCATCAACGCGACCTCCAGCGCCATCGTGAAATACGTCTCCCAGCGTGCCGGTATCGGCATCAACGCCGGCCGTATCCGTGCACTGGGCAGCCCGATCCGCGGCGGTGAAGCGTTCCACACCGGCTGTATTCCGTTCTACAAGCACTTCCAGACGGCAGTAAAATCCTGCTCTCAGGGCGGCGTGCGTGGTGGTGCAGCGACCCTGTTCTACCCGATGTGGCACCTGGAAGTGGAAAGCCTGCTGGTTCTGAAGAACAACCGCGGCGTGGAAGGCAACCGCGTGCGTCACATGGACTACGGCGTGCAGATCAACAAGCTGATGTACACCCGTCTGCTGAAAGGGGAAGACATCACCCTGTTCAGCCCGTCCGACGTCCCGGGTCTGTACGACGCCTTCTTCGCCGATCAGGACGAGTTCGAGCGTCTGTACACCAAATATGAAAAAGACGACAGCATCCGCAAGCAGCGCGTGAAAGCGGTCGATCTGTTCTCCCTGATGATGCAGGAACGTGCTTCTACCGGCCGTATCTACATCCAGAACGTTGACCACTGCAACACCCACAGCCCGTTCGATCCGGTGGTTGCACCAGTGCGCCAGTCCAACCTGTGCCTGGAGATCGCCCTGCCGACTAAACCGCTGGAAGACGTGAACGACGAAAACGGTGAAATCGCGCTTTGTACGCTGTCCGCGTTCAACCTGGGTGCGATTAAGAGCCTGGACGAGCTGGAAGAGCTGGCGGTGCTGGCGGTTCGTGCGCTCGACGCCCTGCTGGATTACCAGGATTACCCAATCCCGGCGGCAAAACGCGGCGCAATGGGCCGTCGCACTTTAGGTATCGGCGTGATCAACTTCGCCTACTGGCTGGCGAAAAACGGCAAGCGTTACTCCGACGGCAGCGCCAACAATCTGACGCACCAGACGTTCGAAGCGATCCAATACTACCTGATGAAAGCCTCTAACGAGCTGGCGAAAGAGCAAGGCGCGTGCCCGTGGTTCAACGAAACCACCTACGCGAAAGGCATTCTGCCGATCGACACCTACAAAAAAGACCTGGATGCGATCGTCAGCGAGCCGCTGCACCTCGACTGGGAAGGCCTGCGCGAGTCCATTAAAACTCACGGTCTGCGTAACTCCACGCTCTCTGCCCTGATGCCGTCCGAGACCTCTTCGCAGATCTCCAACGCCACCAACGGTATTGAGCCACCGCGCGGCCACGTCAGCATCAAAGCGTCGAAAGACGGCGTGCTGCGTCAGGTGGTGCCGGATTACGAAACGCTGGGTGACAACTACGAGCTGCTGTGGGAAATGCCAAACAACGACGGCTATCTGCAACTGGTGGGTATCATGCAGAAGTTTATCGACCAGTCGATCTCTGCCAATACCAACTACGACCCGACGCGCTTCCCGTCTGGCAAGGTTCCGATGCAGCAACTGCTGAAAGACCTGCTCACCGCCTACAAATTTGGCGTGAAAACGCTGTACTATCACAACACCCGTGATGGTGCGGAAGACGCCCAGGACGACCTGGTGCCGTCAATTCAGGACGATGGCTGCGAAAGCGGCGCATGTAAGATCTAATAAATTCCCTCACCCTAACCCTCTCCCACAGGGAGAGGGAACTCTTTCCCCCTCTCCCTGTGGGAGAGGGCCGGGGTGAGGGGAAATAACACCACAGGACTCACCGCAATGGCATATACCACCTTTTCACAGACGAAAAACGACCAGCTCAAAGAGCCGATGTTCTTCGGCCAGCCGGTCAACGTGGCACGCTACGATCAGCAAAAATATGACATCTTCGAAAAGCTGATTGAAAAGCAACTCTCCTTCTTCTGGCGTCCGGAAGAAGTTGACGTTTCCCGCGACCGTATCGATTTCCAGGCGCTGCCGGAACACGAAAAGCACATCTTCCTCAGCAACCTGAAGTACCAGACGCTACTGGACTCCATCCAGGGCCGTAGTCCAAACGTGGCGCTGCTGCCGCTGATCTCGATTCCTGAGCTGGAAACCTGGGTAGAGACCTGGGCGTTCTCCGAGACGATCCACTCCCGCTCTTACACCCACATCATCCGCAACATCGTGAACGATCCGGCGGTGGTGTTTGACGATATCGTCACCAACGAGCAGATCCAGAAGCGCGCGGAAGGCATTGCGCACTACTACGACGAGCTGATCGAGATGACCAGCTACTGGCATCTGCTGGGCGAAGGCACGCATAACGTGAACGGCAAAACCATTACCGTAAACCTGCGGGCCCTGAAAAAGCAGCTGTACCTGTGCCTGATGAGCGTTAACGCGCTGGAAGCGATCCGCTTCTACGTGAGCTTCGCCTGCTCCTTCGCCTTTGCCGAGCGCAAGCTGATGGAAGGCAACGCCAAAATCATCCGCCTGATCGCCCGTGACGAAGCCCTGCATCTGACCGGGACTCAGCACATGCTGAACCTGCTGCGCAGCGGCGCGGACGACCCGGAAATGGCTGCGATTGCCGAAGAGTGCAAGCAGGAATGCTACGATCTGTTCGTGCTGGCCGCCCAGCAGGAGAAAGAGTGGGCAGACTACCTGTTCCGCGACGGCTCCATGATTGGCCTGAACAAAGACATTCTGTGCCAGTACGTGGAGTACATCACTAACATCCGCATGCAGGCTGTGGGTCTCGATCTGCCATTCCAGACGCGCTCTAACCCGATTCCGTGGATCAACACCTGGCTGGTGTCCGATAACGTGCAGGTTGCGCCGCAGGAAGTGGAAGTGAGTTCTTATCTGGTCGGTCAGATTGATTCTGAAGTCAACACCGACGACCTGAGCGATTTCCAGCTCTGATGAGCCGCGTAACGCTGAGCCTTTCTGGTACAGAGGTGTTGTGCCAGGAAGAGCACCCTTCTCTGCTGGTGGCGCTTGAAGCGCATCAGGTAGAAGTAGAGTACCAGTGTCGTGAAGGCTACTGCGGCTCCTGCCGCTGCCGTCTGGTCGCAGGCCAGGTAGACTGGCTGACCGAACCGCTGGCCTTTATCAGCGAAGGGGAAATTTTGCCCTGCTGCTGCCGGGCAAAAGGCGATATTGAGATCGAGATGTAATTATGTCGGGTGGTGCTTCGCTGACCCGACCTACAAAACCGCAGTTCGTAGGCCGGGTAAGGCGCAGCCGCCACCCGGCAATTTCAGCGTTTATCCTTCAAAAAGCTCACCGCTTTATCCGGGAAATCCGTAAACAACCCGTCCACATCCGCCTGGTTATACAGTACGTCGTAAAGCTGATTCACGTCCGTCGCATACTCCGGCAGCTGGTCTGCGCGTACGGTATACGGATGCACCTGCATCTTGCTCGCATGCGCCTCTTTCACCATCGCCGTCAGCTTCACGTGACCCGGCGTTGAGCCTTCCGCCACCAGCATGTGGTAATCCGGCCCGATGCCGTCGGCGTACTGCGCAATCTGCTTCATCGCGCCCGGCTTAAACATCCAGTCGTAGCTGTAGTTCACCCACTTCCCGTCCGGCTGTTTTTCCTGGGTTTCATTCCAGTCGGTATACGCAATCAGCTGCACCAGATTGAGATCCATCCCCATTTTCGGCTCCAGCTCGGTTTTGATGCGCTTCAGTTCCGCGGCGTCGAAACATTGCAGGAAAACCTTATCCTGCTTGCTGGTGTAGCCGTACTTTTTCAGTACCTCCAGCGTCTTCGCGGCAATGTCCTTCCCTTCCTGATGGTGGAACCACGGCGCTTTGATTTCCGGGTAGATACCGATATTTTTTCCTGTCGAGTGGTTCAGCCCCTGAACAAACTCGATCTCCTCTTCGAAGGTGTGAATACGGAAGTCAGACTTGCCCATCGGGAAACGTCCCGGATAGACCTGTACCTTCTTACCGTTTTCAATCTCGAAGCCCTCGGTAAACTTCAGCGAGCGGATCTCCGCCAGCGTGAAGTCGATGGCGTAGTAGCGACCATCTTTACGGGCGCGATCCGGGAAACGTTCCGCCACGTCCGTCACGCGGTCAAGATAGTGGTCATGCAGAACGACCAGCTGGTCGTCCTTCGTCATCACCAGATCCTGCTCCAGATAATCCGCGCCCTGGGCATAGGCCATCGCTTTTGCCGGCAGCGTATGCTCCGGCAGATAACCGCTGGCGCCACGGTGGGCGATCACGATCTTATCCGCCGCCAGCGCGGAGCTTGTCATCAGGCCCGCCAGCAGCAGACCTGTCGCTAACTGAGTTAATTTCATCGCAATGCTCCTTATTGACGACGCGCCAGCACTTCGGCGTGGTGACGTTTTTCACCAATCATCACAACAACCAGCAGCAGAACAGCCAGCACGCTGCCGCCAATCATCACCATAAAGCCGCCGTCCCAGCCGAAGAAGTCGACGGTGTAACCGACGATGGCACTTGCCGCCACTGAACCGCCGAGGTAGCCAAACAGACCGGTAAAGCCTGCCGCCGTGCCTGCCGCTTTCTTCGGCGCCAGCTCCAGGGCATGCAGACCAATCAGCATAACCGGACCATAAATCAGGAAGCCGATGACGATCATACAGGCCATATCCACACCCGGATTCCCCGGCGGGTTAAGCCAGTAAACGACCGTCGCGATGGTGACCAGCGTCATAAAGAACACGCCCGTCGCCCCACGGTTGCCCTTAAACACTTTGTCCGACATCCAGCCACAGATCAGCGTGCCGGGAATGCCCGCGTATTCATACAGGAAATAGGCCCAGGAGGATTTATCCAGCGCGAAGTGCTTCACCTCTTTCAGGTAGGTTGGCGACCAGTCGAGGATGCCGTAGCGCAGCAGGTAGACAAATACGTTTGCCACCGCGATGTACCACAACAGCTTGTTCGGCAGCACGTACTTCATGAAGATCTGCTTTGCCGTCAGCTCTTCTTCGTGCTTCTCGCTGTAATCATCCGGGTAGTCGTTTTTGTACTCTTCAATCGGCGGCAGGCCGCAGGACTGTGGGGTGTCGCGCATCAGAGCGAAGGCGATAATCGCCACCAGAATGGCGCCAAAGGCTGGCATATAGAGCGCGGCATGCCAGTCGTTGAACCAGGCCATCCCCAGCAGGAACAGCAGCGGCGGAAGCCCGCCCCCGACGTTATGTGCGCAGTTCCACACAGATACAATTCCACCACGCTCTTTCTGTGACCACCAGTGAACCATGGTGCGTCCGCATGGCGGCCATCCCATCCCCTGAAACCAGCCGCAGAGGAACAGCAGCACGAACATGATGGCAATGCTGGAGGTCGCCCACGGCACAAAGCCCATGAACAGCATCACCGCGGCCGCTAGGATCAGGCCGGCGGGCAGGAACACGCGCGGATTCGAGCGATCCGACACCGACCCCATAATGAACTTCGAAAAACCGTACGCGATGGAGATCCCCGACAGCGCAAATCCCAGATCGCCGCGTGAGAAGCCCTGCTCCACCAGGTACGGCATGGCGAGCGCAAAGTTTTTACGTACCAGATAGTACGCCGCATACCCGAAGAAGATCCCGAGGAAGATTTGCCAACGCAGACGGCGGTAGAGAGGATCAATCTCTGCCTCTGGCAGTCGCGCCCGATGTGGCGCAGGTTTAAAGATACTGAGCATAACAGCCTCCGTGGCCTTTCAAAAAATGACCGGGCATCTCGCGCCCGGCTACAGAGGCGGCGATGTTAAGAAATCACGGTGAATGTTACTGTGAATCAACGCACAGATTGTTACAGAAATATGACAGAATGCGCAAAAAAGCGCATGAAATCACGTTTCACTTTCGAATTTCGCGCGTTTATGTTCGAAATCAAACAAACCACACGATCAATGTGGCTAAATGCTAAAAAACGAACATAGAGGAAAGGCAATGACAATTCACGATCCAAGCTTCAGCGATGTGATTATCATTGGCGGTGGCGCGACGGGTGCCGGCATCGCACGCGACTGCGCCCTGCGGGGATTGAGCGTCACGCTTCTGGAACGCCACGATATCGCCACCGGCGCGACGGGACGTAATCACGGTCTGTTGCACAGCGGCGCCCGCTATGCGGTCACTGACGCTGAGTCAGCACGCGAGTGTATCGCTGAAAACCAGATCCTCAGGCGCATCGCCCGCCACTGCGTTGAACCGACCAACGGTCTTTTTATCACCCTTCCCGAAGATGATCTCGGCTTTCAGCAAACCTTTATCACCGCCTGCACGGCGGCAGGCATTCAGGCCGAGGCGATCGATCCTGCGCAGGCGCGCCGTCTTGAACCCTCGGTAAACCCGGCGTTACTGGGCGCGGTAAAAGTACCGGACGGAACCGTTGATCCTTTCCGCCTGACCGCCGCCAATATGCTCGACGCGCGGGAACATGGCGCCCAGATCCTGACCGGGCATCACGTCACCGGGCTTATTCGTGAAGGTAATACCGTGCGCGGAGTGCGCATGTTTGATGCGCAGTACAACGAACACCGCGAGCTGTATGCCGCCGTCGTGGTCAACGCGGCGGGGATCTGGGGCCAGCGCATCGCGGAATACGCGGACCTGTCGGTGCGCATGTTCCCGGCGAAAGGCTCGCTGCTGATCCTCGACCACCGCATCAATAACCATGTCATCAACCGCTGCCGTAAACCGTCTGACGCCGATATCCTCGTGCCGGGGGACACCATTTCGTTAATCGGCACGACCTCAATGCATGTGGACTACAGCGAAATTGATTACAACCGCGTCACCGCTGAAGAGGTGGATATCCTGCTGCGCGAAGGGGAAAAGCTGGCCCCGGTGATGGCGCAGACGCGTATTCTGCGTGCCTACGCGGGCGTGCGTCCCCTTGTCGCCAGCGATAACGATCCGAGCGGGCGTAACGTCAGCCGCGGCATCGTGCTGCTCGATCACGCCGAACGCGACGGCATGGACGGGTTTATCACCATTACCGGCGGCAAGCTGATGACCTACCGGCTGATGGCCCAGTGGGCCACCGATGCCGTCTGCCGTAAGCTCGGCAACACCGCACCGTGCGTGACGGCGGAACAGGCTCTGCCCGGCTCGCAGCAATCGACAGAAAAAACGCTGCACAAAATCATTTCACTCCCTGCCCCGCTTCGCGGTTCGGCGATTTACCGTCACGGCGACCGCACCCCAACCTGGCTCGGTGAAGGGCGACTCAGCCGCAGCCTGGTGTGCGAATGCGAAGCCGTGACCGCAGGCGAGGTGCAGTATGCCGTGGAAAACCTGACGGTGAACAACCTGCTCGATTTACGCCGCCGCACGCGCGTCGGGATGGGCACCTGTCAGGGGGAGCTGTGCGCCTGCCGTGCCGCCGGGCTGCTGCAACGTTTTCACGCCACCACGTCAACCCAGTCGCTTGCCCAGCTCAGCGATTTTTTAAACGAGCGCTGGAAAGGCATTCAGCCCGTCGCCTGGGGCGATGCCCTGCGCGAAAGCGAGTTTACCCGCTGGGTCTATCAGGGGCTTTGCGGTCTGGAGAAGGAGCACAACCATGAAATTTGATACCGTGATTGTGGGTGGGGGACTGGCGGGCCTGCTGTGCGGCCTCAAACTGACGCAGCGGGGTCTGCGCTGCGCCATTGTCACTCGCGGTCAGAGTGCCCTGCACTTCTCTTCCGGCTCGCTGGATTTACTGGGCGCGCTATCGTTCGCCGATCTGCCGCCTGAACATCCCTACCGCCTGACGGGCGCAGAGAATATGGCCCGCTTTGCCTGCGAAACCGAACACCTGCTCACCACCTGCGGCGCACGCATGCAGGGTGACGCCGAGCAAAATCATCAGCGCGTCACGCCGCTCGGCACCCTGCGCGCCGCCTGGCTTAGCCCGGAAGAGGTGCCTGTCGCCCCCATCGCTGCCGAGCGCGTGCGGGTGGTGGGGATCAGCGGCTTCCTCGATTTCCAGCCGCATCTGGCCGCCGCGTCTCTCAGACAGCAGGATGTTCAGGTGGATACGGCGGAGATTGATCTCCCCGAACTCGACGTGCTGCGCGAAAACCCCAGCGAGTTTCGTGCGGTGAACATTGCCCGCCTGCTGGATAATGAAAGTTACTGGCCGCAGCTGTACGCGGCGCTTCAACCGCTCGGCGAGACCTGCGACGCCCTGTTTATGCCCGCCTGTTTTGGCTTAACGGACAACCGGCTCTGGCGCTGGCTCTCGGCGCGCCTGCCCTGTACGCTCGGTTTACTGCCGACGCTCCCCCCTTCCGTGCCCGGCATTCGTCTGCACACCCAGCTTCAGCGTCAGTTTGTTGCCCAGGGTGGCGTCTGGATGGCAGGCGACGAGGTGAAAAAAATCACCCTGGCTGAGGGCGCGGTAAGCGAAATCTGGACCCGCAACCACGGCGACATCCCGCTTCGCGCACGCTTTACGGTGCTGGCAAGCGGCAGTTTCTTCAGCAACGGTCTGCTGAGCAGCCGGGATGGCGTGCGTGAGGCAATCCTCGGTCTGGACGTCCGGCAAAGCGCTTCCCGCGCGGACTGGTATCAAAGCGATTTCTTCACCCCGCAGCCCTGGCAGCAGTTCGGCGTGATCGTCGACAGCCAACTGCGCCCGCGGCTGGGCGGGGAACCGGTTGAAAATCTTTACGCCATCGGCTCGGTTCTGGGCGGGTACGATCCCGTGGCGCAGGGCTGCGGTGGCGGCGTCTGCGCCGTCACTGCGCTGCATGTCGCGGAGCAGATTATCCAGCGCAGGGAGGGAGCACAATGAACGACACCCGATTTGAAAGCTGTATCAAATGCACGGTCTGCACCACGGTTTGCCCGGTCAGCGGCGTCGATCCGCGCTATCCCGGCCCGAAACAGGCCGGTCCCGACGGGGAGCGTCTGCGCCTGAAGGATGGCGCGCTCTACGACGAGGCGCTGAAATACTGTATCAACTGTAAACGCTGCGAAGTTGCCTGCCCGTCGGACGTGAAAATAGGCGATATCATCCAGCGCGCCCGCGCCCGCTACAGTACGCAAAAACCGACGCTGCGTGACGCGATACTGAGCCACACCGACCTGATGGGTAGCCTCTCGACGCCTTTCGCGCCGGTCGTCAATGCCGCCACCGCCCTGAAGCCGGTGCGCAGGCTGCTGGATGCGACGCTCAAAATCGACCATCACCGCAGTCTGCCGAAATATTCTCACGGCACCTTCCGCCGCTGGTTTAAATCCGTGGCGGCAGAACAGGCGCAGTTCGCTGAGCAGGTTGCCTTCTTCCACGGCTGCTACGTGAACTACAACCATCCGCAGCTGGGGAAAGACCTGCTGAAAGTCCTGAACGCCATGGGAACGGGCGTTCAGCTGCTGAGCAAAGAAAAGTGCTGCGGCGTTCCGCTGATTGCCAACGGCTTCATCGACAAAGCGCGCAAGCAGGCGAGCAGCAACGTCACCTCTTTACGTGAGGCGATCGTCGACAAAGGGATACCGGTACTGGCGACGTCGTCAACCTGTACCTTCACGCTGCGCGATGAATATCCGCATCTGCTGGAGGTGGATAACACCGGCCTGCGCGAGCACATTGAGCTGGCGACCCGTTTTCTCTGGCGCAAACTGGACAGCGGGCAGACGTTACCGCTGGGCAACTTGCCGCTGAAGGTGGTGTATCACACGCCATGTCATATGGAGAAGATGGGCTGGTCGATCTATACGCTTGAGCTGCTGCGGCTGATCCCCGGGCTGGAGCTGACGGTGCTGGACTCACGCTGCTGCGGCATCGCAGGCACGTACGGCTTCAAGCGTGAAAACTACCCAACGTCACAGGCCATTGGCGCGCCGCTGTTCCGGCAGATTGAAGAGAGCGGCGCAGATATCGTGGTGACGGACTGCGAAACCTGCAAGTGGCAGATCGAGATGTCCACCAGCAAACGCTGTGAACATCCCATTACCTTGCTGGCAAAAGCGCTGGCGTAACCGTTGCCGGGGACACGGCCCCGGCACACTCTCACTCCACGAACAGCGATTCGACGACGTTGATCCAGCCGTGCTCGCTGGCGACCTCTTTCCCGTTCAGCCAGCGGCGCAGCATGTTCAGCGCCATCATCGCGCACACCTCCTGACGCACGGCCAGGCTGTGGCGGGTAATGCTCATCCTGACCCGCAGGGCGTGCGTCCCTTCCGGCGTTGCCAGGGCAAAGTTGAGGTGCTCCTCATCCAGCCCGCCCACAAACAGCGCCAGCCCGGCGAAATGCTTCACTCTGCGCTCGGACGCCCAGCGCGCGGTCTGCGCCAGCGTCTCCTGCTGGAACGGCACCACTTCACTGGCCAGCAGCGGCGCACCCGCCCGGGTAAGCTGAAGCGCCAGAAGCCCACCGGTAAACTGCTCGCTTAACGTCACGCTCAGCTGGCGGGACTGCAAATGCCCTGCAATCTGCGCCGGCAGCCCTTCCGTTCCTTCGAAAATCAGGCTTTCCCCGGCGACGCGCTGCACTTCCGGCCACAGCGCCAGCATGGCGGCTTTCTCTGACGCCGGTCCGGTCAGCTTCAGTTCAATAATCGGCATGGAGGAGCGATAGCCCATCGACACGCCGGTAGGCAGTTGCAGGTGATCGAGGCTCTGGGCCAGATCGCTTTCCGAGCGACCAAAGGTGGTCAGACGCAGGCACAGCGGCGGTTCAGGCAGCGTAAAGCGCGCGCGCAGGCGCGGCAGGATCTGCTGCTCGACCATCACTTTAAATTCCGACGGGACGCCCGGGGTGAAGAACATCAGGCAGCGGTTCAGCTGAACGGCAAACCCGCAGGCGGTGCCGACCGGGTTATCAATCAGTTCCGCGCTGGCGGGAATTTCAGCCTGCTTGCGGTTGCTGGGGGCCATCACGCGGCCACGCCCGGAGAAAAAGCGCTCCATCTGTGCCAGCCACGCCTCGTGCAGAACCAGGCCTTCGCCTTTGGCCGTGGCGGCGGCCAGCGCGCTGAGATCGTCGCTGGTGGGTCCCAGCCCGCCGTTCACAATCAGCACGTCGCAGCGTTCGCTGCGCTCGCGCAGAACGTTGACCAGCGACTCAAGATTGTCACCTACGGTGTTGCGGCGCGTTAACGGTAATCCTTGCTCAAAGAAGAGATCGGCGAGCCAGGCGGCATTGGTATCAATGATTTGCCCATGCAGCACTTCGTCGCCAGTGGATAACATTTCCACATTTATCATTGTGTTCTCCCATTTCAATGGTCAAAACACTATAGCGCAATCGAAGACCGGGGGAAGAGAGAAACTGGCGCGACTGAACGCCGCGCCGAGAGGATCAGAAACCGGCGCTCACGCCAATGTACGGGCCGTCTGCCAGGGCGTTGTCGCGGTTGCCGTCTTTACCGGCCAGGTTCAGATAGCGATAGCCCGCTTCGATGGTGATCGGACGCATGATGGTCCAGCGCGCGCCGGCATTAGCTTCCTGATAGCTGTCGATACCGCTGGAGAGGGAATCCGGGGAGTAGTAGTACTCACCGAACAGGCCAAAGCTGTCGCCAATTTTCCACTGCAAGCCGCCACCCACTGCCGCCGCGTAGCCTTCGTCGCCGTCGTTCGGGTTGGTGTAAATGCCTTTACCGCCGACGGTCGCCAGGAAGGGACCCAACGGCACGTTGAAGCCGAGGCCCAGGCTTGCCGCATCCCCATCGTCGTCGTTGTGCGTCCAGCCGCCGGTCATTGCCAGGCCTGCGCTATCCGTGCCAAGACCAAAGCCCAGATGGGTATAATCTTGTCCCGCCGAGCCGTTGAAGGAAATTGCGTTTGCCGCTGCTGAAACAAACATCAGGCCGCTTAAGCCCATTAATGCCACTTTTTTCATTGTCGTGATCCCGCACAATTTATTCAGAGATGTCCAAAAACCGCGAGATTTTAACCTGACTGCCTGTGTGATCAATGGACTCCGCGTGCGGCGGGCAATTAGTTTGTAACGATTTGATAATATCGGCATTTATACCAGCATCAGAAAGCGCATTTTCACGCTCAGCCCACCCAGATTTTCACTGGGCATCAGCTGAAGATGGCTGCGGTGCAGGCGGGCAATATCGTTAGCCAGCGCCAGGCCAATGCCGGACCCGGCGGCATCGCCCACGTTATCCAGCCGATGAAACGGCAGCATGGCCTGGGAGATCTGGTCTTCAGCAATGCCCGGTCCGCTGTCCTCCACGCTCAGCTCAACGGCATCGTTAGCCGTGCGCAGGTACACCGTCACGACGCCCTGCTCCGGTGTGTATTTGATCGCGTTCTCCAGCAGGTTGGCGCAAAGTTCGCCCAGCAACACGTCATCCCCCTCAATCATTACCGGCTGCTGTACGCCGTCATAACCGAGATCGATACCCTTGCTGCGCGCCTGCGCCAGCCGGGAAAAGCAGCAGTTTTGCACCACCTGTACCAGATCGACAGGCGCAAACTGTCGCTCCCCCTGCTCTTTTCGCTTCACCGCCGAAAGCTGCAACAGCCTTTCCGTCAGCACGATGGTGTTATCCAGCGTGACGTTCATCGCCCGTAAGCTCTCCTGCCACAGCGCCGGATCGTTACGCGTCAGGGCAACCGATACCTGGGTTTTCAGCACCGCCAGCGGCGTTTTGAGCTGGTGTGAGGCGTCGGCGTTAAAGCGCGCCTGCCGCGAAAGCACGCCACGTAACCTGTCGATATAGCGGTTAAATGCCACAATCAGCAGCCGCGTTTCCGACCAGGGCAATAACTCCGGCAGCGGAGCCAGCAGCCCCGGCTCACGGCGCACCATCAGGGACGAGAGCTGCCGCATCGGGCGCAGCACGCGACGCAGCAGCCACGCGGTCAGGACCAGCGTCAGCAGCACCAGCAGCCCCTGCGACACGAGCGAGGAAAACAGCAGCTGAGTGGCCAGATAGCGCCGCGACTGCAACGTTTCGGCGACGTAGATCTCCGCCATCCCGAACACACTGTCCTCGTTAACCGGCTGGAGCAGCTTCGCCACGCGGATCGCCTGTCCGCGATACTCGGTATGATAAAACCACGCCAGCGCCGGATAGTGTGTAGTGCGCGACGTGGAGGGAGGCATATTCGGCAGATCGTCGTAGCCGGAGATCGTCCGCCCGTCAGGGTCCACGACCTTGTAATAGAGGCGATCGTTCATGTTCAGCTCGAAGCTGTCGAGCACGACCCAGGGCACGTTCACCTGGAGCTTGCCGTTGTGCACCACCAGCCGCTCTGACACCGTGCGCGCCGAGGATAACAGCGTGCGGTCATAGGCCTGCGTCGCCGCCTGTAACGCGCTAACGTAGCTGTTAAAGGCTGACAGCCCCCATAACAGCAGCAGCGGCAAACCCAGAAAAAGCAAAAGTTGCAGGTAAAGCGACTGCGGCTTAACCCACCTCATCGCCGCACTCCAGCACGTAGCCCAGCCCCCGGAGGGTAATGATCCGCACCCCGCTGCCGGTCAGCTTCTTACGCAGGCGGTGAATATAGAGATCGATGCTCTCGGGGCTGACGTCGTCGTTCAGGCTGAATACCTGGTCGAAAAGCTGTTGCCGGGAGACGGGACGGGTCCGGCGGTGCATCAGCACCTTCAGCAAAGAGAGTTCGCGCGGCGTGAGGGAAAGGGGTTCATCGCGCAGCAGAAAAAAGCCTTCATCATCGTACTCCAGCTCTCCCAGCCGCTGGCGCTCCTGGGTTCGTCCTTCGCTGCGGCGCAGCAGCGCGCGCAGGCGGGCATCAAGCTCCTCCAGCTCGAACGGTTTCGGCAGGTAGTCATCCGCCCCGGCATTCAGCCCCTTCACCCTGTCTGCCACGTTGCTGCGGGCGGTAAGAAACAGCACCGGCAGCGTCTGCCCGCGCTTTCTCAGGCGATGCACCACCTCCAGCCCGTCGAAGCCGGGCATACCGATATCAAGGATCGCGACGGCATAGTTTTCTCCCTGCAAAAGATGATCGGCCGCCCGTCCATCATTGACGCAATCCACGGCAAATCCGTTTTGTACCAGCGCTTTTTCCAGCCAGTGAGCCAGCTCACGATTATCTTCCGCGAGTAAGAGACGCATATCACATCCTGTAAAGTTGGTGTCGCAGTGAAAGGGAAATGAAAGGTTATTGTTTTAACAATCACGCAACGGAACCGCTACAAGGTGGTTCACATAATCAGAAAAAATACACCCGTACCCGTACTCCCGGTTCTCCGGCGTGAGGATAAACGATGAAAAAACAATTACTTTCTACCCTTGCTGCAAGCGTATTGCTGTTGAGTGCCTCTGTCGTCCAGGCGCAGGACGCGCCATCCCGTACCGAATGTATCGCCCCGGCCAAACCCGGCGGCGGCTTCGACCTGACCTGTAAGCTGATTCAGGTCAGCCTGCTGGAGACGAAGGCCATTGAAAAACCGATGCGCGTCACCTACATGCCCGGCGGCGTGGGCGCGGTAGCCTATAACGCCATCGTCGCGCAGCGCCCTGCCGAAGCGGGCACCGTGGTGGCCTTCTCCGGCGGTTCGTTGCTGAACCTGTCGCAGGGGAAATTTGGTCGTTATGACGTGAATGACGTGCGCTGGCTCGCCACCGTAGGCACCGATTACGGCATGATCGCCGTGCGCGCGGACTCCCCATGGAAATCCCTGAAAGATCTGCTGACCGCCATGGAAAAAGATCCGAACAGCGTGGTCATTGGCGCGGGCGCCTCTATCGGCAGCCAGGACTGGATGAAAGCCGCGCTGCTGGCGCAGCAGGCCAAAGTGGATCCGCACAAGATGCGTTACGTGGCCTTTGAAGGCGGCGGCGAGCCGGTGACGGCGCTGATGGGCAATCACGTCCAGGCGGTATCGGGCGATCTCAGCGAAATGGTGCCCTACCTGAGCGGGGATAAGATCCGCGTGCTGGCGGTCTTCTCGGAAAACCGTCTGCCGGGCCAGCTGGCAGACGTCCCAACCGCTAAAGAGCAGGGTTATAACCTGGTCTGGCCGATCATCCGCGGCTTCTTCGTCGGGCCAAAAGTGACCGACGCCGAGTACCAGTGGTGGGTGGATACCTTCGCAAAACTTCAGCAAACCGAGGAGTTCAAAAAACAGCGCGATCTGCGCGGGCTGTTTGAGTTCAACCTGAACGGCAAGCAGCTGGACGAGTATGTCAAAAAACAGGTGAATGACTACCGAGAACAGGCGAAAGCCTTTGGTCTGGCGAAATAACCGGAGGCGCTATGAGCGATCGCATTTTTGCCGGGATATGGCTGCTGCTCTGCATTGGCGGCATGTTCGTCGCCTGGCAGATCCACAGCGAATACAGCTATGAACCCGTGGGGCCACGCCCCTTCCCCGTCGGCATAGTCGGCCTGATGCTGCTCTGCTCGGTGGCGCTGCTGCTGCGCCATCCGGATACCGTGGAGTGGCCGCCACGCCGTACGCTGCAACGTCTGCTGGTAATGGTAATTGTCCTGCTGATGTATGCGTGGGGCTTTGAGTGGCTCGGCTTCCCGATTGCCACCGCCCTGCTGACGATGGTGATTGGCATACTGTTTAACGCCTCGCTGCCTGCGGCGGGGATCTCCGGGGTCGTACTGGGCATTTTACTCTGGTACGCCTTCGACCGCCTGCTGGACGTGACCCTGCCGCTCGGCGCATGGTTTAACTAACGGAGCACGCTATGGATACCTGGATCTATCTCTCTCAGGGGTTCGCGGTAGCGATGACCCCGGAAAACCTGGTGATCGCCCTGATCGGCTGTTTCGTCGGGACCATCGTCGGCCTGCTGCCGGGCCTTGGCCCTATCAACGGCGTGGCGATTTTACTGCCGCTGGCCTTTGCGCTACACCTGCCTGCGGAATCGGCGCTGATCCTGCTGGCGACGGTCTATATCGGCTGCGAATACGGGGGGCGTATTTCCTCGATTCTGCTTAACGTGCCCGGCGATGCCGCCGCCATTATGACCGCGCTGGATGGCTACCCGATGGCGCAGCAGGGGCGCGGCGGCGTGGCGCTCTCTATTTCTGCCGTCAGCTCGTTCTTTGGCTCCATGATCGCCATTGGCGGCATCATCCTCTTCGCCCCGGCGCTGGCCCAGTGGTCGCTGGCGTTTGGTCCGGCCGAGTATTTTGCCCTGATGGTGTTCGCCATCGCCTGTCTCGGCAGCATGATGGCGCAGAATCCGCTGAAGTCGTTTTTGTCTGCGTTGATTGGCCTCAGTCTGGCCACCGTCGGCGTGGATGCCAACACCGGGGTTTATCGTTTTACCTTCGACAGCGTTCATCTCTCCGACGGCGTGCAGTTTATCGTCGTGGTGATTGGTCTGTTCTCTGTCTCAGAAATCTTACTGATGCTGGAGCATACCAGCAGCGGGCAGACGCTGGTGCGTAAAACCGGACGTATGCTCTTTAATGCCAAAGAGGGGGCGCAGTGTATTGGCGCCACCCTGCGTTCGTCGGTGATCGGTTTCTTCGTCGGCATTCTGCCCGGCGCGGGGGCTACTATCGCCAGCGCTATCACCTACATGACCGAGAAAAAGCTGAGCGGTAACAGCGACAGCTTCGGCAAAGGCGATATCCGCGGCGTGGCGGCGCCGGAGGCGGCGAATAACGCCTCGGCCTGCGGCTCGTTTATCCCGATGCTGACCCTCGGCGTGCCGGGCTCCGGCACCACGGCGGTAATGATGGGCGCGCTGACGCTCTATAACATCACCCCGGGTCCGGCGATGTTTACCGAGCAGCCCGATATCGTCTGGGGTTTAATTGCCGCCCTGCTGATCGCCAACGTGATGTTGCTGGTAATGAACATCCCGCTGATCGGCCTGTTCACCCGCATGCTGACCATTCCCCTGTGGTTCCTGGTCCCGGCCATCGCCGCCGTCTCTGCGGTTGGGGTGTACGCGGTGCACAGCACCACCTTCGACCTGGTGTTGATGGTGCTGCTCGGCGTGCTGGGCTACATTCTGCGCAAGATGCACTTCCCGATGTCGCCGCTGATTTTAGGGTTTGTGCTGGGGGAAATGCTGGAGCAGAACCTGCGCCGCGCCCTCTCCATCAGCAATGGCAACATGGGGATCCTGTGGGAGAGCAGCGTGACGAAGATCCTGCTGGCAATGGCGATTATGGTGATTGTCGTGCCGCCGGTGCTGCGCTGGGTCCGCCGACGCCAGCACAAACCGCAGCCGGATATCGGTTGATTAGCCCCTCAACAGGGCATTGACCCACTGCTTTAACGCCTGGCGGGAGATTTTAATCCCGCCATTTTTCAGTTCTGACGGCAGCGCCAGCCAGTGTACCGGCTGCTCAAAGCGCGCCAGCCTGCCCTGAACCCACTCCGGCAGCAGCGTGATATCCGTGCCCGGCTCGCATTCCACTACCGCCACCGGACGTTGCCCATACTCGGCATCATCCAGCGGAACGACAAACGCCTGGCTTACCTGCGGATGCGTGGCGATAACGCGCTCCAGCGCTTCGGGCTGGATCCCTTCTCCACCGCTGAAAAAGAGATTGTCCATTCGGCCCAGAATGGTCAGGCGTCCGTCATGCCACTCGCCGCGATCGCGGGTGGCGAACCAGCCCTGCTCATTGACCAGAGGCAATAATGCGCCGTCTCGCCAGTAGCCCGCCGCCATGCTTTCCGCCCGGATCCAGACTTCACCATTCACCACCTGAACGTCTCTGCCCGGCAGCGCGCTGCCCACGTCCGGCGCGCCGTCGGCCTCTTTGGCGCAGACGGTGGAGGCGAACTCGGTCAGACCGTAGCCGCAGAACGTACGGATCCCCTGCTCGCACGCCTGTTCGGTCAGCGCAACGGGGATTTCCGCCCCGCCGAGCAGCACGGCTTTCAGCGCGACGGGATGGTGTGAATTAAGCAGCCGCCACAGCTGCGTTGGCACCAGCGAGGCGTGGGTACAGCCCTGTAGCGCCTGCTCCAGCGGCTGTTTTTCACGCACGGTGAGACGGCCTCCGCCCTGCAACCAGCGCCACAAAATCCCCTGACCGGAGACGTGAAACAGCGGCAGAGAGAGCAGCCAGTCATCGCTACCGCCGTAAGACATCAGCGCCAGCACGCCCTTTGCGCTGGCAAGGTGGGCGGCACAGGTGTGCACCGCCGCTTTCGGCAAGCCGGTGGAGCCAGAGGTGAGCGTCATTGAGGCCAGCCGTTCTGCCCGCCACGTCACGCCGCCCTGCCCCTCGCCCTCTCTTAATACCAGACCGGGCAGACCGTCATACTCACCGTTAAGCACCAGCGCAAAGCGCAGGGTCATCTGCGGCAGGAGGACGTCCAGCAGCGGACGGGGAAGCTGAGGGTTCACCGGCAAAATGCGGGCGCCGCACTGAAGCAGCGCCAGCCAGGCCAGCAGGGTCTGCGGGTGGTTGTGGGCGAGCAGCATGACGCCATCACCGTCCGTAACGCCCTGAGACTGAAAACCGGCTGCGAGACGATCGATACGCTCGCCCAGCTGAGACCAGCTGAGCGTTATCTCGTCTAAACGCAGCGCGGGTTTATTGGCACTCCGGGTGCGCCAGTGCCGCCACGGCCAGTCGGTAAAACTCATCGCAATGGCTCCAGCGCCCCGACGTCGAGGCACGGCAAGGTGCTGCCAGGCCACTGACGAATCAGCTGGGCCTGCATAAGGTTTAGCGTATCGAGACCGGGAACGGTGTCCGGCGTTAACCATGCAGCGATGCGCGCCAGCTGCGTCAGGCCGAGGCTGGATTCGATGGATGAACTGATCACCGCCGTCAGCCCTGCGGCATGGGCCGCCGCAACCTGCTCGCGCACCTTGTCGAGGCTGCCGGTCAGCGTTGGCTTAATCACCACGGCCCTGACGCCCGGCTCGGCGGCAAACGCGAAATCGGCTTCGCGCAGGCTCTCATCCCAGGCAATGGCAATGCCGGTTTCCCGGGCGAAGGCGCGCGAGTCGTCGCGCGTTTTGCACGGCTCTTCGAGAAACGCGATGCGGCTGCGGTACGCCGGGTTGACGTACTTCGCGAACTGTTGCGCCCTGAGCGGCGTCCAGGCGCGGTTGGCGTCCAGGCGCAGGTGCAGATCGGGAATGGCTTCCAGTAACAGGTTAACCACCATTCCGTCGCGCACTGCTTCGTACAGGCCAACCTTTATTTTCGCCACCTTCTCGCCAGGCATCGCGGAAAGGAGCGCGAAAAGTTCATCCGGATCGCCGGTACAGAGCGGCGCGGCGCGATAGTTCGCCGCGTCCGGCAAACTGCCGTCCAGCTCTGCCAGCGCACAGCTGATGCCGAACGCGGCGGAAGGCATGTCCGGCAGCGCCGGAGCTGCCCCCTCACGCCATTCGTACGTCCAGGCCATCAGCGCAGCCTGCGCCTCGTCCAGCGTTTCCAGGCTAAAACCCGGAAGCGGGGTGATTTCGCCCCACCCTTCCCGCTCGCCCTGCCGGAGATGCACGCAAAAGCCGTCACGGGTTTTTAACCGCCGTTCACGCAGCACCACGCCCGCGTCCATCGGTATCTGCCAGCGGTAAACCTGCGCGCAACGCATTACGGGTTCCGTTTGTATTTGCTGAAGTCTGGCTGGCGTTTTTCGTTGAACGCGTTGCGCCCTTCCTGACCCTCTTCGGTCATATAGAACAGCATGGTGGCGTTACCTGCCAGCTCCTGAAGGCCCGCCTGACCGTCACAGTCGGCGTTGAGGGCCGCTTTCAGGCAGCGCAGCGCCATTGGGCTGTTTTGCAGCATTTCGCGACACCAGCGCACGGTCTCTTTTTCCAGATCGGCGATCGGCACCACGGTGTTAACCAGCCCCATATCCAGCGCTTCCTGGGCGTTGTACTGACGGCACAGGAACCAGATTTCGCGGGCTTTTTTCTGACCGACAATGCGCGCCATATAGGACGCGCCCCAGCCGCCGTCGAAAGAGCCGACTTTCGGGCCAGTCTGACCGAAAATGGCATTTTCCGCCGCGATCGTCAGGTCACACATCATGTGCAGCACGTGACCGCCGCCGATGGAATACCCTGCCACCATCGCGACCACCGGTTTTGGACAGGTGCGGATCTGGCGCTGGAAATCCAGCACGTTCAGGTGGTGTGTGCCCGCATCATCCTGGTATCCGCCGTAGTCACCGCGGACTTTCTGATCGCCGCCGGAGCAGAAGGCTTTCTCCCCTTCCCCGGTGAGGATGATGACGCCGATAGTGTCATCGTAGCGGGCATCCGCCAGCGCCTGGATCATCTCTTTTACGGTCAGCGGACGAAATGCGTTGCGCACCTGTGGACGGTTGATAGTGATTTTGGCGATACCATCGGCGGATTTGTGGTAACGAATGTCGGTGTAGCCTTCGGAGCAGTCCTGCCATTCAACCGGCGCGTAAAGCATGTGTTCATCAGGATAGATCATAGCGTGTCCTTTGTTCGATAACGCAGTATCTGAGCCAGACTCGCGGCAACCGCTTCCGGGTTGTCCCGGTGGGCGTTGTGTCCGGCGTGAGGGATAGCATGACGCGTGGCGTTAAGTTCAGCGGCGATGGCTGCAAACTTCCCGTCACGTTCGCCATAGAGAAAGTCAAAAGAAAAGTCACGCGCGGTGAGCGCGGGCCGTAAATCAGGCTGAATGGCAAGCGAGGTGGCTTCCAGCATCTCTGCCAGCCTCGGGCCGTTGTTCCGGCTGCGCAGCGCGATCAGCGCCTTGCGCTGATCATCCGTAAGGGAGGCAAAGACCGGCTGTTGATACCAGTCGGCAAAGACGTCCTCCAGCGGCTCACTGCGAAACCGTGATGCCCAATGACGGTCAGAGGTCAGCCGCGCCTGGCGCGCATCGGCGTCTTGCAGGCCCGGGTGTCCACCTTCCACAATCACCCCGTCTAACCCCGCAGGATGCTGACAGGCATGGAACATCGCAATGCGGCCGCCGAGGGAGTACCCCACGAGCCAGTATCTTAGTATGTTGTAACTAACAAGGGTATGCGAGAGCAATTCACTTACCTCTGCAAACCCCGTCACGCCCGTATCCGCTGAACCACCGTGCCCGGGCAGGTCAATGTAGAGCCGGGGGTAGTCATGCAGCGACGCCCCGACAGCCTGCCACTCGCGACAGTCGCCGGAAAAACCGTGCAGGAAAACCAGCCAGGGGTAGCCTGGTTTTCCTGGCTGGGAGAGGCCTGCGAGGATCACAGGTGACTCACCTGCGCAAGCAGATGTTGCAGCTTCTGCGCGCCGTCAGCATCGTTTACCACCAGCTCAATCAGCGTCGCGCCAGGCTGCCGCCAGGCGGTGTTCAGCGCCGTCTCCAGCGCGTCCCAGTTTTCCGGGCGATGGTACTTCAGGCTGAACATGGCGGCGGCGTGTTCGAACTGCACGTTTTGCGGCATCAGATAGAAGCGCTCACGCTCGCTTTGCGGCGTCGGCAGCAACGAGAAAATCTGCCCGCCGTTATTGTTCACAACAATCAGCACGAACGGGGCCGACGCCTGACGCAGGAGCGCCAGCGCGTTGAGATCGTAGAGGGCTGAGAGATCCCCCACAATCGCCAGCGTGGATTTCGCGCTGGCCCGCTGTACGCCAGCGGCGGTGGAGATCAGGCCGTCAATGCCGCTCGCGCCCCGGTTGCTGTACACCGGATAACCCGCCGGCAGCTGCGAAAAGGCGTCAATCAGGCGCACCACCAGGCTGTTACCGACAAAAAGTTGTCCCTGCTCGGGAAGATATTTGCGGATACGGTGCGCAAGCCCGGCTTCACTGAACGCCTCGCACTGCGTTTTGGTGAGTTCCCACGCCTGACGTGACAGCGCCGGGATCTCCACCGCCCAGGGTTTGCGTTTTTCCGCCGGATGCAATTCCAGCCAGCTGTCAATGTTGCTCACCAGGCGGCGGCCGCGATGGTGCGCCGGGTCAAGGCGTCCTTCGAGCGGATCCACCAGCCAGTACTCTTCTGGGGTACAGGTGGCCTGCCACTGGAGCAGACGCTTCCCCGTCAGGCTCGATCCCAGCTGGACGACAATCTGCGCCTGCGCCAGCTCGGTAACCGCTTTCGCGTTACCCAGCCAGAGGTCGGCGCAGGGCAGCGGCTGGCCCGTCTGGGAAAGCACGTCACCAATCAGCGGCCAGCCAAGCGTTTGTGCCCACTCCGCCGCCAGCTTGCCTTCCGCCGCACTCATCCGCCCGGCAATCACCACGCCGCGCTTCTGGCGCCAGAAGAACCAGTCGCGCTGTTTTGCGCTTTCCAGATGCGTCTGCTCGCGCAGCCAGGGTTTTTCGCTCTCCCACCAGTCTCCCAGCTGCTGTTGCCAGACGAGGCCAGTATCGTTCATTTCACCGTACAGCGGCTCGGCAAACGGGCAGTTAATGTGCAGCCCGCCGCTGCGCAGTGCGTTCATGGCGTGGTCGAGGGTTGAGACCAGCCAGCTGGCGGGAATATCCTGGGTGGGGCGCGGCAACGAGACCGTCTGTGAAGGATGCGAGGCAAAAATGCCAGGCTGACGAATCGCCTGATTAGCACCGCAGTCAATAAGTTCCGGGGGACGGTCGGCAGTGAGTAAAATCAGCTTTTCGCCGGTTAATCCCGCTTCTATCAGCGCCGGATACAGGTTCGCCACCGCCGTGCCGGAGGTGACTATCACCGCCACGGGCGCTTTGCTGACTTTCGCCAGCCCGAGCGCCAGATGGCCCAGACCCCGCTCATCAAAATGGGTGTGGTGAATAAAAGCCCGGTTTTCCGCGGCAGCAAGGGTGAGCGGCGTGGAGCGAGAGCCCGGGGCAATACACACATGCCTGACACCATGACGGGTCAGGGCTTCAAGGATCACCGCCGCCCAGCGTCGGTTAAAAGAACTTACTGACATGAGATTGTCCAGTATCAAGAATGCGACACAGTATAAATAATAGAAAAAGTCAGAATTTTGATATGAATCGGGATTGCACGAATCAGTATTAATCCCTTAGGAGAAGGGAACGCAGCCCGGCGGCCTTGTTTTCGATCTCCTGCCACTCCTGCTCCGGATCGGAGCCGCTGACGATGCCCGCCCCCGCATAAAGACGCAGCGCAGCGTCGTGAACGCGGGCGGAGCGTAATGCCACACAGAATTCGCTTTGATCGCGCGATAAATAGCCCGCCGACCCGGCGTACCACTCCCGGTCAAACGGCTCCACTTTCGCAATAAATTCTCGCGCCGCCTGTCGCGGCAGCCCGGCCACCGCCGCCGTCGGTTGCAGAATATGCAGGCACTGCTCGTCGTCAGGCTGTTTAAGTTCGGTCCAGATACAGCGACGTAAATGCTGCACCTTGCGCAGACGCAGCACCTGCGCAGGCAGGATCTCCAGCGTCCGGGTATGGTGCTGAAGACGCTGGCAGATATCTTCCACCACCAGCATATTTTCCCGCTGATTTTTGTCGTCGTTCATCAGCCAGTCGCCCAGACGCTGAGCCTGCTTATCGTCAGAATGGCTGGCGACGGTGCCTGCCAGCGCTTCAGTGCGCAGCAGCGTGCCGCGTCGCCGCCACAGGCGTTCAGGCGTCGAGCCGAGGAACGCGTTGCTGGCGTCAAAGACCATACAAAAATGATAGCAGTTGAGGTTTAGCGCGCGGCTGGCAGCCATCAGCGCGATGGCGTTCACGGGCTGCTGGCAATGCACGTCTGTAGCACGTGCGAGGACCACTTTCTCAAAATCGCCGCGAGCAAGGGTATCCGTCGCCTGACGAATCAACGCCAGCCATTCCGGTTTTTCCGGATGATGGGTTTCCTGCACAATCTGCACGGACAACGGGCGGATCGGCGCGGCGTCGCGCAGGTTATCGACAAAATTCAGCGCCTCACGGGCATCTTCCCGCAACGACGTTTCGCTCCACAGTTGCAGACGCAGCGTGGCGACCCCGCCAGACCGTCGCCAGAGAAGGCGCGGTAAAAACAGCTTGCCCTGCGCCGGGTTGAAGGCGTTCAGGCCGCAGATACGGGTGTCATTGGCTACGTCGTGGGTGTGCAAAAACCGCGAGGCCGAGGCCAGAGAATCAAAATGGGCGAGGCTTCCGAGCGCGGCAAGTTCTTCATCACCACTGCGCTGTTGCCAGTAAAACTGAGGATAGCATCGCTGCACACCGAGCCAGGCCAGCGGATCGAAGGCGTCGTTTAACGGGAAAGAGACATCGAAATGGCGTAAACCGGGTGTAGCTGGCAATGCTTGCGCAAGCTGAGTACGCAGGCTTTGCAGCGCGAGGAAAATCGAGTGCACGCGAACCTCTCCCTGTTAAAGCCTTATATTATACGGGGTACTGACGATAAATAGCAGTACCCACGTGTAGGGAGTGGTTTACCGGCTTAACGACGGGCTAACAGCAGACCCAGCACCAGCCCTACGGCCGCACCGACCCCAATGCCCTGCCACGGTTTTTCATGCACATAATCGTCAGCACGATAAACCGCCTGCTTGGCGCGGTAGTAGTAATTGTCGGATGCGTTACTGACGCGGTTTTTCACGTCATGCAGCGCCTGCTCGGCGCGGGCTTTGAGCTCAATGTACTTCTGATCGGCAGGATCGCCTGAAGAGCGCAGCACTTCTTCCAGCGTTTCGCTTAGCAGTGTCAGGTCGTCGTCGACTCGGGTATCCCAGGATTGAAATGACATATTTTTCTCCATGTTAGTACACCAGTCCGGTAACTATAGACAACGTATTGCTATTGCGCCTGTTTCGCTTCGCGTGCCATGCCGATGTGTGGGATGCCGTCTTCGTCGTAAATGTCCGTGACCGGGGTAAAACCAAAATGGCCATAGAATGATTGCAAATGCGCCTGCGCGCCCAGGTATAACGCCTTGTCCGGCCACTGTTTCTGGCATGCGTCCAGCGTTTTTTCCATCAGCTGATAGCCCAGCTTTTCACCGCGCGCGCGGCCGCTGATAATGACGCGGCCAATGACGACAGGGTCAAAATCCTCTTCGCTTTTCAGAATCCTCGCATACGCCACCAGCTCGTTATCGCGCCAGCCGAGGATGTGCCGGTTCTCGCCGATCAGGTCATCGCCGTCGATATCCTGATACGGGCAGGTTTGTTCAACCACAAAGACTTCGCAGCGCAGCTTGAGCAGGGCGTAGAGTGAATGCACGGTCAGTTCGCTGTGGTGTAGATCTTGCCACTGGATCATGTGTTTCTCCTTCCTGGTGTTCATCACGTTATACTAAACCCCTTCCCATTCGGCAAAGGGCTGATTGCGTTATGGAACTGATTTTTCTGGGTACGTCCGCCGGGGTGCCAACCCGCTCACGAAACGTGACGGCGATTCTGCTGGATCTTAAGCATCCTACCCGCGGTGGGCTGTGGCTGTTTGACTGCGGCGAGGGTACGCAACATCAGCTGCTGCATACCTCATACCACCCGGGGAAAGTGGATAAAATATTTATCACCCATCTGCACGGCGACCATCTGTTTGGCCTGCCGGGCCTGCTGTGCAGCCGTTCGATGGCCGGTAACGCTAACCCGCTGACCATTTATGGCCCCGCGGGTATTCAGGAATTCGTTGAAACCACGCTGCGCCTGAGCGGCTCGTGGACCGATTATCCGCTGGAGGTGTTAGAGATCGGCGAGGGTCTGGTGTTCGATGACGGAGATTACCTGGTGCGCGCTTACCCGCTTAACCATCCGGTGGAATGCTACGGCTATCGCGTTGAGGAGCATGACAAGCCCGGGGCGCTGAACGCCGCCGCGTTGCAGGCCGATGGAGTGAAACCTGGCCCGCTGTTCCAGCGTCTGAAGCACGGCGAGACCGTCACGCTGGAAGACGGGCGCGTCATCAACGGTCAGGATTACCTCGCCCCACCGCAGCCGGGCAAAAAACTGGCTATTTTTGGGGATACCGCCCCCTGCCCTTCGGCGCTCAGGCTTGCCAGAGGTGTAGATGTGATGGTGCATGAGGCGACGCTGGAAGCGGCGATGGAAGAAAAAGCCAACAGTCGAGGGCACAGCTCTACGCGTCAGGCGGCGCAGCTGGCACGTGAGGCTGGCGTCCGGAAACTGATTGTTACTCACGTCAGCTCACGCTATGACGTCCGCGGCGCTGAAAGCCTGCTGGCAGAGTGCCGGGAAGTATTTCCGGCATGCGAGCTGGCGGAAGATTTTGCTCAGGTCAGCGTTTAGTCCTTCATTTTTCCCTCAACGTGCCGATAACGATTAAAAGGCCAGCATTTCTCTTGAGGGTAGAATGGATAATTTCCAGAAAGATATTGATGACAGGGCAAACCTGACCCTGTCCAACCGTTTTGAACTGTTGCTGTTCCGTCTTGGCACCTCTCTGAACGAAAATAAATCCGAGCTGTTCGGCATCAACGTATTCAAATTGCGCGAAATTGTGCCGATGCCGACCTTCACCAAACCGGCGGGAATGAAGTCTCCGCTGATGGGGATGGTGAACATTCGTGACCAGGTGATCCCGGTGATCGATCTGGCCGCCGTCGCCGGCTGCAAACCAGCCACCGGGCTGAACATCCTGCTGATCACCGAATATGCCCGCAGCGTGCAGGCGTTTGCCGTAGAATCGGTGGAAAACATCATGCGTCTGGACTGGAAGCAGGTGCACGCCGCGGAAACCGCCGTCAGCGGTCGCTACATCACCAGCATTGCCTGTCTGGACGAGAAGACCGATACCAACGATCTGGCGATGGTGCTGGACGTGGAGCAGATCCTGTACGACATCACCCCGGCGAACCACGATCTGCACGCCACCCATCTGGAAACCACCAAATTCAACATCAAGCCTGGCTCTGTCGCGATTGTTGCAGAAGATTCAAAAGTAGCGCGCTCAATGCTGGAGAAGGGATTGCAGGCGATGGAGATCCCGGCCCAGCTGCATATCACCGGCAAAGACGCATGGGAGAAAATCACTCAGCTGGCCGCGCAGGCACAGGCCGAGGGCGTTCCCGTTACCGATAAGATTGCCCTGGTATTAACCGACCTCGAAATGCCGGAGATGGACGGATTTACGCTGACGCGCAAAATCAAAACCGACCCGGTACTGAAAGATATTCCGGTGGTGATCCACTCGTCTCTTTCCGGCAACGCGAACGAAGATCATATTCGCAAAGTGAAGGCGGACGGCTATGTGGCGAAGTTTGAGCTGAACGAGCTGTCGTCGGTAATTGAAGAGGTGCTGGACCGCTCGATGAAGAAGATTGACGGGCCGTTGATTAGCCGCAAGCAGCTGGCTTAGTCGGGTGGCGCTTCGCTTACCCGACCTACAAGACCCGTAGGCCCTGCAAGCGTAGCGCCGCTGGGCATGTTTTACTCTGTGCGGGCTGGTGCCCTCACCCCGGCCCTCTCCCACGGGGAGAGGGAGAAAACAATAAAAAACCCGCCGAGGCGGGTTTTTTGTTTTTACATCAGCGGCATCGCGCGCTGCACGATATCAATCAGCGGCTGCGGATAGATACCGAAGATCAGCACCAGCAGCGCGGAGATCAGCACCACGATACCGCCGGCGCTGTACTGCCAGTTGGACGGCGCATCGCGGTTGAGCTGCTGAGGCGCGCTCAGGTACAGGCTCACGGCAACGCGCAGGTAGTAGTAGAGACCAATCGCGGAGCCGATAACGACACCCGCCGTCAGCCACCACAGACCCGCCTGCACACCGACGGCCAGCACGTAGAACTTACCGATAAAGCCCAGCGTCATCGGGATACCCGCCAGAGAGAGCATCATCACGGTCATTACCGCAGACAGAATCGGACGGTGCCAGAACAGACCACGGTAGGAGAACAGGGAATCCGCATCCGGGCCACGGTACGGGCTGGACATCAGGCTCACCACGCCGAACGCGCCGAGGCTGCTAAACAGGTAACCGGCCAGATAGACGCCCACAGTTTCCATCGACATCTCACCGCTTTGCAGCGCAATCAGCGCCACCAGCAGGTAACCCAGATGGGAGATAGAGGAGTAGCCCAGCAGACGCTTGATGTTGGTCTGGCTCAGCGCCATCAGGTTACCGAAGATGATGGACACGAACGCGATAATGCCCAGCACCACGCGGACCGCTTCGCTGTCACCCACCGGGGCGTACAGGAACAGACGCATGACCACACCGAAGATAGCGATTTTGCTCGCCGTCGCCAGGAAGGTCGAGACTGGTGCAGGGGCACCCTGGTATACGTCTGGCGTCCACAGGTGGAACGGAACCAGTGAGAGTTTAAAGCCAAGGCCAACAATCATCATGCCCAGACCCGCCAGCAGCAGCGGCTCATGCATCATGCCGTCGCCAAGGCTCTTACCGAGCGCCATGAAGGAGAGATTACCCGTCTGTGCGTACAGCAGCGCGATACCAAACAGCAGGAACGACGACGCGGCAGCAGACAGGATCGTGTACTTGATTGCCGCTTCCAGAGAGCGCTTCTGGCGGAAAGCGTAACCAATCAGGCCGAACAGCGGGAGTGAGATCAGCTCAATACCGAGGAACAGCGCGGCCAGGTGGTTCGCGTTCGCCAGCAGAATACCGCCCAGTGCGGCAATCAGTACCAGCAGGTAAAACTCTTCTTTGTTGTCGTTGTAACCTTCGAGCCACGGGTACGCAAAGGTACAGGTTGCCAGGCTCGCCAGCAGCACCAGACCGGTGTAGAGCATGGCGTAACCGTCAACGCGCATCAGCGGCGTGACGTCCATCGCTCCCGCCTGGCCAACAAACCAGAGGGAAACTAACGCAGCGTTCAGACCCAGAACGGACAGGGTCGCATTCAGGAAGTGATTGCGTCGCCACGCAATGGAGAGCATCACAACCACCACCGTCAATCCGACGATCAGCAGCGGTAGCAGCGCGATCAGTTGTTGTGGAGTTATTGTCATGGCGAATTACGGCCTTGTAGTAGAAGCAGAATTAACAAACCACTGCTGGATGTTACCCATCGCGGAGTGCGAGGTATCCAGAATCGGCTGCGGATAGAAGCCCAGCAGCACCAGCAGTACGACCAGCAGCAGGATGATGAACAGCTCACGCAGCGACATCCCCGGCAGTTCTTGTGCAGCAATTTCACTCTTCGCTTTACCGAAGTAAGCGCGGTGCAGCATCGCCAGCGAGTACACGGAGGCAAACACCAGACCAAAGGTGGAGATGACGGTGATCGTCGGTACCACGTTGAAGCTGCCGAACAGGATCATAAACTCGCCGACGAAGTTACCGGTACCCGGCATACCCAGAGTCGCCACCGCGAAGAACATGGAGAGCGCCGGCAGCCATTTCATTTTGCCCCACAGACCGCCCATCATACGCATGTCGCGGGTATGCAGACGTTCATACAGTTGACCGCACAGGATGAAGAGACCGGCAGCGGACAGGCCGTGCGCAATCATCTGGATCACCGCCCCCTGGTACGCCAGCTGGCTGCCGGTGTAGATGGCAATCAGCACGAAGCCCATGTGGGAAACGGAGGTGTAAGCAATCAGACGTTTGATGTCGTACTGCGTGAAGGCCATCCACGCACCGTAGAAGATACCGATCACGCCAAGCCACATGGCAATCGGCGCGAACTCTGCGGAGGCGTTCGGGAACAGCGGCAGGGAGAAACGCAGCAGACCGTAGGCCGCCGTTTTCAGCAAGATACCCGCCAGGTCAACGGAACCCGCCGTTGGCGCCTGAGAGTGCGCGTCCGGCAGCCAGCCGTGCAGCGGTACGACCGGCATTTTCACCGCGAAGGCGATGAAGAAGCCGAGCATCAGCAGGTATTCCACACCGTGAGACATCGGGGTCTTCAGCAGGTCTTCGTAGTTGAAGGTCCAGACGCCGGTCGCATTGTAATGCACAAATACCAGCGCCAGGATGGCAATCAGCATCACCAGACCACTCGCCTGGGTATAGATGAAGAACTTGGTGGCCGCCGTGATACGCGTTTTACCGTCGGACGCCTTATGGCCCCACAGCGCGATCAGGAAGTACATCGGCACCAGCATCATCTCCCAGAAGAAGAAGAACAGGAACATGTCGATGGCCAGGAACACGCCGATCACGCCGCCCAGGATCCACATCAGGTTCAGGTGGAAGAAGCCCTGATATTTTTCGATTTCTCGCCAGGAGCAGAGTACCGCCAGAACGCCGAGCAGACCGGTCAGCACCACCATCAGCAGCGACAGACCGTCAATCGCGAGGTGGATCGTAATACCGAAACGTGGGATCCACGGCAGAATGAACTCAGACTGCCACTGCGGAAGGCCCGCGGACTGGGTCAGTGAGTAGCCACCCTGCAACCAGAGTTGCAGACCAAGCGCGAGCGTCAATCCCATGGTGATCAGCGCGATCCAGCGCGGCATCTTCACGCCAAAGCGTTCGGTCTGCCAGCACAGGAAGCCGCCGATGAAGGGAATTAATATTAGCCAGGGTAGTAACATGGCGATTTACATTCCTTTTTAAGGCCCCCAGCAGGGGCCTGATTTTCAACGAATTCGAATAAAATTCACGTTTGAGTGCGGGGCCTTTTGCCCGGTGGCGCTTCGCTTACCGGGCCTACGGTCCGTAGACAATCCCCGCTAACTCAAAATCAACGCAACACCATCAGCAGCGCCAGTATGACAACCGCACCGATGCTCATGGACGCCACATACCAGCGCAGATAACCGTTCTCGCTGAACAGCAGGCCTTTACCTGCAAAGCGAGAGAGGATCGCCGGGATATTCATCAGGCTGTTCAGTGGATCGCGCTTCAGCAGCCACGCAATGCCCAGGAACGGCTTCACGAAGATCATGTCGTACAGCCAGTCGAAGCCCCATGCGTTGTACCACCAGGTGCCCAGCAGACGGCCCGGCGCGCTGTTGGCAACGGCAGTCACCAGCGTGCGTTTGCCCAGCCACAGCCATGCGGCAATCAGGATGCCCGCGATAGCCACTACGCCGGAGGTGATTTCAAGCGTCAGAACGCGACCGTGCTCAAGCTCGGTTGTCGCCGGCAGTACGCCCTGCAACGGTGGCACAATCATCGCGCCAACGAAGGTGGACAGGACCAGCAGCACAATCAGCGGCAGGTGGTGGGTAATCCCCTTCCCTGCGTGAGCGTGAATTTGTTCTTTACCGTGGAAGACGATGAAAATCATACGGAAGGTGTACAGGGAGGTCATAAACGCACCGACCAGACCCGCAACCATCAGATTGATATGACCATTCGCCATGGCGCCCGCCAGGATTTCGTCCTTACTGAAGAAGCCTGCGGTGATCAGCGGCAGTGCCGCCAGCGCCGCGCCGCCTACCAGGAAGCAGACATACACCAGCGGGATAGACTTACGCAGTCCGCCCATTTTGAAGATGTTCTGCTCGTGGTGGCAGGCCAGAATCACCGAACCGGATGAGAGGAACAGCAGCGCTTTAAAGAACGCGTGCGTCATCAGGTGGAAAATGGCCGCGTCCCACGCCTGAACGCCCAGCGCCAGGAACATGTAACCAATCTGGCTCATGGTGGAGTACGCGAGCACGCGTTTGATGTCGGTCTGCACCAGCGCGGCAAAGCCAGCCAGCACCAGCGTAACCGCACCGACGATACCCACCAGATGCAGAATTTCCGGGGTCATCAGGAACAGGCCATGGGTACGCGCAATCAGGTAGACACCGGCGGTGACCATGGTCGCGGCGTGAATCAACGCGGAGACAGGGGTTGGACCCGCCATCGCGTCGGCCAGCCATGTCTGCAACGGCAGCTGCGCGGATTTACCCACAGCGCCACCCAGCAGCATCAGCGTTGCCCACCACAGCATGTTGTTGCCTGCTTCGAAGTGCGCCGGCGCCAGTTCCACCATTTCGCGGAAGTTTAGCGTGCCCAGTTCGTTGTAAAGAATGAACAGCGCGAAAGCGAGGAACACGTCACCCACACGGGTCACGACGAACGCTTTCATGGCCGCTGCGCCATTCTTCGGATCGGTGTAGTAGAAACCGATCAGCAGGTAAGAACACAGACCCACGCCTTCCCAGCCCAGATACATCAGCAGCAGGTTATCGGCCAGCACCAGAACCACCATGCTGGCGATAAACAGGTTGGTGTAGGCGAAGAAGCGGGAGTATCCCTCTTCACCGCGCATGTACCAGGAGGCGAACATGTGGATCAGGAAGCCGACGCCGGTAACTACGGAGAGCATGGTCAGAGACAGACCATCCAGCACCAGGTTGAAACCGATGTTGAAGTTACCGACCGACATCCAGTTCCACAGCGGTACGCTGTAGGCCTGACGTCCATTGTTAAAGAAGTCGATACCCGCATACGCTGTGACCAGCGCAGCCAGGCCGATAGAGCCAATGCCCACGGTGGCAGACAGATTCTCAGACCAGCGGCCGCGAGAAAACGCCAGCAGCACGAAGCCAATCAGCGGAAAAATAATGGTTAAGGCAAGCATGTTCATCCACGCAACTCACTTACTGAATCGATGTTCAGGTTCTGGCGGCGACGATGGAGCTGTAGCAACAGCGCCAGGCCAATACTCGCTTCAGCAGCCGCGAGGCTGATGGCGAGAATGTACATCACCTGACCATCGGTCTGGCCCCAGTAGCTACCGGCGACCACAAAGGCCAGCGCGGAAGCGTTGATCATGATTTCCAGACCGATCAGCATAAACAGCAGATTGCGGCGGATAACCAGACCGGTTAAGCCCAGAACGAATAAAATCGCAGCGAGGATCAGTCCATGTGTTAAGGGGATCATGCGCGTTCCTCCGTTTTTCTTTTCGCGCGGTCGTCAGTGCGGTTGCTCAGCACCTCGCCGACACGCTCTTCGCGGCCAACGTGGAAGGCCACAACCAGACCCGCCAGCAGCAGCATTGAGGCCAGCTCAACCGCCAGAACGTACGGACCAAACAGGGTGATACCCACGGCTTTCGCGCTGATTGGCGTCCCGTCGATACCCTGGTCGTTGACGCCCAGAATGGCGTAAACAATCACCGCCAGCATGATGGCCGACAGAATCGCCGGACCAATCCACACCTGCGGTTTTAACCACTGACGTTCCTGCTCAATTTCAGAGCCGCCCAGGTTCAGCATCATCACCACGAACACAAACAGCACCATGATGGCCCCGGCGTAGACGATGATTTCCAGCGCACCAGCGAAGTGCGCGCCCAGCGCAAAGAACACCCCGGAAATAGCCAGCAGCGAAATGATTAAATACAGCAGCGCATGCACCGGATTGGTGTGCGTGATCACTCGCAGCGTAGCCAGGATGGCGATAAGGCCACAGATATAAAAAGCGAATTCCATTGCCCTCTCCTTACGGTAACAGGCTCTTGACGTCGATAGGCTTAGCTTCGTTCTCTGCTTCGCCTTTATCTTTGCCGTCGATTGCCATACCCGCCATCCGGTAGAAGTTATATTCCGGGTATTTGCCCGGACCGGAAATCAGCAGATCCTCTTTCTCGTACACCAGATCCTGACGCTTGTACTCACCCAGCTCGAAGTCTGGAGTCAGCTGAATCGCCGTGGTTGGGCACGCTTCTTCACACAGACCGCAGAAAATGCAGCGTGAGAAGTTGATGCGGAAGAACTCAGGGTACCAGCGGCCGTCTACCGTCTCTGCTTTTTGCAGAGAGATACAGCCCACCGGACACGCTACCGCACACAGGTTACAGGCAACGCAACGCTCGGAACCGTCCGGGTCGCGCGTCAGCACGATACGTCCACGGTAGCGCGGCGGCAGATATACCGGCTCTTCCGGGTACATCCGGGTTTCGCGTTTGGCAAACGCATGCAGGCCGATCATCCAGATACTGCGTACCTGGGTGCCGAAACCTACCAATAATTCTTTTAAGGTCATGATCTCAAAGCCCCTTATGGCTGCTGCCAGAGAATGACAGCCGCCGTTACCAACAAGTTGACGAGCGTCAGCGGCAGGCACACTTTCCAGCCGAAGGACATTACCTGGTCATAACGCGGACGCGGTAACGCTGCGCGAATCAAAATGAACATCATCATGAAGAACGCGGTTTTCAGCGCGAACCAGATGAACGGCGGTAAGAACGGGCCATGCCAGCCACCAAAGAACAGCGTTACCATCAACGCGGAAATGGTGACGATACCGATGTACTCGCCCACGAAGAACAGACCGAACTTCATACCGGAATATTCAATGTGGTAACCGTCGGCCAGTTCCTGTTCGGCTTCTGGCTGGTCAAACGGGTGACGGTGACACACCGCCACGCCCGCGATGGCAAAGGTAATAAACCCAAAGAACTGCGGGATAACGTTCCAGATGTCGGCCTGGTTGTTGACGATGTCGGTCATGTTAAATGAACCGGCCTGCGCCACCACGCCCATCAGGGAGAGACCCAGGAACACTTCGTAGCTCAGCGTCTGCGCGGAAGCACGCATCGCACCCAGCAGCGAGTATTTGTTGTTACTGGACCAGCCTGCGAACAGCACCGCGTAAACCGCGAGGCCTGCCATCATCAGGAAGAACAGAATGCCGATGTTCAGGTCAGCCACCACCCAGGTCGGGCTGACCGGAACGATAGCAAACGCCAGCAGCAGCGAGGTGAAGGCGATCATCGGCGCCAGCGTAAAGATCACGCGGTCCGAGAAGCGTGGAACCCAGTCCTCTTTAAAGAACATCTTGATCATGTCCGCGACCAGCTGGAGTGAACCACCCCAGCCCACGCGGTTCGGTCCGTAACGGTTCTGGAACAGACCGAGCAGACGACGTTCACCAAAGCTCATGAACGCGCCGCAGGTGACGACCACCAGCAGAATCACAACCGCTTTCAGAATGCTCAGCAGGATGTCGATAAGATCCGGCGTTAACCAACTCATGCTTTTGCCTCCTGAAGGTTATCAAGATGCGCACCCGCCAGGACCGGCGCGATGCCAGGCATACCCATCGGCAGACCCACCTGCCCTGCTGACAGGCGTTCAGAAATAATCAGCGGCAGGCTGATTGTCTGGCCGTCGTAGCTAAAGGCAATGTTCGCACCCGCGTTAACGCCAAGCTTCGCGGCATCCGCCGGGTTGAGCTTGATGTACGGCTGCGGCATACGCTGCTGGAATACCGGAGAACGCTGGGACATTTCGTCGCTACCGAACAGATGGTAGTACGGTGCAATACGCCAGTGACCTTCCTGCGCCTGGAAGCTCGCCGGAACGGTGGTGAAGAAGTCCAGACCGGTTTCGGAGGCTTCAATCAGACGCACGCCCGGATCGCCGTGGCGCAGGTGACCGCCCACTTCAGCCTGGAACTTGTTCCATGCCTGCGGGGAGTTCCAGCCCGGTGCCCATGCAAACGGGATTTGCGAACGCGGCGCAGACGGCTGGTTGTTCCCTTCCATCGAGAAGGCAAACATAGTGTCTTTATCCTGCGGCTGACGCGGTTCGTGCACGCTGATGTTGGCGCGCATCGCGGTACGACCGCTGTAGCGGTGCGGCTCACGCGCCAGTTTCTGGCCGCGAATGCGGAAGCCTGCGTCAGGCGCGGCGTCTTTAATGCCCGCCAGCTGAGGCAGTTTCTCAACAACCGCGTCAATAACGTGGTCGAGCTGCGTCCAGTCCACTTCACGGCTCTGCACGGTGCTGTGCAGAGAGTGCAGCCAGCGCCAGCTTTCCAGCATCACGGTGTTGCTGTCGTAGTAGGCCGGGTCATAAACCTGGAAGAAACGCTGGGCGCGGCCTTCGTTGTTGATCACCGTCCCGTCGCTTTCTGCGAAGCTTGCCGCAGAGAGAACCAGGTGCGCTTTGTCCATGATCGCGGTGCGCTGATGGTCGATAACCATCACCAGCGGCGCTCTGGAGAGCGCGGCGTCAACGCGAGCGGCAGAAGCATGGCGATGCAGGTCGTTTTCCAGCACCACAACGGCGTCAGCGGCACCGGATTCCAGTTCGCTTAACGCGTCTTCCAGCGAGCCGCCGCCAATCATACCCAGACCGATGCTGTTCACCGCACGGGCAATCATAGTCACACCGACGTCAGCGCCACGGCCCTTCAGGGCTTTGGCAACGTTCGCTGCGGCCTGAATGATTTCAGCGCTACCGGCGTTGGTACCGGAAATAATCAGCGGTTTCTTCGCCCCCGCCAGTGCCTGAACAATCACGTCGACCTTGTTTTGCAGGTCGCGATCCAGTTCAACGGCCGGCGAGTTGCTGTCCAGCGCGTGGGCAATGGCAAAGCCGAGGCGCGCCTGATCTTCAACCGGCGCGCAGTAGGTCCACGCGGCGATATCGTCCAGACGGGTGTTGTCGACGTTAGTCACAAACAGAGGATGCTTCGCGCGCTGACCGATGTTGAGGATGGCCGCAATCTGCCAGTCAGCCACTTTCTGCGCCGCTGCCATTTCACGTGCTTTGCCTTTCACCGCCTGACGAACCGCCAGGGCAGCGCGTGCGCCAGTCTGCGTCAGGTCTTCACCCAGCACCAGAACCGCATCATAAGATTCGATTTCGCGCAGCGCAGGCGTATGAATGCCGCCTTCACGCAGCACTTTCAGCACCAGCTGGAGACGTTCCTGCTCGCCCTGGGCGATACCGGTATAGAAGTTTTCCGCCCCAACCAGCTCGCGCAGCGCGAAGTTGCTTTCGATGCTGGCGCGCGGGGAACCGATGCCGATCACTTTCTTCGACTGACGCAGAATATCCGCCGCGCCCTGCATCGCCTGCTCAGCGTTGAGGGTAATGACGTCATCGCCACGGCGCTGTACCGGCTGACGCGGACGGTCTTTCAGGTTCACATAGCCATAGCCGAAACGACCGCGGTCGCAGAGGAAGTAGTGGTTAACGGTACCGTTGTAACGGTTTTCGATACGACGTAGTTCGCCGTAGCGCTCGCCCGGGCTGGTGTTACAGCCAAGGGAACACTGCTGGCAGATGCTTGGCGCAAACTGCATGTCCCATTTACGGTTGTAACGTTCAGAGTGGGTTTTATCCGTGAATACGCCGGTCGGACAGATTTCTACCAGGTTACCGGAGAATTCGCTTTCCAGCGTACCGTCTTCCGGACGACCGAAGTAGACGTTGTCATGCGCGCCATATACGCCCAGATCCTGTCCGTCTGCATAATCTTTGTAATAACGCACGCAGCGGTAGCAGGCGATGCAGCGGTTCATTTCGTGAGAGATGAACGGCCCCAGATCCTGGTTACGGTGGGTACGCTTGGTAAAGCGATAGCGACGGAAGCTGTGACCGGTCATGACGGTCATATCCTGAAGGTGGCAGTTACCGCCCTCCTCACACACCGGACAGTCGTGCGGGTGGTTGGTCATCAACCACTCCACCACGCTTTCACGGAACTGTTTGGCTTCTTCGTCATCAATCGAAATAAAGGTGCCTTCGGCGGCTGGCGTCATACAGGACATCACCAGGCGACCACGCGTGTCTTCCGCGTTTTGATATTGCTTCACCGCACACTGGCGGCAAGCACCGACGCTGCCCAGCGCCGGATGCCAGCAAAAGTACGGAATATCGAGGCCAAGAGACAGACAAGCTTCCAGCAGGTTGTCCGCCCCGTTGACTTCGTATTCTTTGCCGTCTACATGAATCGTAGCCATTAGCATGCTTCCAGTTGGCTCGGCCGAAACCGAGCGTTAATCAAAATTCTGTTTTTACCAGCGCGCTTTCAGCAGGTTCGGCTGAATACCATTGATCGAATGGGTATTGCTGAACGGCTGCTTGATGCCTGCTTCGAATTCGTCGCGGAAATATTTAATCGCGCTTTGCAGCGGCTCGACGGCGCCCGGTGCGTGGGCACAGAAGGTTTTACCCGGCCCTAAGAATCGACACAGTTGCTCAAGTGTCTCGATATCGCCAGGCTGGCCTTCGCCACGTTCGATAGCACGCAGGATCTTCACGCTCCACGGCAGACCATCACGGCACGGTGTACACCAGCCGCAGGACTCGCGGGCGAAGAACTCTTCCAGGTTACGCACCAGGGATACCATGCCGATCTCATGGTCGACGGCCATCGCCAGCGCCGTACCCAGACGGCTGCCTGCTTTACCAATGCTTTCGAACTCCATTGGCAGGTCAAGGTGGGCTTCGGTCAGGAAGTCCGTCCCTGCCCCACCCGGCTGCCAGGCTTTGAATTTCAGGCCATCGCGCATGCCGCCGGCGTAGTCTTCAAGAATTTCGCGTGCGGTGGTGCCGAACGGCAGCTCCCAGACGCCAGGGTTCTTCACGCGACCGGAGAAGCCCATCAGCTTGGTACCGGCATCTTTGCTTGAGGAGATGCCCTGATACCACTCCACGCCGTTCGCGAGGATCGCCGGGACGTTGCACAGGGTTTCGACGTTGTTGACGCAGGTCGGTTTACCCCACACGCCGGAGCTTGCCGGGAACGGTGGCTTGGAGCGCGGGTTCGCGCGGCGGCCTTCCAGGGAGTTAATCAGCGCGGTTTCTTCACCGCAGATATAACGCCCGGCACCGGTGTGCACGAACAGCTCGAAGTCAAACCCGGTGCCCAGGATGTTTTTACCCAGCAGACCGGCTTCAGTGGCTTCGGCAATCGCGCGACGCAGGTTTTCAGCCGCTTCGATGTATTCACCGCGCAGGAAGATATAGCCACGGTACGCTTTCAGCGCGAACGCGGAGATCAGCATGCCTTCAACCAGCAGGTGCGGCAGCTGTTCCATCAGCAGGCGGTCTTTATAGGTACCCGGCTCCATTTCATCGGCGTTACACAGCAGGTAACGGATGTTCATGGATTCATCTTTCGGCATCAGGCTCCACTTCAGACCGGTGGAGAAGCCCGCGCCGCCGCGGCCTTTCAGGCCAGACTCTTTCACCGCGTTAACGATGTCGTCCGGCGCCATGCCGCCAAGGGCTTTACGCGCGCCGGCATAGCCGTTTTTGCTCTGATATTCGTCGAGCCAGACCGGCTGTTTGTCATCACGCAGACGCCAGGTCAGCGGATGCGTCTCAGCAGTACGAATTACAGTTTTCATTTGTACTGCTCCAGCAGGTCAGGAATCGCTTCCGGCGTCAGATGGCTGTGAGTGTCCTCATCAATCATCATGGTCGGCCCCTTGTCGCAGTTACCCAGGCAGCAGGTTGGCAGCAGAGTAAAGCGTCCGTCGAAGGTGGTCTGGCCCGGCTTGATATTGAGTTTCTTCTCAATCGCAGCCTGAATGCCCTGATAACCGGTGATGTGGCAGACCACGCTGTCACAGTAGCGGATCACATGGCGGCCTACCGGCTGACGGAAGATCTGGCTGTAGAACGTGGCTACGCCTTCTACGTCACTTGCCGGAATGCCCAGCACTTTTGCGATCTCGTAGATCGCCCCATCCGGCACCCAACCACGCTGTTTCTGTACGATTTTCAGCGCTTCAATGGACGCCGCACGCGGGTCTTCGTAGTGGTGCATCTCGTGCTCAATGGCGGCACGCTCTGCTTCACTCAGCTCAAAAGCCTCGGTTTGTGGTTGTTGATTCTCGTGCATAATTAGCGGTCCACATCTGACATAACAAAATCGATACTACCCAGATACACAATCAGGTCGGAGACCAGACTGCCGCGAATGGCGGCCGGGATCTGCTGCAAGTGCGCGAAGCTTGGCGTACGCACGCGGGTGCGGTAGCTCATGGTGCTGCCGTCGCTGGTGAGGTAGTAGCTGTTGATACCCTTGGTCGCTTCAATCATCTGGAAGGATTCCTGTGCCGGCATGACCGGGCCCCAGGAAACTTGCAGGAAGTGGGTGATCAGGGTTTCGATATGTTGCAGCGTGCGCTCTTTCGGTGGCGGCGTCGTCAGCGGGTGATCCGCCTTGAACGGGCCTTCCGGCATGTTGTTGAGGCACTGCTCAAGGATGCGCAGGCTCTGGCGCAGCTCTTCCACTTTCAGCATCACGCGGGTGTAGCAGTCGGATACGCCGCCGCCAACCGGGACTTCAAAGTCGAAGTTCTCGTAACCAGAGTAAGGACGCGCTTTACGCACGTCGAAATCAATCCCGGTCGCACGCAGGCCAGCACCTGTGGTTCCCCACTCCAGCGCTTCTTTCGCGCCGTAGGCAGCAACGCCCTGGGAACGGCCTTTCAGGATGGAGTTACGCAGCGCGGCTTTCTCGTAAGACGCCAGACGTTTTGGCATCCAGTCGAGGAATTCACGCAGCAGACGGTCCCAGCCGCGCGGCAGATCGTGCGCCACACCGCCGATGCGGAACCAGGCCGGGTGCATACGGAAACCGGTAATCGCTTCCACCAGATCGTAGATTTTCTGACGGTCGGTAAAGGCGAAGAAGACCGGCGTCATCGCGCCGACGTCCTGAATGAACGTGGAGATGTACAGCAGGTGGCTGTTAATACGGAACAGTTCAGACAGCATCACGCGAATCACGTTAACGCGATCCGGGACGGTGATGCCTGCCAGCTTCTCAACGGCCAGCACGTATGGCATTTCGTTCACGCAGCCGCCGAGGTATTCGATACGGTCGGTGTACGGAATGTAGCTGTGCCAGGACTGACGCTCACCCATCTTCTCAGCACCACGGTGGTGGTAGCCGATGTCAGGCACGCAGTCGACAATCTCTTCGCCATCAAGCTGAAGAATAATACGGAATGCACCGTGCGCAGAGGGGTGGTTTGGACCGAGGTTGAGGAACATGAAGTCCTCGTTTTCGGTGCCGCGCTTCATGCCCCAGTCTTCCGGCTTGAAGGTCAGCGCTTCCATCTCCAGATCCTGCTTGGCTTTGGTCAGCTCAAACGGGTCGAATTCGGTGGCGCGTGCCGGGTAGTCTTTACGCAGCGGGTGGCCGGTCCAGGTCTGCGGCATCATGATGCGCGTCAGATGCGGGTGACCGTCGAAGGTCATGCCGAACATTTCCCAGGTTTCACGCTCGTACCAGTTGGCGTTCGGGAAAAGTTTGGTGATCGTCGGCAGATGCATGTCGTTTTCAGACAATGCCACCTTGAGCATGATATCCGTGTTGCGGTCTATTGAGATCAGGTGGTAGAAAACGGAAAAATCCGCAGCAGGGAGACCCTGGCGGTGCGTTCTCAGACGTTCGTCCATGCCGTGTAAGTCAAACAGCATGACGTAAGGTTTTGGCAATTTCTTGAGGAAATCGACAACTTCCAGTAATTGCTCACGCTTCACCCAAACAACGGGTACCCCGGTGCGGGTGGCCTGAACAGTAAAGGCATCCGGCCCAAAACGGTTGCGCAGTTCGCCAATGACGGGGTCATCGAGATGATCCCGGGTCTGCCAGGCGGCTTCTTGCGCGGTTAAGTCGGTCATATTGTTCACCATTGCAAATGGTCCGTGGTGACTGTTAAGCCTGGCTTCGCGCTATTTGAGTAGTGATATGCGAAGGTGTTCTCCAGGCCCACAGGCGCAAATTAAATTTCGTCAGGCGTACGCAGGTTGGTGACGGCAATACGTTCACCACGTTTACGCTCGCGCTCAGACTGCATGTTCGCGCGATAGACACCCTGATCGCCAACAACCCATGAAAGCGGGCGGCGTTCTTTACCAATTGACTCCTGGAGCAGCATCAGCGCCTGCATATAGGCCTCTGGACGCGGCGGGCAGCCCGGGATGTACACATCCACCGGAATGAACTTATCAACGCCCTGCACAACGGAATAAATGTCGTACATACCGCCGGAGTTTGCACATGCGCCCATGGAGATAACCCATTTTGGCTCCAGCATCTGGTCATAAAGACGCTGAATAACTGGTGCCATCTTGGTAAAGCAGGTCCCGGCCACCACCATCAGGTCAGCCTGACGTGGAGAAGCACGCAGTACCTCGGCCCCAAAACGCGCAACGTCATGCACCGCAGTGAATGACGTCACCATTTCAACGTAGCAGCAAGAAAGGCCAAAGTTGTATGGCCAGATGGAGTTCTTACGACCCCAGTTGACCATGTCGTGCATGGCATGTTCGAGCTTGCCCATGTACACGCTTTTGTTGACTTCTTGCTCCAGGGGGTCGGTTACGATCTCCTGTTTTTGCAGGGGGTAACGGTCATTCTCACCGTTAGGATCTATGCGGGTGAGCGTATAATCCATCTTATTGCCTCGCTGTTACTGCTGACGATTAGAGATACTGTTTTCCGGGTTGATGTGTTCACGGCGTGAACGCACAGGTGTCCAGTCCAGCGCGCCAATACGCACCAGATAAACCAGACCGGCCAGTAACACTAAAATGAAAATTGCGGCCTCGACAAAGCCCACCCAACCACTTTCGCGAATGGAGGTAGACCACGCGAAGAGGTAAAGCGCTTCCACGTCAAAAATGACGAAGAACATGGCTACCAGGTAGAACTTGGCAGACAGGCGTAAGCGAGCGGTACCTACTGAATCAATACCTGATTCGAAAGGTGTGTTTTTGTGCCTTGCGCGGGCGCGACCGCCCAGGAACCAGCCGCCGACTAACATCAGGCAGCACAGGCCAATGGCTACAATAAGAAAGATTGCGAATGCCCAGTGATGAGCGATGACTTCTGTGGATGTTGACATACTCATTGCTTACTCATCAAAAGTGATACCGACGACACTGCTCTTGCTGGCAGATGGGCATCACATCGATTCATGGGGAGGAACAAAATAACCTTACACTAACTGTCAGAAATGAGACATAGACAGCAAAATGATGGGGTTTTTTACTCCTTTCTATAACCTTTTGTCAACTTTAACAAAGGTTTCTTCACATTAAATTACAACGTGCGATTCTCATTAACATTTGGTGCCCTTTAACCCTGGTGGGTACATGACTTTCCGTCAAATGCATCTTGTTGAATCGTGTCCGTTTTGGAAGTAAAAAAAATAACCCTCCTATTTTGACAGGATTTGCCAACGATTCCTCCCCCCAAATGGGAGTATTTTCTTGATCTGAGACACGCTTTTGTTAATTCAATCAAAAAAACAGCAACATATTTCCTGTTTTTTTAACATCGGCGGGGTATGAGGTAAGTTAGAACAGGTATTGTTTACATCTTAACCAAAAACATTTTCTGCATTGATAAATAAGCGGTATTTGCTTTATCCCTGCTCCGTTCACGGTTATGAATAGCAAAAAAAACCACTCGCAGGAAAAAATCATGCGAGTGGCTCTTTTTTGCACTTACATTTTGTTACGAGAATTTTGAGGGAATGATCACTCAAAATCCCCTTCCACGATCAGGGAGTCGTCCCCTCCTTCGGGAGTAACAGGCGCGTACTGCCATGGATTGTGGTAGTTTTCCATTGCCTCGAACACCACTTTTGCCAGCTCGTTGTTGCTGGCGGCGTTATGGCACAGCAGGTACTCCGTATCCGGCAACGACGGGAGTCCCTCGGATTGACCCAGCACACGCAGATCGGGGCTCATCATCTCCACCGGACGGGCCGTTACGCCAAGCCCGGCCTTCACCGCCGCTCGCACTGCGGGCAAGGTTGACGCCACGTACGCCAGGCGCCATGGAATACCGGCTTCGTTGAGCGCAGCCAGCACCATATCGCGGAACGGACTCGGATCGTCCAGCAGGACCAGGGGTATCGGCTCACCTTTCTGCAATACATACTCCGCGGCACAGTACCAGTGCGTTGGAGAAGTACGCAGCGTCAGGCTGTCAAACTGGCCAGGTCGATGCGTGGTGACCACCAGGTCAACCTCGTTTTCTTTCAGCATCTCAACCATGAAAGCATTGCGTTTAACGCTAACGTCCAGGGCAAGCTTCGGATAAACCGAGCTAATTCGGTTGAGAAGGAAGGGTAAAATGGTATCTGCTGATTCATCTGACGCCCCTAATGTTAACACTCCCTGAAGGTTGCTAAACATTAATGACATACAGGCTTCATCATTAAAGCGCAGTATCTTTCTGGCATAACCCAGAAGCTGAATACCATGTTCTGTTAAAAGCTTATTACGTCCATGACGCGCAAAAAGCTCTTTACCAACCAGTTGTTCCAGCCGCTGCATTTGCTGACTCACGGCGGACTGGGTACGGCAAACGGCGGCAGCAGCTGCTGCAAAAGTGTTGAGATCGGCGACCGCAACAAACGTTCTCAGCAGATCGAGGTCGAGATTCATTATCGGACGATTTGCATTTATCATATCTTTTCACTTTCAGGTTGCTCGTGCGGAGCTGCCCGGGTTGAAGCTGTGTGTAACAGTTAAGCAATTCCTTCTGAAGAGTTTCCCTCGCATCCCGGCCCGGCAGACTGCCTGACAGATAGTTATTGTACTGCGGTATATCACCAGTCAGAAATCACGTTTCATGACGTTATTTTTATTCTCTTGCGTCCAGGATATTTCGTTGTTTGCAGGTCGATGTTAATACCATAAAGAGTAAGACATGTTTTCTGCCATCTATATCGCAGCGTTGGCAACGTAGCAAGATGTGACTTACCCAATCAGCCAGAGATAATTTTAACAATAACAATCGATTAATACAGGAAAGCAGTATCCGATATACGTAACAGGCCTATCGCTATGCTGCATTCCCGAAACACATCTTAACCCAAATCCACTATATTTATAAGTCTTATTGCAATATTAAGGATTTACCGCCAATGATAAGCAACTACACTCTTTTTATTAAAATTAACGAAAGTTGCATTTTCGTCGTTAATAATAAATAAAGTTTAATTTAGATTCAGGCCATTCATTAATAACCCTTAACATTAATTTCACATGAGTAACTTTTAACCTGGCTTTGCTAATATGGCAATCGGTATCTCAGCATTCAGGTTTTACGAATGGTCACTCAGGGGGACTAATGCATCAGCCCGAATCGTCTTTTTATTTATTCCAGAATAATATTCATCCTTATATGAAATTTTTAGCATAAACCACCCAGCACCCCTCTTTATCACGATAAATTCAGGCACAAAATCACTCCGTCGTTAGAGTAAGCGATCACCGCGGCATTGCCCGGTTGGACGAAATCTTCTTCTGTGCGCCCTTCAAAACGAAGCGCGGTGGGAGTACATTGTTCCGTGCTCACTTCCACGGCAGGAAGTTGCAATAATAGCGAAAAGGTTAAAGGTTCATGTCCCCTATCGAAAAATCCAGCAAGCTCGACAACGTCTGTTACGACATCCGTGGCCCGGTACTCAAAGAGGCAAAACGCCTTGAAGAGGAAGGCAATAAGGTTCTGAAACTCAACATCGGCAACCCCGCGCCATTTGGTTTTGAAGCGCCGGATGAGATCCTGGTGGATGTGATCCGTAACCTGCCCACTGCACAAGGCTACTGCGATTCAAAAGGGCTTTATTCCGCGCGTAAAGCCATCATGCAGCACTATCAGGCTCGCGGTATGCGCGACGTCACCGTTGAAGATATCTACATTGGCAACGGTGTCTCGGAGCTGATCGTTCAGGCGATGCAGGCGCTCCTGAACAGCGGCGATGAAATGCTGGTTCCTGCCCCGGATTATCCGCTGTGGACGGCTGCGGTGTCCCTGTCCAGCGGTAAAGCGGTGCACTACCTGTGCGACGAATCCTCTGACTGGTTCCCGGATCTGGATGATATTCGCGCCAAAATTACCCCGCGCACCCGGGGTATCGTGATCATTAACCCGAATAACCCGACGGGTGCGGTCTATTCAAAAGAGCTGCTGATGGAGATCGTCGAGATCGCCCGCCAGCACAACCTGATCATCTTTGCCGACGAGATTTACGACAAGATACTGTACGACGCGGCGCAGCACCACTCTATCGCCGCGCTGGCGCCCGATCTGCTGACGGTCACCTTTAACGGACTGTCTAAAACTTACCGCGTTGCCGGTTTCCGTCAGGGCTGGATGGTACTGAACGGTCCGAAAAAACATGCGAAAGGCTACATTGAAGGGCTGGAGATGCTGGCATCCATGCGTCTGTGCGCCAACGTACCGGCGCAACATGCGATCCAGACAGCTCTCGGCGGCTATCAAAGCATCAGCGAGTTTATCGTTCCAGGCGGCCGCCTGTATGAACAGCGCAACCGCGCATGGGAATTGATTAATGATATTCCGGGCGTCTCCTGCGTGAAGCCTAACGGCGCGCTGTACATGTTCCCGAAAATCGACGCGAAGCGCTTCAATATTCACGACGACCAGAAAATGGTGCTCGACTTCCTGTTGCAGGAAAAAGTGCTGCTGGTTCAGGGGACGGCGTTTAACTGGCCGTGGCCGGATCACGTGCGTATCGTCACCCTGCCGCGCGAAGACGATCTCGAGATGGCCATCAGCCGCTTCGGGCGCTTCCTCTCCGGGTACCATCAGTAACGCTGACTTTCCGCCGGGTAGCGCTGCGCTTACCCGGCCTGCAACATCCGCAAATTTGCATCTTCCCTCCCCTCCCCGCACAATGAAGTCTGTCGCAGTGAAGACATAAGGTAACCTATGAGTCAGAGTCATTTCTTTGCCCACCTCTCCCGCCTGAAACTCATCAACCGCTGGCCGCTGATGCGCAACGTGCGTACTGAAAATGTGTCTGAGCACAGTTTGCAGGTTGCCATGGTCGCGCACGCGCTGGCCGCGATTAAAAACCGCAAATTCAACGGGCAGGTGAATGCCGAACGTATCGCCCTGCTGGCGATGTATCACGATGCATCGGAAGTGCTGACCGGGGATCTGCCTACGCCGGTGAAATATTTCAACTCGCAGATTGCCCAGGAATATAAGGCCATTGAGAAGATTGCCCAGCAGAAGCTGATCGACATGGTGCCTGAAGAGCTGCGCGATATCTTCGGGCCGCTGATCGATGAGCATCAGTATACGGAAGAGGAGAAATCCCTGGTTAAGCAGGCCGATGCGCTGTGCGCCTACCTGAAGTGTCTGGAAGAGTTATCCGCCGGGAATAACGAATTTTTACTGGCAAAAACGCGTCTGGAAAAAACGCTGGAATCCCGTCGCAGCGAAGAGATGGACTACTTTATGCGCGTGTTTGTGCCGAGCTTCCATTTGTCACTGGATGAGATTAGCCAGGATTCGCCACTCTGATTTTCGCCCAGCGGCGCTGCGCTTGCAGGGCCTACGGGGTTGTAGGCCGGGTAAGGCGTAGCCGCCACCCGGCAAAATGCTCAGAACGGAAACAGGACCGGTATCAATACCACGCACACCACCATCACCAGCACGGTGAACGGCACACCCAGCTTCACGAAATCACTGAACCTATAATTCCCGGGCCCCAGCACCAGCGTATTGACCGGGGAAGAGACCGGCGTCATAAATGCCGCGGACGCCGCCATCGCAACCATCATCGCAAACGGATACGGCGAAACGCCCATCGATTTTGCCATCGCCAGCGCAATGGGCGCCATCAGCACCGCCGTTGCGGTATTGGAGATGAACAAACCAATGGTGGCGCACATGACGAACAGGCAAACCATCATCAGGTACGGACCATATCCCCCTCCCGCGTCCATTAAGCCTTTCACGATCAAATCCACCCCGCCGGTTTTCTGTAGCGCCAGGGCGAAGGGCATCATCCCGACGATGAGAATGATGCTCGGCCAGTGAATCGCTTTGTAAGCGCTTTCGGCGTCAATACAGCGGAATTTGCCCATTAACAGACAGGCGATTATCGCCGCCACCGGGTTAGGGATCTCGTCCGTCAGCATCAGCGCGACCATCAATACCAGGCAAAAAATCGCATGGGGCGCCTGGCTGTGCGCCGGTGATGCATCGTTCTCTTCAATCGGCATATTCAGCACCACAAAATCGCGGCCTTTCTGCCCGAGCTGGCTAATCAGTTTCCAGTTGCCGACCACGAGGAAGATATCCCCCAGCAGGATCGGCTCATCCACCACCGCCCCTTCAAGGGCTACGCCATCGCGCTTCAGGCCCACCACGTTGAGGCCATAGCGGGTACGAAAGCCGATTTCACGCACGGTTTTGCCCAATAACTCCGATTCCGGGATCAGCGACACCTCGGCCATTCCCACATCCAGCGCCTGGTCAGAGAAATACTCGCCGCGCAGGACCATCGGCTCCAGCAGTTGCTCGCTACAAAACTCCCGCAGATCCACGTCTGCGGTGGACATATCAATCAGCAGGACGTCACGCGCGCGAAACTCTGACACCCCGTTCACGTTAACGATCACCCGACGAAAACGACGCCAGCGCTCAACCCCGATGACGTTCGCGCCATAGCGTTCGCGTAGCTTAAGGTCATCCAGCCGCTGCCCCACCATAGGCGATCCCGGGCGGATAGCCAGACGTCGGGCACGCCCGGTCAGACGATACTCTTTAATCAGATCGCGGAAAGAGCGCCGCTTCCAGCCCTCTTTGGCTTTATCCTGCTTCTCCCCTTTCAGCGCGAAACGGGTCAATAGCATATAGATAATGCCCATCACCAGTACCACCAGCCCGATCGGCGTAACGCTGAAAAAGCTAAACCCCTCAAGCCCCTCACGGATCAGTTCGCTGTTCACGACGAGGTTCGGCGGCGTTGCGACCAGCGTCATCATGCCGCTGATGAGCCCGGCGAAGCTCAACGGCATCATCAGCCGCGACGGGGAGATCTGCATCCTCATGCAGACGCTCAGCACGACCGGAATAAAGATGGCCACGACGCCCGTAGAGCTCATAAACGCGCCCAGCCCGGCGACCGTCAGCATCAGGTAAATCAGCATTTTGGTTTCGCTGCTGCCCGCCACCTTAACCAACCACGACCCCATCATCGTCGCCACGCCGGTGCGTACCAGCCCGTCGCCAATAATAAACAGGGCGGCAATCAAAATAACGTTGGGATCGCTAAACCCTGAAAAGGCTTCCGGCAGGGAAAGGGTACCGCTCAGAACGAATGCGACAATCACAAACAGGGCGACGGCATCCATGCGCACCTTGCCCGTGGCAAAAAGAATGATGGCGATTAACAGCAGGCTCAGGACCCAAATCAGTTCACCGTTCACAACATGTCCTTGTCAGTGGAGGAGAAGCAATTCTGCCATAAAAAAGCCCCGGTAATGCGGGGCTATATCATGGGATTACATTTTTAGCGAGACGGTTACAACTCCGTCTGACGCCTTCGAGACGTCGATGGCGGTCAGGGTGTTAAGCACGAAATCCGCCTCCTCCAGCCGGGGGGAACCCGCCGTGACGTTAACGGCAATGACGTGGCTTCCGGCGTTCAGCCCGGCCAGCACGCCTGCTGCCGCGTCTTCCACCACCACGCACTCCGCTGGCGCAAGGCCAAGCAGTTCAGCGCCGAGCAGGAACGCATCCGGTTCAGGCTTGCCGCGCTTCACGCGCTCAGCGGTAATGAAGACGTCCGGCGTCGGTAAACCTGCCGCCTTATGACGGGCATGCGCGACGGGAACCGAGCCGGAGGTGACGATAGCCCACGGGATCTGCGCTTCATTCAGGTGCTCAAGCAGTTCACGCGCACCGGGCAGCGCGGTGATGCCTTCGGTATCGGTAGCTTCAATCTGCTCAAGATAGCGGAACTCCGCCTGAATCTCTTCCTCAGAACGTCCCGCAAGGAAGTGCCGCAATGAGGTAATGGCCTGTTTGCCATGGATGAAATTCAGTACGTCCTGATGGTCGATGCCGTGCCGGTCGGCCCAGTGGCACCACGAGCGCTCCACCACCGGTAGCGAATCCACCAGCGTACCGTCCAGATCAAACAGAAAACCTTTACACTGCACACACACCTCCGTCAGGCATTAATGATTTGTTGAATTTCGTTGCTGCTTAAATGGTACTGACGCGGACAGGCGTGCCACGCGCTCAGCATACGTTGATACTTATCCCACATCGGGGTCTGGGCGTTGAAGCCGTGCGTACCCGCATCAAAATGGGTGTAACGCCCTTCGGTATTCACCATAAAGCGTACATAGCTCAGATAGCGCGCTTCCGTCGCAGCATCAAAGCCCAGGAACGTCACGCGGCGCTCGTCAATGGTCTGCTGGTCCTTCAGATTGGTCCAGGACACATGCAGCGCATGGTACATCTCCATGATGTCGATAACGATACGGCAGGTTTCCTCTTTCAGTTCGCCGAATTCGCGATCCAGTTCGCGCATCTGCAAGCCAAAACCACGTTCGACAATGGTTTGCAGGCGGCTGTAGCGCGCAGCGTTATCGGGATCAAGCATAGTCATCATCTTGTACTGGTTAGACAAAATCAGACGTTGAGCATGGGTCATTTCCATCTTTCGACTCCTGTAGCGCATTGCACTGTAAAAAAAAGACACGGTAACTGATTGTTACTGTGCCTTCTTTTGGTCGTCGTTTCGATGATCAATCACAAGTCATCGAGGAATGTTTTATCAAGCTGTTTAAACGCACGCTTGAGGGTATCCGCCAGCGCCTGATAGTCTGGCTTGCCTTCAACCGGTGCCAGCGCCTGGCCCGCCTCCTCCAGTTTTCCACGCACTTCATAAAACCAGTGTAAAACAGAAGGCGGAAGTGGCGTGACGGAACGTTTGCCTAACCACCATAGCCCCTGCATCGGCAGGCTTAAAGCAAAAAGCGCCGTCGCGACGGCAGGGCCAAGCTGTCCACCTAACGCTATCTGCCAGCACAGGGTAAAAACGGCAATCGGGGGCATAAAGCGAATCGCATAGCGCGTGGCGCGAATAGTGCGATTTTCAATAAACATGGGCGCGAGGCGCTTTTCCATCGGCCATGTCTTTGCGTAATGCTGTCCCCGACGAAACAGACTAAAAAAGTTCACGGACGGGATTTCGGGTGTCGACATGGCTGTACCTCAACTTCACATATAAAAATTAAAATTTTCGTGCAAAACCACAACAGGCTATGACAACGTTCAAAATATTTTGTCATCGCTACCCCGTATCGGGTATCCTGTGCCAGCCTGATAGGGCCGTAGACGATAAGCGTTAACTCGTCAAATTATCGCATATTATGCCATTGCCTGAAAAATGTTCAAAATGGCTTAAAATCATAGGTATTTCTTCCATCCTGCCAGAATGTTTGTTTGGCATGATGTTAATCATAAATGTCTGGGTCAGCATGCGTTACGCTTTTAGACTCACTGACGTTTTTTTAGCCACGTATCAATAATAGGTACTTCCATGTCGAGTAAGTTAGTACTGGTTCTGAACTGCGGTAGCTCCTCACTGAAATTCGCCATCATCGATGCGCTCAACGGTGACGAGTACCTCTCTGGTTTGGCCGAATGTTTCCATCTGCCTGAAGCACGTATCAAGTGGAAGATGGACGGCAGCAAACAAGAAGCGGCTTTAGGTGCAGGCGCCGCTCACAGTGAAGCGCTGAACTTTATCGTTAACACTATTCTGGCACAAAAACCAGAACTGTCTGCTCAGCTGACCGCAATTGGTCACCGTATCGTCCACGGCGGCGAAAAATACACCAGTTCCGTGGTAATCGACGACTCCGTGATCCAGGGTATCAAAGACTCTGCGTCTTTCGCACCGCTGCATAACCCGGCTCACCTGATCGGTATCGCTGAAGCACTGAAATCCTTCCCGAGTCTGAAAGACAAAAACGTGGCCGTGTTTGATACCGCGTTCCATCAGACCATGCCGGAAGAGTCTTACCTCTATGCCCTGCCATACAGCCTGTACAAAGAGCACGGCGTTCGTCGTTACGGCGCACACGGCACCAGCCACTTCTATGTGACTCAGGAAGCCGCAAAAGTGCTGAACAAGCCGGTTGAAGAAGTCAACATCATCACCTGCCACCTGGGCAACGGTGGTTCTGTTTCCGCTATCCGCAACGGTAAGTGTGTTGACACCTCTATGGGTCTGACCCCGCTGGAAGGTCTGGTGATGGGTACCCGTTCCGGTGATATCGACCCGGCGATCATCTTCCACCTGCACGACACCCTGGGCATGAGCGTTGACGACATCAACAAAATGCTGACCAAAGAGTCTGGCCTGCTGGGCCTGACCGAGGTCACCAGCGACTGCCGTTACGTTGAAGACAATTACGCAGAAAAAGCTGACGCTAAACGTGCAATGGACGTTTATTGCCACCGTCTGGCGAAGTACATCGGTTCTTACACCGCGCTGATGGAAGGCCGTCTGGATGCTGTTATCTTCACCGGCGGTATCGGTGAGAACGCGGCAATGGTACGTGAACTGTCCCTGGGCAAACTGGGCGTTCTGGGCTTCGAAGTTGATCATGAGCGTAACCTGGCTGCCCGCTTCGGCAAGTCTGGCTTCATCAACAAAGAAGGCACCCGCCCTGCTATCGTTATCCCAACTAACGAAGAGCTGGTCATCGCGCAAGACGCGCACCGCCTGACTGCCTGATTCCACACCGCCAGCAATGCTGGCGGTGCTGTTTTGTAACCCGCCCAACGCGGCGGTAACGAAAGAGGATAAACCGTGTCCCGTACTATTATGCTGATCCCTACCGGAACCAGCGTCGGCCTGACCAGCGTCAGCCTCGGCGTAATCCGCGCTATGGAACGCAAAGGCGTTCGTCTGAGCGTCTTTAAGCCTATCGCCCAGCCACGTGCCGGTGGCGATGCGCCAGACCAGACCACCACCATCGTTCGCAAGAACTCCAATCTGCCAGCGGCTGAACCGCTGAAGATGAGCCACGTTGAATCTCTGCTCTCCAGCAACCAGAAAGACGTGCTGATGGAAGAGATCATTGCCAACTACCACGCAAACGCGCAGGACGCGGAAGTGGTGCTGGTTGAAGGCCTGGTCCCGACCCGTAAACACCAGTTTGCCCAGTCTCTGAACTTTGAAATCGCGAAAACCCTGAACGCAGAGATCGTTTTCGTGATGTCTCAGGGCACGGATACCCCAGAGCAGCTGAAAGAGCGTATCGAACTGACGCGCAGCAGCTTCGGCGGTGCGAAAAACACCAGCATCACCGGCGTGATTGTTAACAAGCTGAACGCGCCAGTAGATGAGCAGGGCCGTACGCGTCCTGACCTGTCCGAAATTTTTGACGACTCTTCCAAAGCGAAAGTCATCAAAGTTGACCCGGCTAAGTTGCAGGATTCCAGCCCGCTGCCTGTTCTGGGCGCGGTGCCATGGAGCTTCGATCTGATTGCCACCCGTGCAATCGATATGGCGCGTCACCTGAACGCCACCGTGATCAACGAAGGCGATATCAACACCCGCCGCGTGAAGTCCGTAACTTTCTGCGCACGTAGCATTCCACACATGCTGGAGCACTTCCGTGCAGGTTCCCTGCTGGTAACCTCCGCAGACCGTCCGGACGTGCTGGTTGCAGCCTGTCTGGCCGCGATGAACGGCGTGGAGATCGGCGCGATCCTGCTGACCGGTGCCTACGAGATGGACCCACGCGTAAGCAAGCTGTGCGAACGTGCGTTCGCCACTGGCCTGCCAGTCTTCATGGTGAACACTAACACCTGGCAGACCTCCCTGAGCCTGCAAAGCTTCAACCTCGAAGTGCCGGTTGATGACCACGAGCGTATCGAGAAAGTTCAGGAATACGTTGCGGGCTACATCAACGCAGACTGGATCGAATCCCTGACCGCGACCTCCGAGCGCAGCCGTCGTCTGTCTCCTCCAGCCTTCCGTTACCAGCTGACCGAGCTGGCGCGTAAAGCGGGCAAACGCGTGGTTCTGCCAGAAGGCGACGAACCACGTACCGTTAAAGCGGCAGCCATCTGTGCAGAGCGCGGTATCGCGACCTGTGTGCTGCTGGGTAACCCGGATGAGATCAACCGCGTTGCGGCGTCTCAGGGCGTTGAGCTCGGCGCGGGCATCGAAATCGTTGATCCTGAAGTGGTCCGCGAAAGCTACGTTGCCCGTCTGGTTGAGCTGCGTAAGAACAAAGGCATGACCGAAGCCGTTGCGCGCGAGCAGCTGGAAGACAACGTGGTGCTGGGTACGCTGATGCTGGAGCAGGACGAAGTTGACGGTCTGGTTTCCGGTGCGGTTCACACCACCGCAAATACCATCCGTCCACCGTTGCAGCTGATCAAAACTGCACCGGGCAGCTCTCTGGTCTCCTCCGTGTTCTTCATGCTGCTGCCTGAACAGGTTTACGTTTACGGCGACTGCGCGATCAACCCGGACCCAACCGCAGAGCAGCTGGCAGAAATCGCTATCCAGTCTGCGGACTCCGCGATTGCCTTCGGTATCGAACCACGCGTCGCGATGCTCTCCTACTCCACTGGCACCTCTGGTGCAGGTAGTGACGTAGAGAAAGTCCGTGAAGCGACCCGCATTGCACAGGAAAAACGTCCGGATCTGATGATCGACGGCCCGCTCCAGTACGATGCCGCGGTAATGGCTGACGTGGCGAAATCCAAAGCGCCGAACTCGCCGGTTGCAGGTCGCGCTACCGTGTTCATCTTCCCGGATCTGAACACCGGTAACACCACCTATAAAGCGGTACAGCGTTCAGCAGACCTGATCTCCATCGGGCCAATGCTGCAAGGCATGCGCAAACCTGTGAACGACCTGTCCCGTGGTGCGCTGGTTGACGATATCGTCTACACCATCGCGCTGACCGCGATCCAGTCTTCGCAGCAGCAGTAAGCTAAAAAGCCCGGTGGCGCTAGCGCTTACCGGGCCTACGGTTTTATAGGCCGGATAAGCGAAGCGCCATCCGGCAAGAGAGGCGACCACAAATGGTCGCCTTTTTTATTACAGCAGCTCCCGCGCCGCCGACACAATGTCATGTGCCGTCAGGCCATACTCCTTCTGCAAGAAGTCCTGCGTACCCACCTGACCATACCGTTCCTTCACCCCCACCCGCCGCATAGGCACCGGACAGGTTTCCACCAGCACTTCCGCCACCGCCGACCCCAGCCCGTTGTGAATGCTGTGATTTTCGCAGGTCACAATACGCCCGGTTTTCTCGGCATAGTTTTTCACCAGCATCCGATCGATGGGCTTCAGGGTAAACATGTCGATGACCGCTGCGCTTACCCCCTCCTGCTCCAGCTGGCGCGCCGCCTCCAGCGCTTCCGCCACCATAATGCCGTTAGCAATCAGGGTAATATCGGTTCCCTCGCGCAGCACGTTGCCCTTGCCGATGGTGAAGGTTGACCCCGGGGCATACACGCTCGGCGCCTGTTTACGGATGGTCCTTACCCAGTAAAAGCCTTCCAGGTCGATAAGCTGACGCAGCACATCTTCGAACATCACCGCATCGGTCACCTCCAGCACCACTGAATGCGCCAGACCGCGCACGATGCCCATATCCTCAAAAGACATATGCGTCCCGCCGTTGTGGCAGGCCGTCACGCCCGCATCCGAGGCAATCACCTTCACGTTATTGCGCTGGTAGTCCAGGGACATAAACAGCTGGTCGAAGCAGCGACGGCTGGCAAAGGCGGTAAAGGTATGGACGAACGGCTTACGTCCGGTGAGCGACAGCCCGGCGGCCGTCCCAATCACGTTGGCCTCCATAATGCCGCAGTTGATAACGTGCTGTGGATAATCACGCGCTACGCCGTCCATCGCCATCGAACTCATCAGATCCGCTTCGAGCGCAATGATCTCGCTCCCGGCCTCAATCTGTTTTGCCACAAAACCCGCGTAGACCTTACGCATCTCAACGGCATCTTTCTGTCCTGTCGGTGCAACCTTAATCATGTGAAGCCTCCAGTTGGCGAATCGTCTCGTTAAGCGCCGCTTTGCTCTCCTCGGTTAATCGCAGGTGATGCGAGTTGCTGAGCTGTTCCAGGTATGGCACCCCCTGCCCTTTGATGCTGTCGAGGATCACCACCCGCGGACGCGCATCGGCCTCAGGAATCGGCGCGGTCACCTCCAGCAGCGCCGGAATGTCATCCCCTTTCACCGTCACCACGTCAAAACCAAAGGCGCGGAATTTGCCTTCCAGGTCGAAGGCGCTGATGATTTCGTCCAGCTCGCCGTCGAGCTGCTGTTTGTTCCAGTCCACGAATACCGTCAGGTTGTTCAGTCGATGGTGAGCGATAAACTGGAAGGCTTCCCAGCACTGCCCTTCATTCAGTTCTCCGTCGCCAACGATGCAAAACACCCGGTTTGGCCTTCCTGCCAGCTTGTGCGACAGCGCCATGCCGCCAGCGATGGAGATCCCCTGCCCCAGTGAACCGGTGGTGGCATCCACGCCGCGTGTTTTCAGGCGATCCGGGTGACTTGGCAGACGCGTCCCGTTCTGGTTCAGCGTGCTCAACTCTTCAATCGGGAAGTAGCCCTTAATCGCCAGCGTGCTGTACAGCGCCGGCCCCGCATGGCCTTTCGACAGCACAAAGTAATCGCGCTCTGGCCAGTCCGGATCGGCCGGGTCGATCTTCATCACCGCGCCGTACAGAACGGCCAGCGTTTCAACGACTGACATGCTGCCGCCGTAGTGCCCAAAACCCAGCTGCGTAAGGGATTTCAGCGTCTCAAGGCGGATCTGACGCGCCAGGTCGGTTATTTCATTCTCATTCATGATTTGGCTCCGGGGTTTTCCTGCGCGTTACCGCTGGCAGGTTTGTTTTTAGCGAAGACGTTGTAGGCCACCAGCAGCGCGAACAACACAACAACCAGTCCGGTGATGGCAAGCGGCGACAGGAAGCGTGCCAGGTTGCCCAGCACAATCCCGACCGCACCAAAATCAGCGTCCGAGAAGGTCGTATTCGCAAAGCCAATTGCGCCCAGAACAGGCAGCAGCAGGACCGGGAGGAAGGTGATCAGCAGGCCGTTAGCAAAGGCGCCAATCATTGCCCCGCGGCGTCCACCGGTGGCGTTACCGAACACGCCCGCCGTTGCGCCGGTGAAGAAGTGCGGAACGACGCCCGGGAGGATCAGCACCCAGCTAAACTGACCGCAGATGAACAACCCAACAATCCCGCCGAGGAAGCTAAACAGGAAACCAATCAGCACCGCGTTTGGCGCATACGGGTAGACTACCGGGCAGTCCAGCGCAGGCCGCGCATTGGGCACCAGTTTTTCCGAGAAGCCGGTAAAGGCCGGGACGATTTCCGCCAGAATCAGGCGCACGCCCTGCAAGATGATGAACACGCCTGCCGCGAAGGTGATGGCCATAATGATGGCGTACACCAGGTAGTTCTGGCCGCCGCTGAAGGTGGCCTCCACGTACTCACGTCCGGCGCTCACCGCCATGATCAGGTAGATAATCATCATGGTAAGGGAGATGGAGATTGAACTGTCACGCAGGAAGCTAAGGTTCTTCGGCAGGTTCATCTCTTCGGTGGAGCGCGAGCCTTTCCCGACCTTGCTGCCAATCCAGCCGGACAGCACGTAGCCCAGCGTGCCGAAATGACCGAAGGCGATCTCATCGTTGCCGGTAATACGCTTCATATAGCGCTGCGCAATCGCCGGGAAGAAGGCCATAATCAGGCCGAGGATCAACGAACCGGTAAAGACCAGCCCGACCCCCTCGAAGCCTGCAACCGTCAGGATCACGCCGATCATGCATGCCATGTAGAAGGTGTGATGCCCGGTGAGGAAGATGTATTTCAGGCGGGTAAAGCGCGCAACAATAATATTCGCCACCATCCCGAAGGCCATAATGAGCGCGGTGGAAGCGCCATATTTCTCTAGGGCAATCGATACAATAGCTTCATTGTTGGGAATAATGCCCTGAATATTAAAGGCGTGCTCAAACATACCGCCGAGCGGATTTAAAGAGCCCACCAGCACAGTTGCGCCGCCGCCCAGTACAATAAAGCCGAGAATGGTTTTAATTGTGCCTTTTACCACATCCGAAAAGGCTTTTTTCTGCGCCACAAGACCAATCAGAGCAATTAACCCGACCAGCACTGAAGGGACTTTTAAAATATCAACAACGAAATTCAGCGTTTCAAGGATAAACATATCCACCTCGCCTTATCAGGATTATTGTCTTTCGAACCAGGCGCGCAGCTGCGCTTCGAGTTCGTTGATATCGATGATATTGTTGATTACCACCAGCTGGCTTTCCGGCACGCTGGCGCTGGCGGCAATGTCTTTCGCCATTACAAACAGGTCCGCCGCGCCCGGCGTGGCCGAGGAGAGATCGGAGTGTTCAACCTCGGCCTCAATTTCCAGTTTTTTGAGCACCTTTTTAATATTCATTTCGACCATAAAACTGCTGCCCAGGCCGGAGCCGCAAATAGCCATGATTTTCATTGTTATCCCCTTTTTTGAGTAGAGTACGCCCCATCACGCTGACGCGTAATGTTGAGATGAATCGGATTAAATAATTAAATCAGAAGCGATCGATAACGGTTTTTATCTCCTCCAGCGTATTCTCCCGATGTAATTCAGCCATATCTTCGTCGCTGGAAAATAATTCCGCTAAGGCTGAGATCATTTCGATATGGCTATGCTTGTCCGGTGCCGCCAGCATCACAATCACATCGACGGGGTCAAACTCACCGGCACCAAAAGAGACGCCCTGTTTTAGTTTTAATAATGACAGGCCAAGTCCTTTCGCCCCTTCTTCCGGTCGCGCATGTGGCATTGCCAGCCCTGGAGCCAGCACATAGTAGGGACCTAACGTCTGGTGCTGCTCGATGATAGCCGTGACATATTCCGGCGCAATGACCTGCAAATCCAGCAGCGGTTTCGCGCACAGTTCCAGCGCCTGGGGCCAGCTTTCAACGCTATCCTGTAGGATGATGGTTGTATCATATATCCACTTTTTGAGCATTTTTCACTCCCGCTAAAGACCAGACATGGGCAAACTCTATTCAACCCATCAATCAATGACTGCGATCGCGATCACAAAGATAGCGCTACCAACGACTAACATGCAGAACTGTGATAGCGCTATCAAATTGCTATCCTGGTGCGAAATCACAGCAAAAAAAGGGATTTAAGGCGTATACTGCCTGTCACGTAAAATGAAGGATGAAACTGAATCGCGTCCTGTCAGCAGGAAGATGTATGTCTTTAACCCGAAAACGGCGCAGTACCGGAAAAGTAACGCTCGCGGATGTCGCACAGCTTGCCGGCGTAGGCACGATGACTGTTTCCCGTGCCCTCCGCACGCCCGAACAGGTTTCCGATAAACTGCGTGAAAAAATTGAAGCCGCGGTGCAGGAGCTGGGTTATATGCCCAATCTTGCCGCCAGCGCACTGGCATCGGCGTCGTCATGGACGATCGCGATGGTAGTTCCCAATCTTTCCGAAGCTGGCTGTTCCGAGATGTTCGCCGGGCTACAGCAGGTGCTCCAGCCAGCCGGATACCAGATCATGCTGGCGGAATCTCAGCATCGTCTTGAACAGGAAGAGAAACTGCTCGAAACGCTGCTGGCCTCGAATATCGCCGCGGCGATACTGCTCAGCGTCGAGCACTCCGATACCGTACGCCACTGGCTGAAAAACGCCTCTATCCCGGTGATGGAAATGGGTGCAATGCGTGCCGATCCGATTGATATGAATATCGGGATTGATAACGTCGCCGCCATGTATGAACTTACCGAGATGGTGATTCAGCGTGGCTACCAGAATATCGGCCTGCTGTGCGCTAACCAGGAGCAGTGGATTTTTCAGCAGCATTTGCAGGGCTGGTACAAGGCGATGCTGCGCCACCACCTGTCGCCGAACAGAGTGATTAATGCCGCCATGCCGCCGAACTTCTCCACCGGTGCGGCACAACTGCCAGAGTTCCTGCTGGCGTGGCCGGAACTGGATGCGCTGGTGTGCGTATCAGATGAACTGGCCTGCGGCGCGCTGTATGAGTGCCAGCGTCGACGCATCAAAGTGCCGGACGATTTAGCGGTCGTGGGCTTTGGCGACAGCGACGTCAGCCGCGTCTGCCAGCCGCCGCTGACAACGATGGCAGTACCGCATCGCAAGATTGGGATTGAAGCCGGGAAAGCGTTACTGGAACGTCTGAATGACGGAGACTGGCGCGATCATAAACCCATCGCGTCCAGCCTGTGTCTGCGGGAAAGCTGTTAAGGCTTACTCAGCCTCTTCCTCTTTTTCCGCCTTATTTTCCGGTTTAGCGGATTCGTTTTTGGCGTTGCGGGTCATCCACAGCGCCAGTGCTTTAAGGGAATCGGGCGTGAACTCGTCGCAACGCGCGGTGATCTCTTCCGGCGTCATCCAGCACACTTCGCTCACTTCCTCTTCCTGCAAGGCGAAAGGTCCGTGGGAAACGCAGCTGAACAGCCCGCCCCAGACGCGACAATGTTCATCTTCGAAATAAAATTGCCCGTGCTCGGCAAACGGCACGCCAGCGATACCTAACTCTTCTTCCGCTTCACGACGCGCGGAATCCAGCAATACTTCATCGGCCTGCACGACGCCACCCGCTGTGGCATCCAGCATACCAGGAAGAAAATCTTTGGTGTCGGTGCGACGCTGGACCAGAATCTTGCCCATGCCGTCATGAACAACGATGTAAGTCGCGCGGTGACGCAGACGCTCCGCACGCATTTGTTCGCGGCTGGCCTGCGCGATCACTTCATTCTCTTCGCTGACAATGTCAACCCACTCAGTACTTGCCAAATGATTCTGCTCCACCATCGGGAAACCTTCTCGTCTAAGCGCTCTTTCGGCGCGTTTGCAGTTGTGGTGTAACTTACGGATTAATCGCTATCTGCGCAATAACTTGCTGATCATTAAGTGCGATAACGCTTAATGTCCCGTCTTCATACATGCCGTAGCTTGCCGGATTGCCGCCTTTAGGAATGCTGACAGACCCGGGATTAAAGTGATAAAACGCCCCGCGTTTTTCCGCCACCGGAATATGAGTATGACCATAAACCAGGACATCGCCAGCGGCGAGTGACGGCAGGTTATCCGGGCCGAACAGGTGCCCGTGGGTCAGGAACAAACGGCTGTTTTCCATCAACACCTGTTGCCAGGGAGCGGTGATGGGAAAATTCAGCAGCATCTGGTCAACTTCGCTGTCACAGTTGCCGCGAACGGCGATAATGCGCGAGGCAAAATGATTAAGTTTTTCCGCCACCTGCGCGGGAGCGTAGCCTTCCGGCAACGCATTGCGTGGGCCGTGGTTTAACACGTCGCCCAGGATCACCAGCCATTGCGCTCCGCTTTCGGCGAACAGAGAAAGCACGCGTTCGGTCGCGGGCAGCGATCCATGAATATCCGACGCAAACATCAGTTTCATCAGTTACTCCTCAGGAATTCAGACTGCTCCTATCATACCTCAAGCGCCCCGTCTTATCAGCCCGCGCGCTTAGCAGAGAGTGCCAGATAGCGCTGTACCGACGCGCGTTGCCACTGGAATGTGGCGTAATCCACCAGCAGCTGTGGGACGTCATCGCCATTGAGGATCAAGCGATTGAGCATCAGCGCCAGATCGGTGTCGGCAATACACCACTCGCCAAACAGGTTGGGGTTACCCTGCGCCAGCAGCGATGAGGCAGTTTCGATCAGCTTCCGGGCGCTGGATAAGCCTTCCTCGCTGAGGGCGGGCTTTTTGACGCCAGCGAACACCACATCCGTAGAGCGTTCTGTGCGAATCGGCACCAGGTCGCTACGCAGCCATGCCTGGATCTGGCGGGCGCGGGCGCGCTTTTGCAGATCGTGAGGATAGATGCGTTCCCACTCTGGCGGGGCAAAGCGGTCCTCAAGATACTCGTCAATCGCCGAGGATTCACTCAACTCAAAACCGTCGATCTCCAGCACAGGGACTCGGCGAGTGAGCGCGTAGCCCTGCCACTGGGGCTTCAGATGTTCGCCGCTGTCCAGGTCGACGGTTTTCAGACTAAAAGTAAGCCCCTTTTCTGCCAGCGCCACATAAACGCTCATGACATAAGGAGAAAAAAAGTTCGCATCGGACCACAACGTTATTACAGGCTGGCTCATAACATCCTCATCGGCTGATCGGTTTTCACTCAACATATAATCTCTTTGCCTCGCTGTCACTTGATGAAAACTCACGATTTACAACAAGCACCTATACTGATTTTTTATGGCAACACTATTCGCACTGACAGGAGTTGAGAATGATAGATCTCTATTATGCCCCCACCCCTAATGGCCATAAGATCACCCTCTTTCTCGAAGAAGCCGAAGTGGACTACCGGATCATTCGCGTGGATATCAGTAAAGGCGACCAGTTCCGCCCCGTTTTTCTGGCCATATCGCCCAACAATAAAATTCCGGCCATCATTGATAACCTGCCTTCTGACGGCGGCAAACCGTTAAGCCTGTTTGAGTCTGGAGAGATTTTGCTCTATCTGGCAGAGAAAACCGGCAAGCTCCTGAGCGGTGAGTTGCGCGAGCGTCATCACACGCTGCAATGGTTATTCTGGCAGTCGAGCGGCCTGGGGCCAATGCTGGGGCAGAATCACCACTTTACCGCCTATGCGCCGCAGACGATCCCTTACGCCATTGAGCGATATCAGGTCGAAACCCAGCGCCTGTACGGGGTCCTGAACCGTCGGCTGGAAAAATCACCATGGCTGGGAGGTGAGCATTACAGCATTGCAGATATCGCCTGCTGGCCGTGGATTAACACCCATGAACGCCACCGGATCGATCTGGCCACTTATCCGGCAGTGAACAACTGGTTTGAGCGCATCCGGACGCGCCCGGCCACCGAACGCGCCATGCAAAAAATCCATCAGATTTGAGCCTGCGCCCCGTTGGGTGCAGGTGTTTTCCTCATGTATGATGAGGTGAAAATACTGACACGGAGAAGACCTGCAATGTCCCAGCATGACGCTATTATTCGTATAAAAAACTTACGCTTACGCACGTTCATTGGTATCAAAGAGGAGGAGATCGCGAATCGCCAGGATATCGTGGTGAATGTAGTGATCCACTACCCGGCAGACAAGGCGCGTGCCAGCGAGGACATCAATGACGCGCTGAACTATCGTACGATCACCAAAAGCATCATCCAGTACGTTGAGAACAACCGTTTTGCGCTACTGGAAAAATTAACTCAGGATGTGCTCGACATCGCACGCGAACACCACTGGGTCACTTATGCTGAAGTGGAGATCGATAAACTTCACGCCCTGCGCTACGCCGACTCCGTCTCCATGACGTTAAGCTGGCAGCGCCAGGCGTAAACCTGGAGGTTGTATGAAGATCCTGCTCACCGGCGGTACGGGCCTGATTGGTCGCCATCTCATTCCACGTTTGCAGGCGTTGCATCACGACATTACCGTGGTCACGCGCAGCCCGGAGAAAGCGCGCCAGGTGCTGGGCGTCGGCGTTGAGATCTGGAAAGGCCTGGCGGAAAGGCAGGATCTGAACGGCTTTGACGCCGTCATCAACCTTGCTGGCGAACCTATCGCCGATAAACGCTGGACCGAAGAGCAAAAACAGCGTTTATGCAGCAGCCGCTGGAACATGACCGAAAGGCTGGTTGAGCTGATTCGCAACAGCGAGACGCCGCCTTCGGTGCTGATTTCCGGCTCTGCTACAGGCTACTATGGCGATCTCGGTGAAGTGGTGGTGACCGAAGAGGAGCCGCCGCACAACGAGTTTACCCATAAACTCTGCGCCCAGTGGGAGCGCATCGCCTGCGCGGCGCAAAGCGATCGTACCCGCGTCTGCCTGCTGCGCACCGGCGTGGTACTTGCGCCGAAGGGTGGTATTCTCGGTAAAATGCTGCCGCCGTTTAAAATGGGGCTTGGCGGGCCCATCGGCAATGGTCGTCAGTATCTGGCGTGGATCCATATCGAGGATATGGTCAACGGCATTCTCTGGCTGCTGGATAACGATCTGCGCGGGCCATTTAACATGGTATCCCCTTACCCCGTACGTAATGAACAATTTGCTCACGCCCTGGGGCATGCCCTGCATCGCCCGGCGGTGCTGCGCGTGCCTGCAACGGCGATTCGTCTGTTGATGGGTGAGTCTTCGGTGCTGGTGCTGGGCGGGCAACGCGCGCTGCCAAAACGGCTGGAAGCGGCCGGGTTCACGTTCCGCTGGTATGACCTGGAAGAGGCGCTGGGGGATGTGGTGCAGTGAATATGTTAGAGTTATACGCCATGTCTGGATGAGATGGCGTAACTATGGCAACCATTACCACAACCCGGCTTCACCTCACCCCTTTCGAACCTTCTGACTGGGCGTTCTTCCGCTCTCTGCGTGAAGACCCCGCCATCATGCGCTATATGGCCGCTATCACGCCGGAAAAAGAGACGCGCCGCGTATTTGCCGCGCGCCTGATGGCAGAGCATGTCTTTGTGATCCGTCTGCATAACGACGTTACGCCGCTCGGGGATATCGGCCTGCAAATCAGTGCGGCGAACCGTGAAGAGGCGGATATTGGCTACACGGTTGTGCCTGCCGCGCAGGGAAAAGGCATTGCCAGCGAGGCGCTGCACGCGGTGTGCGAGTATGCATTTAACCAGACGGGCGTGAAGGCGATAAACGCGTACGTGCTGGCAGATAACGTTGGGTCGGTGCGGGTCCTTGAGAAAGCGGGTTTTGTGCGCACGCAGGTGCTGGAGAAGGCGTACGAGATTAACGGCGTACGGTATGACGACTGGGTGTATCGGCTGGAGTGTTGAATGCCGGGCGGCACTGCGTTTGCCCGGCCTACGGGGTTTGTAGGCCCGGTAAGCAAAGCGCCACCGGGCAATTGGGCGGCTCTGCGGCCTGATGCCCTCACCCCGGCCCTCTCCCGCAGGGAGAGGGAGAAAGGCCAAACCTACTTCAACGAGCCTTTCAGGAACTGCTGCAAACGCGGGCTTTGCGGGTTCGCCAGCACCTCGTCCGGATGCCCCTGCTCTTCTATCTTGCCCTGATGCAGAAAGATAACGTGGTTAGAAACGTTACGGGCGAAGCCCATCTCGTGCGTCACCACCACCATCGTTTTGCCCTCTTCCGCCAGCTTTTGCATGATGCGCAGCACTTCGCCAACGAGTTCAGGATCCAGCGCGGAAGTCGGTTCGTCAAACAGCAACACTTCCGGCTCCATCGCCAGCGCACGGGCGATGGAAACACGCTGCTGCTGCCCCCCTGACAGGTGCACCGGATATTTGATCTGCTGCCGCTCGTCGATACCCACTTTCGCCAGGTATTTGACCGCACGCTCGCGGGCTTCCTGCTTGCTTAAGCCGAGCACCTGAACCGGCGCTTCCATCACGTTCTCCAGCACCGTCATGTGGCTCCAGAGGTTGAAGTGCTGGAACACCATCGTCAGGCGTGTGCGCAGCAGGCGCAGCTGGTTTTTATCCGCCACTTTAAGCTGGCCGTCTTTATCACGGACCATATTAATGTTCTGTCCGCTCACCACAATCGATCCTTCGCTCGGCTTTTCGAGGAAGTTGATGCAGCGCAGGAAGGTACTTTTACCCGAACCTGATGAGCCGATAATACTGATCACGTCGCCCGCGTTAGCCTCCAGCGACACCCCTTTCAGCACTTCATGTTCGCCGTAGCGCTTGTGCAAATCAATTACGTTTAATTTGTTCTCAGCCATCATAAATTCTCAGTGCGTCGACGGTTTTATATGCTGCAACCAGCGTTTTTCAGCCTTACGGAACAGACTGATCAGGACGTAAGAAATGATCAAATAGAGCACTGCCGCAATGCCAAACGCCGTAAACGGCTGGTAGGTGGCAGAGTTAATATCGCGGGCAATCTTTAACAGATCCGGTACCGTGGCGGTAAACGCCAGTGCCGTCGAATGCAGCATTAAAATCACTTCGTTGCTGTAGGCCGGCAGCGCAATACGCAGCGCCGAAGGCAGAATAATACAGCGGTAGAGCTTCACGGACGAGAAGCCGTACGCGCGCGCCGCCTCGATCTCACCGTGCGGCACAGAACGGATGGCCCCGGCGAAGATCTCGGTGGTATAGGCGCAGGTATTGAGGGTCAGCGCCAGCACCGTACAGTTCAGACCGCTGCGGAAGAACGCGTTCAGCATCTCGGTGCCTTTCACGATCTCCAGCGTGTACATCCCGGAATAGAACACCAGCAGCTGCACGTACAGCGGCGTACCGCGAAACACGTAGGTGAATAGCCAGATAGGGAACTGGATAAATTTATTGTTCGACACGCGGCCAATGGCAAGAAACACCGCCAGAATGCCGCCCATTACCACCGAGGAGATCAGCAGCCACAGCGTGATCGCCACGCCAGTAAAGCGGTAGCCATCCGTCCACAGCAGGGATTTCCAGTACTCCTGAATAATCTCAATCACAGGTCAGCCCTCTTCACACCCACGGAGTAGCGACGTTCGAGCAGAAGCAGCACACCATTGGAGACGGTCGTAAAGACCAGATAAATTACGCCGCAGACCACCGCAAAATAGAACGGTTCCCAGGTGCTTTTACCCGCCAGCTGCGTGGCCTTCACCACATCTTCCAGACCCAGCAGGGAGACCAGCGCCGTAGCCTTGAGAATAACCTGCCAGTTGTTACCGATGCCCGGCAGCGCGTAGCGCATCATGGCCGGGAACATGATCCGGCGAAACGTTTGTGAGGAGGTAAAACCGTAGGCGGTCGCCGCTTCAATATGCCCTTTCGGCACGGCCATGTAAGCGCCGCGGAAAGTCTCAGTGAAATAAGCGCCGTAGATAAAACCAAGGGTAATAATACCGGCCACCATCGGGTCGATATCGATCTGCTCCATGCCAATGGCATCCGTCACGCCGTTAAGTGCGATTTGCAGGCCGTAAAAGATCAGCAGCATCAGCACCAGGTCAGGCACGCCGCGAATCAGCGTGGTATAGCCTTCAAATATCAGCGCCAGCGGTCTGTTGGCGGATAATTTTGCCCCCGCGCCCGCCAGGCCTATCAGCACCGCCAGCACCACGGAGCTGATAGCCAGCTCAAGGGTGACAAGCGCGCCCTGTAAAATAACGCCAGAAAATCCGTACAGCATACCGCGTGCCCTGTCGTCTCGTGAGTGGTGGAACCGTGTCTTTTCCCCTCCCGCAACGGGAGGGGCCGCACGTTATCAGACGGGGCGATTAGCCGCCGTAAACGTTAAAATCGAAGTACTTTTTAGCCAGCTTGTCATAGGTGCCGTCCGCGCGCATCTCGGCGAACGCTTTGTTCAGGGCTTCACGCAGTTCGTTGTCTTCTTTACGCAGGCCCATACCGGTACCGACGCCAAAGAGTTTTTCGTCCTTAATGGACGGACCGCCGAACTTGTAATCTTTACCCACAGGCTGTTTCAGGAAGCCTTCGCTTGCCGCCACTTCATCCTGGAATGCCGCGTCAATACGGCCTGCCGTGAGGTCTGCGTAGATGTTTTCCTGGCCCTGGTAAGAGACAATTTCAATCCCCTTTGGCGCCCAGTGCTCGTTGCCGTAGGTTTCCTGCGTCGTACCCTGCAACACGCCCACGCGTTTGCCTTTCAGAGATTCAAGGGTTGGCTGAATGTCAGAGGATTTCGCCACCACCAGACGTGAGTCCGCCGCATAGAGTTTGTCCGTGAAGGCAATCTCCTGCTGACGTTTTTCTGTGATGGACAGGGAGGACATGATCACGTCAATTTTCTTCGCTTTCAGGGACGGGATCAGCGCATCCAGCGGGTTTTCAACGTAGGTACATTGCACTTTAATGCGTTTGCACAGCTCGTTAGCCAGATCGATGTCAAAACCGACCAGTTCCCCCTTCGCATTCTTCGATTCGAAAGGTGCATAGGTTGGGTCAGTTCCAATACGAATTTTCTGCGGAATTGCTGCGAATGCCGCGGTGGCGCTGGAAAAAGCCAGTACCAGAGAAAGTGACAACACCAGTTTTTTCATATCTGTCCTCAACAAACTGTCTTAATACGAGATTTTTACGACGACGGGGTGTTGTTAATGTGCCATTAATCCCCTCATTCAGGCAAAGATTAATGCCTTTGAACGGGAATTTTTGCATTTTAAATGCTTAACTATGCACACAGCGATCCAGTATGGTGCATGTATTGCACCATACTGGAACATAACCCCGTTAAGATGCACCACTTCAGTGCATCTTATTCAGGCATTAATCACCGTAGACGTTGAAATCGAAGTATTTCTTCGCCAGTTTGTCGTAGGTACCGTCTTTACGCAGCTCATTAAACGCTTTGTCGAAGGCGGCTTTCAGCTCGGTATCATCCTTACGCAGGCCAATACCGGTACCGTCGCCAAAGTATTTTTTGTCTTTTACCGACGGGCCGGCAAAGGCGTACTCTTTACCCGCAGGCTGTTTCAGGAAGCCTTCGCTCGCGGCGACTTCATCCTGAAACGCGGCATCCAGACGGCCTGCCGCCAGGTCAGAGTAGATCAGATCCTGGTTCTGGTAAGCCACAACATCGACGCCCTTCTCGCGCCAGTTAGCATTGGCGTAACCTTCCTGGGTCGAGCCCTGAAGCACGCCAACATGTTTGCCTTTTAGCGAGTCGATGGTCGGCTGGATTGGCGAGCCTTTCGCGGCAATCAGACGTGAGTCGGCAGCGTAGAGCTTCTCAGAGAAGGCGATCTCCTGCTGACGTTTTTCCGTGATGGAGAGAGAAGAGATAATGGCATCAATTTTCTTGGCTTTCAGCGACGGGATCAGCGCGTCAAAGTCACTGCCCACCCATGTGCATTTCACTTCCATGCGTTTGCACATCTCATTTCCCAGATCGATATCAAACCCCACGAAGTCGCCTTTCGCATCCTTGGAGGAGAATGGCGCGTAGGTTGCGTCTGTACCGATACGAACTGTCTGTGGAAGCGCTGCATAGCTACTTGCTGCTGCACTCAAGCCCACGAGCAAAGACAGAGCCAGAACCGTCTTCTTCATACATTTACCCTCAAGAACCGTGATTTTATTATGGTTTATGTTGTGTGTTGTGTTGCAGGCTTTTCTTGCAGGTCTTATGCCACATTGTCGTCGGGTTAAAACTTCGACGTTAAATATGTTAATAAAACGTTGCGATACTGCCTTAATGGTGAAAGATAGCAGGTCTGCCGAACGAACCGGAAAGAGAAAAAGGGAAAAAGCGAATTAAATGTCGAGGATATGATCGCGGTTGCAGTTTTGCCCTGAAACAGGGCAAATTGTCTTTTCATGCACCTTGTTTGTGCACAGCTTCACGCCCCCTGCCAGCGGGTAAAGAGATCTTCCGGCAGGTCGATATCGAACTGATCCAGTACGCGGTTAACGGTCTGGTTGATGACATCGTCCAGCGTTTGCGGACGATGATAGAACGCGGGGACCGGCGGCATAATCACGGCCCCCAGTTCGGCTGCCTGCGTCATTAAACGCAGATGTCCCAGGTGCAGCGGCGTTTCCCGCACGCAAAGCACCAGAGGACGACGCTCTTTCAGCACCACATCCGCTGCACGCGTCACCAGCGTGTCGGTATAGCTGTTTACAATGCCGGAAAGAGTTTTAATCGAACAGGGCAAAATAACCATGCCGGCCGTTTTAAACGAGCCCGAAGAGATGCTGGCGGCGATATCGCGGGCATCGTGGACAACGTCAGCCAGGGCCTGAACGTCGCGCAGGGAGAGATCGGTTTCAAGAGAGAGGGTCTGACGCGCCGCCTGGCTCATCACCAGATGGGTTTCTACGCCTGCAACGTCACGCAGCACCTGTAAAAGCCGGACGCCATAAATCGCGCCGCTGGCACCGCTGATCCCTACAATGAGTCGTTTCATGATTTTCGCCCTTGCTGATTTCAGGGCAGACTGTGCAGGATTTTACGGGGAGTTGCAAGTGAGGGCGAGCGCCCTCACCTGCATACGCATCAACCTTCGTTGTGCATCTCTAAGCTTTCGAGATCGTTTTGCAGCTGGACGGCTTTCGCATCGTCGTTACGCAGCGAATCCAGATAGTCGAGATACTGCTGGTCAACGTCTTTCGTTACGTAGATCCCATTGAATACCGAGCATTCGAACTGCTGAATATCCGGGTTCTCGGCGCGCACCGCGTCGATCAGATCGTTCAGATCCTGGAAAATCAGGCCGTCGGCACCGATGATCTGCCGAATTTCGTCTACTTCACGACCGTGAGCAATCAGCTCGTTAGCGGTTGGCATATCAATGCCATACACGTTCGGGAAGCGAATTTCCGGCGCTGCGGAGGCGAGATACACTTTCTTCGCCCCGGCCTCACGCGCCATCTCGATGATCTGCTCAGACGTCGTGCCGCGCACAATGGAGTCGTCCACCAGCAGCACGTTCTTGTCGCGGAACTCGGCACGGTTAGCGTTCAGCTTACGACGTACGGACTTACGACGCAGCTGCTGGCCCGGCATGATAAAAGTGCGGCCCACGTAGCGGTTTTTTACGAAGCCCTGACGGTACGGCTTGTCCAGAATACGGGCAATTTCCAGCGCGATATCACAGGAGGTTTCAGGGATTGGGATCACGACATCAATGTCGAGATCGTCCCACTCGCGGGCAATCTTCTCGCCCAGTTTCGTCCCCATGTTGACGCGCGCGCTGTAAACGGAAATCTTGTCGATGAACGAGTCCGGACGCGCGAAGTAAACGTATTCGAACAGGCACGGGTTGCTCACCGGGTTGTCGGCGCACTGACGGGTAAACAGCTGGCCCTTCTCAGTGATGTAGACCGCTTCGCCTGGCGCGACATCACGCAGGAATTCGAAGCCCAGAGTGTCCAGCGCCACGCTTTCGGAGGCAACCATGTACTCGGAACGGCCATCGCCGAGGTCACGTTTGCCGAGCACCAGCGGGCGAATGCCGTTTGGATCGCGGAAGGCCACCATGCCGTGACCGATGATCATCGCCACGCAAGCATACGCGCCACGGATCAGGCGGTTAGTCGCGGCAACGGCGGCAAAAATGTTGTCTGCTTCCAGCGGATAATGGCGGAAGTTATCCAGTTCGCTGGCAAAGATATTGAGCAGGATTTCAGAATCAGAGGTGGTGTTAATGTGGCGACGTTTCTCTTCGAACAGCTTTTTACGCAGCTCGTGGGCATTGGTCAGATTGCCATTGTGGGCAAGCGTGATGCCATACGGGGAGTTAACGTAAAAAGGCTGAGCCTCAGAGGCGCTGGAACTGCCAGCAGTAGGATAACGAACGTGACCGATCCCCATATTACCTTGCAGACGCTGCATATGGCGGGCTTCAAACACATCGTTTACCAGGCCATTCGCCTTGCGTAAACGGAAGCAGTTGTTTGCATCAATGGTGATGATACCCGCAGCATCCTGCCCACGGTGCTGAAGCACCGTTAACGCGTCATAAATCGACTGGTTTACCGGCATGAAACCGGCGATACCGACAATACCGCACATTCGTCTTTTCCTCGTTAAGCCACATCTCAGGGTTTATGCCCTGGGCAAGAAACTCGACGAGCTTTGCAGATAGTCAAAGAACCATCTGATGATGAAGCTGAACTCCGGAATGAGCTGCGATTTTTGCCAGTCTTCACTTTTGGAGAACCCGGTAAAGGTATCCAGGAAGAACAGGATCGCGGCCACAATGAGCACGCCTCGCAACGCGCCGAAACAGATGCCGAGTACCCTGTCCGTTCCTGACAGACCGGTTTTCTCGACCAGCTGACCTATCACGTAATTGACGATAGCGCCGACAATCAGCGTCGCGATAAACAGCACCGCGATGGCGATTCCGTTTCGGACCAGTTCATCTTCAAAGCCCGTGAACCAGACAGACAGGTAAGTGTAGTAATGACTGGCAACAAAGAAAGCACAACCCCAGGTTACCAGCGATAACGCTTCACGAACAAAGCCACGGATCAGGCTAACCAGACAGGAAAAACCAATCACCGCAATGATGGCGTAATCAATCCAGACCATATGTGTCCCACGATTAAACGCCCTGTCATCCAGTTCGGGGCGAATTCTAACAGAAAAAGAAAACGTTTGCGTAGGGATTTCCTTCCCACGCGTAAATAAAAAAGGCGCTGAAAAAATGCTCAACGCCACCGCACCTTTGACGTTTCTGTGAACGTCTGCCTCCCCCTCACCCCGGCCCTCTCCCTCAAGGGAGAGGGTTAGGGTGAGGGGGTAATTTCTATCAGTTTGCGCTGTAGTTCATCACCACACCGCTCAGGCCGGAGATTTGCTTCAGCTCGCCAAGCGAACCTTTGAGCTTATCTTTAGACGCATCCGGCCCGACGAGGATACGGGTAATTTTACCCTGTACCGGCGTGGTGGGTGAAGTATAAACACGGTATCCCGCGCCGCGCAGTTTACTCACGATCTCATTGACCTTATCTGCATTTTTCAACGCACCGAGCTGAACGACATAGGCTTTACCCGTAGGGGCGGCCTCCTGCTGGGTCTGTTTGGCCGGTGGCGGCGTTTCCGTTGCCGCAGCCAGCTGCTCGTCGGCTTTGTCACGCTGCGGTTTAGGCTGCGTTTTCTCTACCGGCTTCGGTTTTTCAACCGGTTTGGGTTGCTCTACCGGTACAGGATCGATTTCAACGTTGTTATTCGCGGCCAGACGCGACGGATCAAGAGACGGCGCGGCTGCATCACCTGCGCGCACCTCTTCCGCTGCACCTTCTGGCGGCTGGGCAGGCAGCGCCTGCGTTGCCGCTGGCAGCATATCGGGCTCGTCGCGATCGCCCGGTTTGGGTACCAGCGGAATGGCCGCAAATTCATCCTGGTAATGCTTTTTTTGCCCGTCGAGCAGTCCCGGGAGAATAATCACCCCGAGCGCGACCAGCACAATGGTTCCTGTTAAACGGTTCTGAAACTTACTCGCCACCGGTTCTCCCCGCGTCCATCACTTCCATGACATGTGCCACCGTGTGGAATGACCCACACACCAGCACGGTATCTTCTGGTTTAGCCTCCGCCATCGCGGCACGCCAGGCCGAAACCACACTGCTGTAGATTTCGCCTTTGCCGAGATGTTCCATCAACTGCTCAGCAGTCGCGCCGCGCGGCCCTTCCAGAGGAGCACAATACCAGCTATCGACCACACTCTCCATGCAGGCCAGCGTGCCGCCGATATCTTTATCATGAAGCATACCGATAACCGCCAGCACGCGCCCGGTTTTTGGTAACGATTTGAGACGTCCTGCGAGGTACGCCGCCGCATGCGGATTATGTGCAACATCCAGAATCAGACGCGGCGACTCACTCACAATCTGAAAACGTCCCGGTAACAGTGCGTTCTGAATGCCATCGCGGATCGCCTGCTCGCTTACCGCTAATCCGCTGGCGCGCAGGGCTGCCAGCGCAGTCGCCGCGTTAGGCTGTGGCACCTGCGGCAGCGGCAGATTCTCCAGCACGCCCTGCGCATCGCTGAAGCGCCAGCCTTTGTCCTGCACCTCATACTGCCAGTCCACGCCGCGACGCAGCAGACGAGCGCCCTTCTCTTTCGCTACCTCAGCAATGGTGTGCGGCATGTCCGGTTCGCCTACCACGGCAGGCTTATTGGCCCGGAAAATACCGGCCTTCTCACGGCCAATGCTCTCGCGGTCCGGGCCCAGCCAGTCGGTGTGATCCAGCGCGATGCTGGTGACGACGGCGACATCCGCATCCACCATATTGGTGGCATCCAGACGCCCGCCCAACCCCACTTCCAGGATCACCACGTCCAGCTGCGCCTGCTTAAACAGCCACAGCGCCGACAGGGTGCCGTATTCGAAATAGGTTAATGAGGTTTCGCCGCGCGCAGCTTCGATAGCGGCAAACGACGCCGTATGGGCGGATTCCGCCAGCTCGGTGTTTTGCACGCGCACGCGCTCGGTATAGCGCACCAGATGCGGCGAGCTGTAAACGCCAACCTTGTACCCCGCCGCCATCAGGACAGATTCCAGCGTGCGGCAGGTGGTGCCTTTACCGTTAGTGCCGGCCACGGTAAATACGAAAGGCGCGGGTTTCAACACGTCAAGACGCGCGGCAACCTGGCTTACGCGCTCAAGGCCCATGTCAATAGTTTTACTGTGCAGGTTTTCCAGATAAGGAAGCCACGCGGCCAGGGGCGACGTGGCTTGAGGAATGCTTTTATTTTCCATGATGCCCGGTTGTCATTAACGGTTTAGAAAGCAAAAGGGCAGCGCCATTCGGCCCTGCCCTTTTCAGTTATCAGGCCTCGGGTTCCTGATCCGGTACCACCACGCCTTCGCGCGGCTCGTCCGGGTTCGGCGCCGGCAGATTCATCAGCTTCGCCAGGACGCTTGCCAGTTTCAGGCGCATTTCCGGACGGCGGACGATCATGTCGATGGCGCCCTTCTCAATGAGGAACTCACTGCGCTGGAAGCCCGGCGGCAGTTTCTCACGTACGGTCTGCTCGATAACGCGAGGACCCGCAAAGCCGATCAGCGCTTTTGGCTCAGCGATGTTCAGGTCGCCCAGCATCGCGAAGCTTGCAGAAACGCCGCCCATGGTTGGATCGGTTAGTACCGAGATGTACGGCAGACCGCGCTCCTGCATTTTCGCCAGCGCCGCAGAGGTTTTCGCCATCTGCATCAGGGACATCAGCGCTTCCTGCATACGTGCGCCACCGGAGGCGGAGAAGCAGATCAGCGGGCAGTTGTCTTCCAGCGCCTGCTCAACGGCACGCACGAAGCGCGCGCCAACCACAGAGCCCATTGAGCCGCCCATAAAGGAGAACTCAAACGCGGCGGCAACCACCGGCATCTCGTGCAGGGTGCCTTTCATAACGATCAGCGCGTCTTTCTCGCCGGTCTCTTTCTGCGCAGAGGCCAGACGATCTTTGTATTTTTTGGAGTCGCGGAACTTAAGCACATCTTTTGGCTCCAGTTCGCTGCCCAGTTCTACCAGAGAACCTTCGTCCAGCAGGCTATGCAGGCGGTTGCGCGCCGACATACGCATATGGTGGTCACACTTCGGACACACCTCAAGATTGCGTTCAAGCTCTGCGCGATACAGAACCTGGCCGCAGCTATCACACTTCGTCCATACCCCTTCAGGAATGCTCGCTTTACGCGTTGGGGTAATGTTGCTTTTAATTCGTTCAATCCAGCTCATTGATAACCTTTCTGCCTGAACCTGGTCGTATGCCAGTTTTGCTGTAAGAGGCGAATAATGCCATTTTTGCCTCCAACAGACCATGAATGTTGCACATTAAAACATAACAGCCCGAAACTTTGGATAAAAAAGTGGTCGAACCGCCAGCGTGCATTTACTTCGCTTGCTTTGCCGCCGCGCGTTTGTGACGGATAATTTCGATGACGCCAGGCAGTACGGAAAGCACAATAATCGCTACAATCAGTAACTTAAGGTTTTCCTGAACCACCGGCAGATCGCCAAACAGGTAGCCTGCATAGGTGAACAGCAGCACCCACAGCAGCGCGCCCACCACGTTATACATGGCAAAATGACGATAGGACATGTGACCCATTCCCGCCACAAACGGTGCAAATGTACGCACAATAGGCACAAAACGGGCAAGGATAATGGTCTTACCGCCATGGCGCTCATAGAACGCATGGGTCTTATCTAAATAACTGCGGCGGAAAATCTTCGAGTCCGGATTACTGAACAACCGCTCGCCAAACACCCGCCCGATGGTGTAGTTGACCGCATCACCAACAATCGCGGCGATGATCATCAGGACCACCATCAGATGGACATTCAGATCATTCGTTGGCAGTGCGGATAACGCGCCCGCCACGAACAGCAGTGAATCTCCCGGCAGGAACGGCGTAACCACAAGGCCGGTTTCACAGAACAGAATGAGGAACAGAATGGCGTACACCCAGACGCCGTACTGCGCGACCAGCTCCGCCAGGTGAACATCAATATGCAGGATGAAATCAATCAGAAAACGTATTACGTCCATATTGTCTAAGCCCTAATTGCACCTTTGTTTAGTCCGCTAAAAACAGCGGGCCCATTGGCGGTTTTGGCAGGTCGAACCGGTCCGGATAATCCACCGAAACCAGATACAGCCCTTCCGCTTTCGCCGTTGCTGCCGCAAGCGTTCTGTCCTTCGCTGCCAGCAGTTCTGCAATCCAGCTCTCCGGCTGGTGTCCGGCGCCCACTTCCATCAGGCTGCCTACAATATTCCGCACCATATGATGTACAAAGGCATTGGCTTTGATATCCACCACCACATACGCGCCATAACGACTGACGTTAATGTGCATGACGTTACGCCACGGCGTACGGGACTGACACTGCACCGCACGAAACGACGTAAAATCATTCTCTCCAATCAGACACTGCGCCGCACGCTGCATACGTTCTGCATCCAGCGGTTCATAAAAATGCGTCACGCCCTGGCTTAACACCGCCGGGCGCAGGCGCTGGTTATAGATGACATAACGGTAGCGCCGCGCCGTCGCGCTGAAACGCGCGTGAAAATCATCCGGCACAGCTTTCACCCAACGCACGGCAATGTCACCAGGCAAATTCGCATTTACACCCAGCGTCCAGGCCGCGTCTTTGCGCACGGCGGTGGTGTCAAAATGCACCACCTGCCCCGTGCCGTGAACGCCGGCATCGGTGCGGCCCGCACAGAAGACGCTTATCGGTTCGTTCGCCACCTGAGAGAGCGCTTTCTCCAGCTTCTCCTGGACGCTGCGCACCTCATTCTGCCGCTGCCAGCCATAGTATTTACTGCCATCGTATTCAATGCCGAGGGCAATTCTGTGGACCGGCTTTTGTTCCACATCTGACATCAGTACAGATACTCCTGCACCAGTTTTTCCGCGATTTTGACCGCCATCAGCGCGCCGCCAAAACGCACGTTGTCGGCAACGGACCAGAACTGCACCTGCTCCGGCATACCGTAATCGTTACGCACGCAGCCCACAGAGAGATGCGCGCTGCCGGTGGCGTCGCCCACCTGCGTCGGGAATTCGCTCTCTTCGGACAGGACAATGTCCTCACCGCGGCCAAACGCGTCGCGGGCTTCTTCAGCCGCCAGCGGACGCAGGGCTTCAAACCCGACCATCTGCGCGTGGCCGTAAAAGACCGGAGACTGCACGACATTCGCGGAGATCATCAGCCCGTCATCCTGCAAAATTTTGCGTGCTTCATCGACGATACGACGCTCTTCCCGCACCGAACCTTCACGATCCGGCAGCAGCGGCAGCATGTTGAACGCCAGCTGGCGGCCAAAGAAATCATCTTCGTCGATCGGGATACCGTTCAGCAGCTTCGCGCTCTGCCCTGCCAGTGCGTCTACGGCTTTTTTACCGTTAGCGGAGGCTGAAAGCAGGCTGGTCACGGAAATACGCGACAGGCCACCGTCGTCGATCAGCGGCTTCAGCGCGGTCAGCAGCTGGCTGGTGAGGCTGTTCGGTACTGCAATGATGTTGCGGTTGCGGTAGTCAGCCAGCACAAACGGGTTGACGTCCGGCACCACCAGCGGCACATCCGGCTCCAGGGAGAACAGGCCGCTCAGGTCGATCACCAGACAGCCTGAATTTGTCGCTTCTTCAATGTAAGACGCCGTGGCTTCCGCACCTGCGGCAAAAAACGCCAGCTGAGCCTGCGTCCAGTCAAACGCGGCGGCATCCTGCACCATCACGGATTTGCCGCCGAAACGCAGATGTTCTCCTGCGCTGTCGGTACGCGCCAGTGCGTAAATCTCACCCACCGGGAACTGACGCTCAGCAAGGGTTTCAAGCAGGGCTTCGCCCACGGCGCCAGTGGCACCCAAAATGGCAATGTTCCAGCCTTCAGACATGGTGGTTTACTCCAGAAATAAAAAGCGTCCCTGCCGGAGCATCCGACAGGGAGCATTAAGAAGACATTAACGTGCCGGGTGGTGAACGGCGTTAAATCCCAGTTTATGCAGCAGCCCCGCCGCTGACGCGTCATCGCACATGACATACAGGGAAGACCACTCGCGGCGCTCAAGGTAATTTTTGCGCAGCTTGTCAAACTCACCCGGAATACCCGCCACTTTACGCAGCAGCGCGTCATCGCGGCGCACATCATACACCAAATGCACCAGTCTTTTCAGCGTTGCCTCATCCAGCGGGCCATGAAGGGTAATGCGGCCGAATTCCGGGGCGGGCAGCAGCGTATCCAGCGCCACCTGCTGCGGGTGGCCGATAAAGGCGCTGTAAGCCTCAAACACCTGGGTTGTGCCACGCGCTTTGCCTTCAAGGGTATAACCCGCAATATGCGCGGTACCCACGTCCACCTTATTCAGCAAGGCGACGTTGAGATCCGGCTCGGGTTCCCAGACGTCCAGCACGACGCTAAGCTCTTGTCCTTCGTCGAGACATGCCAGCAGCGCCGCGTTATCCACCACCGGTCCCCGGCAGGCATTTATCAGAATAGTGCCAGCCTTCAGACGGCGGATCAGCTTTTCGTCGGCCAGGTGCAGAGTCTTGTACGGCCCCTCTTTAAAGAGCGGCGTATGGAAGGTGATGACGTCGCACTCGTCGACCAGCTCATCCAGCGTGCGGAAGTCGCCTTCATCGCCGTTATCCTTACGCGGCGGATCGCACAGCAGGGTGCGGATACCCCAGGCTTCCAGACGCTTTTGCAGACGTCCGCCCACGTTGCCCACCCCCACAATCCCGACGGTGCGGTCTTTCAGCGCAAAACCATCGCGCTCGGCCAGCATCAATAGTGAGGAGAAAACATATTCCACGACGGCAATGGCGTTACAGCCTGGCGCCGCGGAAAAACCAATCCCCGCCTGCTTAAGCCACTGGTCATCCACATGATCGGTCCCGGCCGTTGCCGTCCCGACAAATTTAACCCCTTTGCCGGTGAGCAGTGCCTCATTTACTTTGGTCACCGAGCGCACCATCAGGGCGTCTGCATCGTCCAGTTCGCTGACCGGAATCGGGCGACCAGGGACAGCCTTAACCTCACCCAGGCGGCTGAACAGCTCACGGGCGTAAGGCATATTTTCATCAACGAGGATTTTCACGTCTGAGTACCTGTTTGAGAGGAAGTAAACCTGCCAAGTGTGCCATAATCTCGCCGCCGGGCATATATCTCCGCCCGGTTACGCAGAGTTTGACTTTAAGGATTTTTGACGATGCAGCCCATTTCAGGTACGCCTCCGCGCCCTCCGGGTGAAGGCCCCGTAACGCCCAACACGCCAGGCGAACAACCGCTCTCCACGCAGCAACGCACCGTACTGGAGCGTCTGATCACGCGTCTTATTGCGTTAACCTCACAGCAAAACGCAGAGGTATGGGCCGGCGTTAAGCACGATTTGGGCGTCAGAAACGATGCGCCGCTACAGTCGCGCCATTTCCCTGCCGCCGAACAAAACCTTAACCAGCGTCTTACCAGCGCACAGCAGCAACATACTACCCGCCAGATTATCTCGCAGCTGACCGAGCTATTGGGCCAGGGGAATAATCGCCAGGCGGTGAGTGATTTTATCCGTCAACAGTACGGTCATACCGCCCTGAGCCAGCTTTCTCCGGAACAGCTGAAAACCGTGTTGACCCTGCTGCAAAGCAATCAGCTTTCTATCCCGCAGCCGCAACAGCGCCCGTCTACAGAGCGGCCATTGCAGCCTGCGGAGCATAATACGCTCAAGCAGATGGTCACTAAGCTGGCTGCCGCTACCGGCGAACCCACAAAGCTTATCTGGCAATCCATGCTGGAACTTTCCGGTATGAAAGCGGGCGAGATGATCCCGGCAAAACAGTTTACCCATCTGGTCACCTGGCTCCAGGCGCGTCAGACGCTCAGCACCCAGAGCGCCCCGACCCTGCACAGCGTACAGGCGGCGCTGAAACAACCGCTGGAACCGCACGAGTTCGATATGATTCGGGATTACGCTCAGCAGAGCTGGCAGGCTACGCCGCAAACGGTGCTGACCACCGCGCAGGTGCAGGATGTGCTCAATCAGATCTTCATTCGCCGCGCCGAGCGGGAAGGCGGCGTGCCGGAGGTAAGAAACATTCAGCCGATCTACAGCCCGCTGTTTGCCCCCGTAGTTGATACGTTCAAAACGCTTTCTGCCCGTCCGGGATTGATGTTTATCGCGTTGGTGATTGCGCTGGCGATTTTCTGGCTGGTTGCTTAAAACTGCCGGGTGGCGGCTACGCCTTACCCGGCCTACGGTTCGCGCGGTTGTAGGCCCGGTAAGCGAAGCGCCACCGGGCAAAAAACTACGACCTGCGAAACGCCACCAGCGTCACCACAATTCCCACCACCGCTGACACCGCACCGGCCAGGAAGACGGAAGGATAGCCAAACGACGTTGCAAGCAGCCCCGCGAGCGGCCCGGTGATGCCGTATGAGATATCCTGAAACGCCGCATAGCCGCCCAGCGCCGTGCCGCGCACCTGCGGAGCGACGCGCTTCACCACTTCAACGCCCAGCGCCGGGAAGATCAGCGAGCAGCCGCAGCCGGTTAACGCCGCACCCAGCAGCGCAACGGATGCAGAGGGCGCCTGCCAGAGCAGTACCAGACCCACGGTCTCAATGACAAGTGACGCCACGGCCACCTTCACGCCGCCAAAGCGATCCGGCATCCAGCCAAACAGCACGCGCATCAATACAAACGCGCCGCCAAAGGCCGTCAGCGTAAAGCCCGCCATCGCCCAGCCGCGGCTCATGAAATAGAGGGAAACAAAGGTACCAATAACCGCGAAGCCCACCCCCTGAAGCGCCAGCCCAAGCCCCGGCTGCCAGATTTGCCCTACCACGCTCCACAGCGAAGGACGCTCGCCTTTATGGGCGGGCACCTTACGCACCGAACCGTTAAACGCCCACGCCAGCAGCGGCAATACCATGGTGGTGCCTGCCAGCGCCGCAAAACCAAACTGGCTGTGGATCAGCAGCCCCAGCGGTGCGCCTGCCGCCAGCGCGCCGTAAATCGCCATCCCGTTCCAGGACATCACTTTTCCGGAACGCGCAGGCCCCACCAGCCCCATTCCCCAGGTAAGGGTGCCGGTCAGCAGCTGGCTTTCGCCAAAGCCGAGGATCAGGCGCCCTGCCACCAGCAGCGCGAATTTATACGCTGCATCTATTGGCAACAGCGCCGCCAGCAGCCAGGCTCCCCCCGCCAGCCCGCAGGCAAACATGCCCTGCAACGCCGAGCGTTTTGCGCCGTGCTGATCCGCCAGGCGACCGGCGTAGCCCCGGGTTAATACCGTCGCTAAAAACTGAATGCCCACCGCAATGCCGACCATGGTGTTGCCATAGCCCAGCTCCTGGTGAACGAACAAGGGGATCACCGGCAGCGGCAGGCCAACGGTCATATAGGTCAGAAACACCGCAAAGGCGATGCGGAAAAGGGGAAGATTCCCGGAAGGAGCGCTCTTCCCAGGGGTAACAGCCTTCATGCATAACTCCGTGTTCAGGCATAAAAAAAGGGAGCCGCGCGGCTCCCTTCTACTATACCTTCAAACGCTTACGCTTTCAGCTTACGCATCACCAGCGTGGCGTTGGTGCCGCCGAAACCGAAGCTGTTGGACATAACGGTCGTCAGCGCACGTTCGGTGGTTTCGGTCACGATGTTCAGGCCAGCCGCCTGCTCGTCCATCTCTTCGATGTTGATGCTTGGCGCGATAAAGCCGTTTTCCAGCATCAGCAGAGAGTAGATCGCTTCCTGCACGCCCGCCGCTCCCAGAGAGTGACCGGTCATGGCTTTGGTTGCAGAGATAGCCGGGCTGTTGTCGCCGAACACTTCACGGATCGCACCCAGCTCTTTCACGTCGCCTACCGGCGTTGAGGTGCCGTGGGAGTTCAGGTAGTCGATTGGAGTATCAACACCGTGCATCGCCATCTTCATGCAGCGCACCGCGCCTTCACCGGATGGAGCAACCATGTCAGCGCCGTCAGACGTTGCGCCGTAGCCCACGATCTCAGCATAGATGTGCGCGCCACGCGCCAGCGCGTGTTCCAGCTCTTCAACCACAACCATACCGCCGCCGCCAGCGATAACAAAACCGTCGCGGTGTGCGTCATAAGTACGGGACGCTTTGTCTGGCGTTTCGTTGTATTTGGTGGACAGTGCGCCCATTGCGTCAAACTCACAGGCCATTTCCCAGCCCAGCTCTTCGCCGCCGCCAGCAAATACGATGTCCTGTTTGCCCAGCTGGATCTGCTCAACCGCATTACCGATACAGTGTGCGGAGGTCGCACATGCAGAGCTGATGGAGTAGTTCACACCGTGGATTTTGAACGGCGTTGCCAGGCACGCGGAAACCGCTGACCCCATGGCTTTGGTCACAACATATGGACCGACCGCTTTCAGGCCGCGCGGGCTGCGCATGGCGTCAGCACCGAACACCTGAGCTTTAGAGGAACCGCCGGAGCCTGCAATCAGGCCCACGCGTGGGTTGTTCTGGTAAGCGTCTTCGCTCAGACCAGAATCCTTGATCGCTTCCTGCATGGAAAGATAGGCGTAGATAGAGGCATCGTTCATGAAACGAACCACTTTACGGTCAATTAAACCGGTGGTGTCCAGTTTAACGTTACCCCATACGTGGCTACGCATTCCAGAATCTTTAAACTCTTCAGAGAAAGTGATCCCGGAGCGTCCTTCACGCAGAGATGCCAGGACTTCCTGCTGGTTATTACCGATGCTGGAAACGATGCCCAGGCCAGTAATCACTGCACGTTTCATTCAATACCTCTGTAAGTCGCACTATAAAAAGTTTCGAGTCGCACAATAGCGTACACTTGTACGCCGAACAAGTCCGATCAGCCATTTTCTGTGGAAATTTGCACCGATGGGCTCACATCGCTAAGATCGTGCCACTGCCTGTCGGACGAGTAACTTACGTGAAACAAAACGCCATACAACCTGCCAACCTCGAATTCAACGCTGAGGGTACACCTGTTTCCCGAGATTTTGATGACGTCTACTTTTCTAATGATAACGGACTGGAAGAGACGCGCTATGTCTTCCTCGAAGGAAATCATCTCAGCACCCGCTTCCCTGAGCATCCGCGCAGCCTGTTTGTCGTAGCGGAGAGCGGTTTCGGCACCGGGCTGAATTTTCTGACCCTCTGGCAGGCGTTCGACCAGTTTCGCGCTGCACACCCCGAGGCTACCTTACAAAGATTACATTTCATCAGTTTCGAAAAATTTCCGCTTACCGCGCACGATCTGCGGCTTGCCCATCAGCGCTGGCCGGAGCTTACCCACTGGGCGGAACAGCTTCAGGCCCAGTGGCCTCCGGCTATCGGTGGCTGTCATCGTCTGATTCTGGACGACGGACGCGTCACCCTCGACCTGTGGCTGGGCGACATTAACGACCTGACCGATAAGCTCGATGACTCAATGAATCAGAAGGTGGACGCCTGGTTCCTGGATGGTTTTGCGCCCGCCAAAAACCCGGACATGTGGAGCCCGCACCTGTTCAGCGCCATGGCACGTCTGGCGCGCCCGGGCGCGACGCTTGCTACCTTCACCTCGGCGGGATTTGTTCGCCGTGGGTTGCAGGAGGCGGGGTTTACCATGCGGAAAACCAAAGGCTTTGGCCGCAAACGCGACATGCTGGTCGGGGTGATGGAACAGGATCTGGCGATCCCGGCGCAGGCCCCCTGGTTTGCCCGTCGCGCCAGCACCTCGCGTGAGGTCGCCATTGTGGGCGGGGGTATCGCCAGCGCCCTGCTCTCGCTGGCGCTGCTGCACCGTGGCTGGCAGGTGACGCTCTACTGCGCTGACGAGGCGCCGGCGACGGGCGCATCAGGCAACCGTCAGGGCGCGCTTTATCCCTTATTAAGTTCACACGATCCGGCACTGTTCCAGTTCTTCCCGGCGGCGTTTACGTTTGCTCGCCGCCTTTACGATAGCCTGCCGGTTGCGTTCGACCACAACTGGTGCGGCGTGACGCAGCTCGGCTGGGACGAGAAGAGCCAGCAGAAAATCACACAAATGCTGTCGCTGGGTCTGCCGGAGGCCATCGCCCATGCCGTCACGGCGCAGCAGGTTGCAGAGACCGCTGGCGTCGACACCGGCTGCGGGGGTATTCAGTATCCACTCGGCGGCTGGCTGTGTCCGGCTGAACTGACTTCTGCGGCGATAGCCCTCGGGCAGTCGCGTGGGTTGACAGTGCATTATGCCCATAAGGTTCAATCGCTAAGCCGCACTGCGCACTGGAATTTGCGTTTCGCTAACGGCAAAGAGGCGCAGCATGCCAGCGTTGTGCTGGCCAACGGGCATCATATCAGCCAGTTTACCCAGACAGCGTCATTGCCGGTTTATCCGGTCGGCGGCCAGGTAAGCCATATTCCTGCCGCCCCCCAACTGAGCAAACTGCGTCAGGTGCTGTGTTACGACGGCTACCTGACGCCGCAAAACCCGTCCAACGGCCATCACTGCATCGGTGCCAGCTACCATCGCGGTGAAACAGATATGCAGTACAGCGAAGCGGATCAGCAGCAAAACCGCCAGCGCCTGCTCGACTGTTTCCCGGATGCGTCGTGGGCAAAAGAGGTGAATGTCGGTGAGGGTCAGGCGCGCTGCGGCGTACGCTGCGCGACCCGCGATCACCTGCCGATGGCGGGAAACGTGCCGGACTATGACGCCACGCTTGAAGTCTATCAGGATCTTGCTGACAACAAAGAAACGGCGGTAAGTGCTCCCGTTCACCCCGAGCTGTTTATGCTGGGTGGCTTAGGCTCGCGGGGATTATGCTCCGCGCCGCTGCTGGCTGAAGCGTTAGCCGCGCAAATGAGCGACGAGCCGGTTCCGCTGGACAGGGTTACGCTCGCGGGGCTGAATCCAAACCGACTGTGGGTGCGGAAATTGCTGAAGGGGAAAATGGTCAAGTAGGGTGCGGTCTGGTGCCCTCACCCCGGCCCTCTCCCTGTGGGAGAGGGCGGTGATACACTTACTTCGCTTTCGCCTGCTGGAACAAATTGTCCCACATGCCCAGCACTAAAGACTGGTCGCGCGGAGAGAGTTCCCCGGCCAGAATGGCTTTTTCCAGGCTGCGAGTGACTTCCGCGTGAACGGCGTCGGCAGAGTGATCGTCCCCGGCTTCCAGCGCGGCTACCGCCAGCGTCAGGTGACCACGCAGATAACCGCTGGCGAACAGCTCATCATCACTGGCGTGTTCCACCATGTCATCAATTAACGCCAGAATGCGTGATTCAAATTCTGCGATCATCTTCTTTCCTCTGTTAAAGATCTTCCGGCCAAGGGAAGCATTCCGCCGTGATCTCCGGCGTGTGGTAATAATTCTGTAAAGCCTCGATCAAGCGTGCCGGACGTGCCGGGATGCCTTTCTCAAGATATTCCATCACCTGCGCATGAACGCGGCGCTGGAAGACGATACGGTCTGGCTCGAAGTCGCCTTCGAGATTGTCACAGCTTACGTTGAACGGGAAACCCGCCGCTACGCAGAACAGCCATTCGAGCGCCTGAGGTTTCACCTCCACATCTTCGAACTGCCCCTGGGTGGCGGCGTCGCGCCCGTCCGGGCAGTACCAGTAACCAAAGTCCACCAGCTCGCGACGCGCTTTCCCGGCGATACACCAGTGCGAAATTTCGTGCAAACCGCTGGCGTAAAAGCCGTGGGCAAAGATGATGCGGTTATACGGAACCTCGTCATCAGCTGGAAGATAGATCGGTTCGTCGTCGCCTTTAATCAGACGGGTATTAAAATCATCAGCGAAACAGCTATCGAAGATCTCAATCAGCTGTTCGTAGTTATGCGTACTGTTCATTAGTTCATCCCCAACCAGGTGAGGATCTCCTGTCCATGGCTGTCATAAAGAAGTTTGGCGCTCATCACCGCCGAGACGACAACAATCATCGGGCGGATCAGCTTTTGTCCTTTGCTTAATACCAGACGCGAGCCTGCGCGCGCGCCCAAAAACTGCCCTGCCATCATCACAAACCCGGTTGCCCAGATAACCTTGCCGCCAATGATAAACAGCAGCAGACCGCCAACGTTGGAGGTCGCGTTGAGGACTTTGGCGTGGGCGGTGGATTTGGCGAGGTTGAATCCGGCCAGCGTCACGAATGCCAGCGCATAAAACGAACCTGCCCCCGGGCCAAAGAAGCCATCGTAAAAACCGACGCAGCCACCGGCAATCAGCGCAAACGGCAGGCCGTGAAGACGACGCTGTCGATCTTCTTCCCCGAGCTTTGGCATCAGCAGGAAATAGAGGCCGATACAGATAACCAGCAGCGGCAGGATCTGGCGCAGAATGTCGGACTGTACGTGCTGGACCAGCAGCGCACCCGCCGTTGAGCCAATAAACGTCATCAGGATATTGAGCTTCTGATCGGCGAGATTCACCACTTTGCGCCGGATGAAATAGAGCGACGAGGAGAGCGAACCGCCGCATGCCTGGAGTTTGTTGGTGGCAAGCGCCTGGGCAGGGCTCATGCCTGCCGCCAGCAGCGCCGGAACGGTGAGCAACCCGCCGCCGCCCGCCAGGGCATCGATAAATCCGGCTAACATCGCAACAAAAAAGAGCACCGCCAGCAGCAGCGGTGACACCATGAACAGATCGACGAAATTATCCATTAAAGTACATGCTCATCCAGTAGCGCCTGGCAGGAAGGCGGCAACGGAGGCGGTGTCTTCTTCTCAGGCTTAGAGGTTCCAGGCTTGGCTGGTTCAAACCAGCTTTGCAGTTCGTAACCACAACCATCGCCAGGCGGTGGCAGCGGCTGATCTTCACATTCCAGGCTGTTCGCCGGACAGCGCAGGCGAACATGCATATGCGCCCGGTGCTGGAACCAAGGGCGCACTTTACGCAACCAGTCGCGATCCGTTCCCGCATCCAGGCAAAGCTGCTGCTTGATGGCCGGATTAACAAAGATCCGCGTGACGTCGTTATCCTCTGCCGCCAGCTTAATCATGCTGGAAATTTCCGGCGACCAGCGCGAGGCGACGACCCGTTTACCGTCGGCCGAGACCAGATCCAGCGCCTGCGGTTTCAGCAGCTGCGCTGAGCTCCAGCGCGTTTTCGGCAATTGCAGGAAGATATCCACATCCAGTCCGGTCTGGTGGCTGGCGTGACCGCCGTTGAAGCGACCACCGGCAGGCATCCCCATATCGCCAATCAGCATCGTCCCCAGCCCCAGGTTATGCACCTGGTTGCCAAGACGCTGAATAAACAGCACCAGGTCAGGATGGCCGAAATAACGGCGCTGGTCGGTGCGCATCACCTGATAGGTATCCGATTGCAGCGGAAGTTCCTGCGCGCCGACGATACACCCGTTGGAGAAAGCGCCAATGGACTGCGCGCTCCCCGCTACCGGGTGGGTGATTTTCTGCCACGGCGTAGCGGCCAGGCTTGCTCCACTGGCCAGCAGCGCCAGCAGAGCGATTGCGGTTTTTTTCATAGTTACCAGCGTGGAATGGTGGTCGTCACATCCGCATTCTGCGCGCGCTGGCGCAGGAAGTGATCCATCAGCACGATCGCCAGCATCGCTTCTGCGATCGGCACCGCGCGGATCCCCACGCACGGATCGTGACGCCCTTTGGTGATCATCTCAACTTCATCGCCAGCGCGGTTAATCGTGTGGCCCGGGACGGTAATGCTGGACGTTGGCTTCAGCGCAATATTGGCAATAATTTGCTGCCCGCTGCTGATGCCACCCAGAATGCCGCCCGCATGGTTGCTCTGGAAACCCGCCTTCGTGATTTCGTCGCGGTTCTGGCTGCCGCGAAGCTTGACCACGTCAAAACCGTCGCCGATTTCAACGCCTTTCACCGCGTTGATGCTCATCAGCGCGTGGGCGATATCGGCGTCAAGGCGGTCAAATACCGGCTCGCCCCAGCCAGCCGGCACGCCGTCGGCCACCACGGTGACTTTCGCACCAATGGAGTCGCCCTCTTTTTTCAGGCCACGCATCAGCTCATCCAGCGCGTCCAGCTTGTCGGCATCGGCGCAGAAGAACGGGTTGAGCTCTACTTGATCCCAGTCTTTGATTGCCAGCGGAATGTCGCCCATCTGGGACAGACAGCCGCGGATAACGATGCCGAATTTCTGCTGGAGATATTTTTTGGCAATTGCCCCTGCCGCCACGCGCATCGCGGTTTCACGCGCGGAAGAACGTCCGCCGCCGCGATAGTCGCGAAAGCCATATTTTTGTTCGTAGGTATAGTCGGCGTGACCAGGACGGAAAACGTCCTTAATCGCGCCGTAGTCCTGAGAACGCTGATCGGTGTTTTCAATCAGCAGGCCAATGCTGGTTCCTGTGGTACGGCCTTCAAATACGCCGGAGAGAATTTTGACCTGGTCCGGCTCGCGACGCTGCGTGGTGTAGCGAGAGGTACCCGGACGACGACGGTCAAGGTCATGCTGTAAATCGGCTTCGGTCAGTTCGATGCCTGGCGGGACGCCATCAACGATACAACCCAGTGCCAGACCGTGCGACTCGCCAAAGGTGGTCACACGGAATACCTGTCCAATACTGTTTCCTGCCATCACGGCTCCGATGTTGTTGTTTGTGTTTGAGCGTTGTGAAACGGGCCGAAGCCCGCTGGATTAATCTTTGTAAATGCTGAAGTATTCGCGTGCATCAAGCAGTTGCGCCTTGGTCAGCATAAAGACGCCGTCACCGCCGTTGTCGAACTCAAGCCAGGTGAACGGCACATCCGGGTACTGCTCTATCAGATGTACCATGCTGTTGCCTACTTCACAAATCAGAACGCCGTCGTCGGTCAGATAATCCGGCGCGCAGGCCAGGATGCGGCGGGTCAGCTTCAGCCCGTCAGAGCCTGACGCCAGGCCCAGCTCCGGCTCGTGACGATACTCGTTCGGCAGGTCGGACATATCTTCTGCATCCACGTACGGCGGATTGGTGACGATCAGGTCGTATTGCAGCGTCGGCAGGTCGCGGAACAGGTCAGAGCGGATAGGCGTGACGTGATGAATCAGCCCGTGCTCTTCAATGTTGTATTCGGTGACGGCCAGCGCGTCGGTGGAGATATCGACGGCGTCCACTTCCGCTTCCGGGAAGGCGTACGCGCAGGCAATGGCGATGCAGCCGCTGCCGGTGCACATATCAAGAATGTGCTGCGGCTGATGGTTAATCAGGCCGTCAAAATGGTTGTTGATCAGCTCGCCAATCGGCGAACGCGGCACCAGCACGCGCTCATCAACATAGAATTCGTGGCCGCAGAACCAGGCTTTGTTGGTCAGGTAAGCCACCGGAATGCGCTCGTTTACGCGACGGATCACGCGCTCAACGATGCGGTGTTTTTCACTGGAGGTCAGGCGCGCGGTGCGCATGTCTTCCGGAATATCCAGCGGCAGGTAGAGAGACGGCAGCACCAGCTGCACGGCCTCATCCCACGGGTTGTCGGTACCGTGTCCGTACCAGATATTGGCGGCGCTGAAGCGGCTAACCGACCAGCGCAACATGTCCTGTATGGTATGCAGCTCGTTTACTGCTTCATCGACAAAAATTTTATCCACTCTTTCCTCCAGGGCATGCTCGCATAATTTTCGGCGGCTAGTTTGCCATGAAGACGGCGATAAATCAGCAATGACGCGTACCGCTTGAGGTTAAAAAATGCGTTTAGTCGGGTACACTATCGGAAATACGAGATGAGAATGACGAATGAAAAAGAAAACATCGCTCAGCGAGGAGGATCAGGCTCTCTTCCGCCAGCTGATGACCGGGACGCGTCAAATCACGCACGACACCATTGTCCATCGCCCGCAGCGTAAAAAAGTCAGCGAGGTACCGGTCAAACGGTTGCTCCAGGAGCAGGCCGATAACAGCCACTATTTTTCAGATGAGTTTCAGCCGCTGCTAAATACGCAGGGTGCGGTGAAATACGTGCGCGAAGACGTCAGCCATTTTGAACTGAAAAAATTACGCCGGGGAGATTACTCGCCGGAGCTGTTCCTCGATCTGCATGGGTTGACCCAGATGCAGGCGAAACAGGAGCTGGGGGCGTTGATCGCGGCATGTCGTCGCGAGCATGTTTTTTGCGCCTGCGTGATGCACGGCCACGGCAAACATATTCTTAAGCAACAGACACCGCTGTGGCTGGCTCAGCATCCATACGTGATGGCTTTTCATCAGGCGCCAAAAGAGTACGGCGGAGATGCCGCATTGCTGGTATTGATTGAGGTCGAGGAGTGGCAGCCGCCAGAATTGCCCTGACAGGATGGCGGGAGGCACGCTGCACCCCGCCATATCGCACGTCACGTCAGATGGCTTTTGCCATCTTCAGGTTGCACGGACTCATTTGCCAGTTAAAGACCCCTTTGCCGGTTTCGTCGAGGGTGACGTTGGCAATGGCGGACGTTGTGAACATCGGTGGCGTTTCGCCCGGGCACAGCTCAGATACCAGATAGCCGACCAGCGGCAGGTGGGAAATGACCAGTGCGGAAGCGACACCTTCATTGCACAGCGCCTGAAGGTAAGCACTGACAAGGCCAACATCGCCACACGGCGTGAGTTCAGGGAGAACATCCACACTGGATGGCAGGTTCATACACTCTCCTACCACATCCAGCGTCTGTTCTGCCCGCAGGAACGGACTCACCAGAACGCGTTCAATGTCCACTTTTTGACCTTTAAGCCATGTCGCCATCTGACGGGATTCGTCGCAGCCACAGACGGTTAAAGGACGTACTGAGTCACTGGCGGCATCGAGTGCCGCGTCGCCGTGACGCATGATAAAAACTTGCATATTGCACCGCTTTTGTTAACCAGAATCACCGGCGTTAACTACCCGCGATTAATGCTCTGAGGTAGAAAACCCGATGGCCGGGCATTGTGCCTGATCCATTCGGTGAATGAAACGCTGTTTTTTACCTCAATGGCGTAAGTATAGTCAATCTCTGTTTACAATTTCGCCAGAACAGGTTCCATCACCTCAGGATTTACCCTTCTTTGACTTCAGTTTACGCAATCAGTTTCCCTTGCGGGCCAGAATGTCTGACCCCGTTCCGCCATCTGCAATAATTCGTCACAAGGTGTAAACCGTGGACCATATTGCGAGGCCAGACGTTGCAGGATCGCAACCACTTCACCCGCCCCGAGGGTATCCATATACCGGAACGGACCGCCAAGGAATGGCGGAAAACCGATACCAAACACGGCGCCGATATCGCCGTCGCGCGCGCTTTTGATCACCTGCTCACCAAAGCAGCGCGCCGCTTCATTGAGCATCATCATCACGCAGCGCTCAGCACACTGAACCGCCGACAGTTTTCCCTGACCCGTGACAGGAATAAGCGCATAAACCGAAGGGTCGACCTGTTTCTTGCTTTTACGCCCTTTCACGGCGTAAAGATAGAAACCGCGTTCATTTTTTCTGCCTTTGCGATCGTCCTTCAAAATTGCGGAAACAAAGTTTGCAGGCGGCGCAAAACGATCGCCATAAGCCGCTTCCAGCACAGGGATAATTTTAGTCCCTGTATCAATTCCTACTTCATCCAAAAGTTGGATTGGGCCGACGGGGAAACCAAACTTCACCAGAGCGTCATCGACGTGCTCAATTTTCTCCCCTTCCGTCAGCAACCGCATCGCTTCGTTAATGTAAGGCGCCAGAATGCGGTTGACGTAGAAGCCGGCTTTGTCCGCGACCACAATCGGGGTTTTGCCCTGTTTTTTCGCCAGCTTCACCACGGTGGCAATAGTTTGCGGGCTGGTTGTGGCATGTGGAATAACCTCCACCAGCGGCATTTTTTCGACAGGGCTGAAATAGTGCAGCCCTATCACCTGCTCCGGGCGCACGGCTTTCGCCGCGATGTCGCCGATCGGCAAAGACGAGGTGTTTGACGCGAAAATGGTGTGCGGCGCGCAATGCTGTTCAACGTCCGCCACCATCTGCTGCTTAAGGGCGAGATCTTCGAACACGGCTTCAATCACCAGATCGCGGTGTGCAAACCCACTGTAGTCGGTGGCGCCAGTGATCATCGCGAGGGTTTTATCACGCTCACTGGCCTTGATATGGCGGCGTTTCACTTTGCGATCAAGGTTCTGCCAGCTGTACTGCAACGCGTGGTTGATACCCTTAGGGTTGATATCTTTGATACGTACGGGCAATTTGCCTTTGCTGGCGGTGACAAATGCGATGCCGCCGCCCATCAGCCCACCACCCAGAACGCCAACGGCGCGCAGCGGAGCCGGTTCAGCTTCACTGCCCGGATCTTTTTTAACCTCCGTGCTGGCAAAGAAAATGCCGCGCAGCGCCTGCGACTGCAGCGTCATCGCCAGCTCGCCAAAGGCTTTCGCTTCCGCAGCATAACCGCTGCTGCTGCCCTGCGATAAACCGGTTTCAATCACCTTCAGAATGCGCGTCGCTGCCGGATAGTTCCCTTTGGTTTTTTGCTCGGTTTTTTTACCCACCATATTGAACAGCAGCGTGCGCCCCAGCGGCCCGGCGAGGATACGCTCGCGCACCGGCAGAGGGCGTTTCGCCTGACGACCTTTCAGCGCCCGCTCAACGGCGGCTTCAAGCAAGATGGCGTGCGGAACGACCTCATCAACCAGACCCGCCTTTAACGCCTGGCGGGCGCGCAGCTGTTTACCGGTTAAAATCATCTCAAGCGCCGTACTGACGCCTACCAGACGCGGCAGGCGCTGCGTGCCACCTGAACCGGGCAGCAATCCAAGCTGTACCTCCGGCAGTCCGAGTACGGTTTTCGCATCGTCGGTACAAATGCGGCTGTGACAGGCCAGCGCCAGCTCAAGCCCACCGCCCAGGCAGGCCCCGTGGATCGCAGCGACAACGGGTATCGACAGCGCATGGATCTCCGCCATGACCTGCTGCCCCTGACGCGCCAGGTCTTCTGCTTCCTGAGCGCTTTTCGCCCGGGCAATCATGTTGATATCGGCCCCGGCAATAAAGTTATCCGGCTTTGCCGAGATAAATACCAGGCCACGTATCGCTTTGTTTTCGCGGATCTGTCTGAGCATCGCACGCACCTGAACGCCAAACTCGGCCTTCAGGGTGTTCATCTTTTCGTCGGGTACATCAATGGTGATAACGGCCACGTTATCAAGGCGGACAGCCAGGTTAAATGCAGATGTCGTTTCCATTATTCAGCCTCCAGAACCATTGCTGCACCCAGGCCGCCCGCCGCACAGGCGGTAACGAGACCAAAACCGCCGCCGCGACGACGCAGCTCGTGCAACGTCTGGGTTATCATTCTCGCGCCGGTCGCCGCAAATGGATGGCCGTAGGCGATGGATCCGCCAAGCACGTTAAACTTACTCTGATCCACTTCGCCGGTCGCGTGGGCGCGGCCCAGTACATCGCGCGCGAAGCGCTCGCTTGCCAGCAGCTGAATGTTTGCCAGGGTTTGTGCGGCAAAGGCTTCGTGCATATCGATCAGGGTTAAGTCAGCCAGCGTCAACCCCGCACGCTCCAGCGCCAGCGGCGTGGACCAGGCCGGACCGAGCAGCATGTCCTGCCAGACATCAATGGCGGTAAAGGCGTAGCTACGCAAATAGCCCAGCGGTGTTATGCCAAGCTCTTTCGCCCGGGATTCCGTCATCAGGATCACGGCGGCGGCACCGTCCGTCAGTGGCGTACTGTTGGCCGCCGTAACGGTGCCATGTTTACGATCAAACGCCGGGCGCAGTTTTGCATAATCCTCCAGCGTCGAGGTGCCACGGATATTGTTATCTTCCACCAGCGGTTCGCGGAAAGGCGGGATGTAAGCCGTCATCACCTCGTCGGCAAGTTTGCCTTCCGACCAGGCCTTCGCAGCGAGCTGATGCGAGCGATGCGCCAGTGCATCCTGCTGTTCGCGGGTAATACCGTAGGTTTTTGCCATCTGCTCGGCAGTGTCGCCCATACGCAGGCCGGTGGAGTATTCAGCAACGGCAGGTGGCACGGGCATGAGGTCGCGCAGACGTAAACGCGAGAAGAGTTTGAGCTTCGCACCGGTGGTCCGGGCTTTGTTGGCATCCACGAGGATGCGGGCCAGCTGTTTGCTAACACCGATGGGCAGCACGGATGAGGAATCCGCGCCGCCGGCGATCCCCGCGCGAATGGTCCCCGCCATCAGGCTTTCCGCCACGTTCGCCACCGCCTGGAAACTGGTGGCGCAGGCGCGGCTGACGCTGTATGCGTCGGTGTGAACATTCATGCCGGTGCCCAGCACGATTTCACGTGCGATATTGGGCGCTTCCGGCATTTGCACCACCTGGCCGAAAACCAGTTGCTCAATAACCTCTGGCGGGATCTCGCTGCGAGCCAGCATCTCCCCCACCACCATTTTTCCCAGATCGACAGCCGGTATACCGTGAAACGCGGTTGCCTGACGCGCAAACGGCGTACGTAACCCGCTGACAATGGCAATGCGGTCACCGTGTCGGGTGATAAGCGGTAATGCCTGACTCATAACACTCCCCTGTAAAAAAATTTTGCGCACACATTAAGTGGTCTGACCTGATAATAGTCTTAACTATTTTTTTACATTGAGCCAATCGGGGAAGCGAAAAATTGCGAGCTAAGGCACAGAGAAGAAAAAGAAAATGCCCCTGCATGGCAGAGGCATTTGTGAGATTTGTTGCCGGGTTGCGGCGTTGCCTTACCCGGCCTACACGATCGTAGGCCCGTGCAAAAAGTATTAACGCAGGCCCAGCTGGAAGATCAGCGTTTCTGCTTCGCAGGCGAACACAAAGTCGATATCCAGCCGCACGCCGCCTTCCACTTCCGTGAAGGTGGATTTGATTTCACACGGATCGGATTCGACTTCACGCGCGCGCTGGCTCAGCGCGGCCAGCGTCTCTTCCGCTTCAGCGCGGTTAGGGAATACGCGGCTGTAAGAGGCGGTGCAATCGGTGTTGTCCATAATGGTGCCAACATCCATACAGCAGCAAACCGGGGTTTCATCAGCACTGCATTTACTCATAGCTCAATTTCCTCTGTATTCGCGCAGGGCGCGAGATAAACACGATGCGTCTATTTTACGCCCCCGAACGAGCCCCCTCCAGCCGTTAATGGCGCAAAATCGGATAAGTGAGCAATATCACACTAAAAAATGATCTAAAACAAAATTCCCCTTTTCAGAGGAATCGCACTGGTCACAATTTTGCCAACCAGATCTCGTTTCAAGAAACATATCTGAAAATATTAATAAACAAACTTGCAACATCCCAGCTGGTCAGACCTATACTCTCGCCACTGGTCTGATTTGTAAGTCATACCTCAGACCCTACACTTCGCGCTCCTGTTACGGTATGTAACAATTATTGAATAAAAATAACTCAATGAGGTTATGGTCATGAGCCAGAAAACCCTGTTCAAACAAACTGCTTTAGCAGTTGCAGTGGCAATCGTCTCAACGTCCGCCTGGTCAGCGGGCTTCCAGTTAAACGAATTTTCTTCCTCTGGCCTTGGCCGTGCGTATTCCGGGGAAGGTGCGATTGCCGATGACGCAGGCAACGCGAGTCGTAACCCGGCACTGATCATGATGTTTGATCGCCCTACCTTCTCTGCCGGTGCGGTTTACATCGATCCTGATGTCAACATTTCTGGCAAATCTCAGTTCACCGGCGCAGATCTGAAGGCGGATAACATTGCGCCGACCGCGTGGGTGCCTAACCTGCACTTTGTTGCGCCAATCAATGAACAGTTTGGTTGGGGTGCCTCTGTCACCTCTAACTATGGCCTGGCAACGGAGTTCAATAACAACTATCCGGCCGGGGAATACGGCGGTAAAACCGACCTGACGACCCTGAACCTCAACCTGAGCGGCGCATATCGTCTGAACGATAACTGGAGCTTTGGTCTGGGCTTTGATGCTGTCTACGCCGATGCAAAAATCGAGCGTTACTCCGGGGAGCAAACTGCTGCACTGCCGAAAAACAGCAATAAAATTGCCAGCCTGAAAGGTGATGAATGGGGTTACGGCTGGAACGCCGGTATCCTGTATGAACTGGATAAAAACAACCGCTGGGGTCTGACCTATCGCTCAGAAGTGAAAATTGATTTCGATGGCGATTACAAAAGCGGCATCCTGAGCCCAGTCAACGGTATGGTCCCAGGCGCGGGCACCACCATTCCATGGGGTACCTCGAATCAAACCGTACCGGGTTCACTGTCGCTGCATCTGCCAGAAATGTGGGAAGTGTCAGGTTATAACCGCGTTGCGCCGCAGTGGGCAATTCACTACAGCCTCGCGTATACCAGCTGGAGCCAGTTCGAGGAGCTTAAAGCCACCGGCAGCAACGGCCAGACGCTGTTCTATAAAGACGAAAGCTTCCACGATGCTTACCGTATCGCGCTTGGTACGACCTATTATATGGATGATAACTGGACGTTCCGTACCGGCGTGGCATTTGATGACAGCCCGGTACCGGCCGATAAACGTTCTATCTCCATTCCGGATCAGGACCGTTTCTGGGTGAGTGCGGGGGCAACCTACGCGTTCAACGAGAATGCCTCTATCGACGCGGGCGTGTCGTACATGCATGGCCAGAAGGTGACCTTCCAGGAAGGCCCGTACGAGTTTACCTCTGAAGGTAAAGCCTGGCTGTTTGGTACCAACTTCAACTACGCGTTCTAATCCCAACACGATTAAAAAAGGTGAGCATTGCTCACCTTTTTTATTTATTCCGAATCGATATCTTTTAATTCGTTCTCGATGGCTTTCGCGTTCGGATTATCTTCCGGCTTCAGCTTACCGCCGTTGGCAATAAAATCATGGTTCTGGAAGTAGGCCTCGCGGACCATGATGTACGGATCGGAAGACTGACGCAGCAGACCATCAGAATCCAGCAGTTGCGCACGCGTTTCAATTCCTTCCACGGTCCATTTACCAATCGACAGCGGCCAGGTGAGCCATGACAGTACAGGATACAGCGTATCCACCATGTCGCCGCCATCATCACGCACGGTAAAGCTGCCGTAGAATGGCAGGTGCACATACGGACCATAACCTACGCCATAATGACCCAGCGTGCTGCCGAAACGGTGCGGCTGTTCACGCTGTAATTTCGGGTTCGCCATGCCTGCGACATCAATTAAGCCGCCCATACCCAGCAGGGAGTTCAGGAAGAAGCGGGTGAAATGCACCATCCCCTGATACGGGTCGCCCTGAAGGAAGTAGTTGACCATAACCGCTGGCTCTTCCAGGTTACTGGTAAAGTTGCTCAGCCCGTTACGCGCCGGCTGCGGAACATAGTCACGCCATGCCACGGCAACCGGACGAACCAGATATGGATCCAGCACATTATAGTTAAAGCTGTACATTGAACGGTTAAATCCTTCGAGAGGATCGGAGCGTCCCGTTTGCTCGCCAGAGCTGGCGCAGCCCACAAGCATTGTTACGCCCAGCGCAAGCGCCGACAGCCGAAGCTTCATAAATTTCTCCCTGTTCAATATGGCTATCGTTGAATGCCATCTGTGACGGAGCCTGAGATGCTCCGCCTGAAACGTGCAAGTGATTGTAACAGCACGCTTACCGATGTCTACGAGGACAATGACGACCCGCTCGCGTCATCACGCTAATTTCAGCATAGCCTGTCTTTCGGAATTCGTTTCGCTGGCAATTTTATATTGGCTTTGAAAGAGATGTCTCACCTTTATTGCCATTTTCAGCAATTTAAGAGCATCCCCACGGGGAAAGCGCTAAAAGCCGCTACGCTTAAATGAGCAATTACCCCGAAGGAGCTGTTATGAAAGACATTAGCGAAGAGAAAATTGGTGAAAGCAAAGAGGAACATGAGATTGAAAGCGAGGAGAAAGAACGGGGAGAAGAGATAGAAGTCGATGAAGATCGCCTGCCGTCGCGCGCCATGGCTATTCATGAGCATATTCGCCAGGACGGGGAAAAAGAGATGGAGCGCGACGCGATGGCCCTGCTGTGGTCAGCCATTGCAGCCGGTCTGTCGATGGGTGCCTCTCTGCTCGCCAAAGGGATATTTCACGTTCAGCTGGAAGGCGTACCGGGCGGGTTTTTGCTGGAAAATTTAGGCTACACGTTCGGCTTTATTATCGTCATTATGGCGCGACAGCAGCTTTTTACGGAGAATACCGTCACTGCCGTACTGCCCGTCATGCAAAATCCGACCCTCGGTAATTTCGGTTTACTGATGCGCCTGTGGAGCGTCGTGCTGCTGGGGAACCTGATCGGTACGGGCATAGCCGCCTGGGCATTCGAGTATATGCCAATATTTGATGAACCGACCCGCGACGCATTTGTGAAAATTGGCATGGATGTGATGAAAAACACGCCGGTTGAAATGTTCTCTAATGCCATAATTTCCGGCTGGATCATCGCCACTATGGTCTGGATGTTCCCGTCAGCGGGTAGCGCGAAAATCGTGGTGATTATCCTGATGACCTGGCTTATCGCACTCGCCGATACCACGCACATTGTTGTCGGAACCGTGGAGATCCTTTATCTGGTATTTAACGGCACACTCCACTGGAGCGACTTTTTCTGGCCGTTCGCCCTGCCAACCCTCGCAGGCAACATTTGTGGCGGGACCTTTATCTTTGCGCTGCTGAGCCATGCGCAAATCCGTAACGACATGTCCAACAAGCGTAAGGCCGAGCTTAAGGCTCAGGAAAAAAAGGATAAAACTGCCGAAAAATCGGCGTGAACGGTGACTCTTTGACCAGTCAGGCGGCAATGCGCTTAACGAAAAGTGTAAATAACGCTATACTCTTGCCGCTTCGTCCCCTTAGTTAAATGGATATAACGAGCCCCTCCTAAGGGCTAGTTGCAGGTTCGATTCCTGCAGGGGACACTTCTGTCTTTCCTTACGCCCCCTTCCAAAGCTCCACGCAGTTTCGGCCACGCCGTTTCGCGCCGTATAAGGCTTCATCCGCCGCCTGAATCAATCGCTCGTAATCGGGATGCCCGTTGAACATCGCAACGCCTATCGAGAGGGAGAGCGGGATAATATCGCCGGTTGGGGAGTTAACCTTGATTTTTTCCACCCGCCTGCGGATACGCTCGGCAATTCGCAGCGCGTCCACCTCTGAGATTTCCGTTAGCACAATCAGAAATTCATCGCCGCCGTAGCGAAAAACGTAATCACAGGTTCGCACGTTGTCGTAGAACGCGCCGGAGACTTTTCGCAGGATCTCGTCCCCGGTATTGTGCCCCCAGGTATCGTTGATTTGTTTAAATTTGTCGACGTCAATCAGCAGCGTCGAGAGCTTTGTTCCCGCCCGGGTGGCGTGCAGGATTTCGCGTTTGAAGATGGTTGGCAGGAAACGGCGATTCAACAGGCGGGTCAGGACATCAACCCCCACCTCGTGTCGCGACACTTCGTCAAACAGTTCGCGCAAAAGCGTGATGATTTGCGAGAGGGTATTACGCATTCGCTGCAAGAATTTATCCCGCTGCGCTTTATCACTCAGACCCTGCCCTGCAAGACGGACCTCGTTAAAAAGGTCATCGAATTCCTGAATCAGACGAGAGATATGACCGGCCTCAGCGATCCCGCTGAAGTAGTGCCGACCTTTATGGCTAAACCACAGTCCAAATTCAGACTGCCCCAGCGGCAGACTGTTGCCGATACTGGAATTAAGCGTGATCTTATACAGAAGCACCATTTCCCATGACAGCAGCGCCGCGGTCTGTCTCTCCTTCTCCTCTTCTGCGTTCTCCATTAAGGAAAAGATGCGATAATTTTCGTCCTCTTTCGCCGCATTGTTCTCGCTAAATACATAGGCCCGCGACATCACTTCCATGGCCAGATCGATACTGTTTATCGCGTAGTGATAAATATGCAGCTTCACCTCAGGCGAATGGGCGCTGGTAGTAATGACAGGTAACAGCAGCTTTTTCAGAACACGGAAGCCCATTTCAACTAAATCAACCGAAATACCAATACGGGCATGAACATCCGCAGCGCGCTGCTGCGCCCGCATCTGCTCTTCAACCTGCTCCACACGGCATGAGAGCACATCAATAAGCCAGCGACGAAGCGCCTCCTGAAGCTGCCTCTCCACCTGTTCGGTTGTCAGGAATTCAGCTGCCGATGGATCTGCCAGCACAACACGATAGAATTCAGCGACCAGGGGAGTTGCGTTGTCTCTGGCAAGCTCAGTCGCAAGCCGATGCACATCGGGATCGGTTTCATTAATCAGCTTCACCCACTCTTCTTTCACCGTTTGCAGGTAGGTTTCCATGGTCTGCACCTTCAGGAGACATGCGGGAACGCAGATTAAACAATAGCAAAATCAAACCACTCCGCAATTGCCGCTTTTTTAAACAAAAACGAGTGATGGCTCATAATGTATAACGGTGCTACATTATGCCGCCCACCCAAGTCAGCAATGGCCAGGCAACGTCGTAAAGAACGGTAAAGCCTGCAACCATGACCTCGTCCTACGGTCTCAATGGCACGTGGTATCGCGAAGTCTGCGCTACCTTCACAGGCTTCACATAGGTTCCACTATTTTGTCTCAATCCAAATTTCAGCGGGCGTTTCTGCACCCGCGCTACTGGTTTACATGGTTTGGCCTTGGCGTGCTTTGGCTGCTGGTTCAACTTCCATATCCCGTGATCCGTTTCCTGGGTTCTAAGCTCGGCAGCGCATCGCGTTACTTTCTTAAGCGTCGTGAATCCATTGCCCGAAAAAATCTCGAACTTTGCTTTCCGCATTACAATGCGCGGCAGCGCGAAACGCTGATTGCGGAAAACTTTAAATCTATCGGTATGGCGCTGCTTGAAACCGGTATGGCCTGGTTCTGGCCAGACGAGCGTGTCCGTAAATGGTTTGACGTGGAAGGCCTGGATAACCTGAAACGTGCCCAGATGCAAAACCGCGGCGTGATGGTTGTGGGTGTGCATTTTATGTCGCTTGAGCTGGGCGGCCGCGTTATGGGTCTTTGTCAGCCGATGATGGCAACCTATCGCCCGCATAACAGCGCGCTGATGGAATGGGTACAAACGCGGGGCCGCATGCGTTCAAATAAGGCGATGATCAGCCGTAACAATCTCCGCGGTATGGTTGGCGCCCTGAAAAAAGGTGAAGCCGTCTGGTTTGCCCCGGATCAGGACTACGGTCCTAAAGGCAGCAGTTTTGCCCCTTTCTTTGCGGTTAAAGATGTCGCTACGACGAACGGTACCTTTGTGATTTCACGTCTCTCAGGCGCCGCGATGTTGACGGTGACCATGGTCAGAAAAGCGGATAAGTCAGGCTATCGTCTGCATATCTCCCCAGAGATGGCGAACTATCCTGAAGATGAGAGTGAAGCCGCGACCTTTATCAATAAGGTGATTGAGTTTGAAATTATGCGTGCGCCTGAGCAGTATCTGTGGATGCACCGCCGCTTTAAAACCCGCCCCCTGGGCGAAGCCTCGCTCTATATCTGACCCCTTTCGAAGGTTAGTTTCGCTAAGAAACTAACCTTTTCAAACACCTGTAATCGCAGTGCGTAACGGCTTTTTTCGACCGTCGCTCAACAGGCATTTATTGCGTACCGAAATCAAACTGTCGCCGTTCCACGACACTCGTAAGTGTAGGAAATTATTTAAAAAAATGCCTCTTGTCACTCCTGAAATTTAGGCGTACATTAGCGCCGTCTGGCGACAGGAAAGCACAGAATTCAGAGCTGAAGTTAGCGACGTCACGGGATAATTCCGATTTCCCCTTTCGCATGATTTCAACCCTCTATACTCAGTTGGACTCTGTTTTTTTAATGCGTACCGGAAGATACGCGGAGCGATGAAACGTGAAATATTTCTTTATGGGCATTTCGGTTATTGTTTTAGTTTGGGCCGGAACGTTTGCTCTGATGATCTAGTTAAGAAAATGCAGTCAAAAAAACAGGCGCCGTTGGCGCCTGTTTTTTTTTGTCCGTTACGACTCGGGTTGTTCCGCAACGCTCTTCGCTGCAAGCAGGCCATCCGCGCGGAACATGCTTTTAATGCCCCGCACTGCCTGACGGATACGGTCGCTATTTTCAATCAGCGCGAAACGCACGTGCGTGTCACCGTAGTCACCAAAGCCAATGCCTGGAGAGACGCAAACCTTCGCGTCCTGAAGCAGTTTTTTGGCAAATTCCAGAGAACCCATCGCCGCATACGGCTCAGGGATTTTCGCCCAGACGTACATAGAGGCTTTAGGCATTTCCACCATCCAGCCTGCTTCATGAAGCCCTTTTACCAGCACATCACGGCGGCGTTTGTACTGAGCGGCAATATCGAGCACGCATTGCTGATCCCCTTCCAGCGCCGCGATGGCCGCGACCTGTAACGGCGTAAAGGTGCCATAGTCATGGTAGCTTTTAATACGCGCCAGGGCGCTCACCAGCGTTTTGTTTCCCACCATAAAACCAATTCGCCAGCCCGCCATGTTGTAGCTTTTCGACAGGGTGAAAAACTCAACCGCCACATCGCGGGCACCGGGTACCTGCATAATTGACGGCGCTTTCCAGCCATCATAAACGATATCGGCGTAGGCGAGATCGTGTACCACCAGCACGTCGTAACGCTTAGCCAGCGCGACCACTTTCTCGAAGAATTCGAGTTCAACGCATTGTGCCGTTGGGTTTGACGGGAAACCGAGGATCATCATTTTCGGCTTCGGATAGCTTTCACGAATCGCCCGTTCCAGCTCGTTAAAGAAGTCGACGCCTTCCACCAGCGGGACAGAACGCACCTGCGCGCCGGCAATCACCGCCCCATAGATGTGAATCGGGTAGCTCGGATTCGGCACCAGTACGGTATCGCCGTGATCCAGCGTCGCCAGCATCAGGTGGGCCAGCCCCTCTTTGGAGCCAATGGTCACAATCGCTTCACTTTCAGGATCGATATCGACCTGATAACGATCCTGATACCAGCGGGAGATCGCCCGACGTAAGCGTGGAATGCCGCGTGAGGTGGAATACCCATGGGTGTCAGGACGCTGCGCAACCGTGCAGAGTTTCTCAACGATGTGCGGCGGCGTTGGGCCGTCAGGGTTACCCATACTGAAATCGATAATGTCTTCGCCGCGCCGACGCGCAGCCATTTTCAGTTCAGCAGTGATATTGAAAACATAAGGGGGGAGACGATCGATACGCGTAAAACGGCGTTCAGGACTGAATTCAGCCATAGATTCCTCAGAGTCACGTTAGCGCCCGGACCGTCCGAGCGACGCTGCCACCCGTGTGGCGTGCTTAGAAAATAACCTGAAGAAAAAGACGCTGTCGAGAGGATAACGGCAAAACAATATTTTGCGCTAAAACGGGAATGTGATTGCAGTGAAAAGCGGAACCCTTATCGCGAACAGGCAGTTTTAAGCGCTACGATTTAACACAATATTTTCAGTATCGTTACCTGACGTTTCTCCCCAAACGGAAAAGCACCGGCTTTCAGTCAAAAGCCAGCAATCCCCTTTGAGAATTATGGTTTTTCCCCATTTGATAAATCTGATGGATAGCTGGTCATCAGGCCCTATGTTTTCTATCATAGATTTTTCCCGTTTTCCCAGGCCTGACCGTGCACGAAATCTTCAATATGCTCCTGGCGGTGTTCGACCGCGCGGCATTAATGCTGATCTGTCTCTTTTTCCTTATCCGCATCCGCTTGTTCCGCGAACTGTTGCATAAATCTGCCCATTCGCCAAAAGAGCTGCTGGCCGTCACGTTTATCTTTTCGATGTTTGCCCTGTTCAGCACCTGGTCCGGGGTGCCGGTAGAAGGCTCGCTGGTGAACGTGCGCATCATCGCCGTCATGTCGGGCGGGATCCTCTTTGGTCCCTGGGTAGGGATTATCACAGGCATCATCGCCGGCACCCATCGATACCTGATTGATATTGGCGGCGTGACGGCAGTCCCCTGCTTTATCACCAGCATTATTGCCGGGCTGCTCTCGGGCTGGATTAACCGCAAAATCCCGAAAAAGCAGCACTGGCGTGCAGGGATTATCGCGGGGATGGTCTGCGAAACGCTGACCATGATCCTGGTCATCGTCTGGGCGCCAACCGTTGCGCTGGGGCTGGATATCGTCTCGAAGATCGGTATTCCTATGATCCTCGGGAGCGTCTGTATCGGTTTTATCGTGCTACTGGTGCAAAGCGTGGAGGGCGAAAAAGAGGCCAGCGCCGCGCGTCAGGCCAAGCTGGCGCTGGATATCGCCAACAAGACGCTGCCGCTTTTCCGACACGTTAACGCCGAATCTTTACGTCAGGTTTGCGATATCATCCGCCGTGATATTCACGCCGATGCGGTCGCCATCACCAATATTGACCACGTGCTGGCTTACGTTGGCGTCGGGGAGCACAATTATCGCGACAGCGACGATACCATCAGCCCGACCACCAGACAGGCGATTAACTACGGAAAAATCATCATTAAAAACAATGATGAAGCCCACCGGACGCCAGAGATCCACTCAATGCTGGTGATCCCGCTGTGGGAAAAAGGCGTGGTCACGGGGACGCTGAAAATTTACTACTGCCATGCGCACCAAATCACCTCCTCGCTCCAGGAGATGGCGATTGGCCTGTCGCAGATTATCTCCACTCAACTTGAGGTTTCGCGTGCAGAGCAGCTGCGCGAGATGGCAAATAAGGCAGAGCTGCGCGCCCTGCAAAGCAAGATCAATCCCCATTTCCTGTTTAACGCGCTGAACGCTATCTCCTCTTCCATCCGTCTGAATCCGGATACCGCGCGGCAGCTGATATTTAATCTGTCGCGCTATCTGCGCTACAACATTGAGCTAAATGACGACGAGCAGATCGACATCAAAAAAGAGCTGTATCAAATCAAGGATTACATCGCCATCGAGCAGGCACGCTTTGGCGATAAGCTCACGGTCATTTACGATATTGATGAAGAGGTCAGCTGCGTGATCCCAAGCCTGCTGATCCAGCCTCTGGTGGAAAACGCCATTGTTCACGGTATTCAGCCGTGTAAAGGTAAAGGCGTAGTAACGATTAGCGTGACGGAAAGCGGTAACCGCGTGCGCATCGCCGTGCGCGATACCGGGCACGGCATCGATCCGAAAGTCATCGAGCGCGTCAAATCAAACGAAATGCCGGGCAACAAGATCGGACTGCTGAATGTGCATTACCGGGTCAAACTGCTGTACGGTGACGGGCTGCATATTCACCGTCTTGAGCCGGGCACCGAAATTGCCTTTTATGTTCCGAATGAGCGAACGCCCGTGAATGCCCCGATATCCTTGTTGCCGTAGGCCGGAGTAACAGATGAAAGTCATCATCGTAGAAGATGAATTTCTGGCTCAACAGGAGTTGAGCTGGCTTATCAAAACCCACAGCCAGATGGAGATTGTTGGCTGTTTTGAGGATGGTCTGGACGTGCTGAAATTTTTACAGCATAACCGGGTCGACGCGATATTCCTCGATATTAATATTCCGTCGCTGGACGGCGTCCTGCTGGCGCAAAATATCAATCAGTTCGCCCACAAGCCGTTTATTGTGTTTGTCACCGCGTGGAAAGAGCATGCCGTGGAAGCCTTCGAGCTTGAGGCGTTTGACTATATTCTGAAGCCGTACCAGGAGTCGCGTATTATCAGCATGCTGCATAAGCTGGAAGCCGCGTGGCAGCAGCAAGCATTACCCGCCAGTGCCAGCCCGGTAGCGCGGGAAAACGACACGATTAATCTGGTGAAGGACGAACGAATCATCGTCACGCCTGTCGACGATATTTACTATGCCGAAGCGCATGAAAAAATGACGTTTGTCTATACGCGGCGTGAATCCTACGTCATGGCGATGAACATCACCGAATTCTGCAATAAACTCCCGGCCGCTCACTTCTTCCGCTGCCACCGCTCGTTCTGCGTCAACCTGAACAAGATCCGCGAAATCGAACCCTGGTTTAATAACACCTATATTTTGCGGCTGAAGGATCTGGATTTCCAGGTGCCGGTAAGCCGCAGCAGGGTGAAAGAGTTCCGCCAGCTCATGCACCTGTAACGCGTTCCCTCTCCCGCAGGAGAGGGGAATGAGCATCAGAGGATCTGACCCAGTACCTGACGCAGATGCGCCCCGGAGCCCAGTAAGCCTGGGTTGTCGTGGACAATCAGGTAAACAGGAATGTCCTGGACATAGCTCCTGAAGCGGCCTTTGTCTTCGAAGCCGCCACGGAAGCCGGAGGCGGTAAAGAAATCGAGGAAGCGCGGTACGATCCCGCCCGCAATATAGACCCCGCCAAAGGTGCCAAGGTTCAGCGCCAGGTTGCCGCCAAAACGCCCCATGATGACGCAGAACAGCGACAAAGCACGGCGGCAGTCAATACAGCTGTCGGCCAGCGCGCGTTCGGTCACATCTTTAGGTTGCAGATTTTCCGGCAGACGACCGTCTGATTTTACAATCGCCCGATACAGGTTCACCAGGCCCGGGCCAGAAAGCACCCGCTCGGCCGACACGTGCCCAATCTCGGCGCGTAGCTCCTCCAGAATAATGCCCTCTTCTTCGCTGTTCGGCGCAAAATCCACGTGACCGCCCTCGCCCGGCAGGCTGACCCAGCGTTTGTCGACGTGGACCAGGTGCGCCACCCCCAGGCCGGTGCCTGCGCCGTAAACGGCAATCGGTTTGCCTTCAACCGGGGCCGTACCGCCGAACTGAATCAGATGCTCTGGTTTAAGCATTGGGATAGCCATGGAAACCGCAGTGAAGTCGTTGATAATTTCAAGGTGCGAGAAGCCGAGGTTTTTCCGCATTTCGGCAATTGAGAAGGCCCACGTGTGGTTGGTCATCGCCACCCAATCGCCGGTGATCGGACAGGCAATAGCGATACAACCGTCTTCAACGCTCACTTTATGCTCTTCCAGATAGACGCGAACCACCGCTTCCAGGCTTGGGTAATCCAGCCCTGAATAGGTTTTCGCCTGAGAAATTGCACCGCTGTTCACATCGCACAGGGCAAGGCGCGCGTTGGTGCCGCCTACATCACCTACCAAAGCATACTTTGTCATTCTTCTACTGCTCCGCTAAAGTCAGAATAAATCTTTGGGACACTGTAAATTCAAGGCGTGATAACAACAACGACCAGAAGGTGACTGCCCATGGATTATCGATCTTCGTCACATTATAACTTTACCGTTTCAGCACCTTTTGCACTATTGCCACAATGCTGATTGTGCAAAGTAACGTTAAGCCGTTTTGTACAAGGAAATCATCATGCTCCATCCGCGAGCCAGAACCATGCTGTTATTGGCTGTCCCGGCGCTGATTATTGGCGTGGCGTCGAGCCTGGTGCTCATCGTCGTCATGAAAGTGGCGGCGGTGCTGCAAACGATTTTATGGACCGCGCTTCCGGTAAAACTCGGCATCAGCATTGACTCGCCGGGCTGGATCATGATGATGCTGACCCTGACCGGGATTGCCGTAGGGCTGGTGATCCGCTATAGCCCGGGTCATGCCGGGCCGGACCCGGCACTGGAACCCTTGATTGGCGCCCCTGTCTCTCCCTCTGCTCTGCCGGGGCTTATTATCGCGCTGATTATCGGTCTTGCGGGCGGCGTAAGCCTCGGGCCTGAACATCCCATTATGGCGGTTAATATCGCGCTGGCGGTCTTTCTGGGGGCGCGTCTTTTTCCGCGCGTTGGCGCGCTGGACTGGACGATCCTGGCGTCAGCAGGCACCATCGGGGCGCTGTTTGGCACTCCGGTCGCGGCTGCGCTCATTTTTTCGCAAACCCTCAGCAGTGATCATGAAGTACCGCTGTGGGATAAACTCTTCGCGCCGCTAATGGCCGCCGCTGCGGGAGCCCTCACCACCAGCCTGTTTTTCCATCCCCATTTTTCACTCTCCATCCCCCACTACGGCCAGATGCAACTCACCGATATTTTCAGCGGTGCCGTCGTCGTCGCGATCGCCATTGCGCTGGGGATGGTCGCGGTGTGGTGTCTCCCTCGCCTGCATCGTCTGATGCACAGGCTGAAGCATCCGGTGCTGATTCTGGGCATGGGGGGTTTTATTCTGGGCGTTTTAGGCGCCATCGGCGGGACGGTTACGCTGTTTAAGGGTCTGGACGAGATGCAGCAGCTGGCCTTCAGCCAGGTCTTTAGCGTCTCCGATTATCTGCTGTTCGCGCTGGTAAAACTGGCGGCGCTGGTGGTCGCTGCGGCCTGTGGTTTCCGGGGAGGTCGTATCTTCCCGGCGGTATTTGTTGGCGTCGCGCTGGGGCTGATGCTGCATGAGCACGTTGACGCTGTCCCTGCGGCGATTACCGTCTCCTGTTCCATTCTGGGGCTGGTACTGGTGGTCACGCGCGATGCGTGGCTGAGCCTGTTTATGGCGGCCGTTGTCGTGCCGGATACCACGCTTCTGCCGCTGCTCTGTATCGTGATGTTGCCCGCCTGGCTCCTGCTGGCGGGCAAACCGATGCTGATGGGATGGCGAAACGACAGGTAATCAGGCGTTATTGCGCGCCTCCAGCGCTTTGGTCAGCGCGCTCAGCAGCGGCGGAATATCGGCTTTCGGCAGCATCACCTCGATCAGCGAAAGCCGCTCATGGTGTGCCACTTTATCCAGCACCTCCGCCAGCGCTTCCGCTTCGCTGACGCGCCAGCACTCTGCCTGAGGCGCCAGGCTCAGCGCCTGCGGGATCTGCGTCCAGTTCCAGAGGGCAATATCGTTATAGCGCTGCTCCGGCCCGTGGATGGCCCTTTCCACCGTGTATCCTTCGTTGTTAAGCACCAGAATAATCGGGCGCTGTTTGTCGCGCAGCATCGATCCCAGCTCCTGAATGGTCAACTGCGCGGCGCCGTCACCCGTCAGGACAATCACGCGTCGGTTCGGACACGCCGTTTGCGCGCCAAATGCTGCCGCCAGCGTGTAGCCAATCGATCCCCACAGCGGCTGGACGATAAAGTTCACGTCCGCCGGTAAACGCAGATCGATAGCGCCGAAAGCAGACGTTCCCTGGTCAGCCAGAATAATGTCTCCGGGGCGGATAAACGTTTGCAGGGTACGCCAGAAGCTCTCCTGAGTCAGCGCCCCTTCGATAGTCGGGAACGAAAAGCCGCTGTGATCCAATGGCGCTCGCGTATCACGAACATAGGTTTTACACAGCGCTGTCAGCGTTTCAATGGCCTCCCTCATCGGGATACCCGTAAACCAGACGTCGCCGACGCGGGACGCGTGGGGCTGAACCTCTATCGTCTGGTCTGGCGTCAGCTGGTGGGTAAACCCGGCAGTGAGCGTATCGGTAAAGCGCGTGCCAATACACAGCACCGTATCAGCCCCCTCGATGGCCTCTTTGACCGGCGCGGCGCTCGCCGATCCGCTGTAGGTGCCGTAAAAACCGCTCTGTCGTTCGTCAAAAATGCCCTTGCCCATCAGCATGGTGGCGTGTGCCATCGGCACCTCTTTCACCCACGTCTGAAGGGCCGTGCGCAGACCATGGCGGAGTACCAGGAAGTCCGCTAACAGCGCGGTGCGTTTGCTCGTGGACAAGCGCTTTTCGGCAGCCTCACGGAACGCCTGCAAGCAGGCTAAATCAGCCGGTGCGGGGTTAACAGTGAGAGCGCTTACAGGGGGCGTAGCGGCTTTTTTCGCCACATCAGCGGGCAGCATCAGGTAGCCCGGACGGCGCTCCCGCAGCATAGTGGTCAGGACTCTGTCAATTTCATAGCAGGCGTTTTGTTCGGTAAGTACCGCCTGTGCAACGGTGATGGGTTCGCTCATATGATAGAAATGGCGGAACTCGCCGTCGCCCAACGTATGGTGCAATAACTCTCCTCGCTGCTGCGCCGCCATACCCGGGGCCCCCACAATATGGAGGACGGGAACATGTTCGGCAAAGCTGCCCGCCACACCGTTCATGGCGCTTAACTCCCCAACGCCGAATGTCGTCAGGAGCGCGGCAAAGCCCTTACAGCGGGCATAACCGTCTGCGGCGTAAGACGCGTTCAGTTCATTGGCACAGCCCACCCAGCAGATGTCCGGGCTGTCTATCACGTGATCGAGAAATTGCAGGTTATAGTCGCCTGGCACACCAAACAGATGATCGGCACCACAATCTGTTAGTCGGTCCAGCAGGTAATCGGCGACGCAATAGGGGGTACGCATATTATAAGTGTCCTTCTGACGTTGACCTCACTCTGAGTATTAAATAAGCGTGAAGCGTGTCCAGAATTGGCGACAATCAGGGTCTGGAAAGAATGCTTTACGAAAAAAGCTGAGCTATGCTCATTTTCTTCAGGTTAGTGTAAACGTATACACTGATGTTTCTTTCCAACGCCAGAGGTCTCGCCAATGGGTTATCAGCCTGACAAAAATCGTTATCAGACAATGCAATATCGCCGCTGTGGGCAAAGCGGCCTTAAGCTTCCCGCCATCTCGCTGGGGCTTTGGCATAATTTTGGCGACGCGACGTTACTCGAAAACAGCCGTCAACTTTTACAGCGTGCTTTCGATTTGGGTATTACGCATTTTGACCTTGCCAATAATTACGGCCCGCCTCCTGGTTCGGCCGAACGTAATTTCGGGCGCATTTTGCAGGAGGATTTCCTGCCCTGGCGCGATGAGCTAATCATCTCCACCAAAGCGGGCTACACCATGTGGGACGGGCCTTACGGCGACTGGGGCTCACGTAAATATCTGATCGCCAGCCTGGACCAGAGCCTCAGGCGTATGGGGCTGGAGTATGTCGATATTTTCTATCACCACCGCCCGGATCCACAAACGCCGCTACGTGAAACCATGAAAGCGCTTGACCATGTGGTGCGTCAGGGCAAGGCGCTGTACATCGGTCTGTCCAACTACCCGGCAGAAGTGGCAAGGCAGGCGATTGAAATACTGGAGGATCTGGGCACGCCATGTCTGATCCACCAGCCGAAGTACTCCATGTTTGAACGTGCGCCTGAAGAGGGGTTGCTGGACGTGTTGCAGCATAAAGGGGTGGGATGTATCCCCTTCTCCCCCCTGGCGGGCGGACAGTTGACCGATCGCTATCTGAACAGTATCCCGGCGGATTCTCGCGCAGCAAGCGGCAGTAAGTTCCTTAACCCGGAGCAGATCACCGACAAAAAGCTGGAAAAGGTACGCAAGCTGAATGCGCTGGCGGAAAACCGGGGGCAAAAGCTATCGCAAATGGCACTGGCCTGGATCCTGCGCCACGATGCGGTGACATCCGTGCTCATCGGCGCAAGCAAGACCGGACAAATTGAAGATGCAGCAGGCGTGCTTGAGAATTGTCGGTTCACGGCAGAAGAGCTGAAGACGATAGATACGATCCTGTCCAGTTCAGATTAAAAACACTTTTAGCAAAAAGTGCTCTCGTTCCTGATTTAGGAGTTGAGGCGATGAAACGAATGTTTACCAACTCGTAAAATTGCGTTAACAGGTCGCACAGCGGCCCCGATCGTGAAGGAGAAGAGTATGTTCAGGTCACTGATTCTTGCAGCGGTATTACTGGTTTCGGCCCCGCTGGTCGCCAGTGCGGGCGAAATCACCCTGTTGCCATCGATTAAATTACAAATTGGCGATCGTGATGACTACGGCAGATATTGGGACGGTGGCTACTGGCGCGACCGTGACTACTGGCATCGCCATTATGAATGGCGTCAAAACCGCTGGTGGAAACACGATAACGGCTATCACCGTGGCTGGGATAAGCGTAAGGCTTACGAACGCGGCTACCGCGAAGGCTGGAACGATCGTGACGACCGCCGTGGCGGCTGGGGTCATGGAAAAGGCAGAGGCCACGGTCACGGCCATCACCATTAACAACAAAAAGGAGCCTTCCGGCTCCTTTTTCTTTTACAGGCCTGCGGCTGTGCCTATCAGCAACCACAAGTTTAACGCCACCACCACGACCACAATGGCCCACCCGGCGCGCTTCACCCACGTCGAATTCACCAGTTCGCCCATCAGCGATTTATTACTGGTGAAGATCAGCAGTGGCACCAGCGCCAGCGCAATCCCGAAACTTAGCAGTACCTGACTCATCACCAGAATGCGGGTCGGATCCAGCCCCATCAGGATCACAACAAAGGAAGGCAGCATCGTGACCGAGCGGCGAACCCACAGCGGAATATGGAAACGTACGAACCCCTGCATCACCACCTGCCCGGCCAGTGTCCCCACAACCGTAGATGAAAGACCCGCAGCGACCAGGCTTAAACCAAAAATAGTGGCAGCGGCATGACTCAGCAACGGCTCCAGCGTCAGGTAAGCCTGGTCGAGATCGGCAACCCCGGTATGCCCGTTAAAGTGGAACGCGGCGGCGGCGGTCGCCATCATCGCCAGATTCACAAATCCGGCAATGGTCATCGCGATAGTCACATCCCATTTCGAGGCGGAGTAGCGCTCTTTACTCGTCCCGCCATGCAGATTCTGGGTTAATGAAGAGTGCAGATAAATGACGTGCGGCATGATGGTCGCCCCCAGCACTCCGGCAGCCAGAAAAACGGCTTCAGAAGTGGGTAACGACGGGATCACCATCCCTTTCGTCAGCTGCGCCAGATTCGGCTGGGAGAAAATCAGCTCAACAATATAGGCGGCAGCGACGAACAGCAGCAGGCCGCCGATGACTTTCTCCAGCGGTTTTTGTCCCCGCCGCTGGAGCATCAGAATCAGGAAAGTGGCGATACCGGTCAGCACCGCCCCCTGAAGCAGGGAGACGCCCAAGATAAGCTTAAAGCCGATCGCCGCCCCGATAAACTCGGCGAGATCGGTGGCCATGGCGATAATTTCCGCCTGAACCCAGTAAAACCAAACTGCCGGACGTGGATAATGATCGCGGATTTGCTCCGCCAGGTTTTTTCCGGTAGCAATACCCAGCTTCGCGGAGAGCATCTGAATCAGCATCGCCATCAGATTGGCCCATACCACAACCCACAGCAGTTTATAGCCGAAACTGGCCCCGGCCTGAATATTGGTCGCAAAATTACCCGGATCGATGTAGCCAATCGCGGCAATGAATGCCGGTCCCATTAATGCGAACCGCAGCTTGCGTGCCGCTCTGCCGCTGCTACTCTCTACGCGACTATTCGTCATTTCTGCCTCTGGAAATATAGCCTTTGCTATGTTTTATGCTATCAAAATGAGAATGATTATCAAGTTCATTTGTAACGGTTAACATGATTTCTCTGATAGTCAGGAACGATAGACAGGCAGGTGGAGCAAGGTCACAGAATGTGAAAATGCGCAGACATTTGTGAAGCGTAGCACACAAACTTAACTTTTCACTCATTTACCTAACATAACAAAAATGTCTTGTTGATCACTATTTTTGAGACTCGTCACAGGATGTAACTATAGTGTGGGCTTGATCTCGTTTTCTTTGTGCTTGTTACATAGAATGTGCACGGAAATTAAACCTGCCTCATATTTGGAGCAAATATGGACCGCGTCCTTCATTTTGTCCTGGCACTCGTTGTCGTTACTGCACTTGCATTGCTGGTCAGCACAGACCGCAAAAAAATTCGTATTCGCTATGTTGTCCAACTGCTGGTCATTGAAGTTTTACTTGCGTGGTTCTTCCTGAACTCCAACGTAGGCCTGGGCTTCGTGAAAGGCTTCTCCGAAATGTTCGAAAAACTGCTCGGATTTGCCAACGAAGGGACAAACTTCGTCTTTGGCAGCATGAACGATCAGGGTCTGGCCTTCTTCTTCCTGAAGGTGCTCTGCCCTATCGTCTTCATCTCTGCCTTGATCGGTATCCTTCAGCACATCCGCGTTCTGCCGGTGGTTATCCGTGCGATCGGCTTCCTGTTATCGAAAGTTAACGGCATGGGCAAACTAGAATCCTTTAACGCAGTCAGCTCGCTGATCCTGGGTCAGTCTGAGAACTTCATTGCGTATAAAGATATTCTCGGCAAGATGTCCCGTAACCGCATGTACACCATGGCGGCAACCGCAATGTCTACCGTTTCCATGTCTATCGTGGGCGCGTATATGACCATGCTGGAACCAAAATACGTAGTTGCGGCGCTGGTTCTGAACATGTTCAGCACCTTTATCGTGCTTTCGCTGATTAACCCGTACCGTGTGGATGCCAGCGAAGAGAACATTCAGATGTCAAACCTGCACGAGGGACAGAGCTTCTTCGAAATGCTGGGTGAATACATTCTGGCGGGTTTCAAGGTTGCAATTATCGTCGCCGCAATGCTGATTGGCTTTATCGCGCTGATCGCTGCGCTGAACGCCCTGTTTGCGGCCGTACTCGGTATCTCCTTCCAGGGTATTCTGGGCTACATCTTCTACCCGATTGCCTGGGTGATGGGCGTGCCCGCTCACGAAGCGTTGCAGGTGGGCAGTATCATGGCAACGAAACTGGTTTCCAATGAGTTCGTGGCGATGATGGATCTCCAGAAGATTGCCAGCACACTCTCCCCTCGTGCGGAAGGGATCCTGTCCGTCTTCCTGGTCTCCTTCGCGAACTTCTCTTCCATCGGTATTATCGCTGGTGCGATTAAAGGCCTGAACGAAGAGCAAGGTAACGTCGTTTCTCGCTTTGGCCTGAAGCTGGTTTACGGTTCAACGCTGGTGAGCGTCCTGTCTGCCTCTATCGCAGCACTGGTTCTGTAATTCATACCGCGTAATAAAAACCGGGAGTCCTCGCTCCCGGTTTTTTTATGCCTCCAGCGCCGTCAGGGGCAGTGGTTTACCAATCAAATAGCCCTGCAAATAGTCCACGCCAAATCGCAGCAACATCTCGCGTTGTTCAGCCGATTCCACATATTCAGCCACCACACAAAGCGATTTCGTTTTGGCCATGTTGCAAATGGACTGCACGATCATCGCATCCATGCTGTCGGTGCAGATATCTTTCACGAAGCAGCCATCGATCTTAATGATATCGGCCTCCAGCCGCTTGAGGCGCTCAAAGTTGGCATAGCCGGTACCAAAGTCATCAATAGCAATCCGGAAGCCGTAATCCCGCAGCTGCTGGATATTGTTGATGCTGCTTCCCGAGTCAGAGAAAGCCTGTTCCTCGGTGATCTCAATGACGATATCTTGCGGCGCAATGGCGTAGCGTTCAAAAAGCGCGATGATCTCAGCCGCTATCTCATTTTGCATCAGCGTAAGCGGCATCAGATTAACGGAGAACCGCGTTCCGGCCCGTTCGGACGGATGGCTGCGCATCCACATCAGCAATTTTTCCACCACGTTCAGGTCAAATCGGTGGCTCAGGTTAAACTGAGCAATCAGCGGAATAAAGCGATCAGGCGTGATGATCTCACCCTCGCTTTCAAGCCTTGAGAGGATTTCAAAGTACCCTTCCCCACGCGCGTTATGGATTGGCTGGGCGTAAAGGTGAAGCCCACCGATATCAAGGGCGCGTTTTACGCGGGCCAGCATCAGCACTCTGTCCGTCGTCTGACCGGAGACATCATCCAGACTGTTGGTTAACGCCAGGACGTTGTGCCCGGCACAGGACTGCTCGGAGAGCCAGCTCAGCTGACCCAGCGTGTGATGCAGGCTTTCCCCATCCGGCACTTCACCCCAGGAGGCGCCAAACTCGATGTCGAGCTCAGTCTTGTTCCAGATAATCTTACGGCTGTTCAGATGATCAACCATATATTGCAGACGTTCAGCCGTGCCCGGACCCAGCAAGACCACTACCAGCTCACTGCCCGGCAACTGGAAGAGCTTCTCGTCTTTTTGCAATAACGGTTGCAGCGACGCGGTTATCATCTTTTTACAATGTACACGCATGAGGATGCCGTAGTGACGGCTCAGGAATTCGAGATTATCCAGGCGCAGGCAGCAGACTTTGGCCTCGGGATGGTGCTGTAAAAACACTTCCAGCGCACGAATGTTAGGCAGACCGGTGAGCGGATCGGTAAGCGCCCTCTCCTGCCACCCCTGTTTCAGCCATTCACTTTTCTGATAGATCCGCGACATGTAAAGCAGGCAGATGGCGAAAGAGATAAGCACCGACAGGATAAAGGAGAGCGAGTGGCCCGATTCAACGCCATTAAGAAAATTATAATTATAGGTCAACAGCATGAGCGCCGAGGCCGCCCAGAATAAAGAGATGAGCGCATAGCTCAGACGACCAATCCCAAGGGTGAAAAGAATGAAAACGATTGGCATCAAATAACCCGCAATAAACTGCGACTCAAAAGGCGCGCATAAAATAGCGATCATCGAGATCAACAGCATCAGCCACACAACGATAAATAACGCTTTTTTGTGACAAAAGAGGGGCTTCACGCTTCGCCGCCAGAATGTTCGGGCATAGCGAGGATTAATAATCATTCTTAACGGATAATAGAACATCATGGTGAAAATCAGGGCGGCACAAATCAGACTCTGAATATCGATAACGTTATAAATTGCAGAGCCTTCGCCAAAATATGAGGAGATTGTCACCGGGAAATCAAATAAATATCCCGCCAGATACATCGATAATTTGATGCCCACAGGCACCATAAATCCGAGCCAGAAAATACGTATGCCAATGTACTTATTCGGTATGCTGTGTCGCCAGCGCTTGCCCAGCACCAGACGGATGACGCCACAGGCGGCGAAGACGGTAAACGTCTGACAACATAATAATACGGCAGATTGTAGTGGTGCTAAATCAAGATTATAAATATTAGTAATACTAAAACTTAACAGCAAAGGAATGATTGCCCGCCGTCCAAATAACAACACGATGGCGAGCATGGCACTTAAGGGCAACCACGCCAGATAAACATCATTTTCGCTGACGATGGCCCGTGGAGAGATATAACGAGAAAAAGGAATCGCAATCAGGCTTAGCGCCAGGGCAATCATAAATATCTTTACATTATTGTAAATTTTTCTATTCATTAATCCGGATAATCTATTTTACCATCGTCTCATTGACCGCATGGATAATAGGTTTATTAATAACACGAATCAAGTTCAGGTCTATTTATAGACTTGTTTATTGATTTGGATTGAGGGGAGGTGTAGAAAACGACGTTAATTGCAACAAAAACAGTCTAAAATATTTTACAAGATATAAAAAAACCCCCGTCTTGCGACGAGGGTTTAAATTTTGGTGGAGCTAAGCGGGATCGAACCGCTGACCTCTTGCATGCCATGCAAGCGCTCTCCCAGCTGAGCTATAGCCCCACATGTTACTTTACCTACCGCACTCTGTTGGGTTCAGAGTTTGGTGGAGCTAAGCGGGATCGAACCGCTGACCTCCTGCATGCCATGCAGGCGCTCTCCCAGCTGAGCTATAGCCCCGTCGTAAAGCTGTCATGTTGACGGGCGGCATAATATGAATTCCGCCGCAGAGTGTCAACGGCAAATTCAGCCTCCGCCTTTCAATCGCCGAAAAATCATGCAAATGAATCACTTTGAGAGCCTGCTCGCAGCCAGGAGTTAAGCTTGTCACGTTTTCACGTAAAACGGTGCTATAAAATGAACCACTAATTAACCCCACAGATATTCAGGAAATTGTATGATCAAGGAACGAATGACGCCAGAAGAGTTAGCCCTGCTGACTGGCTATAGCCGACAGACCATCAATAAATGGGTACGCAAAGAGGGTTGGATTACATCGCCAAAGCCAGGCGTTCAGGGTGGCAAGGCGCGTCTGGTACACGTCAATGAAAAAGTGCGCGACTTTATTCGCAGCGCGCGCAGGGCAACAGAGACGCCGGAACTGCCAGATAAGGCGTACCACGAGGGCTCGCTTCATGCCCTGCTCCTGACGCTGGCGAATGAAATGACGCCGGAAGAGCAAAAGCAGATGACATCGCTGTTACTGCGGGAAGGGATTACCGGCTTGTTACAACGTTTAGGGATTCGCGACCAACGCTGATATGAAAAGATTACGCAGCAAAATGACCACGGAAGAGCTGGCGGACAGTCTGGGCGTAGCCCGACAAACCGTTAATCGCTGGATACGACAGAAAGGATGGAAAACGGAGGGTATCAACGGTGTAAAAGGCGGAAGAGCGAGGGTGATATGTATTGATGCGCACGTTAAGGAGCACATCATTAGTCTTCCCGCCATTCGTAACCGTCGGGCTGTTTACCATGTGGCGGAAAGCCCTTCCCACTACGGCGTGGCAACCTCATCCAGCCTGCTTCCACAAATTATCGACTCGCTGGAAAACATGACGACTGTCGAACAGGAACGTTTGCACAAGTTGCTCGCTCGTGAAGGGTTGCAGGGTTTTCTCACGCGTCTTGGTATTGCTGAATAACAGGCATAAAAAACGGCAGGTTACCCTGCCGTTTTTTGTATTACACGAGTATTACTGCTGGCTTTCACGCTCAGCAATAAAGCCCAGCGCTTTGTTGATACGCGCAACGCTACGTGATTTGCCGATGGCATGAACGGTCACGTCCAGCGCCGGAGACTGGCCTGCCCCCGTCACCGCAACGCGCAGCGGCATACCGACTTTACCCATGCCAATTTCCAGCTCATCAGCGGTAGCCTGAATCGCGTGGTGAACATTTTCCGCAGTCCATTCGGTAATGGCTTCGAGTTTATCACGCACCACTTCCAGCGGCTGACGCGCAACCGGACGCAGGTGTTTCTTGGCCGCGTCGGCGTCGAACGCGTCAAACTCTTCATAGAAGTAACGGCAGCTTTCAGCAATTTCTTTCAGCGTTTTGCAACGCTCGCCAAGCAGCTTCACCAGATCCGCCAGTTCAGGGCCCGTACGGGTATCGATGTTTGCCTGTTCAATGTGCCATTGCAGATAAGTCGCCACATATTCTGGCTGCATGGTATTGATGTAGTGATGGTTCAGCCACAGCAGTTTGTCAGTGTTGAACGCGCTGGCTGATTTGCTGACCGAGTTTAGAGAGAACAGCTCGATCATCTCTTCGCGGCTGAAGATCTCCTGGTCACCATGAGCCCAGCCCAGACGCACCAGGTAGTTCAGCAGCGCTTCCGGCAGATAGCCGTCATCACGGTACTGCATCACGCTCACCGCGCCATGACGTTTGGACAGCTTTTTACCGTCGTCACCGTTGATCATTGATACGTGCGCATACACCGGTACAGGCGCGTTCAGCGCTTTCAGAATGTTGATCTGACGCGGGGTGTTATTGATATGGTCTTCACCACGGATCACGTGAGTGATTTCCATATCCCAGTCGTCCACAACTACGCAGAAGTTATAGGTTGGCGATCCGTCAGTACGACGAATGATAAGGTCATCCAGCTCCTGGTTGCTGAATTCGATCGGACCACGGATCTGGTCATCAAAGATAACAGAGCCATCCAGTGGGTTAGCAAAACGCACTACGCAAGGCTCATCCGCAGCATGCTCGCTGTGGTCATGGCGGCAACGACCGTCATAACGCGGTTTTTCGCCTTTTGCCATTTGCTCTTCACGCAGCGCATCCAGACGCTCCCTGGAGCAGTAGCACTTATAGGCCGTGCCTGCCACCAGCATCTCGTCAATTACGGCGTTATAGCGGTCAAAACGTTTGGTCTGGAAGTATGGGCCTTCGTCCCACGCCAGATTCAGCCAGTTCATCCCATCCATAATGGCTTCAATTGCTTCCGGCGTTGAGCGCTCCAGATCGGTGTCTTCAATACGCAGCACAAACTCACCGTTGTTGTGACGTGCGAAAAGCCAGGAGTAGAGAGCGGTACGTGCACCACCGACATGCAGATAGCCTGTCGGGCTCGGCGCGAAGCGAGTTTTGATTTTCATGAAATGGCCTTACGTTATAAAGATGCCGGTAATCGGCAAATTCCGGGAAGAAAACAATGGGCAATATTCTATCACTGTGGGCCGATTCCTCAATGTCGATCACTTTATCCGGTTCGAGATTGCTGTTTTTGTTTATAAATCATGCGCCACAGTCCGTTTTGCGATCGTTTTGACTAATTTTACGACGAACGAATAAAAACTTTAGAAAATGCGTTGACTCATTTTCAACTCTCCCTATAATGCGACTCCACACAGCGGGGGTGATTAGCTCAGTTGGTAGAGCATCTCCTTTACACGGAGGGGGTCGGCGGTTCGAGCCCGTCATCACCCACCATATACTTCGGTAGACTCGCAGTGTAGATAAGCATTGAGATTGGGCGATTAGCTCAGTTGGTAGAGCATCTCCTTTACACGGAGGGGGTCGGCGGTTCGAGCCCGTCATCGCCCACCATTCTCACCTTATCGCAGCAGTTCCGAAATGGGCGATTAGCTCAGTTGGTAGAGCATCTCCTTTACACGGAGGGGGTCGGCGGTTCGAGCCCGTCATCGCCCACCATTTCGGGTCGTTAGCTCAGTTGGTAGAGCAGTTGACTTTTAATCAATTGGTCGCAGGTTCGAATCCTGCACGACCCACCAATGTAAAAAAGCGCCCTAAAGGCGCTTTTTTGCTATCTGCGATATAGCACATCCCCATTGCAGCCAGATCGCTTGTTTTACTCAAGCTCACGCCTTCTTTGCCGATACCTCTATTTTATGGCGAAAAGGATCTCAATATGACAACTCTTAAGCCCGTTTCTCTGTCGGCGATGGAAATCGGCAGCGTAGATAACAGCTCCGGCGGAAACGACATTGCTTCTCAAATCACCCGTCTGACCAAACAGATAACGAAAGTCACTCAGCAGCTCAAAGAAGTGGCCATGGGTGATGCCACAGCAGAAGAGAAGCAAAAGCAGCAGGAATTACTCGAATCTCAGCTGGCTATGTTGCAGGCACAACTGGCGCAATTGCAGCGTCAGCAGGCAGAAGAGGCGATGCCAAAACAGGAAAAAGGTCAGGCAGTCGCGGAAGGCATCAATAAGCCCTCCGCGGAGCATCAGATTAATATCTACATCTGATTATTGGTTTCGTTAAAAAGTGGATCGCGTGTGCGGGCCTCCATCAAACGTTCGGCCTGCATACGCACCACATCCCAGCAGGCATGCGCCGCGCCGGAAAGTGACCTGTTTTTACGGCGTACCAGCATCAGCTGGCGTTCGACACAGGGTACGAAACGCTTCACCGTTAAACGACTCCCCTGCGGCAGTGGCAGCGCCAGCGCCGGCAGAACGCTGATGCCAATCCCCGCTTCGACCATCGGGAAGAGCGTGGCAGGATGCCCGATCTCCTGCACAATGGTTGCCTTAACGCCCTGCGCGGCCAGTGCGGCATCTATCAGCGGACGGCTGCCTGATGCATAATCCTGTAACACCAGGTTCGCCCCCTGCAAGGCCAGCCAGGCCACCTGTGGCAGCGATGCCAGCGGATCATCATCGCGGCAGAGCAATAAAAAGGGCTCCGAGAGCACCACTTCACATTCCAGGTCGCTTACCGCTCCGGGATCAATAACGATGCCAAAATCTACATCCCCCTGACGGATACTCTCCAGTACCCACTGCTGCGGCCTGTCGTGCAAAACAAAATCGATATCCGGATAGCGGTGATTACTTTCAGCGATACACTGGGGAATAAGATGCGCTGAAATCGTCTGGCTCGCCGCCACTCTCACGGTGCCGGAAAGCTGTTGTCCGATCCGGCCGACATCCCTGAGCGTACTGTTCAGTTCATCCAGCAGCCTCTCCAGACGCATTGCCAGTTGCTGTCCCGCTTCGGTGAGTACCACTTCTCGCGTCGTACGGTCGAGCAGCTTCACTCCCGTTTGCGTTTCAAGCTCCTTAACGCTATGGCTCACCGCCGACTGGCTGAGGCCAATGATCTCCCCTGCCCGGCTAAAGCTGCGGGCCTGCGCGACGGTGACGAAAACGCGAAGCTGACGTAACGAATAATTCATCTGTTTAATTCATGAATGGATGCAATAAATCAATTTTATTTCTCAAAGGGAAGAAAGCACAATAGCGGCATCTGTTTTCAGGAGTGATTATGAAACTTTTTCGTATCCTTGATCCGTTTACGCTGACCCTGATTGGTGTCGTCTTGCTGGCCTCGTTCTTCCCGGCGCGGGGCAGTTTCGTTCCGGTTATTGAAGGACTGACCACGGCAGCCATTGCCCTGCTGTTCTTTATGCATGGCGCCAAACTCTCACGGGAAGCCATTATTGCAGGCGGTAGCCACTGGCGACTGCACCTGTGGGTAATGTGCAGCACCTTTATCCTCTTCCCGGTTTTGGGCGTGCTGTTCGCCTGGTGGGCGCCGGTGAATGTCGATCCGGCGCTGTATACCGGTTTCCTTTATCTGTGCATTTTGCCGGCCACCGTGCAGTCCGCTATTGCCTTTACCTCGCTGGCGGGCGGTAACGTCGCGGCGGCGGTTTGTTCTGCTTCCGCTTCCAGCCTGCTGGGGATCTTTGTTTCACCGCTGCTGGTCGGTCTGCTGATGAATATGCACGGGGCGGAAGGTAATCTGGAGCAGGTGGGTAAAATTTGTCTGCAACTGCTGCTGCCGTTTGTGCTCGGACACTTATCCCGTCCCTGGATTGGGGCGTTTGTGGCAAAACATAAAAAATGGATCGGGAAAACGGACCAAAGCTCAATTCTGCTGGTGGTTTACACGGCCTTCAGCGAAGCCGTGGTGAACGGCATCTGGCACAGGGTGGGCGCTGGATCGCTGCTGTTTATTGTGGTGGTAAGCATCGTTTTGCTGGCCATTGTCATCGCGGTTAACGTCTTTGTGGCCCGCAAATGCGGCTTCAACAAGGCCGATGAAATCACCATTGTATTTTGCGGATCGAAAAAGAGCCTGGCCAACGGGATCCCGATGGCCAATATTCTGTTCCCGACGTCCGTCATTGGGATGATGGTGTTGCCGCTGATGATTTTCCATCAGATCCAGCTGATGGTGTGTGCGGTACTGGCGCGGCGTTACAAGGCGCAGACAGAAAAGCTGGCGCAGGAAGAGACCCGCGCCGCGAAAGTTTAAGGACGTTTCAGGGGCTGAACCAGCTGGGTCAGCCCCTCTGTTTTGATCAGTAACGTGATAGCCATCAGCTCGCCCAGACGCCCGGCGGGGAACTCATCCTTACGGGCAAACCACAGCAGATACTCTTCCGGTAAATCAATCAGCCTGCGACCCTTATATTTACCGAACGGCATCTCCGTATTGGCGATCTCAACGAGCTGCTCTTTTTCCACGTCACTCTCCTAACAGGCGCATCATTTCCGCTTCGTCGATTACCTCGATGCCAAGCTCCTGCGCTTTTGCCAGCTTCGAACCGGCCGCTTCCCCGGCAATCACCAGGTCGGTTTTCTTCGATACGCTGCCCGCCACTTTTGCCCCCAGTGCCACCAGGCGCGCTTTCGCGTCATCGCGCGAAAGCTGGCTCAGGCTGCCGGTCAGCACCACCGTTTTACCGGCAAACGGGCTGTCGATCTCTTCGGCATTAACCACTACCGGTGCAGGCCAGTGAATGCCCTGTTCCAGTAATTTACCGATCACTTCACGGTTGCTCTCTTCGGCGAAGAAGTTGAAAACGTGGGTGGCGACCACAATGCCGACATCAGGGACTTTCTGTAGCTCGTCGATGGTGGCTTTCTCCAGCGCGTCCAGCGTGCCGAAATACGCCGCCAGCCCTGCCGCTGTCGCCTCTCCGACTTCACGAATGCCAAGCGCGTAAAGGAAACGGGCAAAGGTGGTGTTTTTGGCCGCCTCGAGCGCGTTAACGATGTTCTGGGCAGATTTTGGCCCCATACGATCAAGACCGGTCAGCTTACCTGCCGTCAGGGTAAAGAGGTCCGCTGGCGTATGGACGTACTCTTTCTCAACTAACTGGTCGATAATCTTGTCACCCATTCCGTCGACGTCCATCGCCCGGCGGGAGACAAAGTGCTTCAGGGACTCTTTACGCTGCGCGCCGCAGATTAACCCGCCCGTACAGCGCGTTACCGCTTCACCTTCCACGCGCTCAACGTCCGAACCACATACCGGACAGTGGGCTGGAAACTCGATGGCACGGGTATCGGCAGGACGTTCAGACTCAACAACGTTAACCACCTGTGGGATCACGTCGCCCGCGCGGCGAATCACCACTTTGTCACCAATGCGCAGGCCCAGGCGGGCAATTTCATCGGCGTTATGCAGCGTGGCGTTACTTACCAGCACGCCAGCCACCTGCACAGGCTCCAGACGCGCCACAGGCGTAATCGCCCCCGTACGCCCTACCTGAAACTCCACGTCGCGAACGAAGGTCATCTGCTCCTGCGCCGGGAACTTAAAGGCTACCGCCCAGCGCGGCGCACGGGCCACAAATCCTAACTGTTCCTGCAACGCCAGCGAGTTAACCTTGATCACCACGCCATCAATATCAAACCCGAGCGTGGGACGATCCTCTTCAACCTTGTGATAGAACGCCAGCACCGCCTCCGGAGAGTCGCAGAGCTGCACACGGTTGCTAACCGGTAACCCCCACTCTTTGAACTGCATTAAACGACCCAGGTGGGTATCTGGCAGGTCACCGCCTTCCAGGATCCCGACGCCGTAGCAGAAGAAAGTAAGCGGTCGCTTCGCGGTGATTCGCGGATCGAGCTGACGCAGCGAACCTGCCGCCGCGTTACGCGGGTTTGCAAACACTTTCCCACCCGTACGACGCGCTTCTTCGTTGATCTTCTCGAAGCCCGCCTGCGGAAGGAACACTTCCCCGCGCACTTCCAGCCGGGCGGGAATGTTATCGCCACGCAGTTTCAGCGGGATCGCACGAATAGTGCGCACATTAGTGGTGATGTCTTCCCCGGTAGTGCCGTCGCCGCGCGTTGCGGCACGCACCATCACGCCGTTCTCATAAAGAATGCTAACGGCCAGACCATCCAGCTTTAGCTCGCAGCACCAGCTCAGATTGTCGATGCTCTTCAGGCGATCCTGCACACGCTTGTTGAAAGCCAGAAAACTCTCTTCATCAAACACGTTATCCAGCGACAGCATCGGCACTTCATGGCGCACCTGGCTGAAAGCGCCCAGCGGTTCCGCGCCGACGCGCTGCGTTGGGGAATCGGGCGTAATCAGTTCGGGGTGCTGCGCTTCCAGCTCGCGCAGTTCACGCATCAGGCGGTCATATTCCGCATCCGGCACTTCCGGTGCGTCCATAACATGATAGAGATATTCATGATGGCGAAGCGTGGTTCGCAGTTCAGTAAGTTGTTGTTCGATTGAGTCCATATCGCACCATCAATGAGAAAAACCCCCGACAGGCGGGGGTTGAGGAGGAGGTGAAGTTAACGCGACGATTACGCGTTCGCTTCCTTAACTTCGCGGATGCGGTCCTGATACTCGCGCAGTTTCTGCGGCGTCATCATTCGACGCTGATCGTCGAGCACCACACCGCCCACTTCGTCGGCGATGTGCTGAGCGGACTGTAGCATCAGCTTAAAGTTTTGCAGCTCGTCACCGTAGGACGGCACCTGCATAAAGATCGTAACCCCCGGCGTGACGAAATCACCGGTCATTTCCGGGTCAAACGTGCCTGGATTGACCATATTGGCCAGGCTAAACAGCGCCGGACCGCTACCGTCAGGACTCAGGTGGCGATGGAAAATATTCATGTCGCCGAACTTGAAGCCTGCCTGTTGGATGCTGTTAAGCAGCACGTCACCGTTCAGATGGGTGCCATGATGAGCAGCCACGTTCATGATGATCACCGCTTCTTTACGCTGCGGCTTTTCAACAACCGGTTCTGGCTCTGCGACCGGCTCTGGCTCAACGCGCGGAGCGGGCTGTGGCGCAGGCGGTTCAGGCTGCGGCTGCGGTTGTTGTACCGGCTGCGGCTGCTGAACAGGCTGTGGCTGATGCACTGGCTGTGCAGGCTGTTGCACAGGTTGCGGCTGTACAGGCTGTGGCGCAACGGGCTGCTGTTGCACAGGCTGCTGCGGCGGATGACGAACAGGTTCTTCCACTGGCGGCGGCGCTGGCTGGCGCGGCTGGGCAGAGGCATACGGTGGTTGATACTGGTGCTGCGGAGCGCGGGGGGCTTCATGCTCTCCATGCGCTGCGCCGGGCGCAGTATTGACCCGATGAACACGAACTTCACCCACGCCGTCGTCGTCAGGACCGTCGATGTCGTCTTCAACGTCATCGTCGTCACGACTGGACTTCATGCGCTTCAGTGGACGATCGCGAAACATAGAGGAACGCTCTTTACGGCTGGTCCAGAAACCATGTACCAGTAAAGCGATTATGGCGATCGCGCCAACAATGATTAATATCAGACGCAAATCCTGCATCATTATATTCTCTGTTGTTCTAACACCTTGCCACCACGGCAAACATTTACTCACTAAGAGTATTTGCCGTTTACGTCAAGTGCAAGTGTATGCAGAGCATTCACAGCATAAAGATGAACTAAATCGTGCTTTTTGCTGGTTTTTCGAACATTTCCGAACTGGTCATTGGCCCGTAACTGGATAATATAGGCGGGCAATTCCACTGGTTGTGTAAAAAGGAGTACAGCCTGGTATGGTTTCAACATCTTCTTCTGCCCCACGCAGCGGGGTCTGGTACTTTTCTCAGGGCTGGAAACTGGTCTCCCTGCCGGGCATTCGACGCTTCGTTATTTTGCCGTTACTGATCAACATTATTCTGATGGGCGGGGCCTTCTGGTGGCTGTTCACCAGACTGGAAAGCTGGATCCCTTCCCTGATGAGCTATGTGCCGGACTGGTTACAGTGGCTAGACTACCTGCTCTGGCCGATTGCGGTTATCTCCGTGCTGCTGGTTTTCGGCTATTTCTTTTCGACGATAGCAAACTGGATAGCCGCGCCGTTCAACGGTCTGCTGGCCGAACAGCTGGAAGCGCGCCTTACCGGTGCGACGCCACCTGACACGGGCGTACTCGGGATCGTGAAAGATCTCCCCCGCATCATGAAGCGTGAATGGCAGAAGTTCGCCTGGTACCTGCCGCGGGCGATTGTGCTGCTTATTCTTTATTTTGTACCCGGGATTGGCCAGACGGTCGCGCCCGTGCTGTGGTTCCTGTTCAGCGCCTGGATGCTCGCTATCCAGTACTGTGATTATCCGTTCGATAACCACAAAGTGCCGTTTAAAGAGATGCGCACTGCCCTGCGCACTCAGAAGGTTGCCAACATGCAATTTGGCGCGCTGACCAGCCTGTTCACCATGATCCCTTTCCTGAATTTGTTCATCATGCCCGTTGCCGTTTGCGGCGCGACGGCGATGTGGGTGGACTGTTACCGTGCTAAGCACGCGTTATGGAAGTAATGCAAAAATGTGTAAAAGAGGGGTGGCTTATGCCGCCCCTTATTCCATACTGATCCCCATTATTTCCTTGCAGCATATAGATATGCGATTTCCTTACTTCCCCATACCTGTTCAACAGGTATGCTGGGTCGGTATCCCAATTTCATACAGTTAAGGACAGGCCATGAGTAAGATTTATGAAGACAACTCGCTGACTATCGGTCATACGCCCCTGGTTCGACTGAACCGTATCGGTAATGGACGCATTCTGGCGAAGGTCGAATCTCGTAACCCAAGCTTCAGCGTTAAATGCCGTATCGGTGCGAATATGATTTGGGATGCTGAAAAGCGTGGCGTGCTGAAACCTGGCGTTGAGCTGGTTGAACCCACCAGCGGCAATACCGGTATCGCTCTGGCCTATGTTGCGGCGGCGCGTGGCTACAAGCTGACGCTGACTATGCCTGAAACCATGAGCATTGAGCGTCGTAAGCTGCTGAAAGCGCTGGGTGCGAACCTGGTCCTGACCGAAGGCGCAAAAGGCATGAAGGGCGCGATTCAGAAGGCCGAAGAAATTGTTGCCAGCGATCCGGCAAAGTATCTGCTGCTCCAGCAGTTCAGCAACCCGGCCAACCCGGAAATTCATGAGAAAACCACCGGCCCGGAAATCTGGGAAGATACCGACGGTCAGGTTGATGTGTTTATCTCCGGCGTAGGCACCGGCGGTACGCTGACCGGTGTGTCTCGCTATATTAAAGGCACGAAAGGTAAAAAAGATCTGATTACCGTTGCCGTTGAGCCAACCGACTCACCGGTTATCGCTCAGGCGCTGGCAGGCGAAGAGATCAAACCTGGCCCACACAAAATCCAGGGTATCGGCGCTGGCTTTATTCCAGGCAACCTGGATCTGAAGCTGATCGATAAAGTCGTCGCCATTACCAATGAAGAAGCCATCTCCACGGCGCGTCGCCTGATGGACGAGGAAGGCATTCTGGCGGGTATCTCTTCCGGTGCGGCGGTTGCGGCAGCCCTCAAACTGCTGGAAGATGAAACCTTTACCAATAAGAACATTGTGGTTATCCTACCGTCTTCGGGTGAGCGTTACTTAAGCACAGCACTGTTTGCCGATCTCTTCACAGAGAAAGAACTGCAACAGTGATGCCAGCATGTTAAAAACGCGTAAAAAAGCACCTTTTCAGGTGCTTTTTTGTGGCCTGCTTCAAAGTTTTACCCCTCCTGGCATTGCTTCACCCCGTTGGGTCTGGTATTTAAACCAGCAATTATTTTGATGCGCGAAATTAATCGGTGAACGAAATAGCGCTGCTGAATCGATTTTATGATTTGGTTCAAGTCTTGCTTTCACTGCATAATGTTTAATGACGATTGAAACGTCAGCGCTAACTATACAGGCTAAAGTTAAGTCGCCAGGCTAGACTTTAGTTCCACAACACTAAACCTATAAGTTGGGGAAATACAATGTTCCAGCAAGAAGTTACCATTACCGCTCCGAACGGTCTGCACACCCGCCCTGCTGCTCAGTTTGTTAAAGAAGCGAAAGGCTTCACTTCTGAAATCACTGTGACTTCCAACGGCAAAAGCGCTAGCGCAAAAAGCCTGTTCAAGCTGCAAACTCTGGGCCTGACTCAGGGTACCGTTGTTACCATCTCCGCTGAAGGTGAAGACGAGCAGAAAGCAGTTGAGCATCTGGTTAAGCTGATGGCTGAACTCGAGTAAGTTTACCGGGTTCTTTTCAATATCAGTCACAAGTAAGGTAGGGTTATGATTTCAGGCATTTTAGCATCCCCGGGTATCGCTTTCGGCAAAGCATTGCTGCTGAAAGAAGACGAAATCGTCATTGACCGGAAAAAAATTTCTGCCGACAAGGTTGATCAGGAAGTTGAACGTTTTCTGAGCGGTCGTGCCAAGGCATCTGCGCAACTGGAAGCGATTAAAACTAAAGCTGGCGAAACTTTCGGTGAAGAAAAAGAAGCCATCTTCGAAGGGCACATTATGCTGCTCGAAGATGAGGAGCTGGAGCAGGAAATCATAGCCCTGATTAAAGATAAAGGCATGACGGCCGACGCGGCTGCGCATGAAGTTATCGAAGGTCAGGCATCTGCCCTGGAAGAGCTGGACGATGAATACCTGAAAGAACGTGCGGCTGACGTACGTGACATCGGTAAGCGCCTGCTGCGCAACATCCTGGGTCTGGCCATCATCGATCTGAGCGCGATTCAGGACGAAGTCATCCTGGTTGCCGCTGACCTGACCCCGTCTGAAACCGCACAGCTGAACCTGAACAAGGTGCTGGGTTTCATTACTGATGCAGGTGGACGTACCTCCCACACCTCAATCATGGCGCGTTCTCTGGAGCTGCCAGCCATTGTGGGTACCGGTAGCGTTACCTCCCAGGTTAAAAACGACGACTATCTGATTCTGGATGCCGTAAACAATGTGGTTTACGTCAACCCAACTAACGATGTGATCGAGCAGCTGCGTTCCGTTCAGGAGCAGGTTGCTACCGAGAAAGCGGAACTCGCTAAACTGAAAGATCTGCCAGCTATCACGCTGGACGGCCATCAGGTTGAAGTGTGCGCTAACATCGGTACCGTACGTGACGTTGACGGCGCTGAGCGCAACGGCGCGGAAGGTGTAGGTCTGTATCGTACTGAATTCCTGTTCATGGATCGCGACGCTCTGCCAACGGAAGAAGAGCAGTTTGCAGCGTACAAAGCGGTTGCGGAAGCGTGCGGCTCGCAGGCTGTAATCGTCCGTACCATGGACATCGGTGGCGACAAAGAGCTGCCGTACATGAACTTCCCGAAAGAAGAGAACCCGTTCCTGGGCTGGCGTGCCGTGCGTATCGCCATGGATCGCAAAGAGATCCTGCGTGACCAGGTTCGCGCTATTCTGCGTGCCTCCGCTTTCGGTAAACTGCGCATCATGTTCCCGATGATCATCTCTGTTGAAGAAGTGCGTGCACTGAAGAAAGAGATCGAAATCTACAAACAGGAACTGCGCGACGAAGGTAAAGCATTTGACGAATCCATTGAGATCGGCGTGATGGTGGAAACACCGGCAGCCGCGACCATTGCGCGTCATTTAGCCAAAGAAGTTGATTTCTTTAGTATCGGTACCAATGATTTAACGCAGTACACCCTGGCAGTTGACCGTGGTAATGATATGATTTCACATCTCTACCAGCCAATGTCACCGTCCGTACTGAATTTGATCAAGCAAGTTATTGATGCTTCTCATGCAGAAGGTAAATGGACTGGCATGTGTGGTGAGCTTGCAGGCGACGAACGTGCTACACTTCTGTTGCTGGGTATGGGTCTGGACGAATTCTCTATGAGCGCCATTTCCATCCCGCGCATTAAGAAGATTATCCGTAACACGAACTTCGAAGATGCGAAGGTGTTAGCAGAGCAGGCTCTTGCTCAACCGACAACGGACGAGTTAATGACGCTGGTTAACAAGTTCATTGAAGAAAAAACAATCTGCTAATCCACGAGATGCGGCCCAATTTACTGCTTAGGAGAAGATCATGGGTTTGTTCGATAAACTGAAATCTCTGGTTTCTGATGACAAGAAAGACTCCGGAACTATTGAGATTGTTGCTCCGCTCTCCGGCGAGATCGTCAACATCGAAGACGTGCCGGATGTAGTGTTTGCTGAGAAAATCGTTGGTGATGGCATTGCTATCAAACCAACTGGCAACAAAATGGTTGCTCCAGTTGACGGCACCATCGGTAAAATTTTTGAAACCAACCATGCGTTCTCTATCGAATCCGATAGCGGTATCGAACTGTTCGTTCACTTCGGTATCGACACCGTTGAACTGAAAGGTGAAGGCTTCAAGCGTATCGCAGAAGAAGGCCAGCGCGTTAAAGTTGGCGACCCGGTAATTGAATTCGATCTGCCGCTGCTGGAAGAAAAAGCGAAGTCTACCCTGACTCCGGTTGTTATCTCCAACATGGACGAAATCAAAGAACTGATCAAACTGTCTGGCAGCGTCACCGTGGGTGAAACCCCGGTTATCCGCATCAAGAAGTAATTCTTGCCGCACAGAAAAATGGCGCCTTCGGGCGCCATTTTTGTTTATGCCGGCAGGATAAGCTCGTCATAGCCTTTCGACTGCGTATAGATCATAACGTCAGTCACCCGATCGCCCGCCATGCGAATGGCATCGGCAACGGTTTTCCCTCCCACAATGCCGCTGACCAGCTCCGAACAGAACAGATCGCCCGTTCCTTTCAGATCCGTCTCTACGCGCGGGTGCGCGCTTACGGTAACACCTTCTTCGCTCACCAGCACAACGTGGATATTCTGCGGATCGTCAGACACTGGCGCACTGGTGATCGCTACCCATTTCAGCGAGTCGGACAGCAGCCCCTGCGCGGCGGCAATGGCGCTCTCCGGCGTACGGCACGGTTTGCCGCTCAGCACTTCAAGTTCATACACGTTGGGCGTAATGCCCTGGGCCAGCGGGAGCAGATGCTCACGGTAGGCTTCAGGAATATCCGGCTTCACGTACATCCCGCTATCGATATCCCCAATTACCGGGTCGACCAGCACCAGCAGATCGGGATGTTGCACTTTGATTGCCTTCAGCCACTGCGCCAGCAGCGCGATCTGGCTGGCGCTGCCCATATAGCCGGTGGTGACCGCTTTAAGCTCGCGCAGGATCTCGCGCTCTTCCAGCGCCTTAAGGTAGCCGCTGAACCACTCGTCCGGGATCACCCCGCCGTAGAAGGTGTCGTAGTGAGGCGTATTGCTGAACAGCACCGTTGGCACGGCGGTAACGTTCAGCCGGTGGGTGCGAATATTCGGCACCGCGATGCTGTTTCCCACGCTGCCGTACACCACCTGCGACTGTACGGCGACAATATCGGTTTGCTGCGCCCGGGTGTTATCCCGGAATAAAATCATCTCCATGACGCTTAAATCCCCGCCCCCTGCGAATAACTCTCTTCACCAAAGACGCCGGTAGACAGATAACGGTCGCCGCGATCGCAAATAATCGCTACGACCACCGCCCCCGGCGTGGACTCAGCCACCCGGATCGCACCCGCTACGGCACCGCCAGAGCTGACGCCGCAGAAGATACCTTCACGCACGGCCAGCTCACGCATGGTATTTTCCGCCTCGCGCTGATGAATATCCAGCACCTGGTCCACAAGCTGCGCATTAAAGATGCCCGGCATATACTCCGCCGGCCAGCGGCGGATGCCCGGAATGCTGCTCCCCTCTTCCGGTTGCAGGCCGACAATCGTCACCGGCTTCTCCTGTTCGCGCAGAAAGCGTGACACACCGGTGATCGTGCCCGTGGTCCCCATGCTGGAGACAAAGTGGGTGATGCGCTCGTCGGTTTGCTGCCAGATTTCCGGGCCGGTGGTGGTGTAGTGCGCGTACGGGTTGTCCGGGTTGTTGAACTGGTCGAGAAGCTTGCCTTCCCCGCGCTCCGCCATCGCTAACGCTAAATCTCGCGCCCCTTCCATCCCCTGCTCTTTGCTCACCAGAATCAGCTCGGCTCCATAGGCGCGCATGGCGGCCCGGCGCTCCTGGCTCATGTTATCCGGCATCAGCAGCTTCATGCGGTAGCCTTTCAGGGCGGCAATCATCGCCAGCGCAATTCCGGTATTTCCGCTGGTGGCCTCAATGAGCACGTCGCCTGGCTTAATTTCACCGCGCTTCTCGGCCTGGACAATCATCGACAGTGCCGCCCGGTCTTTCACCGACCCCGCCGGGTTATTACCTTCGAGTTTGACCCAGATTTCGCTGCCGTTATCGGGCCCCATGCGCTGAAGCTTGACCAGAGGGGTGTTGCCGATGGTGTGTTCGAGTGTATTCACGATTTTTACTCAATAAAAAAGCCGGGTGGCGCTTAGCTTACCCGGCCTACAAGACGCAGTGATAACTGTAGGCCCGGTCAGCGCAGCGCCACCGGGCGATAAACATACTAATAACCTATCAGGCTGACTCCGCCAGAGCAATATCCTCGCGCGTCTCAATGCGCTCGTTACCGTGATAAATGCGCGCGTGTTGCAGCCCCACAAAAAGACGCTCCCCCCGGTGCGGCGGCACGTCGTCACGCATAACCACGGTCAGCGGCTCGGTGTACCAGCCCAGGGGCTGTACCACTAATTGGGTGTAGTGCCCTTTAGGGCTAGCTTCCAGCACCTGCACCGGAAGCGGTGAATCCAGGCTGGTACGGCGGCTGACGTCCACTTCCCACGGACGCAGGAACAGATCCACTGGCCCCTGATGCGCGGAGGTATACCCCAGCGGCCAGCGGTGCGCGCCAACGTGGAACTGACCGCCGCGAATGGTACCCTGAAGGCGGTTTACTTCCCCCATAAACTCCAGCACAAAGCGGGTCGCCGGTTCACGCCAGAGCTGCTCTGGCTCGTCAACCTGCTCAATGTTGCCCTGACTCATCACTACCACGCGATCGGCCACTTCCATCGCCTCTTCCTGATCGTGGGTCACGAAAACGCTGGTGAACTGGAGTTCCTCATGCAGCTGACGCAGCCAACGGCGCAGCTCTTTTCGCACCTGCGCATCCAGCGCGCCAAACGGTTCGTCCAGCAGCAGGATTTGCGGTTCAACGGCTAACGCACGCGCCAGCGCCACGCGCTGCTTCTGCCCGCCGGAAAGTTGAGCCGGGAAGCGGTCCGCCAGATGCGCAAGCTGCACCATCTCCAGCAGTTTGGTCACTTTCGCTTTGATGGCGGCGGCATCTGGACGTTCACGACGCGGCAGCACGGTCAGGCCAAACGCGATGTTGTCGAATACCGTCATGTGGCGGAACAGCGCGTAATGCTGAAATACAAAGCCCACTTTACGGTCGCGGGCGTGCAGGCGGCTAACGTCCGTACCGTGGAAGCGAATATGTCCGCTGGTCTGGTGTTCAAGCCCGGCGATAATGCGCAACAGCGTGGTTTTTCCGGAGCCAGACGGCCCCAGCAGCGCCACCATTTGTCCGGAAGGGATATCCAGCGAGATATCATTCAGCACCTGGGTGCGACCAAAAGACTTCTTAATATTGGCAATCTCAATGCTCATGATTTCCCTCCTGATGCTGACGTTTTTCCTGATTCTCTAAACGCCACTGCACCACACTCTTCAAAAACAGGGTCAAAATCGCCATCAGCGTCAGCAACGCTGCGGCAGTAAAGGAACCGACGGTGTTGTAGTCCTGTTCCAGTAATTCAATCTGTAACGGCAGCGACAGGGTTTCGCCGCGAATCGAGCCGGATACCACCGACACCGCGCCAAACTCACCGATCGCACGGGCGTTGGTCAGCACCACGCCGTAAAGCAGTGCCCAGCGGATATTCGGCAGCGTGACGCGGCGGAACATCTGCCAGCCGGAAGCGCCGAGCAGCACCGCGGCTTCATCTTCATGGCTGCCCTGGCTGAGCATCACCGGCACCAGCTCGCGCACCACGAACGGACAGGTGACAAAGACGGTCACCAGCACCATCCCCGGCCAGGCGAACATGATTTGCAGGTCGTGCTCATCCAGCCAGCCGCCCAGCGGGCCATTGGAGCCGTAGAAGAGCAGATAAACCAGACCCGCCACCACCGGAGACACCGCAAACGGGATATCCAGCAGGGTCAGCAGCAGCTGACGCCCCGGGAAGTTAAAGCGCGTTACCAGCCAGGCCAGCAATACGCCAAACACCAGATTCACCGGGACGGTGATCAGAGCAATCATCACCGTCAGCCAGATGGCGTGGAGCATGTCCGGATCGGCCAGGTTTTGCAGCGCGGGCATAATCCCTTTGCTGAAGGCCTGCACGAAGATGTACACCATCGGCACGACGAGAATGAATGCGGAGACCAGCACGCCGGTACCAATCAGAAACCATTTGCCCCAGTTGATGCGGGGCGCGTCATAGCGCTTCAATTGCGTAACTTCCGCCATCAGTGACCTACCACACGTCGACCAAAGCGACTTTGCAGAGTGTTAATCGAAAACAGTAGCAGCAGCGACGCGGCAAGGATCACCGAGGCAATCGCGCTCGCGGCCGGATAATCAAACTCCTGCAAACGGACAAAAATCATCAGCGAGGTCACTTCGGTTTTCCACGCGATGTTCCCGGCAATAAAAATGACCGCGCCAAATTCACCGAGGCTGCGGGTAAAGGAAAGCGCCACCCCCGCCAGCAAGGCCGGAGAAAGTTCCGGCAGCACAACCTTACGGAAACTCTGCCAGCGCGTGGCGCCCAGGGTCTCCGCAGCCTCTTCGTATTCGGGGCCTAACTCTTCCAGCACCGGCTGCACGGTACGTACCACAAACGGGATGCTGGTGAAGGCCATCGCCACCGCGATACCGATCCAGGTATAGGTCACTTTAATATCAAACTTCGCCAGCCATTCGCCGTAAAAGCCGTTCACGGAGAACAGCGACGCCAGCGTCAGACCGGCCACCGCCGTCGGCAGGGCAAACGGCAGATCCATCAGGGCGTCGAGCAGCGTGCGGCCCGGGAAGCGATAGCGGGTTAAGATCCATGCCATCAGCAGGCCAAACACGCCGTTAAAAATCGAGGCCACGAACGCAGACAGCAGCGTGACCTTGTAGGCCGCCACCACCTGCGGGTTGGTGACCACTTCCCAGTACTGGGACCAGCTCATCTCAGCGAGCTGCATCACCAGAGCGCTGAGCGGTAACAATAAAATCAGACAGACGAACAGCAGGCTGGTCCCGAGGCTTAAGGTAAAACCCGGCAGCACACGTCTTGTTGATCCTGCAAACATTACTTACGCCCCGCCGCCAGCAATTTGTCTAACTCACCGCCGCTGGCAAAATGCGTTTTCATCACCTCAGGCCAGGCGCCGAAATGATCTTCCACGCGGAACAGCTCGGTCTGCGGGAATTTGTCTTTCAGCTTGTTCATCACGTCCGGATTATTAACGCGGTAGTAATAGTCAGTAATCACCGTCTGCGCCTGCGGGCTGTACAGATAGTTGAGATAGGCTTTTGCCGCTTTCTCTGTGCCGTTGGCTTTGACGTTTTTATCCACCCACGCCACCGGGAACTCGGCCAGAACGTTGGTTTTCGGGATAACCACTTCGAAGCCCTGCGCTTCGTACTGTTTACGAATATTGTTCACTTCGGATTCAAAGCTGATCAGCACATCGCCCAGCCCGCGCTCGGCGAAAGTGGTGGTTGCGCCCCGGCCGCCGGTGTCAAACACTTCGACATTTTTCAGGAACTGGGTCATAAACTGTTCGGTTTTCGCTTTATCGTTACCGTCAGCTTTGTCCGCCGCGCCCCACGCCGCCAGATAGGTATAACGCGCGTTGCCGGAGGTTTTCGGATTCGGGAAAATCAGCTTGACGTCAGAACGCACCAGGTCGTTCCAGTCGTGAATGTTTTTCGGGTTGCCCTTGCGCACCAGGAAGCCCATGGTGGAGTAGAACGGCGAACTGTTGTTCGGCAGGCGGCTTTGCCAGTCCGCCGGGATCAGCTTGCCTTTGTCGTGCAGGATCTGCACGTCCGTGACCTGGTTGTAGGTCACCACATCCGCTTTCAGCCCCTGCAAAATGGCCAGCGCCTGCTTGGATGAGCCAGCGTGCGACTGTTTGATGGTCAGCTTGTCGCCGTTGTTCTCTTTCGCCCACTGCTGTTCAAATGCGGGATTAAGGGCGGCAAACAGCTCGCGCGAAACATCATAAGAACTGTTCAGCAACTCGGTTGCCTGCGCCTGCGCCACCAGCAGTAAACCTGCCAGTGCCAGCGATCCTTTTTTCAGTACAGTAACGGCCATTGCGCACCCTTATAAATGTGATGACTATCTTATAGTCATAATATTTATAACGGAGTCTAAAGGAGTAACGGTTTTATATACCGTTTGGTGATTTAGAAGCAGAAAAGGGAATAAGGGGTGCGGGAGAAATTGCCGGGTGGCGCTAACGCTTACCCGGCCTACGAATGGAGAGCGATTTACAGCGCCAGCAGGCGCTCAACGGACGGCGCAAAGTAGTAGCCGCCGGTCACGGGACGGGTGAAGCGCAGCATGGCGTCACGCTTGCCGTCGGTATCGCCAAACATGCTCAGCAGCTGCTGTTCGATGTTGTAGAGGCGCGCACAGTAAGCGCAGAAGTACAGGCCGTGCGTACCGCTCGCGGTGCCGTACGGCAGGCTCTGGCGAACAATCTTCAGCCCCTTACCGTCTTCTTTAAGGTCAACGCGGGTCAGGTGGGACGTGACCGGACGCGCATCGCCGTCAATCTCTTCATTGGCGTCTTTGGTGCGGCCAATCATCATCTCCTGGTCATGCACGCTCATGCGGTTGAGCTGCCTGAGGTTATGCTCCCAGCGCTGGACGAACACGTAGCTGCCGCCCGCGTCCACGCCATCCTTGATTACAGCCACCTCGCGACGCGTCTCTTCCCCGGCCGGGTTTTCGGTGCCGTCGACGAAGCCGCTCAAATCGCGCTCTTCCACCCAGCGGAAACCGTGGATCTCTTCCTGCACGTCGATGCTGTCACCAAAGGCCTCAATCGCTGCCTGAGCGACGGAGAAATTCACGTCATGGCGCAGGGAGAGGATATGGATCAGGACGTCATACTGGGTGGCGGGCGCAAGACCTTTGCCATAAGGAATAAAGTCTTTCAGCTCTTCTGCGCCTTCGCCGCCGCTCAGCTGACGCCAGACGGTGTTGCCAAAGGCAACCACCGCGCCCAGATGGGCTTCGGGGAATTTGGCCTGAAAGGTGGCCAGTTTATCAACGAAAATTTTGCTGGCCGCGCGCAGGGCATCCACGTCCCCTTTGACGTTGGCTTCAATCCAAATCGCCGCGCGGCAATGTTCTGGCAAAATGCCACTCTGAACCTGAGACATCGCTCCTCCTGAAAAAAAGATGCCACGACAGCGTGGCATTGATGGCGGCTATTATACCTGGATTACAGCGAGGCGGCTTGCTCAGGCGCAAATTACTGCTTCCAGATAATTTTGCTCACTTTCCACTTTTTCAGGGTGTCGTCAGAGGGCATTAACCCTTCCGGACCGTTCCAGGTGCCGCTGAATACATAGCTAATGTGCTGGCTGCCGTCGGCCTTACACTCGACCGCCACGCTATCATCCGACGGCACGCTGGCGCAGTGGCCAAACGCTTTCTGGTAGAGCTCGCCAAACGGCGTACCTACCTTCACGCCACCTGAGGTCGGGATCTCTTCATCCATCACCGCAATGCGGTTGACCGTACCTTTATCGCCGTTGATGATCATCGCCACCTTGTCGTCTTTCAACGCTTCGAAATAGCGCACGATGTTGCCGTTCTCGGTTTTCATGCCGCTGCGCAGGCGATAATCACTGCCGATGGCCTCCTGAATGGCATCCTGATCCAGCGCCGTCGAGGCGGTGATTTTGCCCACGCCCTGCTCGGTCACTTCCGTTAAGGAGCCAAACCAGTTCCACGGATAGGCCGCAGACCAGTTGATGGATGAGAGCGTGGAACAGCCGGTTAACGCCAGCGGGAGAGCGCATAAAAGTAAACGCAGCGATTTCATTGAGACGTCCTTACGTAGTAAATCAACGCTTGTTGGAGTGCAGTATCGGCAAAAAGTGCCGTTTTAATCTGACTCTTGCGTAAAACAGGCGCGTAAACGGGGATTCGTGACCAGCCACAGCAGCGCGACAATATCCGCCACCACCAGCGCAATCCCGATACCGGAAAGCGGCTCGCCGTACAGCCAGAGCACGGGCTGCCAGACCAGGAGCACAACCTGCGCCAGAATCAACAGCCAGCGAAGTGCGCGCCAGAAGCGCGGGAGGAACTGCCGCCGACCGCTGCACAGGAACGCCAGCACCGCCGGTACACCGGGCAGTAACCCCAGCCAGAACGCATCGTGATCGGGATAAAAGAGATTCAGTAGCGTATCGCCCTGCCCGCGTGACGCGCCAGCCATCACGAACAGCACCCAGGTGCGGGCCTGCAACAGCAGAACGCACCAGAATAAAAAAGGCAGACGCAGACGACCGTGAGCATCATAGTCGCCAGGGTGGAACTCAGTACTCTTCATCTTCGATCAGGCGCTTACCCAGCGTCAGTACATCCGCGTGCTCGTAGCCTAGACGTTCATACATGCCCAGCACCACGTCGTTATCTTCCCGCACCATAATCTGGATTTTCGGGCAGCCACGGGCGATCAGTTTCTTTTCCAGACGGTTAAGCAGCGCGTTGGCGATGCCGCGCGCGCGATATTCCGGGTGCACGCCCAGATAGTAGGCCGACCCGCGGTGGCCGTCGTACCCGCCCATTACCGTCCCGACCACCTCGCCGTTGACCTCAGCGACCAGAAACAGACTGACGTCGTGATTCACCTTCCGTTCGATGTCCATTTCCGGATCGTTCCACGGACGCAGCAGATCGCAGCGCTCCCAAAGGGTGATCACCTCTTCGAAATCTTCCTGGCGAAAAACGCGTATCTCCATGGTATTAACCGCCTTTTCGGGTTTAAAAACAGTGATTATGGCGTGAACAGGGCATTTAGCCAATAACCGGGGAAAAACTCGCCAAAATTTGGCATAATGTCACTTTGTCACGTATTGAAATGAAAAGTAAAACAATTCTCAATAAGGAATGTCGTCACGCAAAACGCGATACGATATAACACGAGGACCCCAATTTTTACAATTCAGGCCGCATGAGCACATTCAAACCATTAAAAGCACTCACATCGCGTCGTCAGGTTCTCAAAGCGGGGCTGGCGGCCTTAACGTTAACAGGCATCGCAAAGCAGGTTCAGGCAAAAGAAGAGAGCTCGCTTAAAACCAGTAACGGACACAGCAAGCCGAAAACCAAAAAAGCCGGCGCAAAGCGTCTGGTCATGCTCGATCCGGGCCACGGCGGGATCGACACCGGCGCCATTGGCGGAAACGGGTCGAAAGAAAAACACGTCGTGCTGGCAATTGCAAAAAATGTGCGCGCAATTTTACGCAGCAACGGCATTGACGCCCGCCTGACGCGCACGGGCGACACGTTTATCCCGCTGTACGATCGCGTGGAAATTGCCCATAAGCACGGCGCCGACCTGTTTATGTCCATTCACGCGGATGGCTTCACAAACCCTTCCGCCGCAGGCGCATCGGTGTTCGCCCTCTCCAACCGTGGCGCCAGTAGCGCCATGGCGAAATACCTCTCCGATCGCGAAAACCGGGCGGATGAAGTGGCCGGGAAAAAAGCCACCGACAAAGACCATCTGTTGCAGCAGGTTCTGTTTGATCTCGTGCAGACCGATACCATCAAAAACAGCCTGACGCTCGGCTCGCATATCCTTAAACGGATTAAGCCCGTGCACCGTCTGCACAGTAAAAGCACCGAGCAGGCCGCGTTTGTGGTGCTGAAGTCCCCGTCCATTCCGTCCGTGCTGGTTGAAACCTCGTTCATTACCAACCCGGAAGAGGAGCGTTTACTCGGCACCACGGCGTTTCGTCAGAAGATCGCGAACGCTATCGCCTCCGGGGTCATCAGTTATTTCAACTGGTTCGATAATCAAAAAGCGCACTCCAGGAAACGTTGATGAAACCGAATGCACAACTGGTCAAAACTTTCCTGATGCAGTTACAGGACGCGATTTGCCAGAAACTGGCCGCCGCAGACGGCGGTGAATTTCAGGAAGATGCCTGGCAGCGCGAAGCGGGCGGCGGTGGACGCAGCCGCGTGCTGCGTAACGGTGGCATTTTTGAACAGGCCGGGGTCAACTTCTCCCACGTCCACGGTGATGCAATGCCGGCGTCCGCCACGGCGCATCGGCCTGAACTGGCGGGCCGCAGCTTCGAGGCGATGGGCGTCTCGCTGGTGGTGCATCCGCATAACCCGTTTGTGCCAACCAGCCACGCCAACGTGCGCTTTTTCATCGCGGAAAAACCGGGGGCCGATCCGGTCTGGTGGTTTGGCGGCGGTTTCGACTTAACGCCTTACTATGGCTTCGAAGAGGACGCCGTGCACTGGCACACCACCGCGCGCGACCTCTGCCTGCCGTTTGGCGAAGACGTTTACCCGAAATACAAAAAGTGGTGCGATGATTATTTCTATCTGAAGCATCGCGACGAGCAACGCGGCATCGGCGGGCTGTTCTTTGACGATCTCAACACGCCGGATTTTGATACCGCGTTCAGCTTTATGCGCGCAGTGGGTAAAGGCTTTACCGATGCCTATCTGCCGATTGTCGAACGCCGCAAAAACACCGACTACGGCGTTCGCGAGCGTGAGTTCCAGCTGTACCGCCGCGGGCGTTACGTGGAGTTTAACCTGGTATGGGATCGCGGGACGCTGTTTGGCCTGCAAACCGGTGGGCGCACGGAGTCCATTCTGATGTCGATGCCGCCGCTGGTGCGCTGGGAATACAGCTTTGAACCCAAAGAAGGCAGCCCGGAGGCTGCCTTGCGTGAGTTTATTCGGGTTCGGAACTGGGTGTAACCCCCTCACCCCTGCCCTCTCCCAAAGGGAGAGGGAGTATAAATTCCCTCTCCCTTTGGGAGAGGGTTAGGGTGAGGGTAAAAATTACAGCGGCTGCGTCTGTGCCTCAACCACCGCCAGCGCTACCATGTTGACGATACGACGCACGGAGGCAATCGGCGTTAATACATGTACCGGTTTTGACACCCCCATCAGCACTGGCCCTACGGTCACCCCTTCAGAACTCGACACGCGCAGCAGGTTATAGCTGATACGCGCCGCTTCTACGTTCGGCATAATCAGCACATTCGCGGAGCCTTTCAGCGGGCTGTCCGGCATACGTTCATTACGAATGCTCTCCACCAGCGCGGCGTCGCCGTGCATCTCGCCGTCGATCATCAGTTCCGGCGCACGCTCGCGCACCAGGTCCAGCGTCTGGCGCATTTTGCACGCCGCCGCGGATTTGGATGACCCGAAGTTAGAGTGCGACAGCAGCGCCACTTTCGGCTCGATACCAAAGCGGCGCACGGTTTCCGCCGCCATCACGGTGATTTCCGCCAGTTCGTCCGGGGTTGGATCGTCGTTAACGTAGGTATCGGCGATAAAGGTGTTACCGCTTGGCAGCAGCAGCGCGTTCATTGCGCCGGCAGTATGGACCCCCTCGCGATAGCCGAAGATCTCCTGCACCACGCTGAAATGCTCATGATACTCGCCGATGGTGCCGCAGATCAGCGCATCCGCCTCACCGCGATGAACCATGATCGCGCCGATCACCGTGGTGTTGCTGATCACCGCCCGCTGCGCCTGCTCCTGGGTGATCCCCCGACGCTTCATGATCGAATAGTATTCGTTCCAGTACTCTTTGAAGCGCGGATCGGATTCGTTATTGACGATCTCAAAGTCGACGCCCGGCTTAATTTGCAGGCCCAGCTTCTGGATACGCATCTCGATCACGCTCGGACGACCAATCAGGATCGGTTTCGCCAGCCCTAAGGTGATCAGCTCCTGCGTGGCGTGCAGCACGCGCGCCTCTTCCCCTTCCGCCAGCACCACGCGCTTCGCGTCAGCGCGCGCCTGGGAGAAGATCGGCTTCATAAACAGGTTGGTTTTGTAGACGAACTCGGTGAGTTTATCGACGTAGGCATCGAAATCTTCAATCGGCCGCGTCGCCACGCCAGAGTCCATCGCCGCTTTGGCCACCGCTGGCGCGATCTTCACGATCAGACGCGGGTCAAATGGTTTAGGGATAATGTAGTCCGGGCCGAAGCTCAGATCCTGATCGCCGTAGGCGGAGGCCACCACTTCGCTCTGCTCGGCGTGCGCCAGCTCTGCGATAGCATGAACGGCGGCGAGCTTCATCTCTTCGTTGATTGCCGTAGCGCCGACGTCCAGCGCACCGCGGAAGATGAACGGGAAGCAGAGCACGTTGTTCACCTGGTTCGGGTAGTCCGAACGTCCGGTACAGATGATCGCGTCTTCACGCACTGCCTTCGCCAGCGGCGGCAGAATTTCCGGCTCCGGGTTCGCCAGGGCCAGGATCATTGGCGCGCGCGCCATCTTCTGCACCATCTCCTGGGTCAGTACTTTCGGGCCTGAACAGCCGAGGAAAATGTCGGCACCTTCAATGACGTCTTCTAGCGTGCGCTTGCCGTCGTCTTCCACCGCATAGGCCGCCTTGGTTTCCGCCATGTTTGGCTCGCGGTCTTTGTAAATCACGCCTTTGGAGTCGCAGACCACGATGTTGTGTTTCTGCATGCCCAGCGCCACCAGCAGGTTCATACAGGCGATGGCCGCGGCGCCAGCGCCGGAGACCACCATGCGCACGTCGGAGAGGTTTTTCTCCACCACACGCAGACCGTTCAGAATGGCGGCGGTACTGATAATCGCCGTGCCGTGCTGGTCGTCATGGAACACGGGAATGTTCATACGCTCGCGCAGCTTCTGCTCGATATAGAAACATTCCGGCGCTTTGATGTCTTCCAGGTTGATGCCGCCGAAGGTCGGCTCCAGCGCCGCCACCACGTTGATGAATTTATCCGGGTCCAGTTCGTCCACTTCGATATCGAAGACGTCGATACCGGCAAATTTCTTAAACAGAACGCCCTTCCCTTCCATCACCGGCTTACCGGCCAGCGCGCCAATGTTCCCTAACCCCAGTACCGCCGTACCGTTAGAGATAACGGCCACCAGGTTGCCACGGGCGGTGTATTTGTACGCCGCCAGCGGATCTTTTTCGATTTCAAGGCACGGGGCAGCTACGCCTGGCGAGTAGGCCAGCGCCAGATCGCGCTGGGTCGCCAGCGGTTTGGTCGGGGATACCTGGATTTTACCCGGAACAGGAAACTCGTGAAAATCGAGAGCGCTTTGTTTTAACTGATCATCCATCTTGTTATTCCTTTCACGTTTCGGTCAAAAAGGGTGATGTTGACGTTCCTATGCACACCCTGGTGTGCCGCATAGTATCGCCGCAGGCAGGCTCCTAAACTTTGAAGGCTGCCAAACTCTCACCATTGCAGAATAAAAATTGTTATCAATTTATAACAGCCATGTTACCCGTCTCAGACAGCAATGCCTCCCCCGTCTGCTATGCTTTTTTGTTAAGTCCATCATGATTTTCTCAGAAGTGTGACCTGACGCACTCGACTAACTCTTTTATTTCCAAGGAGTAATTATGAACCAGCTAGACGGCATCAAACAATTTACCACCGTGGTTGCAGACAGCGGCGACATCGAATCGATTCGTCACTACCAGCCGGAAGACGCGACCACCAACCCCTCGCTGCTGCTCAAGGCGGCCGGTCTTGCGCACTTTAGTCATCTGATTGATGACGCCCTTGCCTACGGCAAACAGCGCGGTAAAACGCAGGAGCAGCAGGTCGCCGAAGCCAGTGACAAGCTGGCGGTCAATATCGGTGCGGAAATTCTTAAAAGCATACCGGGACGCGTCTCCACCGAAGTGGATGCCCGCCTCTCATTCGACCAGGAAAAGAGCATTAGCAAGGCTCGCCGCCTGGTGGAACTCTACCAGGAGCAGGGGATCGATAAATCACGCATCCTGATCAAGCTTGCCTCCACCTGGGAAGGAATCCGCGCGGCGGAAGTGCTGGAGAAAGAGGGGATCAACTGTAACCTGACGCTGCTGTTCTCCTTCGCCCAGGCGCGTGCCTGCGCCGAAGCGGGCGTGTTCCTGATTTCACCGTTTGTCGGACGTATCTACGACTGGTATCAGGCGAAACAGCCGATGGATCCGTATGTGGTGGACGAAGATCCCGGCGTGAAATCGGTGCGTAATATCTACGATTATTACAAGCAGCACCGCTACGAGACCATCGTGATGGGGGCCAGCTTCCGCCGCACCGAGCAGATCCTCGCGCTCGCGGGCTGCGACCGGCTGACCATCTCCCCTGACCTGCTGAAAAAGCTTCAGGAGAGTGAAGAGACGGTGATCCGCAAGCTGGTGCCAACCTCCACCGTTCTGCCAAAACCAAAACCCATGACCGAAGCGGAATTCCGCTGGGAGCACAATCAGGACCCAATGGCCGTGGAAAAACTGGCGGACGGCATCCGTCAGTTCGCCGTCGACCAGCGCAAACTCGAAGATCTTCTCGCCGCCAAACTTTAACCTTGCCACGGAGTGAACTATGTCCCGTAAAGAGCTCGCCAACGCCATTCGCGCCCTCAGCATGGATGCCGTACAAAAAGCCAATTCAGGCCACCCTGGCGCCCCCATGGGTATGGCTGATATCGCCGAAGTGCTGTGGAACGACTTCCTGAAGCACAACCCTACCGATCCGACCTGGTACGACCGCGACCGTTTTATTCTTTCCAACGGGCACGCCTCGATGCTGCTCTACAGCCTGCTGCACCTTTCCGGCTACGATCTGCCGCTTGAGGAATTAAAAAACTTCCGCCAGCTGCACTCCAAAACGCCGGGCCACCCGGAGATCGGCTATACGCCGGGCGTTGAAACCACTACCGGCCCGCTGGGCCAGGGGCTGGCGAATGCGGTTGGCCTGGCGATTGCCGAACGTACGCTGGCCGCGCAGTTCAACCAGCCCGACCACGAGATTGTCGATCACTATACCTATGTCTTTATGGGCGACGGCTGTCTGATGGAGGGGATCTCTCACGAGGTCTGTTCTCTGGCGGGCACCCTGGGGCTGGGCAAGCTGATTGGCTTCTACGATCACAACGGTATCTCCATTGACGGGGAAACCGAGGGCTGGTTTACCGACGATACGGCGAAACGCTTTGAAGCCTATCACTGGCACGTGGTGCACGAGATCGACGGTCACGATCCAGAGGCGGTGAAAAAAGCGATTCAGGAAGCGCAGAGCGTGAAGGACAAACCGTCCCTGATCATCTGCCGCACCACCATCGGCTTCGGCTCGCCGAACAAAGCGGGCAAAGAGGAGGCGCACGGCGCGGCGCTGGGTGAAGAGGAAGTGGCGCTGACCCGCCAGAAACTGGGCTGGAAACACCCGGCCTTTGAGATCCCAAAAGAGATCTACAAGGCCTGGGATGCTCGCGAAACAGGTGAAAAAGCGCAGCAGGCCTGGAACGAGAAGTTTGCCGCCTACAAAAAAGCGTATCCGGAGCTGGCGGCTGAGTTTACCCGCCGCATGAGCGGCGGCCTGCCGGAAGACTGGGAAGAGAAAACTCATGCGCTGATTGAGAATCTGCAATCCAACCCGGCGAAAATTGCTACCCGTAAGGCATCACAAAACACCCTGAACGCGATTGGCCCAATCCTGCCCGAACTGCTGGGCGGCTCGGCGGATCTGGCGCCAAGTAACCTTACCATCTGGTCCGGTTCTAAATCCCTGAAGGAGGACATTGCCGGGAACTACATCCACTACGGCGTGCGCGAGTTTGGGATGACCGCCATTGCCAACGGCATGGCCCACCATGGCGGCTTCGTGCCGTACACCGCCACCTTCCTGATGTTTGTCGAATATGCCCGTAACGCGGCGCGTATGGCGGCCCTGATGAAGGCGCGGCAAATCATGGTGTACACCCACGACTCTATCGGGCTGGGTGAAGATGGGCCGACGCACCAGGCGGTAGAGCAGCTGGCGAGCCTGCGCTTAACGCCAAACTTCAGCACCTGGCGTCCTTGCGATCAGGTGGAAGCGGCAGTGGGCTGGAAGCTGGCCGTAGAGCGTCATAACGGACCCACGGCGCTGATCCTGTCGCGCCAGAACCTGGCGCAGATCGAGCGCACGCCGGAGCAGGTGAAAAATATCGCCCGCGGCGGGTACATCCTGAAAGACAGCGGCGGCAAGCCAGACGTGATCCTGATCGCCACCGGTTCCGAGGTGGAAATCACTGTAAAAGCGGCGGAGAAACTGACCGCCGAGGGTCACGCGGTGCGCGTGGTTTCCCTGCCTTCAACGGATATCTTTGATGCCCAGGATGAGGCGTACCGCGAATCGGTGCTGCCTTCAAACGTCGCGGCGCGCGTGGCGGTTGAAGCTGGCATTGCCGACTACTGGTACAAATACGTGGGTCTGAAAGGGGCAATTGTCGGGATGCATGGTTACGGTGAATCCGCCCCGGCCGACAAGCTGTTCCCGTATTTCGGCTTTACCGTTGAGAACGTGGTGGAGAAGGCGCTAAGCGTGCTGTAGTGCGATCTGCGTTGCCCGGTGGCGGCTACGCCTTACCGGGCCTACGGTTCTAAAAAGTAGGCCGGGTAAGCGACAGCGCCACCCGGCAAAACCCTACCTTGTGATCCACAGCGTGGGCCAGGCATCTGGCCCATTCCAGTTATCACAGCTTGGCTCTTCCGCGTAGCGTACCAGGCGGAAGCGCTGGCCGTTAAAACGCCAGCGGGTCTGGATCCCACAGTCGCCAATCCCGCGTCCCAGCGCCAGCGTGGTCAGCTCGTGCGTTTTTTCGTCGAAGCTGGCATTCATCAGCTCCATGTCGCTACTCTGGCTGGAAGGGGTAAACGGCAGGCGCAATCTCACGCTCCTGGCCGAAAATGGTTTTTTACGCGACACCAGCCACGCCAGGTCGACGGTGTTGTACGCCCCCGCCTCACAGCTGATGATCATCAGCGCTTTGTCATCGGTCAGCGCGGTCACGCGCACTTCACGCCGGTTCGGATCGAGAGAGCACTGGCTGTGGTTCATGCGCCAGGTACCGTAATCCAGCAGATCGTTGAGTTCGTTATGCGTCAGCGGCGTTGGCGTGGGGTTCACCACCGCCACCTTTTTTAATGCCGGCGCAGGCGGCACGCTCAGCGGTGGACTATCCCCTTTTTTAATCCACGCCGTTTCACTTCCGACGCGTTTTTGCTGGGCATCGATAAACAGCAGCGCCGCTTTCAGACCGGCCAGAGAAATTGTCTGCTTCCCCCCGCGCAGGGTCAGCGCCTGCCCTTCCTGAATGGTTTTCAGAAACGTGGTAATGGTGGCCGTATCGTCTGTTTTAAGATGCCAGGGGGCTAACTGCCAGTGTTGCGACGTGAGTTTAAGCGGCACATTGTCGAGCAGCAGGCGCGGGGCGATGTCAGGCTCTTTCACCGGAGGCGCCGAAAGCCCGCCGAGATCGATGCGCAGGCTGGCGTCCGTTTTTGCCCCCGCACTGCGGCTCAGCGTCATGACCAGACCGCGATGCTCGCCGGTATTGCGCGCTACGCAGAAGTTCTGGTTATTGCAGGTCACCTGCCAGTCTGAAAAAGACTGTTGCGCAGGCGCAGCCCACACCAAAGGCGCGGGAAGCACGCAAATGAAGAAGAGAAGATAAACGCAGTAGCGCATGAACGGCACAGCCCCGGAAACGAATAGGTCAATCTGGGGCGTATGTTCGTGCCCTGGGCGGGCTGGCTCAATCGGATTTATCGGATAGATTTATCTGAAATACAACTTATCGCGCTTCCGCCGCCGCATTCATCAGCCCGCTGGTTTGCAGATACTGCAACAGGATCACCGCTTTACCGTCGCGGATCTCACCGCGTTTCACCATGTCGACAGCCTGAGCGAAAGGCATTTCCAGCACTTCAATGTCTTCATCGTCCACGCCGCCGCCCCGGTGCGTGCGCTGAGCATCGGTATATTCCGCAATGAAGAAGTGAACCAGCTCGGTAACCCCGCCAGGGGACATAAACAGCTCAAAGACTTTCTGCACCGCACCCACTTCAAAACCCGTCTCCTCAATGGCTTCTTTGCGGATACACACTTCCGGCTCATCGTCATCAAGCAGACCTGCACAGGTTTCAATCAGACGTCCGTCCGCGTTGCCATTGACCCATGTCGCGATGCGAAACTGGCGGATCAGCACCACGCTTTGCTTTTCACGGTTATACAGCAGGATGGTTGCACCATTGCCCCGGTCGTAGACTTCGCGTTTATGGCGAATGACGTCCCCGTTCTTACGGGTGAGATCGTAAGTGATGTTACGCAGGACAAAGTAATTTTCAGAAAGGATTTTGTCTTTAATAACGGTAATGTTCAGGGACATACGGGCTCCACGGCAAAATGAGTCTGTTTATACTACGCCGTGAAGCCCGCTTTGTCGCCCGTCTGCATTAATGCATGTTGCGCGGCGGCACGCCAAGCCAGTCCATGATCCCCTGCGCGGCATGACGCCCTTCCGCCATCGCGGTGACCACCAGATCCGCACCGCGTACCGCATCACCGCCAGCAAAAATCTGCGGATTCGAGGTCTGGTAGCGATAACGGCTCTCCACGGAGGCCCTGATGCGCCCCCAGTCGTCGGTGTCGACGCCCTGCGCCTGAAGCCACGGCATGGCGTGCGGATTAAAACCAAACGCCATGATCACCGCATCCGCTGGCATGACAAACTCACTGCCCGCCACCGGGACAGGACGCCGCCGCCCCTGCGCATCCGGCTCGCCCAGCCTGGTGCGCAGCATCCGGATACCGTTAACCTTCCCGTCGGTATCCAGCGTGAGCTCAACCGGCTGGACATTAAATTCAAACGCTGCGCCCTCTTCTTTCGCGTTTTTAACCTCTTTCTTTGAGCCCGGCATGTTGGCCTCGTCCCGCCGATAGGCGCAGGTGACTTTCGCCGCGCCATGCCGCAGCGCGGTGCGCACGCAGTCCATCGCCGTATCGCCCCCGCCGAGCACCACCACGTTTAAACCCTGTGTGTCGATAAACGGTTCGTCTGCGGCAGGATCAAGGCCCATCACGTTCCGCGTGTTTGCCACTAAAAACGGCAGCGCGTCGTACACGCCCGGCGCGTCTTCGTGAGGGATACCCGCTTTCATGGAACGATAGGTCCCTACGCCGATGAACAGGGCATCGTAGTCGTTTTGCAGTTGGGCCATCGACACGTCTTTTCCCACCTCGCAGTTCAGCTCGAAGCGGATGCCCATCGCGCTGAATATCTCTCTGCGCCGCGCTAACAGGGATTTATCCAGCTTGAAGGCCGGAATACCAAAGGTCAGCAATCCGCCGATTTCCGGATGGCGGTCGTAGACCGTCACGCCGACGCCGCTGCGCACCAGCACGTCGGCGCAGGCCAGCCCTGCCGGACCGGCGCCGATGATGGCGACGCGCTTACCGACCGGCTTAACGTGGCTGACGTCCGGCGTCCAGCCCATCGCCAGCGCCCGATCCGAGATATACCGTTCGATATTACCGATGGTTACTGCTCCTGACGCATCCCGCAGGGTGCAGGCGCCTTCACATAATCGATCCTGTGGGCAGACGCGGCCGGTAATTTCCGGTAAACAGTTAGTCTGGTGAGAAAGCTCAGCCGCACCGACGATATCCCCCGCCCCGATCCGCTCAATCCACTGGGGAATGTGGTTATGCAGCGGGCAGGTCCACTCGCAAATGCTGTGCTCGCCACATTTCAGGCACCGGGAAGCCTCGCGCTGCGCCTGTTCCGGGCGAAACGGCAGGTAGATCTCGTTAAAATGGTATGCGCGTGCTTCGGGGCTGAGCTTATCCGGCTCACCGCGCGCCGGGGTGTTTTGCATCTGTTGCCGTTTGGTTTGCGGAGGGACTGACTGAACCGCCTCGCTGTGCCACGGCAGCGCGTCCAGCCTTGCGCTGCGCTGTCGGCGCTGTTTAACCAGCTTATCCAGTACGGCTGGGGTGGCGAGCGTAAGCACCGCCGCCGGGCAGTTTTCCACGCAGGCCGGGCCTTGCGGCCTTTCCAGGCAGAGGTCGCATTTGTGCGCCGAGGCCTTTACGCTGTCGTTTTGCAGCGGGGCGATCAGCATGTCCATCGTGCCAAACGGACAGGCCACCACGCAGGCTTTACAGCCAATGCATTTTTGTTGATTGACCTGTACGCTGTCGCTGTGTTGCGTGATGGCTCCGTTCGGGCAGCTTTGCGCGCAGGGCGCGTTTTCACAGTGGTGGCAGGTCACGGGGCTTTTTCGCAAGCCTGAGGTAAGGACCGTAATGCGGGGATGAAAATGGCGCTCGCTCAGCGCGTGCTGCTCCCCGTTGTGCGCCATCACACAGGCAACTTCGCAGGCGCGACAACCGATACACTGCTGAGCATTGGCCATAATAAAACGATTCATAACAACACCTGTTTTTGGTTCAATAACCTTATTCTTTCTATTGTTATCGTATTTACCCACAGCGGCATGGCGACGCAATGTTCAAATGCCCAGGAAGCCGAACTATTTCCAGTGAACCTGTGGCAGATCAATTTAATTCAGGAAGCTGATGAGTGACCGTTAAACGCCCCGTATCGGGAAGCCTGGCTCGGGCTTTCTTTTCGATGATTGTCTTGTCCGTTCTGATCAGCGCCATTGCGCTGGTCACACTCGCCAGCAGCCAGCGCGACGCCGAGGCGATTAACATCGCCGGCTCGCTGCGTATGCAGAGCTACCGCCTGGGCTACGAAATGCAGCGCGCCGGCCCATCGCTGGCAGAGCACCGCGCGGTCTGGCAAAAAACGCTGAGCGCGCCTGCGTTGCAGAAGCTAAACCGCTGGTATGTGCCAGAGGACGTCAAACAGCGTTACCAGCAGTTGCACCTTGGCTGGCAGGAGATGGACACGCGCATCGCCAGCGGCGATACCGGATGGTATCAGAACCACATAGAGGATTTCGTGGGCCGGATAGATGCCTTTGTGCTGGCGCTACAGCACTACACCGAACATAAAATTCAGCTGGTGATTTTCATGTCGCTGACGGGCGGCCTGGGCATCCTGCTGCTGGCGGTGGTGACCCTGCGGCGCATCCGCCGTCAGGTTGTGCTGCCGCTGAATAATCTGGTGGCGGCGAGCGAGCGTATCGAACAGGGGCAATTCGACACTCCCGCGCCGGATACTACGCTTCCCAACGAGCTGGGCCAGCTTTCCCGCGCCTTCAACCATATGTCGGCGGAATTACACACCCTGTACCGTTCACTTGAGCGCTCCGTTGCTGAAAAAACCCGCCACCTGAATGAAGCGCATCAGCAGCTCGAAATGCTGTTTAAATGCTCACAGGCGTTGAATACCGGGCAGATAGACAGCCACTGCTTCCGGCATATTTTGCAGATTGTGCATGACTATACGCAGATGAATTACCTGCAATTGCGCACCAGCGACGACTGGCAGCTTTACGAAGGACAGGAGTCCCCGGGCGAGAAAATGCACAATTTACCGGTGTTAATGCAGGACACCCTGTACGGCGAACTGCGCTGGCAAAGCGCGACCGGGGATGTTCCGCTGCCGCTCATGGAAAGCGTGGCGACGATGCTGGGCCGGGGGCTCTATTTCAATCAGGCGCAGAAACATTATCAGCAGCTGCTGCTGATGGAGGAGCGCGCCACCATCGCGCGCGAACTGCATGATTCGCTGGCGCAGGTGCTCTCCTATTTGCGTATTCAGCTTACGCTGCTGAAGCATGCCGTGCCGGGCGACAATGCTCCGGCGCAGACCATCATTACGGACTTCTCCCGCGAGCTGAATAATGCCTGGCATCAGCTACGCGAGCTGCTCACCACCTTCCGCCTGACGCTCAATCACGCCAATCTTCCTGCCGCGCTACAGGAGTCTCTCGACGGGTTGCAAAGCCAGACCCGCGCGAAGCTGGTGCTCGACTGCCGTCTCTCATCGCTGGCGCTGGACGCACAAAAACAGGTGCACCTCTTACAGATTGTGCGTGAGGCAGTGCTGAATGCGATTAAACATGCCGACGCGAGCGAGATTGTGGTCAGCTGCGTCACCACCGCGGACGGCACTCACACGGTCACGATCCGCGACAACGGCATTGGTATCGGCGACGCCAGTGAACCGCCGGGGCATTACGGGCTGAATATCATGCGCGAACGCGCGGGACGGCTCGGCGGGACATTACACTTTTCTCAGCCGCCACAGGGCGGGACACAGGTCAGCGTAACGTTCCGGACGCCTGCGGCCCAGGCTGAAAAATAGCGAGAAAGAAGGCGCGCTGAAAAAAGCGCATGATAATTTACATTATCTCCTTTATTTCTCCACGTTTGACCTGGGCCTTACCGCTAAAGTTAGGCGGGCAATAAACAATAATGACGTGCAGCAAAACGAGGTCACACTTTAATGGCGAATTTTTTCATCGATCGCCCCATTTTTGCCTGGGTGCTTGCAATCCTGTTGTGTCTGACGGGTGTCCTGGCGATTACGTCCCTTCCTGTTGAGCAATACCCTGACCTCGCGCCCCCCAACGTGCGTATCACGGCGAACTACCCTGGCGCCTCGGCACAGACGCTGGAAAATACCGTCACCCAGGTTATCGAGCAGAACATGACGGGTCTCGATAACCTGATGTACATGTCCTCACAGAGCAGCGCCACGGGCCAGGCGACGGTAACCCTGAGCTTTACGGCGGGCACGGATCCGGATGAAGCGGTGCAGCAGGTGCAAAATCAGCTGCAATCGGCCCTGCGTAAACTGCCTCAGGCGGTGCAGAACCAGGGGGTGACCGTGCGTAAAACCGGTGACACCAATATTTTGACCATCGCGTTTGTTTCAACCGATGGCTCAATGGATAAGCAGGACATCGCGGACTACGTCGCCAGTAATATTCAGGACCCGCTCAGCCGTATCAACGGCGTGGGTGATATCGACGCCTACGGCTCGCAGTACTCCATGCGTATCTGGCTGGATCCCAACAAGCTGAACAGCGTGCAGATGACCGCCAAAGATGTCACCGACGCTATCGAATCGCAGAACGCCCAGATTGCCGTGGGGCAGCTCGGCGGTACCCCGTCCGTGGATAACCAGGCGCTTAACGCCACCATCAACTCCCAGTCGCTGCTCCAGACACCTGAACAGTTCCGCAATATCACGCTACGCGTGAATCAGGACGGTTCGGAAGTGCGTCTGGGGGATGTCGCCACCGTGGAAATGGGGGCGGAAAAATATGACTACCTGAGCCGCTTTAACGGCAATGCCGCTTCCGGGCTGGGGGTGAAACTGGCCTCCGGCGCCAACGAAATGGCGACCGCGCAGCGGGTGCTAGAGCGTCTGGATGAGCTGTCGCATTTCTTCCCGCACGGACTGGAGTACAAAGTCGCCTACGAAACCACCTCGTTCGTAAAAGCCTCCATCGAAGATGTGGTGAAAACCCTGCTCGAAGCTATCGCGCTGGTGTTCCTCGTGATGTACCTGTTCCTGCAAAACTTCCGCGCCACGCTGATCCCCACTATTGCGGTGCCGGTGGTGCTGCTGGGTACCTTTGCAGTGCTGTATGCCTTCGGTTACAGCATCAACACCCTGACCATGTTCGCCATGGTGCTGGCCATCGGCCTGCTGGTGGATGATGCCATCGTGGTGGTGGAAAACGTTGAGCGCATCATGAGCGAGGAAGGGCTTTCGCCCCGCGAGGCCACGCGCAAATCGATGGGACAGATTCAGGGCGCGCTGGTCGGTATCGCCATGGTGCTGTCGGCGGTATTTATCCCGATGGCGTTTTTTGGCGGCACCACGGGCGCGATTTATCGCCAGTTCTCGATCACCATCGTCTCTGCAATGGTGCTCTCCGTACTGGTGGCGATGATCCTTACCCCTGCCCTGTGCGCGACGCTGCTGAAACCGCTGCATAAGGGCGAACACCACGGTCAAAAAGGCTTCTTCGGCTGGTTTAACCGCATGTTTAACCGCAATGCGGCGCGCTATGAAGCGGGCGTGGGTAAAGTTCTGCACCGCAGCGTACGCTGGATGGTGGTTTATGTTCTGCTGCTCGGCGGCATGGTCTTCCTGTTCCTGCGGCTGCCAACCTCGTTCCTGCCGCTGGAAGATCGCGGCATGTTTATCACCTCCGTACAATTACCCAGCGGCTCGACCCAGCAGCAGACCCTGAAAGTGGTGCAGAAGGTTGAGAACTACTTCCATACTCAGGAGAAAGATAACGTGATCTCCGTCTTCTCCACCGTCGGCTCTGGCCCTGGCGGTAACGGGCAGAACGTGGCGCGTATGTTTGTGCGCCTGAAAGACTGGGACCAGCGCGACAGCGATACCGGCTCCTCCTTTGCCATCATTGAACGTGCAACCAAAGCGTTCAACAAAATCAAGGAAGCGCGCGTTTTCGCCAGCAGCCCGCCCGCCATCAGCGGCCTGGGCAGCTCAGCCGGGTTTGATATGGAGCTTCAGGATCACGCGGGTGCCGGGCATGACGCGTTGATGGCTGCTCGCGACAAGCTGCTGGAGCTGGCCGGGAAAGATCCGCAGCTTACCCGCGTTCGTCATAACGGTCTGGATGACAGCCCTCAGCTACAGGTGGATATTGACCAGCGTAAAGCGCAGGCGCTGGGCGTCTCCATCGACGACATTAACGACACCCTGCAAACGGCATGGGGCTCAAGCTACGTGAATGACTTTATGGATCGCGGCCGCGTGAAGAAGGTCTACGTTCAGTCTGCCGCCAAATACCGCATGCTGCCGGACGATATCAACCGCTGGTATGTGCGCAATAACACCGGCGGCATGGTGCCGTTCTCGGCGTTTGCGACGTCACGCTGGGAGACCGGTTCACCGCGTCTGGAGCGTTACAACGGCTATTCGGCGCTGGAGATTGTCGGTGAAGCCGCGCCGGGCGTCAGTACCGGTACCGCAATGGATATAATGGAAAAACTGGTTCAGCAGTTACCGACCGGCTTTGGCCTGGAGTGGACGGCGATGTCCTACCAGGAACGGCTTTCCGGCGCTCAGGCGCCTGCCTTGTATGCCCTTTCGCTGCTGGTGGTGTTCCTCTGTCTGGCGGCGCTGTATGAAAGCTGGTCAGTGCCGTTCTCGGTGATGCTGGTGGTGCCTCTCGGGGTCATCGGAGCGCTGCTGGCAACCTGGATGCGCGGCCTGGAAAATGATGTCTATTTCCAGGTCGGACTCCTCACCGTAATCGGATTGTCGGCGAAAAACGCCATTCTGATCGTCGAATTTGCCAATGAGATGAATGCCAAAGGTCACGAACTGATGGCCGCCACGCTGCACGCCTGTCGTCAGCGCCTGCGTCCGATCCTGATGACCTCTCTGGCGTTTGTGTTTGGCGTCCTGCCGATGGCCACCAGCTCCGGCGCAGGCTCCAGCAGCCAGCACGCGGTGGGAACGGGCGTTATGGGGGGAATGATTTCGGCGACGATTCTGGCTATCTATTTCGTACCGCTGTTCTTTGTGCTGGTACGCCGTCGTTTCCCGCTGAAGGATAAGCCGGAATAACACGTTGAAATAAAAAAGGCGGCTTTACAGGCCGCCTTTTTATTGTGTGATTCTTTCACACTATGGTTATTTTAGTTAATTAAGTGCTCTTGCATTTCTTACCGGAAATTCATTTACGAAGCATGCCTTCGATAAAATCTTTCCAGTTCCCCAGTTCACGTTCAATCATAACAACCTCTCTTATTATTATGTGCATTCTACGAAAACGTATCATCATTGTGAAGCCACTTTAACCGATTGCTGTGATTGAGCCCCGCTGTGCTGGTAGGTTTAGGATCACTATGAGCATTGTCGGGTAAATTTTATGTGACCTACAGCAATATTTTGAAATAGTCGGAAAAATGACAGCATTTTTAATTTCCCCCTGAGTTTATTGGCAATTTAAACAGGGTGGACAACTATGCTTAAAAGATGAAAGACTATTCAGCTTACAGCTGTTCGTTGAATTATGGAGAATTGTAAATCCCGAAAAATTCCGAATGTGTTATATTCCACTTAAGGATATATCTTCGAAAATATTGAACATTTAATCCACAAAAGAACAAAAGGATTCACTATGGTTGTGATGTACGGCATTAAGAATTGCGACACGATTAAAAAAGCCCGCCGCTGGCTGGAAGCACACAACATCGACTATCGCTTCCACGATTACCGTGCCGACGGGCTTGACCCCGCGTTTCTCCATTCCGCCATCAACGAACTGGGGTGGGAAGCGCTACTGAATACCCGCGGGACCACCTGGCGAAAACTGGATGAATCTCTCCGGGCCACGATCAACGACGCCGACAGCGCAGCCAAACTGATGCTTGAAATGCCGGCAATCATCAAACGCCCATTGCTCTGCAAGCCAGGTCAGCCTATGCTGCTGGGTTTCAGTGAAACCCTTTATTCAGATTTATTCGTTGAGGTGTAGTCTATGTCATGCCCGGTCATTGAGCTGACTCAGCAGCTTATTCGCCGTCCTTCCCTTAGCCCGGACGACGCAGGTTGTCAGGCATTAATGATTGAGCGCCTGCGTGCCATCGGTTTTACCGTGGAGCACATGGATTTTGGCGATACGCAGAACTTCTGGGCATGGCGCGGTCAGGGAGAGACGCTGGCGTTTGCCGGACATACTGACGTAGTTCCCGCAGGCGACGCAGACCGCTGGATCAACCCGCCTTTTGAGCCGACCATCCGCGACGGCATGCTTTTCGGACGCGGCGCTGCGGACATGAAAGGTTCTCTGGCTGCGATGGTCGTGGCGGCAGAGCGTTTCGTCGCCCAGCATCCGAACCATAAAAACCGTCTTGCGTTTTTGATTACCTCCGATGAAGAAGCCAGCGCCCACAACGGCACCGTGAAGGTCGTTGAGGCCCTGATGGCGCGCAATGAACGTCTGGACTACTGTCTGGTGGGCGAACCGTCCAGCACCGAAGTGGTGGGCGATGTGGTGAAAAATGGCCGCCGTGGATCCCTGACCTGTAATTTGACTATTCATGGCGTGCAGGGCCACGTTGCCTATCCGCACCTGGCGGATAACCCGGTACACCGCGCCGCGCCGATGCTGAACGAACTGGTAGGCATTGAATGGGATAAAGGCAACGAATTTTTCCCGCCAACCAGCATGCAGATAGCCAACATCAAGGCCGGCACCGGCAGCAACAACGTCATTCCCGGCGATCTCTTCGTCCAGTTTAACTTCCGCTTCAGCACCGAACTGACCGACGAGATGATCAAAGCGCGCGTGATTGCGCTGCTCGAGAAATATCAGCTGCGCTATACCCTCGACTGGTGGCTGTCTGGCCAGCCGTTCCTGACGCAGCGCGGTAAACTGGTGGATGCGGTGGTGAACGCCATTGCGCACTATAATGAAATTAAGCCACAGCTGCTGACAACGGGCGGCACGTCTGACGGACGCTTTATCGCCCGCATGGGCGCACAGGTTGTCGAACTGGGTCCGGTTAACGCGACGATTCACAAAATCAATGAATGCGTGAACGCTGCCGATTTACAACTGCTGGCCCGCATGTATCAACGTATTATGGAGCAGCTCGTCGCCTGACGGGTGCTTAAAGAGGATTAGCGAATGGACTGGCTTTCAAAGTACTGGTGGATTCTGGTGTTGGTATTTCTGGTAGGCGTGCTGCTTAACGTGATTAAAGATCTCAAGCGCGTTGACCACAAAAAGTTCCTTGCCAACAAACCGGATCTTCCGCCGCACCGTGATTTTAACGACAAGTGGGACGATGAAGACGACTGGCCGAAGAAGGACCAGAAGAAGTAATCGCTCTGTTTCCCCTCTCCCTAAAGAGAGGGGGACACCTCACATAAACTCGACGATATCATCGTCATTCGGCTTACCGCCGCTGAGCGCTTCATCAAAGTAGTGCTTCGGTACGGTATAACGCAGATGATCGAGCGCGAACTGCATGCTGCGATCGTCAATGGCATGCCCCAGATCGTCTACGATATCCAGCGTCACATCTCCGCCCTCGCGCATCAGCGTCTCCTGGGCAGCCACCGCATGCGAAAGCTCAATTACCCGGTCTTCCCCCCCATGAATGAGATGGATCGTGGTCTGCGTGGTCGCGCTTTGCGGTAACGTCGCAAAACGCCCGTTAAAGGCAATCACGCGGGACACCAGTCCGGGCTGCGCTTTTACGCTTTCCAGCGACATGATTGAGCCCTGAGAGAAGCCAATCAGCGCCGTTGCGTCGGCGCCTACGCCGCTCTGCTGCTGCCAGTAACGCACGGTATCGATAAAGGCTGGCATAGCGGCATCAATACGCGCCTGACGATTCTCCTCCGTCACGCCCTCGACGGAAAACCACTGCCGCCCGTCCGGACCGCACGGCTCCACGCCGCCGATGCTGACGATCAGCGCGTGTGGGAAAACGGGTGCAAACCAGCTGCCAATCTGTCCCATATTGACGGCATTGTCGCCCACGCCATGAAACAGAAGCAGGAGCTGTTTAGCAGGTGTATCCGGGCTTTGCACAACAAAATGGTCATGTTTCATGGCGATCTCCTTAATTGATAAGCAGGATTTTACGCCTCTGCGGGGTAATGACCATGCCACTTTACTGAAGAACTCATTGAAAAAATTGCCATTGCAAAATGTCGGCTTTCAGCTGCTGGCTACGGGAGTAATCAAGCCTTTCAAGCGCGTGAGCGGTTTCCTCGCGTAGCTTCGCCAGCAACGCTTTGCGCCCGAAATCGTGCGTATTCCCTTCCATTTTCCCCCGCAGCGCCGGAAGTGGCATGTCCACGGCTAACAACAACCGCGTCAGCGCCGCAACCGAAGTTGAAAACGCCCGGTGAGCAAAGGCAAACCCCGCCAGCTCCAGCCAGTCGTCACTATTAAGGGTAGCTTCCCATGCATCCGTCACCGGGATCTTTTCGCCATTCCAGGCCGACAGGACGCGCATATCACGACATAACCGCTGATGCGCCTGTTCGCAGAGCTGATGCCCCGCCTCGCTCAGCGGCAGCAACGCCATCGCCGTATAGCACCCGCTGCTGGCTTCCCGATGGCTGCCCATTCGCACCAGCACAAACCCGCACTGCCGCCAGAAACGCCACAGCTCGTCGGTATAGCCAAAGCTGACCGAGAGATAATCTTCTCCGCTGGCACTGCGGATCAGCCGCTGGCCGATGCCTTCCCGCTGGCGATAGGGATGAACCGCAATGCGGCTGACGCGTCGGCCTTTCAGCGTCGCCGCGAGCGGCGAGCCGCCGTGCGCTGCCAGCGACTGCGCCACCAGATTTCCACGCGGCCGACGAAAGCCCGCCCAGACTGCGCGGCTAAGTTCAGGGGGTAATCCCCCCTCCTCCACCAGCCAGAGCGCGCCCGCGATCTCCGCGCCCGCCTGAGCAACAGCAAAGTGCTGGCCGGGGGCGTCCATCATCCGGCGTAAATCGAGGGGTGACGTCCGGTAGTGCGCGGCGCAAAGCAGTTCATACACGCCTGCCCCGCGCGTCGGATCGCTCTCCCACATCCCGGGCTCCAGCGACGTTAAACGTACCTCGCCTTCCGGTTTGCGATCGATAAGCGCATCGTCGAACAGCAGCGCGTTCGCCACTATCCGCTCAAGGGGACATCCGGCAGCCCAGCGAACAGGCGTGGATAAGGTATAACGCCGCAGCCCGCTGAACCGGGCGCAGAACTTCAGCAGGAATCCCCTGCCCGTGCCTTCATAACCCTGCACCGTGGTGGTCAGCAACACGCGGGGAAAGCGCGACGCCAGCTTCTCCAGCAGCGGGCCGGGGATGGCGGCCGCCTCATCGACAATCAGCCAGTCAGCTTCTGTTGTGGAGGCCAGCAGCGCATCCGGGGCCATAAAGTGAAAATGTTCCCCGGCGAAACGCGCGATGACATCCGTCGCCCCTTTTGCCGGTGCCGTCACTACTGCACTCCCCTGAATGCCGTTCAGCAACATGCCCGCCAGGGCGGACTTTCCGCGTCCGCGCGGTGCCGTCACGGCGGCCACGCCCGCAGGCATGGTCAGAAGAGCGTCGAGGATCTCAGCTTGCTCGCGCTGCGGTTCACCGCTGGCAGGCTGCCAGGCGGGTAAATCTGGCGTAACGGGAAGGCACAGAGGACGATGTTGATGCCAGACGATGGCATCTGAATCGGCGGCAAGCGTCCGGCAAAAGTGGTGAACAAAGTGCGGGGTGGCGATCGGCTCGGCGCTGTCGCTCCAGCGTAGAGAATCCGCGTCGGGCCTGTTAGCCCAGACGGAGAACGGCGGCACCAGCAGCATCAGAAGGCTTCCGGCGCGCAGGGTCCCGCTGAGGGCGGCGAAGGCCGAGACGTCAAACCCGCGACGCGCGTCAAAAACGGCATGAAGGTATTCACGTCCCAGCAGGCCGCTGATGGCCTTAGAGGGGTTTTCCTCCAGCCACAGCCAATCTCCTGGTAACGTATCGCGCAGAATGGTCGCCTGGCTCAACGTCCACGCTTCATCGCCGCTGAGCACCACCAGCCGGCGGTGCCCGGTATGCTGAAGCTGGTTGACCAGCTGTTCAAACCCCAACATCACATAGCTTTGCCGAAGGTATTACACTGCGACGGGTTGCCGCTGTCGAAGCCACGCTTAAACCAGCTGTAGCGCTGCTCTGAGGTGCCATGGGTAAAGCTGTCCGGCACAACGCGCCCCTGGCTCTGCTGCTGCAAGCGATCGTCACCAATCGCCTGTGCGGCATTCAGGGCCTCTTCCAGATCGCCTGTTTCCAGCACGCCCTGCTGCTGCATGCTGTGTCCCCAGACGCCAGCGAAGCAGTCGGCCTGAAGCTCCATGCGTACGGACAGACGATTCACCTCCGCCTGAGAAGCATTCTGCTGCATCTGACGCACTTTAGGCTCAATGCCGAGGAGCTTCTGCACGTGGTGGCCAACTTCATGCGCGATCACGTAGCCCTGGGCAAAATCGCCGTCGGCGCCCAGCTTGCTTTTCATGTCGTCATAGAAGGAGAGATCGATATAGACGGTGCTGTCCGCCGGGCAGTAGAACGGCCCCATAACGGACTGCCCGGTGCCGCAGCCGGTGCGGGTTGCGCCCCGGTACATCACCAGTTTTGGCGGCTGATAAGTCCGCCCCATTTTCTCGAACTGCTGACCCCAGGTATCTTCGGTCGTCGCGAGAATAACGGAAGTAAATTTTGCCGCTTCATCTTCATTCGGGCTGATGGAGCGCTGAGAATACTGCTGCTGTTGCCCGGTTTCACCGGTCATCAAACCGGTCAGGTCGACGCCGTAGTAGCCCGCCACCAGCACGACGACCAGCAGAATAATGCCGCCCTTGCCGCTGGGTAACCGGAAACCTGGCCCGCCCATAGACGGACCACCGCCACCACTGCTGCGTCTGTCTTCTACGTTGTCACTTTCACGACGCCCTTGCCAGCGCATAAACACCTCGAACTATTCCATTTATAATAGCTATGATCGTAGGCGGTTAATGAAAGGATTACCATAGTAAACAAGGATAAGACGCCAAAGGATGCCAACATCCTTTGGCAAATGCGCAGTTTAGTCGAGCTTAACGCCTAAACGGTGAGCAACCGCTTCGTACGCTTCGACCACGCCACCCAGACTCTGGCGGAAACGGTCTTTGTCCATTTTATCCAGCGTCTCTTTGTCCCACAGGCGGCTGCCGTCCGGCGAGAATTCGTCGCCCAGCACCACTTCGCCCTTGTACAGACCGAACTCCAGCTTGAAGTCGACCAGGATCAGGCCCGCGTCATCAAACAGCTTTTTCAGCACGTCATTGGCTTTGTAGGTCAGTTCCTGCATGCGCGCCAGGTTCTCTTTGCTTACCCAGCCGAAGGTTTCGCAGTAGGATTCGTTGACCATCGGGTCATGCATGGCGTCGTTTTTCAGGAACAGATCGAACAGCGGTGGATTCAGTTCGATACCCTCTTCAATGCCCAGACGCTTCACCAGGGAGCCTGCGGCACGGTTACGGATCACGCACTCAACCGGCACCATATCCAGTTTTTTTACCAGACATTCCGTATCGGACAGCAACGCTTCCATCTGAGTCGGGATACCGGCTTCGGCCAGTTTGGTCATAATGAAGTGGTTGAACTTGTTGTTCACCATGCCCTTACGATCGAACTGCTCAATGCGTGCGCCGTCTCCTGCTGACGTATCATTGCGGAATTCGAGCACCAACAGATCCGGGTTTTCCGTGCTGTATACGGTTTTCGCTTTGCCACGATACAACTCAGCTTGCTTCTGCATCTTCATTACTCCTGGTGTGATGATTTGTATTCAAAACTGGCCATATTATGCCACGCACACGTTTGCGTAGCACGAAAATAAAAAGGGCTGGATTAACCAGCCCTCACTATTATTTGCTGAATGCGGCCTGGAAGGCAGCGACCAGCGCATCGTTCTGCGCCTGGGTCAGCGTGTGTCCTTTCGGATCGATAAATTGCAGGCTGCTGCGGTTATCGAGGTCGCCAACCTGGATTTTGTAGTCACCGGAAGGCAGCTGTGGATCGCTTGCCCCCAGCTCCTGCCAGGCGCTATCAGACAGCGGCTTATAGGTCGCTGTGATGCTGCCCGTTGAACGGGTGCTGTCGGTCACCTTCATGCCCACTTTTTCAAGCGTTGCTGGCAGGCGCTGCCAGGTCTGGTTAAACGGCGCACGCACCACCAGCATTGGCAGGCCGGTATCGTCTGCACCGCTCTGCACATCAAACGTTGAACCGTTACGGTTCTGCGCGGCGTTTGCGGCATCGGTAGCGTTTTTATCCAGACCTGCGGCAATCACGTTCAGCATTTCAGTGCTGTAGCGCTGCATGGCGGCCGGATCGGCAACCGGTTTACCTGCCTGCTCAAGATTCAACAGCTTGACGGTAACCGCCTGCTGATAACCCTGCGGCTTAACGGAGACTTGATAACGACCACGATACTGCTGGTCTTCATCGAGACGGTTCCACTCAATCCAGTCGGTGGTTAAGGTCTGGCTGGCGTCGTCGCGTTTATCAATCGTATAGTTTTTCGACTGAATAATGCTCACAACCTGCGGCCACAGCGTGGTACCGCGTGCGCTTTCCACCAGCAGAGAGGCCGTATCACCGGTAAACTGCGTGCGCGCGCCACTCACCAGCGCCAGAGGCTGAGCCGGCGGACGAATATCAAGCGCTTTACCCACCAGGCCACTGCCGTTGGTAACCGGAATATTATAATCACCGTTCTGGATCGGCAGGATCATGCCGGCAGGCGCGTGAAGTTCAGCAAGCGGCGGCGCATCCAGATAGGATTCATCACCGCTCACCTGGCGCTTGTAGCGCGAGTCTGAACTACAGGCAGCGAGGAGCATAACAAGCGAAACACCCGCAACCTTCGCCAGGCGCGACTTCTGTACTGAATAAGCCATCAAATCTCCCTAAACTTTACAGCAAACCGGCATGCTTCAGCGCGCCAGCGACAATTTCACGACCGTGGTCGGTAATCGGTGTCATTGGCAGACGCAGCGTGTCGGTTGCTACAAGCCCCAACTCCTTACATGCCCATTTCACTGGGATCGGATTGGGTTCGACAAATAATTTATTGTGCAACGGCATCAGACGCTGATTAATCACGCGAGCTTCATCAAAGTGACCGGCTGCGGCCAGTTTGCACATGTCAGCCATATCACGCGCCGCCACGTTCGCCGTAACGGAAATCACGCCATTACCACCGAGCTGCATAAAGTCCAGCGCGGTCGCATCATCACCGCTCAACAGGATAAAGTCGTCTGAAACCAGCTCTTTGATCTGATGAACGCGGCTTAAGTTCCCTGTCGCCTCTTTAATCCCGATAATATTTTTTACTTTCGAGAGACGGCCAACGGTTTCCGGCAGCATATCGCAACCGGTACGGGACGGCACATTATACAGAATTTGTGGCAAGTCAGTATGTTCAGCGATGGCTTTGAAATGCTGGAACAAACCTTCCTGAGTAGGACGGTTGTAATAAGGGGTCACCGTCAGGCAGCCGACAATGCCGCTGTCGTTAAAACGCTGAGTCAGGCTAATCGCTTCTGCCGTTGCGTTTGCGCCCGTCCCCGCGATGACCGGAATACGCCCGTCCGCCAGTTCCAGGGTCAGCATCACAACGTCGCCGTGCTCTTCGTGGCTCAGCGTAGCGGATTCACCGGTAGTCCCTACCGAAACGATCGCCGAGGTTCCATTGGCGACATGGTAATCAATGAGCTTCTTCATGCTTGACCGGCAGACATTACCTTTTTCATCCATCGGTGTAACAAGCGCGACAATACTTCCCGTGAACATGAGCCATCCTCTGTGCGAACAAGAGCCTCAATGTTACGTTTGGAACTGTAATAAAAGCAAGCGACCTGAGGCTCTCAGGCGGTTGTATGCATGTTTTTTTTATGCTTTCCTTAGGAAGACTTAACCACGCAAAGGAAGAACAGGTTTGACAACCTCATCACAACATTACCTGGTTATCACTGCGCTGGGTGCTGACAGGCCGGGTATCGTGAATACCATCACTCGCCACGTGAGCAGCTGCGGCTGCAACATCGAAGATAGCCGGCTGGCTATGCTTGGCGAAGAGTTCACGTTCATCATGCTGCTTTCCGGAACATGGAATGCCATTACCCTCATTGAATCTACCCTGCCGCTGAAAGGCGCAGAGCTGGATTTACTGATTGTGATGAAGCGCACCACCGCGCGCCCGCGTCCGGCTCTGCCTGCCACGGTCTGGGTACAGGTTGAAGTGCCTGATTCACCTCATCTGATTGAACGTTTCACGGCGCTGTTTGACAGCCATCAGATGAACATTGCCGAACTGGTTTCCCGCACGCAGCCGGGCGATGAAAACGCAATCCCGACGCTGTTTATTCAAATTACCGCACACAGCCCTGCCTCGCAGGATGCGTCAAATATCGAGCAAGCGTTCAAAGCCCTCTGTACAGAATTACATGCGCAAGGCAGTATAAGCGTCGTCGATTATTCGCAGCACGAACAGGATGGAGTTGAGTAATGAACCCACTGAAAGCCGGTGATATCGCACCGAAATTTAGCTTACCGGATCAAGACGGCGAGCAAGTAAATTTGACCGACTTCCAGGGACAGCGTGTTCTGGTCTATTTCTACCCGAAAGCCATGACCCCGGGCTGTACCGTACAGGCCTGCGGTCTACGCGACAACATGGATGAGTTGAAGAAGGTCGGTGTGGAAGTGCTGGGCATCAGCACCGATAAGCCAGAGAAGCTGTCACGCTTTGCGGAAAAAGAGCTGCTGAACTTCACGCTGCTTTCCGATGAAGACCACCAGGTTTGCGAGCAGTTTGGCGTCTGGGGTGAGAAGTCCTTTATGGGCAAAACGTACGACGGTATTCACCGCATCAGTTTCCTGATTGACGCTGACGGTAAAGTTGAGCACGTGTTTGATGATTTCAAAACCAGCAACCACCACGACGTGGTGTTGAAGTGGCTGAAAGAGAACGCGTGATCATTTTAGTGCCGGGTGGCGCTGCGCTTACCCGGCCTACAAGGTAAATGCAAAACGGTAGCATGCGCTACCGTTTTTAGTGTTTGCCCCCTCTCCCCGCAGGAGAGGGTGGGGTGAGGGCATCAGCCCGCACTAAATCTACTTCTCTTCCACCGCTGGCACATCCGGCCACGCGTGGACCACGGCTTTAATCAGCGTCGCCAGCGGAATGGCGAAGAATACCCCCCAGAATCCCCACAGCCCGCCGAAAATCACCACTGACAGGATAATCACCAGCGGATGCAGGTTAACTGCTTCTGAGAACAGCACCGGTACCAGCAGGTTCCCGTCCAGTCCCTGAATAATCAGGTATACGGCGAAACAGCTCCAGAACTCCGTACCCAGACCAAACTGGAACAGCGCCACACCGACTACCGGAATGGTCACCACAAACGCGCCGATATACGGGATCAGAACCGAGAATCCGACCAGCACCGCCAGCAGCAGCGAGTAGTTCAGTCCGAAGATCATGAAGCCAATCCAGGTCGCCACGCCCACCACAATCATCTCCAGCACTTTGCCGCGAATGTAGTTGGTGATCTGCTGGTTCATCTCCTGCCAGACCTGACCGGCGAGACCGCGATTGCGCGGCAGCACGCGGCGTACCGCGTTCAGCATCTGCTCTTTATCTTTGACCAGGAAGAACACCATTAGCGGCACGAGAACAAGGTAAACCGCCAGCGTCAGCAGGCCTACCAGCGAGGCCAGAGAGTATTTCACCACCGAGTCACCCATGGTCATGATGCGGGCGCGCATGTTTTCGGCCATCGCATCGATGATCCCGGCGTCCATCAGCGCAGGATAGCGGCGCGGCAGCGTGGCGGCAAAATCAGACAGTTTATTCAGCATGCCGGGCATATCGCGGATCAGGTAGATCCCCTGTTGCCAGGCGATGGGCATCACCACGAAGGACATCAGCAGCAGAATGCCGACAAACAGCACCAGAACAATGCTGGTCGCCCAGCGCCGGGAACAGCCGATATGTTCCAGACGCGCGGTGGGCCACTCCAGCAGATACGCCAGCACAATCGCTACCAGTAGCGGCGCCAGCAGGCCACTAAAGAAGAACAGGATACCGAATCCGGCAACCAGAATGACCAGCAAAGCAATGGCTTCCGGGTCGCTAAACCGACGCCGATACCACTGCATTAACATTTCGAGCATACAACCCTTCCCTGAATCGAATGGCGGGAGTGAGACGGTGAATTGTATCTAACTGTCACAAAAAAGACTTTCCTTTTTGTTTCACTGTCAGGTTTCGCAAAACCCTGATGAATGGGATTTTCTTCATCTCTTAACACGGCTACACTCGCAGAGCAGCGGAGATGAACGTTATGCGGGTTCATCGGTCAAATTAGCACATCCAACATACAGGACAGTGGTTATGTTCAGGCAGTTGAGAAAAACACTGGTTGCGACACTGATTGCCGCCGTGACGGTGGGTCAGGTGTTGCCCGCTTTCGCTGACTCGTCCGATTCATTGCCGGACATGGGCACCACGGCAGGAAGCACGCTCTCCATCGGGCAGGAGATGCAGATGGGTGATTATTACGTACGCCAGCTGCGCGGCAGTGCTCCGCTGATTAACGACCCTTTGCTGGTGCAATACATTAACGGCCTGGGGATGCGTCTGGTGGCGCACGCCGACTCGGTAAAAACGCCCTTCCACTTCTATTTAATCAATAACGACGAAATCAACGCCTTCGCTTTCTTTGGCGGGAACGTGGTACTGCATTCGGCGTTGTTCCGTTATTCCGATAACGAAAGCCAGCTGGCGTCCGTCATGGCGCACGAAATTTCGCACGTCACCCAGCGCCATCTGGCGCGTGCGATGGAAGATCAGAAGCGTAACGCCCCGCTAACCTGGGTGGGCGCGCTGGGCTCTATTCTGCTGGCGATGGCCAGCCCGCAGGCCGGGATGGCGGCGCTTACCGGGACGCTGGCGGGGACGCGTCAGGGGATGATCAGCTTTACCCAGCAGAATGAGCAGGAAGCAGACCGCATCGGCATTCAGGTTTTACAGCGTTCCGGCTTTGACCCGCAGGCCATGCCGAGCTTCCTGGAAAAACTGCTCGACCAGGCACGCTACTCGTCGCGCCCGCCTGAAATTCTGTTGACCCACCCGCTGCCGGAAAGCCGCCTCTCGGATGCGCGTAACCGAGCCAACCAGATGCGTCCGGTCGTGGTGCAGTCTTCGCAGGATTTCTACATGGCCAAAGTGAGAACGCTTGGCATGTACAACTCCGGACGTAATCAGCTCACCAGCGATCTGCTGGACGCGCTGGCGAAAGGCAACGTGCGCGAGAAAAACGCGGCGCAGTATGGTCAGGCGCTCCAGGCGATGGAGGCCAGCAAATACGATGAAGCGCGAAAAGCGCTACAGCCGCTGCTGGCGGCGGCGCCTGACAATCCGTGGTATCTCGACCTCGCCACCGATATCGATCTGGGGCAGAAAAAAGCGACCGATGCGATTAATCGCCTGAAAGGGGCGAAAGATCTTCGTAATAATCCAGTATTGCAGCTTAACCTGGCGAACGCCTACCTACAGGGCGGCCAGCCCGGCGAGGCGGTGACCATTCTGAACCGCTACACCTTTAACAATAAAGATGACCAGAACGGCTGGGAGCTGCTCGCCCAGGCCCAGGGGCAACTGGGTAACCGCGATCAGGAGCTGGCCGCGCGTGCGGAAGGTCTGGCGCTGGCGGGTCGTCTCGATCAGGCCATTTCCCTGCTGAGCAGCGCCAGCTCGCAGGTGAAGCTTGGCAGCCTGCAACAGGCCCGCTACGATGCGCGAATCGACCAGCTGCGCGGCCTGCAACAACGCTTTAAGCCGTACGAGAAGATGTAATAAAGGAGAAGTCATGACAGACGCGGTAAAAATTTACCATAACCCTCGCTGCTCCAAGAGCCGAGACACCCTCAGCCTGCTGAAGTCTAACGGCATCGAACCGGAAGTGGTGCTGTACCTGGAGACGCCGCCGGACGCGCAGACTATCCGCCAGCTGCTGAAGATGCTGAACATGGGCAGCGCACGCGACCTGATGCGTCAGAAAGAAGATCTGTATAAGTCGCTCAATCTGAACGATACCAGTCTCACTGAAGATCGGCTGATTCAGGCGATGGTCGACAATCCAAAGCTGATTGAGCGCCCGATTGTGGTGGCAAATGGCAAGGCGCGTATCGGCCGTCCGCCGGAAGACGTGCTCGAGATCGTCTAATCGTTACGCCGCAGCGCTTCCAGAAACGCCTGCGGCGTACGCTCTCCCAGCTTTTTCTGCGCTTTTCCCCGGTTGTAAAACTCACACAGTTGGATCAACAGCTCTCCCATCGGTTCACTGTTCACCCGCGGAATGATTTCGCGTAACGGCACGGTGACCTGAAGGGCGAGATAATACTGTGAATGCACTTTTACGGTGACGTTATGCTCTGGCAAGTTCACTTCCAGCCCAAAAGTCTCAACAGATTGAATATCAGCCGGACAGGCAGCCAGCACCTCGTTCGTCCAGCGGGTCAGCAACTGCGGCGATACGCCAGCATAAAGCCGGGCGTAACACCAGCCGCTGACGGGTTCACGCGCCCAGAGCAGGTGTTGCTCGCCATCGTCGTCCATATGTAGCGACAGCGGCTGATGATGCAGGAGTAGCTTCTGCGGCATGATCCCGGCCTTCAGCGCCTTTTTGCCCTGCAACGACGCCCCCTTTTGTTTTAGCGAGGCTGGTTTGAGGTAGCGGTTCAGGGTCGCGCGGGAAACGGCGATCCCGAGTCCGTCATTCACCAGCAGCAGCAGTTCATCCAGCGGTGCCCCTGTGATATCCCGCAGGGCATTTATCAGTGCCGCCTGCTCTTGTCTCAGCGCTTTGTGTATCACTTTTGGCGTTGTGTGGTTATCCGAAACCTGGTCGCGGTTGCGCCAGCGCCTGACGGTGGTGACCGAGATCCCCAGCTCAACGGCAAGTTCCCTGTCGCTTTTATCTGACTGCTGAAGATAACGACGGATACGCGGTGTGGTGGTGGCGTTGGCATGCAGTTTGATTTCCATCGCGTCTCTCCGGAACTAATCTTATGAGATTTATATCAGAGCGGCGAATGCTTTGTGACCGATTTCACCTTTCGCTCGCCACGCTTCACTGATAATCCACAGACATAACATAAACAACACCTCTCAATCTTGTACGGAGTTCACAATGAACAATGTTCTGGGATTTCTTGAAGCAAAACTGATGCCGCTGGCGGCAAAAACGGCCCAGCAGCGTCATCTTGGGGCCATTCGCGGCGCCTACGTGTCATTCATGCCGTTTATTATCGTCGGCTCCATTCTGCTGGTGATCTCCTCCTTCCCGAATCAGGCCTATCAGCAGTTTATGTCTCAGGCCTTTGGTGAGAGCTGGAGTGCAATTATAGAGATCCCGTTTAACGCGGTGTTCTCAACCATGTCGCTGTTTATCAGCTTCCTGGTGGCCTACCGCCTGGCTGAGCATTATGGCGAGGACCGCATCTCCTGCGGCATCCTGGCGCTGGTCGCGTTTCTGATCCTGACGCCTTTTATCAAAGTGGCGGAAAACGGCGGCATTACCGTGATGCCGGTGGAGTGGATTGGCAGCAAAGGGCTGTTCGTGGCGATGATCGGTTCCCTGCTGTGGACGGAACTGTTCTGCTGGCTGAAGCGCAAAAAGCTGGTCATCAAAATGCCGGACGGCGTGCCTCCGGCGGTGCAGGAGTCATTCGCGGCCCTGATCCCGGCCCTGCTGGTGATGATTCTGGTGCTGCTTATCCGCATCATCTTTGAAAACACCCACTATCACACCATCCACCAGTTTATTTATGAAGTGGTTGCCACCCCGGTGCGCCACTACGGCACCTCTTATTTCGGGGCGCTGATGACCGTATTCAGCATCACCATTCTGTGGTCAGTGGGCATTAACTCCGGTTCGATGATCAACGGGATTATTCGCCCGCTGTGGATGGAGAACCAGACCGACAACATCGCCGCGATCCAGGCGGGAACGACGCCGCCGCACATCATCACCGAACAGTTTTTTGACATGATCTGGATGGGTGGCGCGGGCGCCACGCTGTCGCTGGTGATTGCGATGCTGATTTTCGCCCGCAGCAAAAACATGCGCGAAGTAGCGCGCCTCGGTGCGGGCGCGTCGGTGTTTAACATCAACGAACCGATCCTGTTTGGCCTGCCGGTGATCATGAACCCGATCATGCTCATCCCGTTCAATCTGGTGCCGCTGGTGCTGGTCACCGTGCAGTATGCGGCGATGAAAATTGGTGCGGTCGCCGTCACCACCGGGGTGTTTATCCCCTGGACGCTGCCGCCGGTTATCAGCGGCTTTATCGTCACCGGGCACCTGAGCGGCAGCGTGATGCAGCTGATCAACCTGCTGATTGGCGCCATGCTGTACCTGCCTTTCATGCGTATCGTGGATAAACAGTACCGCGCCGCGGAGCTGACTACCGCTACGCAAACCGACACCACCCTTGCAAAACAGGAGTAAAGCATGTGGGGAATTATCGCAACCTGGCGAATGGCGCTTGAAGGCGTCACGGAATCTGCGTCTGCGCTGGCTGCGGGCAAACCTGTCGCTCCGGCGGTGGTGGATGCCGTCGCCGCCGTCGAGGACTTTCCGTTTTATAAATCCGTCGGCTACGGCGGGCTGCCGACCGAGAACGGCGAGGTAGAGCTGGACGCGGCCTATATGGACGGCGACACGCTGGCGTTCGGCGCCGTGGGCAATCTGGTGGATATCGCCAACCCGGTACGCGTGGCGCACGCGCTCAGCCGCCAGCGCTATAACAGCCTGCTGGTCGGCCAGGGCGCGCGCGAATGGGCGCTGAGCCAGGGCTTTGCCGACAAAACCATGCTCACGGATCGCGCCATGCAACACTACCGTAAGCGCTGCCGCGAAACGCTGGACAAGGGGTTAAGCCCCTACGACGGACATGACACCGTCGGCATCATCGGCCTCGATAAACAGGGCTCGATGAGCGTCGCCACTTCCACCAGCGGCCTGTTTATGAAAAAACGCGGCCGCCTCGGTGACTCACCCATCATCGGCTCCGGCTTTTACTGCGACAGCGAAACCGGCGCGGCCACCGCCACGGGCGTCGGTGAAGATCTGATGAAGGGCTGTACCAGCTACGAAATCGTTCGCCGGATGGCGCAAGGGATGACGCCGCAGCAGGCGGCGGATTCGGTGGTGTTCGAACTGGAAGACAAGCTGATGTCGCGCTTTGGCCGCGCGGGCGATCTCTCCGTGGTGTGCATGAACAACAAAGGAGAATTTGGCGCCGCGACCAACATCAAAACCTTCTCGTTTGTGGTGGCGACGGCTCGCCAGCCCCTCACCGTTTTCCGTACTGAACGCCTGCGGGAGAAAACGCACTATCACGCGGTAGATGAGGAGTGGATGCAGGCCTATGCCGCGCGGATCCGCGCACCGATTGAGGAGTCATGATGATCACATACCAGTTTATCAACGCGCTTTCAGACGCGAAGCCGCAAAGCCATTTGATTGCGCGCGCTGACAGTTCCCTGATACCGGAAAGCGCTCTTGTCGCTGAAATGCGCCAGCAGAGCACCGTCGCGGACGCGCGCTTTGGCTGCGCGCCGTTTGCCCGCATCACCCTGTTGCCGGATGCGCTCTGGCATGACGCCCTGACCGAGGGGTTGCTCACCGCCCTGCGACCGCTGCTTGCCGCCCCCGCCAGCGCCGAACTCGTGCTGGACGTGACGGATATTGACGATGTGGTGCTGGCGCAGGTACTGCGTTTTCTCTTTAATCAGGCGCACAGGCTCAGTGACCTGAAGCTGAAGAAGACGGACGAAGCGCTGCGTCTTACCTGCATCACTGCCCTCTGCCTGCCGGAACAGCAGGCGAAGCTGGAGACGACCTTCCGCCAGCAGCAGACCATTGCGCTCGGCATGGTTGCGGCGCGACGTCTGGCGGATATGCCGTCCGACCGCTGCACGCCGCAGTTTGTGGTGGAAGAGGCGCAAAAACTGTGTGCCGCCAGCCCTGCCCTGCGCTGCGAGGTGTTGGATGAAAAGCAAATTGTTGAGCAGGGGCTGGGGCTACTGCACGCCGTTGGCAAAGGGGCGACCTGTCCGCCGCGCCTGCTGGCTATTCACTATAACGGCGTGTCTGATGGCCCGGTGCGCTGCTACGTGGGAAAAGGCATTACCTTTGACACCGGCGGCCTGTGGCTGAAGGAAGGCGCGGGCATGTACACCATGAAATATGACATGTGCGGCGCGGCTAACGTGCTCGGGCTGATGCTGACCGTTGCGGAGCTGAAATTATCCGTGCGCATCATGGGCGTGCTGGCGCTGGCGGAAAACGCCATCGGCCCCGACGCCATGCAGCCCGGCACGGTGGCGACGGCCTGCAACGGCACCACCGTTGAAATCAACAATACCGATGCCGAGGGCCGGCTGGTGCTGGCAGACGCTATCGCCTGGGCGAGTCAGCGCCATCCGCAGGCTCACTATATCATTGATATGGCGACCTTAACCGGAGCGGTGGTGAAAGCGCTGGGGTATGAGCTGAGCGGGCTGATGACCCAGGATGAGCCGTTGCGTCAGGCACTGACGTTCGCGGGCAAACGAAGCGGCGACGAGGTGTGGTCCCTGCCGCTGGATGCGCGGCTGAGAAAGCAGACCGACAGCGCCATTGCCGATCTATGCAACACGCCGACCAACAATGCGGCGATCAGCGCCTCGGCGGCGTGGCTGCTGCATCACTTCTGCCCGCCGACCATTCCGTGGGCGCATCTGGATATTAGCGGGACGGCGCTGTGGCGTGAGAACGGCAGAAGCGTGGCATCGGGAAGACCGATTCCGCTGCTGGTGGAGCACTTGTTGGGGGATCTTTAGCCGGGTGGCGGCTGCGCCTTACCCGGCCTACAAGGTATGACGGGTTTTCGTAGGCCCGGTAAGCGCAGCGCCACCGGGCAAAAAACTCAAAGCTTAAGAATATCTTTTACAAACGGAATGGTCAGCTTGCGCTGGGCGGTAATGGAGGCGCGATCGAGCTGATCGAGCGTATCAAAGAGCGTGCGCATCTCCCGATCCAGACGCTTGAGCAGGAAGCGCCCTACGTCTTCCGGCAGTTCAAATCCGCGCAGTCTGGCGCGCAGCTGAAGCGCCTGGAGTTTGTCTTCATCCGACAGCGGTTGCAGCTTGTAGATTTGCCCCCAGTCCAGACGAGACGCCAGATCCGGCAGTCCCAGATTGAGCTGGCGCGGCGGACGATCGCCGGTGATCAGCAGCCGGGTTTTGCCCGACTCCAGAATGCGGTTGTAGAGGTTAAAGATCGCCATTTCCCACGGTTCGTCCCCCGCCACGCATTCGATATTATCGATGCAGACCAGGGAGAGATGTTCCATGCCCTCCAGCACCTCAGGCACAAACCAGGTGCGTTTATCCAGCGGCACATAGCCTACCGCGTCACCGCGCGCCGAAAGCTCCGCACAGGCGGCATGCAGCAGGTGGCTGCGTCCCGCGCCTTCGCGTGACCAGATATAGATGTATCCGCTGTGTTCCTGGCGCAGCACGTTTTGCAGTGCAGCCAGTAAAGAGGGGTTATCACCCGGCCAGAAACTCGCGAAAGTTTCGTCGTCAGGGAGATAAAGTGGCAGAGAGAGCTGTGCCGGTCCGTTCAGAAATACCTCAACCAGAGATCTTACATAAAATCGGAATGGAGTTTAACACGGAACCTGCAAGGAGAGAACCGGGCGATCCTTCGCCCGGCATGACGATCAATGTGGCGCTTTTTCGCTTTCGTCTGCGTCCAGCACCACCTCTTCCGGGCGGATCACCGAGATCAGCTTGAAAATCAGGCTCAGGCCGACGCCGACGATGGTCGCCAGCGCCATCCCCTTCAGCTCTGCCGCGCCGATGTGCACCTTCGCGCCGCTCACGCCGATAATCAGGATAACGGAAGTGAGGATCAGGTTCTGCGCCTTGCTGTAATCCACTTTGGATTCAATCAGCACGCGAATACCGGAGGCACCGATCACCCCGTACAGCAGCAGAGAAACGCCGCCCATCACCGGAACCGGGATAATCTGGATCGCCGCCGCCAGTTTACCAACGCAGGAGAGCAGAATGGCGATGATCGCCGCGCCGCCGATAACCCAGGTGCTGTAGACGCGGGTGATCGCCATTACGCCGATATTCTCACCGTAAGTCGTGTTTGGCGTGGAGCCGAAGAAACCAGAGATGATGGTGGAGAAACCGTTGGCAAACATGGAGCGATGCAGGCCCGGGTCGCGGATCAGGTCGCGCTTCACGATGTTCGCCGTCACCACCAGGTGGCCGACGTGCTCAGCAATCACCACCAGCGCGGCAGGCAGAATGGTGAAAATGGCGAACCATTCAAAGCGCGGGGTGTAGAAGGTTGGCAGCGCGAACCAGTGCGCCTCGGCAATCGGGGTGGTATCCACAACGCCCATCACGAAGGAGAGCGCGTAACCCGCCAGCACGCCGATCAGGATCGGGATAATCGCCATAAAGCCGCGGAACAGGACGGAACCGAAAACCGTCACGCCCAGCGTCACCAGCGAAATAATGATGGTTTTGGAATCCGGTGACTGACCGTCCGCAGGCAGCAGCCCAGCCATGTTCGCCGCCACGCCCGCCAGCTCCAGGCCGATGACGGCAACGATGGCCCCCATGGCCGCAGGCGGGAACATCACGTCCAGCCAGCCGGTACCGGCTTTCTTCACAATGAAGGAGACCAGGCAGAACAGCACGCCGCACATGATAAAGCCGCCCAGCGCGACCTCATAACCCAGCGGCAGCAACAGCAGAACCGGGGAGATAAACGCGAAGCTCGACCCGAGATAGGCCGGGATTTTGCCTTTACAGATGAAGAGGTAAAGTAGCGTACCGATGCCGTTAAACAGCAGCACGGTAGCCGGGTTAATGTGAAACAGGATTGGCACCAGCACGGTTGCGCCAAACATGGCGAACAGGTGCTGCAAACTAAGCGGGATTGTCTGTAAAAGCGGCGGTCTTTCACTCACCCCGATAGCACGGCGCGTCATAGTGTTTTCCTCTGAGTGTCATTGTTGGTTTTTATTCAAAAAAAAGCCGACTATCAAAGTCGGCTTCTTTATCGTTATTCGATTATTTAGTACCAAAAATCTTATCGCCGGCATCGCCGAGCCCCGGGATGATGTACCCGTGCTCGTTCAGTCCCTGGTCGACAGACGCGGTATAGAGTTCAACGTCCGGGTGCGCTTTTTCCAGCGCCGCGATACCTTCCGGCGCCGCAACCAGCACCAGCACTTTGATGCTGCTGCATCCCGCTTTTTTCAGCAGGTCGATGGTAGCGATCATCGAACCGCCGGTCGCCAGCATCGGGTCAACCACCAGCGCCATACGCTCGTCGATGTTAGAGACCAGCTTCTGGAAGTACGGGACCGGCTCAAGCGTCTCTTCGTTACGGTAGATACCCACCACGCTGATACGCGCGCTTGGGACGTGCTCCAGCACGCCTTCCATCATGCCCAGACCCGCACGCAGGATTGGCACCACGGTAATTTTTTTACCTTTGATCTGCTCAACCTGTACCGGACCGTTCCAGCCTTCGATGGTCACTTTTTCCGTTTCCAGATCAGAGGTCGCTTCGTAGGTCAGCAGGCTACCCACTTCAGAAGCCAGTTCGCGAAAACGCTTCGTGCTGATGTCATGCTCACGCATCAGGCCCAACTTGTGTTTAACGAGTGGGTGTTTCACTTCCACAATCTTCATTCTCTTTCTCCTCTGAGGCGGCATCCGCAAAAAAATCGCGGGATTATACCGCTTTTTTCGGATTGCGCCATACCCATCTTGCTTGACGTATATCAATCAAAGTGATTTAGAGACAAAAAAACCGGAGGCGAAGCTCCGGCTTGGGTGCGGGTTCTGCCCGGTGGCGCTGCGCTTACGCGGGCCTACGTGTAGTGTAGGTCGGGTAAGCGTTAGCGCCACCCGACAATTACAGGTTATCGCCGTTGCTGGCAATCACCTGCTTATACCAGTCGAACGATTTCTTCTTGCTGCGGTTCAGCGTGCCGTTACCTTCGTTATCTTTATCGACAAAGATAAAGCCGTAGCGTTTTTTCATCTCGCCGGTGCCGGCAGAGACCAGGTCGATACAGCCCCACGGCGTGTAGCCCATCAGATCTACGCCGTCTTCCACCACCGCTTTTTTCATCTCGCGGATGTGCGCGGAAAGGTAGTCGATGCGGTACTGGTCGTTCACCGTGCCGTCGCTCTCCTGCACGTCGATCGCGCCAAAGCCGTTCTCAACGATAAACAATGGCAGCTGATAGTGATCCCAGAACCAGTTCAGAGAGTAGCGCAGCCCGACAGGATCGATCTGCCAGCCCCAGTCCGATTTCTGCACGTACGGGTTAGAGACCAGGCTCTTGCTCTCGTCGTAGTCCAGCAGCGGGTTGTCCGCGGTCGCTTTGGTGGCAAAAGACATGTAGTAGCTGAACCCGATGTAATCCACGCAGCCCTGCGTCAGCGCCACTTTATCTTCTTCGGTGATATCCAGCGCGAAGCCGCGACGTTCAAAGTAGTTGAGCAGATGCTGCGGATACTTGCCGCGCACGTGAACGTCGGTGAACCAGTAGCGACGATGCATGGCGTTCATCGCCATCATCATATCGTCCGGGGCACAGGTCAGCGGATAGATGGGGCACATGGCAATCATGCAGCCGATTTGCAGCGACGGGTTGATCTCGCGCCCCGCCTTCACCGCCAGGGCACTGGCCACCAGCTCATAGTGCGCCGCCTGGAACATCACCGGCTCGCGATCTTCTCCCGGCGCATATTTCAGCCCGGAGTTGGTAAACGGCGCAAAGTCTTCGTGGAAGTTGGCCTGGTTGTTGATCTCGTTAAAGGTCATCCAGTACTTCACTTTATGCTGGTAGCGCTCAAAAACGACCTTCGCGAAGCGAACAAAGAAGTCGATCAGCTTACGGTTGCGCCAGCCGCCGTATTCCGTCACCAGGTGGAAAGGCATCTCGAAGTGGGAAAGCGTGATCACCGGCTCGATGCCGTGCTTCAGGCACTCGTCAAAAAGATCGTCATAGAATTTGAGTCCCGCTTCGTTCGGCTCCAGCTCGTCGCCTTTCGGGAAGATACGCGTCCAGGCGATGGAGGTGCGGAAGCATTTGAACCCCATCTCGGCAAAGAGTTTGATGTCTTCTTTATAGCGGTGATAGAAGTCGATGGCTTCGTGGTTTGGGTAATTTTTCCCCTCCAGCACGCCGTTGGTGATTTCACGCGGTACCCCGTGGGCGCCTGCCGTCATGACATCGGCAACGCTCACGCCCTTGCCGTCCTCTTTCCAGCCGCCTTCGAGCTGGTGCGCCGCAACGGCCCCACCCCACAGAAAACCTGCTTTAAATCCTGACATTCGCTATCCCTCATTCTGCGTTATTTTCTGCAAAAACAGTTACAGAAACCGGTTTCAGTTTGATGATGTGCAAAGGGGATAGCCGTTGCAAGCAGATCGCCGAAACCGGTTTCATTTTCGTGAACAGAGTCAAGTTTGTTGCCCTGGACAGCCCGCACAGAAAAAAAGATCCCCGCGCCGAGAATAGGCTCGCAAACGTTTGCCTGGACTGTTAGAATTGCGCCGATTTTTCTTACTAGCTATGCAATCGCGTGGGGATTTAAGCCGTGACCAACAAAACTTCTCTCAGCTACAAAGATGCCGGTGTTGATATTGACGCAGGTAATGCGCTGGTTGACCGAATCAAAGGTGTGGTGAAAAAAACCCGCCGCCCGGAAGTGATGGGTGGCTTGGGTGGATTCGGCGCACTGTGCGCGCTGCCGCAAAAATATCGTGAACCTGTGCTGGTCTCGGGTACGGATGGTGTCGGTACAAAACTGCGCCTGGCGATGGATCTTAAGCGTCACGATACGATTGGTATCGATCTGGTGGCGATGTGCGTCAACGACCTGGTGGTACAGGGCGCCGAGCCGCTGTTCTTCCTCGATTACTACGCGACCGGCAAGCTGGACGTGGATACCGCAGCCAGCGTCATTAACGGTATCGCCGAAGGCTGCCTGCAATCCGGCTGTGCGCTGGTCGGCGGTGAAACCGCGGAAATGCCTGGCATGTATCACGGTGAAGATTATGACGTCGCAGGCTTCTGCGTCGGCGTGGTAGAAAAATCAGAAATTATCGACGGCAGCAAAGTGGCTGACGGCGATGTGCTGGTTGCGCTGGCTTCCAGCGGTCCGCACTCCAACGGCTACTCTCTGGTGCGTAAAATCCTCGAAGTGAGCGGTTGCGACCCGCTGACCACCGAGCTGGACGGCAAACCGCTGGCCGATCACCTGCTGGCCCCGACCCGCATCTACGTGAAAAACGTGCTGGAGCTGATTGAGAACGTTGACGTGCACGCCATCGCTCACCTCACCGGCGGCGGCTTCTGGGAAAACATTCCGCGCGTGCTGCCGGACAATACCCAGGCGGTGATCGACGCATCCTCATGGCAGTGGCCGTCCGTCTTCAACTGGCTGCAAACCGCAGGCAACGTGAGCTCTCACGAAATGTACCGCACCTTTAACTGCGGCGTGGGCATGGTTATCGCCCTGCCCGCCAGCGAAGCGGATAAAGCGGTTAAGCTGCTGACAGAAAAAGGTGAAAACGCGTGGAAAATCGGTACGATTAAAGCTTCCGATTCCGAACAGCGTGTGGTCATTGAATGAAAAACATCGTGGTGCTCATTTCCGGCAACGGAAGCAATTTGCAGGCAATCATAGACGCCTGCAAACAGAAGAAAATCAATGGCACCATTCGGGCAGTATTCAGCAACAAGGCCGATGCATTCGGCCTTGAGCGCGCGCGGGTAGCGAACATTCCTGCGCACGCGCTGGAAGCCAGCCAGTTCGCCGGGCGTGAAGCCTTTGACCGTGAGCTGGTGCAGGAGATTGACGCCTACGCACCTGACGTGGTGGTGCTGGCAGGCTACATGCGCATACTGAGCCCGGCTTTTGTTGCACACTACGCCGGAAGACTGCTCAATATCCACCCTTCCCTGCTGCCAAAATACCCCGGTCTGCACACCCATCGTCAGGTGCTGGAGAACGGCGATGAGGAGCATGGTACCTCCGTGCATTTCGTCACCGACGAGCTGGACGGCGGTCCGGTCATTTTGCAGGCAAAAGTACCGGTCTTTGACGGCGACAACGAAGACGACGTGACCGAACGTGTGCAGACGCAGGAACACGCCATTTATCCGCTGGTGGTAAGCTGGTTTGTCGATGGACGTCTGGAGATGCGCAACGGCGCAGCCTGGCTGGACGGCGTGAAGTTGCCCCCGCAGGGTTATGCGGCTGAAGAGTAGTCTGTTTGAATTGCCCGGCGGCGCTTCGCTTGCACGGGCCTACGGTCCCGTAGGTCGTGGTAAGCGCAGCGCCACCCGACACCCCCTCCCCCAACCCTCTAAATTCCCCAACAAAAAAATAACTGTCATACTTTTCTGGCACTGTTGGACATATCGTGGAAATGCTCGCCATAATAAGGACGAGACGGATTTACCACGTCCTGTGATTGAACTGGAGTGTGAGCTGTAATGGGTCAGGAAAAGTTATACATCGAGAAAGAGCTAAGCTGGTTAGCATTCAACGAACGTGTACTTCAGGAAGCGGCCGATAAAAGCAACCCGCTGATTGAACGTATGCGTTTTTTAGGCATCTATTCCAACAATCTGGATGAGTTCTACAAGGTTCGCTTCGCCGAACTGAAACGCCGAATCATCATCAGCGAAGAACAGGGCTTAAACTCCCACTCGCGGCATCTGCTTGGAAAAATCCAGTCTCGCGTCATGAAAGCCGATCAGGAATTTGATGGCCTCTATAACGAGCTGCTGCTGGAAATGGCACGCAACCAAATCTTCCTGATCAACGAACGCCAGCTCTCCGCGAATCAGCAAAACTGGCTGCGCCACTATTTCAAACATTATCTGCGCCAGCACATTACCCCGATTCTGATCAACCGTGAAACCGATCTGGTGCAGTTCCTGAAAGATGATTACACCTATCTGGCGGTAGAAATCATTCGGGGTGAGACCATTAACTACGCGCTGCTGGAAATACCGTCTGATAAAGTCCCACGCTTTGTAAACCTGCCGCCGGAAACCCCGCGCCGACGTAAGCCGATGATCTTGCTGGATAACATCCTGCGCTACTGCCTGGACGATATCTTCAAAGGCTTCTTCGATTACGACGCGCTCAACGCCTACTCGATGAAGATGACCCGTGACGCCGAGTACGATCTGGTGCATGAGATGGAAGCCAGCATGATGGAGCTGATGTCTTCCAGCCTCAAGCAGCGCCTGACGGCGGAGCCGGTGCGGTTTGTCTATCAACGCGATATGCCGGACGCGATGGTGGAGATGCTGCGCGATAAGCTGACCATCTCCCGCTACGACTCCATTATCCCCGGTGGGCGTTACCACAACTTTAAAGATTTCATTGGCTTCCCGAACGTCGGCAAGGCCAATCTGGTGAACAAACCGCTGCCGCGCCTGCGCCATATCTGGTTCGATAAGTTCCGCAACGGGTTCGACGCCATCCGCGAACGGGATGTGCTGCTCTACTATCCGTATCACACCTTTGAACACGTGCTGGAATTGCTGCGTCAGGCCTCGTTCGATCCGAACGTGCTGGCGATCAAAATCAACATTTATCGCGTGGCGAAAGATTCCCGTATCATCGATGCGATGATCCACGCGGCGCACAACGGCAAGAAAGTGACCGTGGTGGTTGAGCTCCAGGCTCGCTTCGACGAGGAGGCCAACATCCACTGGGCGCGCCGACTGACGGAAGCGGGCGTACACGTCATCTTCTCCGCGCCAGGGCTGAAAATTCACGCCAAGCTGTTCCTGATCTCCCGTAAAGAGGGCGACGACGTGGTGCGCTACGCCCATATCGGTACCGGGAACTTTAACGAGAAAACCGCGAGAATCTACACCGACTATTCGCTGCTGACTGCCGATGCCCGCATCACCAACGAAGTGCGTCGGGTGTTCAACTTCATTGAGAACCCGTACCGCCCGGTGAGCTTCGATTATCTGCTGGTGTCACCGCAGAACTCACGGCGCCTGCTGTACGATATGATCGATAAAGAGATTGCTAATGCGCAGAACGGCTTGTCGTCCGGCATCACGCTGAAGCTCAACAATCTGGTGGACAAAGGGCTGGTGGACCGCCTGTACGCGGCCTCCAGTTCCGGCGTTCCGGTAAATCTGCTCATTCGCGGCATGTGCTCGCTCATTCCGGAACTGGAAGGCATCAGCGACAATATCCGCGTGATCAGCATTGTGGATCGCTATCTTGAACACGATCGCGTCTATATTTTCGATAACGCCGGTGATAAGCGCGTATACCTCTCGTCCGCCGACTGGATGACGCGTAACATTGATTACCGTATTGAAGTGGCGGCACCGCTGCTGGATCCTCGCCTTAAGCAGCGTATCCTGGACATTATCGAGATCCTGTTCAGCGATACGGTGAAAGCACGTTATATCGACAAAGAACTCAGTAATCGCTATGTACCGCGCGGCAATCGCCGTAAAGTGCGCTCGCAGCTGGCGATTTACGATTACATTAAATCACTTGAGCAATCCGATTAACCTATGCCAATAAACGATAATACCCCACGCCCGCAGGAGTTCGCCGCGGTCGATCTTGGCTCAAACAGTTTCCATATGGTCATCGCCCGCGAGGTGGATGGCGCGATGCAGATCATCGGTCGTCTGAAGCAGCGTGTGCATCTGGCCGATGGACTCGACGCGCGTAACATGCTGAGCGAAGAGGCCATGGAGCGCGGGCTGAACTGTCTGTCGCTGTTCGCAGAACGTCTGCAAGGCTTTTCGCCTTCCAGCGTCTGCATCGTCGGGACGCATACGCTACGCCAGGCGCTGAACGCGCCGGAGTTTCTTAAGCGCGCGGAAAAGGTTATCCCCTACCCGATTGAGATCATCTCCGGTAACGAAGAAGCGCGCCTGATTTTTATGGGCGTGGAGCATACGCAGCCGGAAAAAGGCCGCAAGCTGGTGATTGATATCGGCGGTGGTTCCACGGAACTGGTGATTGGCGAAGACTTCGAGCCGCGTCTGGTGGAAAGCCGCCGTATGGGCTGCGTCAGCTTCGCGCAGATGTATTTCCCTGGCGGCGTCATCACCCGCGAAAACTTCCAGCGCGCGCGCATGGCCGCCGTACAAAAACTGGAAAATCTGGCCTGGCAATACCGTATTCAGGGCTGGAACGTGGCGCTGGGCGCATCGGGTTCGATTAAAGCGGCCCATGAAGTGCTGCTGGCAATGGGTGAAAAAGACGGGTTTATTACGCCTGAGCGCCTGGTGAAACTCACCGAAGAGGTGCTTAAGCATAAGAGCTTCGACGCCCTGAGTCTGCCGGGTCTGTCCGACGAACGTAAAGCCGTGTTCGTACCGGGGCTGGCGATCCTCTGCGGCGTGTTTGACGCGCTGGCGATCAAAGAGCTGCGCCTCTCTGACGGCGCCCTGCGTGAAGGCGTGCTGTATGAGATGGAAGGCCGTTTCCGTCATCAGGATATTCGCAGCCGCACCGCGCAGAGCCTGGCCAACCAGTACAACATCGACCGCGAACAGGCGAAACGGGTGCTCGAAACCACGGTTCAGATGTACGAGCAGTGGGAGGAGCAGAATCCGAAGCTGGCGCATCCGCAGCTGGCCGCGCTGTTGAAATGGGCCGCCATGTTGCACGAGGTGGGGCTGAACATTAACCACAGCGGAATGCATCGCCATTCAGCCTATATTCTGCAAAACAGCGATCTGCCTGGTTTCAACCAGGAGCAGCAAACCATGATGGCGACGCTGGTGCGCTATCACCGCAAAGCCATCAAGCTCGACGATCTGCCGCGCTTTACGTTATTTAAGAAAAAGCAGTTCCTGCCGCTCATTCAGCTGTTGCGCCTGGGCGTGTTGCTCAATAATCAGCGACAGGCAACCACCACGCCGCCGACGCTGAAGCTAAAAACGGATGACTATCACTGGACGCTGAGCTTCCCGAACGACTGGTTTAGCCAGAACGCGCTGGTGCTGCTGGATCTGGAAAAAGAGCAGCAGTACTGGGAAGCGGTCACCGGCTGGCTGTTGAAGATTGAAGAAGAGAGTTCTGAGGCGGCAGCGTAACGGCTCAGGCGGTCTCCTGAGAAGGCTGCGTGTTGAGCAACGTATCAAGCTCAGCCGGCAACCCAATCAAATAGCCCTGCACATAATCGATACCTAGCGCGTGCACCGCGCTACGTATCTCTTCCGTTTCCACATATTCCGCCACCACCAGCATTTTCTTCATCCGGGCCAGATGGCAAATGGAAGCCACAATCTGGTAATCCAGGCTGTTGCTGACAATATTGCGAATAAAGCCGCCGTCGATTTTGAGAATGTCTGCGTCCACGCTTTTTAACCGCGCATAGCTGGCGTAGCCCGTGCCAAAATCATCAATGGCGATCCGGATGCCCATTTTTTGTAATTTCCTGAGGGTCGACGCCGCCAGATCCGCATGACCAAAGGCGCTGCTTTCGGTCACTTCAAAGATCAGCTGCCACGCTTCAACGGCGTATTTGGCTAACAGGCGGCTCACTTCAAGCGGGAACTGCGCCCGGTAGGCGGTAGAAGGTGCGAGGTTGATCGCAAAGCGCTGGCCCGGCAAACGCTGGCGGTGCTGTGCCAGAAAACTCAACGTATGCTCCAGTACCCATAAATCAACACGCGACGATAAACCAAACTCCTGTGCAATGGGCAGGAACTGCTCGGGAAAGATCAGCGCCCCGTTATCATCACGCATTCGCAGCAGCACCTCGTGATAACAATCACCGCGCAGCCCGCGAACAGGCTGAACCAGCAGGGTAAAAGCGTCCTGCTCCAGCGCGGCCTGCAAACGACTCATCATCGCGACCTTATCTTTCAGGCTACGCTGCAAATGAACAGCCCCGCGCTGCTGAAGATTTTCCGGGTGGTTGGTAGAAAGGGAGAGATCGGCCACGATACCCAGTTCCCCCAGCACCAGATAGAGATGATTGACGGGTGAGCGTACATAGCAATAGCTCACGCCGACCTGAGGCTGTACCGGCATACCATCCCAGATAAAAACAAACTGCTTGATATGCTCGTCCAGCGTTTCAATGCGCTGTTGATGCGACTCCGCCTCCAGACGCACCGCCATGTCATACCCGGTGAGGTGATAGACTCGCTCATTGGGCTGAAGGGTACCGTTTATCCATTGCGCCAGCTGCTGTTTATACTGGATCCGCAGCATCACGCCGTAATTGCGTCCCAGCACCTCCAGCTCGGGCACGCGCAGTAAACAGAGCGCTGACCACGGATGACTGGCCAGCTCGCGCGACAGCGCCCGCAGGTTGGGCATATGCACCACCGGATCGAGAAAAGCCTGACTGCGGGAGCGAATATTGATGGCCCGCTGGCGTGTCGCCAGCATCGACATGTACGTCACAACGAAGGAAAAGACCAGATAGCTGGATGAGGTGATCGCCAGCTGAATGCCATAACCCTCTTGCACCGGAATGTAGTGATAAAAAAAGTGAATCGACACCAGCAGGACCGGCGTCCAGATGAGTGACATCAGCTTGTAGCCAAAGCGCATCGCCCCCCAGAGCATCACGGGCATCAGCAGGGACAAGGTGTAGTTGGTACTGAAAATGGAACTGTTTGCATTCATGGGCAGCAGCAGCATGACCAGCAACCCGCCCAGGGCTAAAAACCACACCACAAACTCAAAGGCCGTCACCTTTTTGTCTATTTGCGCGCGGAGCTGGGACACCAGTCCCTTGATATAGCGCGGATGACGTATCAGACGGATCAGCAGGTAGCTTAGCGGCACGCCCGTCAGCCCGCTCACCAGCAGCCCCTGATAGTTAATAAGGGTCCGAATATTGAGGGGATTCAGTCCTGCGAGGCTCTGGCGGCTCTCATAGACGCCGAGATAGACCGCAAACTGAAACAGCAGCAGAAATAGCGTTGCCGGGCAAAACACCTGCCAGAAAATACGCTGCCCCATCAGGCGTATGTCACCGTAAGCGGTCATATTGCGCCGGGGCGCAAATACGCGATAACCGCCCCAGCTGAGCACCAGAGGAACGATAAAATGCAGAATGCCGGCCATGGCTTCAAATAACCCAACGGAGGGGTAATAACGTAAAAACAGCGACACCACCACCCCGGGGAGGGCTTCCAGGCCAAAGAATAACATCAGCGTCAGCAAAAAGGAGAGCGGGAGATAATAGAGCGCAACGATACCGTCGCCCAACTGCGTTAAGGTATTAGCCACACTAAGCACCGGGAGTAACACGACGGGTAAAATAAGAGGAAGTGCCCACCAGCGGTCTTTATTTTGCTTCAGGATGTGGTGAATATTCATAGATGCTCGTTTACAACCCTTGCGCTCCAGAGGGTAAATGAAGACAGGCATCCAACCTGACGTACACGTTGCCTGGAAATTCCTGGCAAGCACAGTGGAGGAGGGATTTTAAATAGCAACGACGGGATGCGGTTGACCTAAATCAAATTAATTTATCTGAATAAACCCTTTTCACGTTTTTTTTGAATATTTTTCCTGTAATTATCAATGCGATAAATAAAAGCGTTGTTTTTAATAACATAAATTAATGTAAGCATTGACGCTATTTTACATTTCGCCGAATTGACCCTGACTTGCGGCTGTGCCTTAATAGCCGTATCGCCCAAAAGGGTATACTCAGGAAAAGAAAGTGAGTCAGGCTACGCGTATGCGAAAACGACATCGATTTAACACCCGGATGACCCGCATCATACTGCTTATCAGTTTCCTGTTTTTCTTTGGCCGCTTTGTTTATTCCTCCATTGGCGCCTGGTATCACCATCAGGACAAAATTCAGTCGCAGCAAACCAGTCTTAGCGTTGAAACGCCCGAGCGCTAACGTACCGGGTGTTTTTGCACTATTCGAATAATGCCTGCAATCCTTTTGTACGAGCGATTTCATCCGACCGGGTATGGTCATCACCGCAGATTTACCTCGGGTTGACGCGGGTCTTTTCCGGACTGGCGATAGCCGCCAAATATCTCCGATACCTAAAAATGATTATCTGTCAGATGGCGGGTCGGGTCGGGAAAAAGTGACTTACGTGGCGTGGGATAACAAACCAGGATGGCTCGTGGTTAGTAAGAGTGAGCGGATGAATGATCCTGAACCTGAGCGCGCGATGGCAAAGTTTCGCAGGTCGGGTAGGCTCAGCGCCACCCGACAAGAAAAGCCGATTTCAGCGCCTGTTATCTACAGGATAACTCCTGTTAATCCATGCGTGGTCCTTCTCCCACGTAAACATCCATTTGCGCACCGGGCCGGCCATCACGTTGAGGTAATAACTGTCATACCCGGCCATCGTTGCCACAGGATGGTACCCCCTGGGCACCATCACCACGTCACGGTTATAGACCGCCATACACTCATCCAGCGTTCTGTCGTCGGTGTAGACGCGCTGCATGCAGAAACCCTGCGCAGGGTTAAGACGATGGTAGTAGGTTTCTTCCAGGTACGTCTCCTGCGACGGGTTATCGGTGTCGTGCTTATGACTGGGATACGAGCTGGTGCAGCCCTCACTGGTCCACACTTCCACCACCAGCAGGCTGTCGGCAGGTTTGTCTTCTGGCAGGATGTTGTGCACGTAGCGCTGGTTGTGGCCCATACCGCGCGCTTCGCCGTCGATATCCTGTGGGGCAATCAGCCGCGTCGGATACGCTCCTGTGCCCGGCGCAGCGCAGACGGCCAGCTCCAGCTTAGTCAGCGCTTTCACTTCTACAGTCTCCTGTGGGGTCACGTAAACCGCCCAGGGCTTAATGCGCTCGAACGGACTCATCCGCTCGCCGATGTCGTTAAACCGGGCGGAAGGGGTGCTGATGGAAGCGCGACCGGCAACCAGCACCAGACAGCGCTCTTCGCTGACAGCAGGCAGCGTCAGCTGCTGCCCCTCCTGCAACTCATAAGCTTCAAAGCCGACATACCCCCAGTCAGCGCTTTCTGGCGTAACGGACTGCGTGCGCCCCTCCGCGTTCGGCTGTTGCCAGCGTGATAACAGACGTGACATGTCACCTCCTCAAATAAGTCCGGCATTGCGCGCCAGGCGGTGCAGGTTGTTATACCCCAGTCGGGCATAGGTAAGCGGATGGGCGATTGCCGGGTCCTGCTCGGCCTCCACCACCAGCCAGCCGTGATAATTCTGCGCTTTCAGCAGCCGCATGATGGGCGAGTAATTCACACAGCCGTCGCCCGGCACGGTAAACACGCCGCTCAGCACCGCATCAAGGAAGCTGGTTTTGCGGTTTTTGACCTCCGCCAGCACGTCGGCGCGCACGTCTTTGCAGTGAACGTGGTTGATGCGCGACGCCCAGCGCTGCGCCACCGCCAGCGGATCGGCCCCGGCAAAGGTCAGATGTCCGGTATCCAGCAGCAAACCGACCGCCTCCCCGGTGTGGATCATCAGGTTGTCCACGTCCTCAGCGGACTCAATTACCGTGCCCATATGGTGATGGTAGGCAATCTGCACGCCCTGCTGCTGGGTGTAGCGGGCAAATTCGGTGAGCTTCTCGCCATACTCTTTCCAGCGTTCCTGCGGGAAGCGCGGGCGCAGATGCACCGGGGTCTGCTGCTCGCCATGAATGCAGCCGCTCACCTCCGCAAAGACCAGCACCTTCGCCCCCAGCTCGCGCAGCAGCGTCAGGTGCGGCTGCACGGCGGCGATCTCCTCCTCCACGCTGCGCTCCAGCAGGCGGCCGGAGTACCAGCCGGAGACCAGTTGCAGGTCGTGGCGCTGTAGAACAGGGCCGAGCAGGTGCGCTTCGCGCGGGAATTTGTTCCCCAGCTCGAAACCGGCAAAGCCTGCCGCTTTGCCTTCGCTCAGACAGGTCTCCAGCGAGGTTTCCGCCCCGAGAGAAGGCAGATCGTCGTTCGTCCACGTCAGCGGGTTAATGCCTAATTGCACACTCATTGTCGTCTCCATTATGCGTGTCCGCGCTCGCGCCACCAGGCGATAAGCTGTAGGTAGTTGTCCCGGATGCGCGCCACCAGCTGCGCATCGTCAATATCATGTTTCAGCCACGCGCGGGAAGCATCGCCAAACAGCGTGCGTCCCACGGCGAAACCTTTCACCAGCGGCTGCCCCGCCGCGGCTCTGAAGTCGGCCCGGAGCTGTTCTGCCGGAGCATCCAGCCCGAGGATCACCACCCCACGGCAGTACGGGTCCCGGCGTTCGATAATCTCGCTCAACGCCGTCCAGCCCTCTGCGGAGAGCGGTGGCAGTTTCCACCAGTCGGGGTAAATCCCCAGGTTGTAGAAGCGAGAAATGGCCCGCAGGTAAAGTTCGTCGCTGCGCGGCATGCTGGCGGGCAAAATCACTTCCAGCAGCAGCTCGTGCCCGGACTGGCAGCAGGCGTGGTAGACCTCGGCGATTTTCTGCTCCTGCTCCAGGCGCAGGCCGTGGGCATCTTCCGGGTGGAAGAAGACCAGGCACTTCACCACGTGCTCCTGCGGCCAGCTGATAAGCTGGGTGCCGATGTTGCCGTGCTCCATCTCCAGAGGCCGGGAGCCAGGCAGCTCGATGGGGCGGCCAATCCACCACCCTTCCCCGGTGATGGCGTTCAGCGCGTCCTGACCAAAGGTGCCGTCGCACAGCAGACCAGCTTTACCTTCCAGCCCGGCGCGGCTCGCCGCCTCGCGGCTGGCCTGCAGGATCAGTTGCTTCAGCGCCGGAATGCGCTTAAGCGACGCGCCGCACTGCATCGCCATATCCTCAAGCTGGCTGCGGTGATCGAACGCCATCACGCACAGCTCCGGCCACTCGCGGCGACGGGTGGTCACCCGGTGGAGATGGTTAAGACGCGGGTCGAGATCCGGGCGCGGCACATCCGCAGCGCGGGAGAGATAGTCATCCAGCTCGATTTTGCTCGGCATCGCCGGGGCGCAGCCGTGGCGCGACACCACCAGCGCGCCGCAGGCGTTGGCATAGCGGCACGCCTGCTCCCAGCCCTCGTCGTTCAGGTAGCCGCGCAGCAGGCCGGACATAAATGCGTCCCCCGCGCCGAGGACGTTTAGCACCTCCACGCGCACGCCGGTCACCGTCAGGCCGTCGTCCAGACGAGGCGGAATAGCGTCTGTATAGACCGAGCAGCCCAGCGCGCCGCGCTTGCAGACCAGCGTCGCCTGACTCACGCCACGCACCTGAGCCAGCGCCTGTAGCGTATCCGTACTGCCACCCGCAATGTGAAACTCCTCTTCGGTGCCGACAATGACGTCGAAGAGGTGCAGCACCTCCTGTAGCTCACGGGTGACCTTGTCGGCGGCGATAAATCGCGTTTCACCGTCGCCTAAGGAGGTCAGCCCCCACAGCACCGGACGGAAGTCGATGTCCAGCACCGTGCGCACGCCGTGACGGCGGGCATAGCCCAGCGCCGTCAGCACCGCCTCGCGGGTCTTCGGATGAGAAAGATGCGTCCCGGTGATGGCAAGACAACGGGCGGAGGCAATGTAGCTTTCGTCCACATCGCTGGCCGTAATAGCCATATCCGCGCAGTTATCGCGATAAAAAATCAGAGGAAAAGTGTCCCGGTCTTTAATGCCGAGTAGCACCAGCGCCGTGAGGCGTTCTTTATCAATAATCAGATGGCGGGTATCGCAGCCAACCTGGTTGAGCTCTTCGCGCAGGAAGCGGCCCATATGTTCATCGCCAACGCGCGCCAGCATCGACGAGCGTAAACCCTGGCGCGCGGTGCCGTACGCCACGTTGCCGGAAGACCCGCCGAGATATTTGGCGAAGCTCGACGCGTCCTCCAGACGGGCACCAACCTGCTGGCTGTAGAGGTCTACCGCCACGCGGCCCATGCATATCACATCAAACTGCTTTTCCACGTTGATACCTCATCAGACAATATCGTTCACGTTCAGCCAGCGGCCTTCCAGGTGTGAGAGCGCGATCGCGTCCAGCACGCGCGACACCTTCCAGCCCTCTTCGAAGTCCGGCCACATTGGCGCGTCGGCGGCAATCCCGTCCACCAGGTCGCGCACCTCCACCGTTTTTTGATCGTTAAAGCCAATACCATGGCCCGCGCCCATGCAGAACGCGGCGTAGTCCGGGTGCGCCGGGCCAACGAGCAGCGTGCGGAACCCCTGACGGTTCACCGGATCGTCATGCAGATAGAGCTTCAGCTCCGCCATGCGCTCCTGGGTGAAGCTGATGGCGCCTTTCGTCCCGGTGATGACGTACGACAGCCCCATCTTGCGGCCGCAGGCGACGCGGGAGGTTTCAATGACGCCCTGCGCCCCGCTCGCGAAGCGCACCATCGCGTGGGCCTGATCCTCGTTTTCGACGGCAATCATCTCCGACGATCCGGCCTTCGCCGGGCGCTCCGGGACCACGATCTTCAGGTCGCCGCAGACCTGCTCGATATCCCCCACCAGGTACTGGGCCATATTGACGATGTGAGCCGCAAGGTCGCCCAGCGCGCCCAGCCCGGCGGTCTCTTTAAAGCAGTGCCAGTGAATGGGCGACAGCGGGTCGGCCATGTAGTCTTCGTTGTGGGTGCCGTAGAAGTGGATCACCTCGCCAATCTCGCCGCGGGCGATAATATCCTTCGCCAGCTGCGCGGTCGGGTTCTTCATGTAGTTGAACCCCACCAGCGTTTTCACCCCGGCCCGCTTCGCGGCATCGACCATCGCGCGCGCGTCGTGGGCGTTAAGCGCCAGCGGCTTCTCCGAGTAGACGTGCTTGCCGTGGCGGATCGCCTCCAGCGCCATCTCTTTATGCAGATGGTTGGGTGAGCAAATATCCACTACATCAATGGCCGGGTCGGCCACCAGCGCCCGCCAGTCGCCAGTGGAGCGGTTGAAGCCAAACGCCTGCGCACGTGCTGCCGCCAGCTCCGGCGTCACTTCCGCCACCATCTCGCGCACCAGCCTACCGCGCAGGTTGAACACCGTCGGGGCCTGGGCATAGGCGATGGCGTGCGCCTTGCCGATATACCCGGTGCCAATCAATCCAATACGAATCTCTTTCATCACGATCCTCACAGTGCGCCGCGACGGCTCTTGGCATAGGTATCGAATGCCACCGCCAGAACGATAATTAATCCGGTAATAATTTGCTGGTAGTAGGCCGAGACGTTCATCAGCACCAGGCCGTTAATCAGAATGCCCATGATGATGGAGCCGATAACGGTGCCGCCGATGCGCCCGTAGCCGCCCATCAGCGAGGTGCCGCCAATCACCACCGAGGCGATAACGCGCAGCTCAAAGGAAATTCCGGCCACCGCCTCAGCACTGCCCAGACGCGCGCTCAGGATGAAGCCTGCCAGCCCCGCCAGACAGCCAATCAGCACGTAGACGCTGACCAGCACGCGCTTGACGTTGACGCCCGCCAGGCGCGCCGCCTCCGGGTTGCCGCCGATGGCGTAGACGAAGCGGCCCCAGCGGGTTTTATGCAGCGCCAGATAGCCGCCGACGGCGACGATGGCGAAGATCCAGATCGGAATGGATATGCCGAGCAACTCCCCGCGCCCCCACCAGCGGTAGCCTGGGTCGAAACCGGCGATCGGCGCGCCATCGTTAATCACCAGCGTCAGGCCGCGCCAGATGGTCATCCCGCCGAGGGTGACGATAAACGGCGGCAGGCGCAGGCGGGTGACGCCCAGGCCATGGAGAAATCCAATCGCCGTGCCCATCGCCAGACAAATCCCCAGGCCGATCAGCCAGCTCATGCCGCCCCAGGCGTTCGGGTCAACGGTGGTAAAGTTGTCGCCCTTAATCACGTACGCCGCGGTCATGGCGCACACCGCCAGAATGGAGCCGACGGAGAGGTCGATCCCGGCGGTGAGAATAACGAAGGTCATCCCCACGGCCATGATCCCGTAGATGGAGACTTCGGTCAGAATGTTGAAAATATTGCGTTCAGAGAAAAAGTTGCTGTTCTGCGACTGGAAGAAGATCAGCAGCAGGATCATGAAAATCAGCACCCCAAAGCGCTCGAAGAAGGCGATGGGATCGATGCGTCCGGCGCGTTTGACCGGGGCCTGCGTTTTAGAAATCATCTGCGTCATGAGAAACTCCGTTATGCCGCGTTCAGGGCGTTGTGGTTGATGGCCATCATCGTCATCAGCCGCTCTTCGTTGGCATCATCGCCGTGGATCTCGCCGGTTACCCGGCCTTCGCTCAGGGTGATGATCCGGTCGGACACCGCCATCACTTCAGGCAGATCGGAGGAGATCACAATCACCGCCACGCCCTTTTTCGCCATGTCAAACAGCACCTGGTGCACTTCTGATTTGGTCCCCACGTCGATGCCACGCGTTGGCTCATCGACAATCAGCACCCGTGGGTTGAGCGCCATGCATCGCGCGAGGATGACTTTTTGCTGGTTACCGCCGGAGAGCTTGCGCACCTCCTGCGCACTGTTGACCATTTTGATCTGCAGCGCCTGGCGGTAGGACTCAATCAGATCGTCCTCTTTGCGGGTATTGACGAACCAGCGCCAGTGCAGCAGTGACGAAAGGCAGGAGAGCGACAGGTTGTCGCGAATCGACAGCCCCAGCACCGCCCCCTCTTTTTTGCGATCTTCCGGCACCAGCGCCACGCCCTGATCGAGGGCATACAGCGGGTCGCGCGGCTGGTACGGCACGCCGTCAAGCTCAAAGCTGCCAGAGGTAAACGCGTCTGCGCCAAACAGGCAGCGGGCCACTTCGGTGCGTCCTGCACCCACCAGTCCGGCGATGCCCAGCACCTCCCCGGCGTGGACGTGGAAGCTGATGTCGTGCAGGGCAATACCGTGCGGATCCAGCGGCGGCTTCTCGCGGCTCAGCCCCTTCACTGCCAGGCGGACGGGTTTGTCTTCATGATGCGTTTCGCTGGCAGGACGACGGTTAAAGGCTACGTCGCGCCCGACCATCAGGCGGATCAGCTGCTCTACGTTGGTCTCCACCACCGCGCCGGTGCCGGTGAAGCGGCCGTCCTGGAAAACGGTGAAGCGATCGCAGAGCTGGAAAACTTCGTGCAGGCGGTGAGTTACATAGATAATACTCACGCCACGGTTTTTAAGCTCCCGCACCACGCGGTGCAGGCTTTCTACTTCGCTGTCGCTCAGCGCGGCGGAAGGTTCATCCATGATGATCAGCCGAGCGTTAAGGGTCAGCGCTCTCGCGATCTCCACCATCTGCTGCTGGGCCACGCTCAGGCGGGCAACCGGTGTGGTCGGCGCAATATTCAGTTGCAGGTAATCCAGAATGACCTGCGCCTCCTGGTTTACTGCTTTTTCGTCAACGATCAGGTTGCGCCTGCGCGGTTCGCGCCCGAGAAACATGTTTTCCGCAACGGTCATGTTGGGCAGCAGGTTGAACTCCTGATAGATGGTGATAATGCCCTTGTTCTGGCGTTCCACTGGAGAGTCATCTACCGGCAGCGTTTCGTCGTTAAACCAGATATCCCCGCGGGTTTGCGGCTGCGCGCCCGCGAGCGCTTTCAGCAATGTAGATTTTCCCGCCCCGTTTTCCCCCAGCAGGGCGTGGATTTCTCCGCTACCGACGGTCAGCTGAGCGCTGCTCAGCGCCCAGACGCCGGAAAAGCTTTTTGCCAGGTCGGTCACTTTCAGTAAGGGTTGCGACATCGGTCTGCTCCTCCTCATGTTGAGCCGCCAGAGGCGGCTCGGGACATATCAGTTACCGGCCTCACCGATACGCTCGGCCTGCTGTAGGTTCTCTTTGGTGATCAGCGTCGGCGGGTAGTCGGCTCCGGTGATGGCTTTCTTCTCGCGCACGTTGGCCACCAGCTGGCTCATCGCCGTCTGCACCGCAAAGCCCGGACGCTGATCAGCCGTCACCGCCAGCCAGCCGTCGCGCACGCGAGCCAGCGCTTCCGGTACCGCATCAAAGCCGGTGACCAGAATTTCTCCCGGCTTTACGCCCTGGCCTTGCAGCGCTTCAATAGCCCCCAGCGCCATATCGTCGTTGGCGGAGAGGATCACCTGCGGGCGTTTCGGCAGCGAAGGCAGAACGCTTTCCACAATGCGCATCCCTTCGGAACGCATCCAGTTGCCGGTCTGATCGGCGACGATCTTGTACTTATCCCCGCCCGCCTTCAGACTGTCGCGGATCCCTTTGGTGCGTTCGATATTGGAGGAAGAGCCCGGCTGACCGGTGAGGAGAATGATGTCCGCGCCGTTGGGGAATTTGGTTTTGACGAAATCGCCAATCGCCTGGCCGCCCTTATAGTTGTTGGCACCGAAGTGCGGCACTTTCTTCTGGCTGTCGACGGAGCGGTCGAGCGTGACCACCGGCAGCTTCGCATCCTGAATTTCATCCACCGCGCTGGAGACCGCGTTTACGTCGTTCGGGGAGACGATAAAGCCCTGCGCCCCGCGGGTGATGGCGTTTTCCAGGTCAGCTACCTGTTTCGGTGAACTGCCCTGCCCGTCCAGCACCTGAAGCTTCACGCCCATCTCTTTTGCGGCTTTCACCGCCGTGCGCTGCATGTGAACTTCAAACGGCATGGCCAGGTTTGGCGTACTGAAAACTATTTGCTCGTTTTCGGCGAGGGCGGCCCCGGACGTCATGGCGATGAGGGCGGCTACGATCAGTTTTTTCATTATTATGTCTCTCTGTGTAGGGTTGTGGTGTTTAGAGGACGATCTCGCGCTGGCTACGCAGCGACTCCAGCGCTTTATCCGCAAGGTACAGCGCACGTTCACCATCATCGCCGCTGCAGTCAGGTACCGCTTCGCCACGCAGGACCGCAACAAAGTGTTCCCATTCCGCGGCGTAAGCGGATTTGTAGCGCTGCAGGAAGAAATGTTCCGGCAGCGCGCTGGTGCAGCCCTGTTTACCGTAGTGTTGCACCTGGTTTTCAAGGATGTTGCCCGCGCACAGCAGCCCTTCGGAGCCGTGCAACTCCAGGCGCTGGTCGTAGCCGTAAGATGAACGGCGGCTGTTAACGATGGTCGCCATCGCGCCGGAGGCGTATTTCAGAACGATAAACGCGGTATCGATATCCCCCGCCTCGCCAATCGCCGGATCCACCAGGTTGCTGCCCTGGGCATACACCGACACCGGCTCTTCGCCCATGATGAAGCGTGCCATGTCAAAATCGTGGATAGTCATATCGCGGAACATGCCGCCGGAGACGCGCACGTATTCCACAGGCGGCGGAGATGGATCGCGGGAGATAATCAGCAGCGATTCCGGCTTGCCGATGCACCCGGCCTGCACGTCGGTTTTAACGCGACGGAACTGCGGGTCAAAGCGGCGGTTAAAGCCGATAAACAGCGGCACATCGTACTCTTTGACCACTTTCAGGCAGTCGCGCACGCGGGCGAGGTCGAGGTGTACCGGCTTTTCACAAAAGATGGCTTTGCCGTGGCGGGCGGCCATTTCAATCAGGTCCGCGTGGGTATCAGTCGCGGAGGCGATCAGCACGGCGTGCACGTTAGGGTCGGTCATCGCATCAATCAAGCTCTGCTGGCGGGCCTGATACTGCGCGGCGAGACGGGTTGCAAATTCCTGATTCGGGTCAACCACGGACCAGAGCGTGGTCGCGCCGTGGCTGGCGATGTTAGCTGCATGAACCTGGCCAATTCGGCCAGCGCCCAGTAAAGCAATGTTAAACATAACGGCTCCCGGTGTTGGTGAATGCTGTGAACTAACGACCCTATAAATAAAACATTTATTTCATTTTTATAAATAGTGAAAATTATGTTTTTGAGTGTGAGTTAACACTTTTGAGATGAATGAGATAAATTTTGTTATCAATCTCACAACATGGAAGGACGTGCGGCAACTCCCCTCACCCCGGCCCTCTCCCCAAAGGGGCGAGGGAGAAAAGAGCGCACCAAACTATCCCCTCTCCCTTTGGGGAGAGGGTAGGGTAAGGAGAAAATGAAATGAAAATTTCGTTAAGGCGAAAAAACTTAATACTGCCGGGCTTTTTTCAGCTGCGCCTGCGTTTGCTCCGCGGCTTTGCGCACGGCAGACGACGCCGCCACCTGCGCGTCACCGGTACGCCACCACGACGCATAGTCATGGGTCATGGTCTTCGGCAGCACTTTAATGTCCAGCAGCGTCGGGCCAGGGTGCGCGCGTGACGCCTCAAGCGCCGCCAGCAGGCTTTGCTCATCGTTCACACGCCACGCACGGCAGCCGTAGCTTTCCGCATTTTGCGCAAAGTCGACCTTCACCAGCGGCCCGTCAAGCCGCCCGGTTTCCGGGTTGCGCCTGCGGTTTTCCGTGCCAAAACTGCCCATTCCGTGCCCCATCTGTAGGTTGTTAATGCAGCCAAAGCCGGCGTTATCAAATAACAGAATGGTGACTTTGATCCCCTCCTGTACGGCGGTTTGCAGCTCGGAATGGAGCATCATGTACGAACCATCCCCCACCATGGCATAAACCGGTAGCTGCGGTTTCGCGAGCTTCGCGCCAATAGCTGCCGCGATCTCATAGCCCATGCACGAGTAGCCGTACTCCAGATGATAACTGTCCGGCGTTTTGACCTGCCAGAGACGCTGTAAATCGCCCGGCAGCGAACCGGCCGCGCCCACCATGATGGCGTTATCCTCAATATGCTGGTTGATCAGCCCCAGCACCCGCGTCTGGGTCAGCCGGGTGTTGAGCGTCTCGCCGTATTCCGCCAGCTGCGCATCCAGGTGTCCAGCCACTTCGGGTGCGTCATCAGGACGCCACTGGCGATCCCACAGGCGGCAGCACTCGTCGCGCCAGGCGGACTTCGCCCCGGCAATCGCTTCTCCCCAGGCGCTGCGATACCCGGCGAGCGCGTGGGTCAAGCCTCTCAGCCCGGTTTGGGCATCGGCAATCAGCGCGGTGGCGTCCAGCTTCAGGGCATCAAACTCGGCCACGTTCAGCAGCAGGAACTCAACGTCAGGGTGGGAAAAGAGCGCCTTGGAGCCGGTGGTAAAGTCGGTAAGACGCGTGCCGATGCCAATCACTAAGTCAGCCTGTGGCGCAAGCTGGTTGGCGGCCATACCACCGGTTACCCCCACGCCGCCCAGGTTAAGTGGGTGGTCACTTACCAGCGCCCCCTTTCCGGCCTGGGTTTCGGCAAACGGCAGCCGCAGCGTCTCGACAAATTCGCGAAACGCTTCATGCGCGCCGGAATAGCGCACGCCGCCGCCGCAAACCACCAGCGGACGGAGCTTGCGGGCGATCAGCGCCCGCGCCTGCTCCAGGCGCTCCGGATCTGGCGGGCGGCGCTCGATGTGGTGCACGCGACGCGCGAAGAAGCTCAGCGGGTAGTCCCAGGCTTCTCCCTGCACGTCCTGCGGCAGGCAAATGGTCACCGCGCCGGTATCGGCGGGGTCAGTGAGCGTTCGCATCGCGCTTAGCATCGCGCTCATCAGCTGTTCCGGCCGGTTGATGCGGTCCCAGTAGCGGGAGACCGGACGGAAGCAGTCATTAGTGCTGATGCTAAGATCGTGATACTGCTCGATCTGCTGCAGTACGGGGTCCGGCTGGCGGCTGGCGTAGATATCTCCCGGCAGTAGTAGCAGCGGGATGCGGTTCGCCGTCGCCGTTGCCGCTGCGGTAATCATATTGGCAGCGCCTGGCCCGACGGAGGAAGTGACGGCAAAAATGCGCTGACGGCGATGCTGTTTGGCGAACCCCGTCGCCATGTGGGCAATCCCCTGCTCGTTGCACCCCTGCATGATTTTCAGATGACCGGGATCCTGCTCCAGCGCCTGGCCGATACCGAGCACGTTGCCGTGACCAAAGATGGTGGCGACGCCCTCCACGAAGGGCGTTTCAATGCCATCAATGCTGACGTACTGTTGATTAAGGAACCGGACCAGCGCCTGGGCCATGGTCATACGTTCGGTTTGCATAAAACCTCCTGTCAGCCCAGCGTCGGCATGGAGAACGCAGCGCCTGTCTCCTGCTGCATTTCCGGCCAGCGTGCGGTGACGGTTTTCATTCGGGTGTAGAAACGCACGCCGTCGTTACCATGGACGTTGAGCGCACCGAAGATGGAACGCTTCCAGCCACCGAAACTGTGAAATGCCATCGGCACCGGAATCGGCACGTTGACGCCCACCATGCCCGCCTGCACCTCCTCGCAGAAGCGGCGGGCGCAGCCGCCATCACGGGTGAAAATCGCCGTACCATTACCATATTCGTGGCGATTAATCAGGTCCACCGCGCTGCTGTAATCTGCTACGCGAACCACAGAAAGCACCGGGCCAAAAATTTCTTCTTTATAGATGGTCATCTCCGGGGTGACGGTATCGAACAGCGTCGGCCCGACGAAGTAGCCCTGCTCGTGGCCCTTCACGCTGAAGCCGCGACCGTCCACGCGAAGTTTCGCTCCCTGCGCTTCCCCGCTGTCGATGTAGCCCAGCACCTTGCTGCGGTGCGCGGAGGAGATGAGCGGCCCCATTTCGTTTTCTGGCGTCTGGTCCAGCCCTGGCCCAACGCGCAGCGCGGCAATCTGTTTTTCCAGACGGGCGCAGAGGTCATCGGCGGTTTTATCGCCCACCGCCAGTACCACTGAAAGCGCCATACAGCGTTCCCCCGCCGCGCCGTAGGCCGCGCCCATAATGGCGTTGGTTGCCATCTCCATGTCGGCATCCGGCATTAAAATGCAGTGGTTTTTCGCCCCACCCAGCGCCTGACAGCGTTTGCCGTGGGCGGACGCGGTCTGGTAAATGTATTCCGCAATCGGCGTAGAGCCAACAAAGCTCACCGCCTGCACGCGCGGATCGGTCAGTAGCACGTCAACGGACTCTTTATCACCCTGCACCACGTTGAAGACGCCATCCGGCAGGCCGGCCTCTTTCAGGAGCTGCGCCAGCGCGAGCGCGAGAGAAGGATCTTTTTCCGAGGGTTTCAGCACGAAGGTATTCCCTGTCGCCAGCGCAATCGGGAACATCCACATCGGCACCATCGCCGGGAAGTTAAACGGTGTGATCCCAACGCAGACCCCGAGCGGCTGCATCAGCGAGTGGCTGTCGACGCCGGTGCCGACGTTCGCAGAGTGCTCACCCTTTTGCAAATGCGGAATACCGCAGGCAAATTCCACCACTTCCAGGCCACGGGTCAATTCGCCCACCGCGTCGGAGAAGACCTTGCCGTGCTCTTCGCTGATGATGCGGGCCAGGCGCGTCATGTTCTCCTCCAGCAGCGACTTGAAGCGGAACATCACGCGCGCGCGCTTAAGCGGAGCCTGGCGCGCCCACGCAGGAAACGCCTGCTGCGCGGCGGCAATCGCCTGCCCGGTTTCCTGCGCCGTACTCATTACCACCTGGCGGATCTGCTCGCCCGTGGCTGGGTTGAAGATCGCCTGAACGCGCTGGCCTGAACCGGTGACACATTCGCCGTGAATAAAATTCGCTACCGTCTCCATCCTTAACCTCTCGCTGTTGATACGTGACTGTTGACTGAACACTGTGTACAAACACTATATATGAAACAAACGTTCCATTTTAAGTTGAAATAAAATAAATGATGATTATTGTGATCAAGGATGGATTTTTATGTTTACAGCCAGTAACACTGGCTCAGCGTGCGCTATTAAGAAATTTCGGGCGAGGAAATGACTGAAGTTTCTGTTTCATTTTTGCTGCCAGATGGATGGCCGACATTTAAAAGACGCGGTTTTGCGTTTAGAATCATGAGACTGTATTTGGGGGATAAGATGACGACAGCAACCAGCCTGAACGAACTGCAGCAGCAAATCCGCGAGCGATACGATAACCTGAGTAAGAGGTTGCAGCAGGTCTCCCGCTATGTACTGGATAACACCAACAGCGTGGCCTTTGATACGGTTGCCGTTATTGCCGAGCGCGCCGACGTGCCGCCCTCGACGCTGATCCGCTTCGCCAACGCCTTTGACTTCACCGGCTTTAACGAAATGAAACAGCTGTTTCGCATGAACCTGGTGGAAGAGACCGCCAGCTACAGCGACCGCGCGCGGCTGTTCCGTGAAATGGAGAGCGAGGCCGTGCCGGAGACGCCGCTCGATATTCTGCACGAGTTCGCCCGCTCGAACGCGCAGGCGCTCCAGCAGCTGGCCGCCCGCGCGGAACCGGAAATGCTGGAGCGCGCAGTGCAGCTGCTGGCTGACGCCGACACCATCTACATCGCCGGACTGCGCCGCTCCTTTAGCGTCGCGGCTTACCTGACCTATGCCCTGAGTCATCTGGAGTGCCGCCCTATTCTGCTCGACGGCATGGGCGGAATGCTGCGCGAACAGATCAGCCGCATTAAAGCGCGCGACATTGTGGTGTCGATCAGCTTCTCGCCGTACGCCGAAGAGACAGTGATGGTCAGTGAAACTGCCGCCAGCGTCGGCGCGCGGCAGATCGTGATTACGGACAGCCAGATAAGCCCCCTGGCGACGTTTAGCGATCTTTGCTTTGTGGTGAAAGAGGCGCAGGTGGATGCGTTTCGGTCTCAGTCGGCAACGCTGTGCCTGGTGCAGTCGCTGGTAGTGGCCCTGGCGTATAGGTTGGGTGAAGGGAAGTGAGGAAATAAAAACCCCCTGCACAGGCAGAGGGTTTGGGTGTTAATTCAGAGGGAGATTATTCCCACTCAATCGTAGCCGGTGGCTTACCGCTGATGTCATACACGACGCGGGAAATACCGTTAACTTCGTTGATGATGCGGTTAGACACGCGGCCTAAGAAGTCATACGGCAGGTGCGCCCAGTGCGCGGTCATGAAGTCGATGGTTTCCACCGCACGCAGGGAAACAACCCAGTCGTACTTGCGGCCATCGCCCATGACGCCAACGGAGCGAACCGGCAGGAACACGGTGAACGCCTGGCTCACTTTGTTGTACAGGTCAGCTTTGTGCAGCTCTTCGATGAAGATAGCGTCCGCGCGACGCAGCAGGTCGCAGTACTCTTTCTTCACTTCGCCCAGCACGCGCACGCCCAGACCCGGGCCCGGGAACGGATGACGGTAGAGCATGTCGTACGGCAGACCCAGCTCCAGGCCGATCTTACGCACTTCGTCTTTGAACAGCTCACGCAGCGGTTCAACCAGGCCCATCTTCATCTCTTTCGGCAGGCCGCCCACGTTGTGGTGAGATTTGATGACGTGCGCTTTACCGGTGGCGGAGGCCGCAGACTCGATCACGTCAGGGTAGATGGTGCCCTGCGCCAGCCATTTCACATCTTCCAGCTTCAGCGCTTCTTCGTCGAACACTTCCACGAACACGCGACCGATGATTTTACGTTTCGCTTCCGGATCGTTCTCGCCTTTCAGCGCGTCCAGGAAGCGCTGCTCGCCTTCCACGTGAACGATGTTCAGACCGAAGTGGTCGCCAAACATGTCCATAACCTGCTGGGCTTCGTTCAGACGCAGCAGACCGTTGTCCACGAAGACGCAGGTCAGGTTTTTACCGATGGCGCGGTGCAGCAGCATCGCGGTCACGGAGGAGTCCACGCCGCCGGAGAGGCCGAGGATCACTTTGTCATCGCCAACCTGCTGGCGGATACGCTCCACGGCGTCGTCGATGATTTTTGCCGGGGTCCACAGGGCTTCGCACTGGCAGATGTCACGCACGAAGCGCTCCAGCATGCGCATACCCTGACGGGTGTGGGTCACTTCCGGGTGGAACTGCACGCCGTAGAAACGTTTTTCTTCGTTCGCCATGATGGCGAACGGGCAGCTTTCAGTGCTGGCAACGGTCACGAAGTCAGACGGGATAGCGGTGACTTTGTCGCCGTGGCTCATCCACACGTCCAGCAGCGGTTTGCCGTCTGCGGTCAGGGAGTCTTCGATACCGCGCACCAGCGCGCTGTCGGTGACGACTTCAACCTGTGCGTAGCCGAACTCACGCTCGTTAGAGCCTTCTACGTGGCCGCCCAGCTGCATCGCCATGGTCTGCATGCCGTAGCAAACGCCGAACACCGGTACGCCCGCTTCGAACACGTACTGCGGCGCACGCGGGCTGTTCTCTTCGGTGGTGCTTTCCGGGCCGCCGGACAGGATGATGCCGCTTGGATTGAACTCGCGAATCTGTGCTTCCGTGACATCCCACGCCCACAGCTCACAGTAAACGCCCAGTTCACGCACGCGGCGCGCCACCAGCTGAGTGTACTGAGAACCAAAGTCCAGGATGAGAATGCGATGTTTATGAATGTTTTCCGTCATTGACGCTAATTCCGAGGCAAGTGAAACAAAACAAAGCGCCCGGCATTGAGCCGGGCGCGGAAATTTATCAGGAGCCCAGACGGTAGTTCGGGGACTCTTTGGTGATCGTCACGTCGTGAACGTGGCTCTCCTGGATACCCGCACCGCTGATGCGTACGAATTCCGCTTTGGTACGCAGCAGGTCAATGGTACCACAGCCGGTCAGACCCATACAGGAGCGCAGGCCGCCCATCTGCTGGTGAATGATCTCTTTCAGGCGGCCTTTATACGCCACACGGCCTTCAATACCTTCCGGCACCAGTTTGTCTGCGGCGTTATCGGTCTGGAAGTAACGGTCGGAGGAACCTTTGGACATCGCGCCCAGGGAGCCCATACCGCGGTAGGATTTATAAGAACGCCCCTGGTAGAGTTCGATTTCACCCGGGGATTCTTCGGTACCGGCCAGCATGGAGCCCACCATCACGGCTGCGGCACCTGCGGCGATCGCTTTGGCGATGTCGCCAGAGAAACGGATACCGCCGTCCGCGATGACCGGAATACCGGTACCTTCCAGCGCTTCGACCGCGTCAGAAACCGCCGTGATCTGCGGCACGCCTACGCCGGTGACGATACGGGTGGTACAGATAGAGCCAGGACCGATACCCACTTTCACCGCGCTGCAACCCGCTTCCGCCAGCGCGCGAGCGCCTGCGCCGGTTGCCACGTTACCGCCGATGATCTGGAGATCCGGGTATTTAGCACGGGTTTCACGAATACGTTGCAGAACGCCTTCGGAGTGGCCGTGGGAGGAGTCAATCAGCAGCACGTCAACGCCCGCAGCAACCAGCGCGTCAACGCGCTCTTCGTTACCCGCACCTGCGCCAACCGCAGCGCCGACGCGCAGACGGCCATGCTCGTCTTTACAGGCGTTCGGTTTACGTTCTGCTTTCTGGAAATCTTTAACGGTGATCATGCCGCGCAGGTGGAAGTTCGCGTCCACTACCAGCGCTTTCTCAACGCGTTTTTCGTGCATTTTCGCCAGCACCACGTCGCGGGTTTCGCCTTCACGCACGGTCACCAGACGCTCTTTTGGCGTCATGTAGACGCTGACAGGCTGGTTCAGGTCAGTCACGAAACGCACGTCACGACCGGTAATGATACCCACCAGTTCGTTGTCTTCAGTGACTACCGGATAGCCTGCAAAGCCGTTACGCTCGGTCAGGGCTTTCACTTCGTGCAGCGTGGTGGTTGGCAGAACGGTCTGAGGATCGGACACGATACCGGATTCATGCTTCTTCACGCGGCGAACTTCTTCCGCCTGACGCTCGATAGACATGTTTTTGTGGATAAAGCCAATGCCGCCTTCCTGTGCCAGGGCGATAGCCAGACGCGCTTCAGTCACGGTGTCCATTGCTGCGGAGAGCATAGGAATGTTCAGACGAATGGTTTTCGTCAACTGCGTGCTGAGGTCGGCAGTATTCGGCAGAACGGTGGAGTGAGCGGGAACGAGGAGGACGTCGTCAAACGTCAGTGCTTCTTTAGCGATACGTAGCATGGGCAATATCTCTGACCTGGGTGGTTAAATATTGCCGTGGCATTATACAGAGCGTAACCGATTGCATCCACACTTTTTTGAAAAAAATGCTTGCGCTCACCTCTCAGCAGGTTACTATCGACTGAATAACTTGCTGATTTAGAATTTGATCCCGCTCACATGTTATCCTCTCAATCCCCCTCAATTTATACTGTCAGCCGCCTTAATCAGACGGTACGTTTGCTGCTTGAGCAGGAAATGGGACAGGTCTGGATCAGCGGTGAAATCTCTAACTTCACGCAGCCTGCTTCCGGTCACTGGTACTTTACGCTGAAAGACGACACCGCTCAGGTGCGCTGCGCGATGTTCCGCAACAGCAACCGTCGCGTGACGTTCCGTCCTCAGCATGGCCAGCAGGTTCTGGTTCGCGCCAACATTACCCTGTATGAGCCGCGCGGCGATTATCAGATTATCGTCGAGAGCATGCAGCCCGCCGGTGAAGGCTTGCTGCAACAGAAGTACGAGCAGCTCAAAGCCATGCTTTCGGCTGAGGGATTGTTCGACCAGCAGTTTAAAAAGCCCCTGCCCTCACCCGCTCACTGCGTTGGGGTCATTACCTCGAAAACCGGTGCGGCCCTGCACGATATTTTGCACGTTCTGAAGCGCCGTGACCCTTCCCTGCCCGTCATTATTTACCCAACTGCCGTTCAGGGTGACGATGCGCCGGGGCAGATCGTGCGCGCGATTGAACTGGCAAATGCCCGTCAGGAGTGTGATGTATTAATCGTTGGGCGCGGCGGCGGCTCGCTGGAAGACCTTTGGAGCTTTAACGACGAGCGCGTGGCGCGGGCAATCTTTGCCAGCCTTATCCCGGTGGTAAGCGCCGTCGGTCACGAAACGGATGTGACGATAGCCGATTTTGTCGCGGATTTACGCGCGCCCACGCCGTCCGCGGCGGCAGAGGTAGTCAGCCGTAACCAGCTGGAGCTGCTGCGTCAGATCCAGAACGGGCAGCAGCGCCTGGAGATGGCGATGGATTACTTCCTCGCCAACCGTACCCGCCGCTTTACCCAGCTTCACCATCGTCTGCAACAGCAGCATCCGCAATTGCGTCTGGCGCGTCAGCAAACCGTGCTGGAACGTCTGCGTCAGCGGATGAACTTCGCGCTGGATAACCAGCTTAAGCGGGCGGTATCTCGCCAGCAGCGCGTCACGCAGCGTCTGAACCAGCAAAACCCGCAGCCGAAGATTTATCGCGCACAAACGCGTATCCAGCAGCTTGAGTTCCGCCTCGCGGAAAATATCCGCTCACGCCTGAGCACCACGCGCGAGCGTTTCGGCAATGCGGTCACCCATCTGGAAGCCGTCAGCCCGCTCTCCACGCTGGCTCGCGGCTATAGTGTGACCACCGCGACGGACGGCAAAGTGCTGAAACAAACGAAACAGGTTAAAGCCGGGGATGTGCTCACCACCCGGCTTTCTGACGGCTGGGTCGAGAGTGAGGTGAAAGAGATCAAACCGGTGAAAAAAACGCGCCAGCGTAAAAGCGGATAAATCTTCGCCGGTTACAAACTATACTGCTGCTATTGCCTTTTTTAATAAGGAGAGCAGCATGCCCCATCTTCATAGCGTCATCCCTCCGTATATTCTTCGCCGTATTATCGAAAGCGGTTCTGAGCCGCAGCAGCGCTGCGCCCGTCAGACATTAACCCACGTCCAGACGCTGATGGCCCATATGCCGGGCAAACCCGCCGCCCCGCATGTGAATAAAGCCGGTCAGCTTGAGCGTGACATCTACGATGCGAAACAGACCCAGGAGCTGCCGGGTACCCAGGTGCGCTATGAAGGCCAGCCCTCCAACGGCGATGTGGCGGTGGATGAAGCGTACGATTATCTGGGTATCACCCATGATTTCTTCTGGAAAGAATATCAGCGCGATTCACTCGATAACAAAGGACTGATCCTCACCGGCACCGTGCATTATGGTCGGGAATATCAGAACGCCTTCTGGAACGGCCAGCAGATGGTCTTTGGCGACGGTGACGGAGAAATCTTCAACCGCTTCACCATTGCCATCGACGTGGTGGCGCATGAGCTGAGCCACGGCGTGACCGAGACCGAAGCCGGGCTGATTTATTTTGAACAGTCGGGCGCGCTAAACGAGTCGCTGTCAGACGTGTTTGGCTCGCTGGTGAAGCAATATCATCTGAAGCAAACCGCCGATAAAGCAGACTGGCTGATTGGTGAAGGGCTGCTGGCAGCGGGGATTAACGGCAAAGGGCTACGTTCCATGTCTGAACCCGGTACCGCCTACGACGATCCGCTGCTCGGCAAAGACCCGCAGCCCGCGCACATGAAAGACTTCATCAAAACGCGCGAGGATAACGGCGGCGTGCATCTTAACTCCGGCATCCCCAACCGCGCGTTTTACCTGGCCGCAACGGCGATCGGTGGCTACGCCTGGGAAAAAGCGGGTTATGCCTGGTACGACACGGTTTGCGATCGCAACCTGGCGCAGGATGCGGATTTTGACGCCTTTGCAAAACTGACGATCGCGCACGGCGAGAAACGATCCGGTAGCGACGTTGGGGCGGCCATTAAACAAGCCTGGGAACAGGTAGGGGTGCTGTAAATGCAGGTTCCGGAACTGACGGATGACGCCGTGGTTGAGCTGGCCCGGGAAGGCGGCGTCGCCTTTATCCCTAAGCTGAGCGGCCAGCGCACCATTGCGCTCTCCTCGCTTAATGAGGCCCAGCGCCAGCGCCTGGTGAGCATTCTTGAGCAGGCTTTCCCGCGCGGCCAGCCGCCCGGGCAAGCCTCTTCCCCCGGCAGCGGTGACCAGCGCTATTTCCGCATCCAGATTATCTGGACCGGCCAAAATCAGGCGCACTACGCCGATATCATCGTGCTGGTACCCGAGCAGGAAGCACCTGAGTCGCTGGTGGAACTGTGGCAGAAAGGTGAAGGCTGCGTGTGCGATTAACCTTCAGCCCGAACAAACTCCACGCGTTTTTTAGAGATAAGACCGTGGCCGTTCTGGCAAAAATAGTCCACCGCACCACAGGCTTTTAGTACCTGGAGTGGCTGATGACACTCCGGGCAGCGGGCTTCGAGCGCGATATCTTTATTACAATTTTCGCAGTGCGCTACCCCGTTCAGGGGCTCCAGCGGTGTCTGGCAATCCGGGCAGGTAATCGTCATGGTGACTCCTTCAAAGCGTTCAGGTCTGCGATAATTTTACCACGTCGCGTTCAGTGCGGGCCACGCAACTGTTGCTGTAAGGTCAGCAGCAGCGTCACCTCCTCGACCCTGCGGCGCGTCGTGCGGCTCACCTGGTGCGGATCCCGTTCAAAGAGACTTTTTGCTCCCAGAATATGCTCCGCAAGGCAATGCTCGTAGATCGTACCGGGAATATGCCAGCGCTGAATTTCTTTACCCTTAATCAGCTCCAGCACATCTTCTGCGCCGCGTCGGTCGTGGCTGACGATGCGCCCGTCGCGCAAATAGAAGCGTAATCCCTTTTGCCCGCCCGCAGGCCCCGCGTATTTGTTAAGCCAGATGTCCACCGGCACGCCGCTGATGCTTCCCTGCAAATGCGCCTCGCCTTCCGCCGTGGTCAGATCGCCCATTGCGATTTCGCGGCCCAGGCGGTCTTTTGCTGTCACCACCTGCAACGTCATATCGTCACTGCCGTCCAGGTAACGCACCGTTTCACGCAGCATCGCCAGCACGTGCGTACCGATATCCAGAATCACACCATCTGGATGGCGAAGCGTTCGCGCGTCTGGCTCGCCGGTGGCGAAGTTGAGCGCAATGGGCTCTCCTTCGGCGTTATACCCGCTTGGCTCCTGCAAAAAACCTTCGATTTTGACGATGTCAGAAACATGAGCGACCAGTGATTGCTTTACGCTATCGAGACGCGCCATCCAGTGATCGAGCGCCAGCACGCGATCGGCGGCTCCCGGTTGAGCCAGCAGCGCTTTCAGTTTTTCAATTTGGGGCAGCGTGGCGACAATCGGTTTTTCTACCACAATACGCGACGCGGGTGAGGCCAGCGCCTGCTCAAGCACCTCGAGATGGTACAGGGAGGAAGTGGTGATAAACAGGGTATCCAGCGGGTGGGAAAGAAGTTCACCGAGCGACGCGCAACGTGTGACCCCTACAGGCTGCTTCTCGGGATGAATATCAAAACCTAAACAGCGCGGAGTATCAGGAAAAAGATTTCGTATTGCCGGTAAGTAAGCCGTTTCAACCACAGCACCAAGCCCAACAAACCCTAACAGCATGTTCTTACCTCGTTAAGTCAATTGCCGGGGCATAACGCCACCCCGGCAAGGTCGAGGTTTATCAGGCGTTAGCGGCCGGTTTAGTCTGCGCATTTTCCAGCATGCGGCGCACCGGAACAATGAGGACGATCAGCACCGCAGCACAAATCAGCAGCGCAATGGAGCAACGGGCAAAGAGGTCTGGCAGCATATCCAGCTGGTCGGCCTTCACGTGACCACCAATCAGCCCCGCAGCCAGGTTACCCAGCGCACTGGCGCAGAACCACAGGCCCATCATCTGGCCGCGCATTCTCTCCGGCGCCAGCAGGGTCATGGTCGCCAGACCAATCGGACTCAGGCACAGTTCCCCGAGCGTCAGCATCAGGATACTGCCCACCAGCCAGAACGGAGAAACCCCTGCCCCACCGTTGCTCAGCACGTTCTGCGCCGCCAGCATCATCAGGCCAAAGCCCGCCGCCGCGCACAGAATGCCGATCACGAACTTGGTGATGCTGCTCGGACGAATGTTTTTGCTCGCCAGCTTCGGCCATGCCCAGCTAAATACCGGGGCCAGCAGAATGATGAACAGGGCATTGATCGACTGGAACCACACCGCCGGGATCTCAAAATCACCGAACATGCGGTTAGTGTAGTCGTTGGCGAACAGGTTGAAGGAGGTTGGCTTCTGCTCGAACGCGGACCAGAAGAACGCGGCGGAGACCAGCAGAATAAAGCACACCAGCAGCCTTGCGCGCTCTTTGCGATTCAGCCCGGCGAAGATGAACAGATAGATGAAGTAGAGCGCGACGGAGGCGGCAATCACATACACCAGCACGCTGGCGACCGCGACCGGATTAATCACAATCACGCCCTGGGCAATCAACGTTACGATGATTGCAACACCCACAGCCAGCGCCAGCAGCCAGGCACCCACGCCGTTACGTTTCACTACCGGACTGTTCCAGGTGGAGTCCAGACCGACTTCACTGTCGTAGCGCTTCATGGCCGGAACGGCAAACACGCGGAAGATAATCAGGGCGACCAGCATCCCGATACCACCGATACCAAAGCCCCAGTGCCAGCCGTGGGTTTTAATCAGCCAGCCGGAAATCAGAGGGGCAATGAACGAGCCCATGTTGATGCCCATATAGAACAGCGAGAAACCGCCGTCACGACGCGCATCGCCTTTTTTATACAGGGTGCCGACCATGACCGAGATACAGGTCTTGAACAGGCCGGAGCCGAGCACGATAAACATCAGGCCGATGAAGAACAGGTTGTCGCCCATGATGGCCGACAGGGCGATCGACAGGTGCCCGAGCGCAATCAAAATCGAACCGTACCAGACGGCCCGCTGCTGGCCGAGCCAGTTATCCGCCAGCCAGCCGCCCGGCAGCGCAGCGAGGTACATGGTGCCGGCAAAGATGCCGACAATCGCCGAGGCGTTTTCACGCGCCAGGCCCATCCCGCCGTCATAGACGGTGGCGGCCATAAACAGAATCAGTAGCGGGCGAATACCGTAAAACGAAAAACGCTCCCACATCTCGGTGAAGAACAGCGAACCGAGCGGATAAGGATGGCCGAAGAAGGTTCGGCTCTCTTTTTGATTAACAGAGGATTGCATAATTCTCCCGAAAAGGTATGTGTCGTGCTTGTAAACACCAGCATGTACGCCGAACGGTTACGTATCCGATCGATTTTTTACATGCGGCGAAATGTTGGTTAACCATTTGATAACCAGGCGCTAGTTTTGTCTAGTACCGAACCCTGGACTTTAAGACGAAAATTCGATGATTGTCTACTTTCTTAGATATAAACATGGTTAAAAGCGAATAGTGATTGACATCACACAGGGAAGGCAGGCCTTTTGAATGGGCGAAAAAAACCCGCGACAGGCGCGGGTTTTAGTGAGTTCGGTAAGAATTATTTGCTATTCTTAATGTGCTTAATCAAACGCTTACGCTTACGCATCTGGTTCGGCGTCAGGGTGTTGCGTTTATTCGCAAACGGGTTCTCCCCTTCCTTGAACTGAATACGGATAGGCGTACCCATCACGTCCAGCGACTTGCGGAAGTAGTTCATCAGGTAGCGTTTGTAGGAGTCCGGCAGATCCTTCACCTGGTTACCGTGGATCACCACGATAGGCGGGTTATACCCCCCGGCGTGAGCATATTTCAGCTTCACGCGACGACCGCGCACCAGCGGCGGCTGGTGGTCTTCAGCAGCCATGTTCATGATACGGGTCAGCATCGCCGTGCTCTGACGGCGGGTAGAGCTGTCATAGGCTTCACGAACGGATTCGAACAGGTTGCCAACACCACTCCCGTGCAGGGCAGAGATGAAGTGAACGCGGGCAAAGTCGATAAAGCCCAGACGGAAGTCCAGCGTCTCTTTCACCTGCTCGCGCACTTCATTGCTCAGGCCGTCCCACTTGTTGACGACGATAACCAGTGAGCGCCCACTATTGAGGATAAAGCCAAGCAGAGAGAGATCCTGATCGGAGATACCTTCACGTGCGTCAATGACCAGCAGCACCACGTTGGCGTCTTCAATCGCCTGAAGGGTTTTGATCACCGAGAATTTTTCTACCACATCGGTGATTTTCCCACGCTTACGCACCCCTGCGGTGTCGATAAGTACGTACTCACGTTCATCGCGCTGCATTGGAATGTAAATGCTGTCACGCGTTGTGCCTGGCATGTCGTAAACCACCACGCGCTCTTCACCGAGAATACGGTTAGTAAGCGTAGACTTACCTACGTTTGGGCGACCAACGATAGCCAGCTTGATAGGCAGATCCTGCGGGTTGAAGTCGTCTTCCGGCTCTTCCTCGCCTTCCTCTCCGGCTTCAAACTGCGCCCAGTATTCAGCGTCCTCGTCCACCTCTTCCGGCGGGTTCACTTCATCTACCCACGGCAGCAAAACGGTTTCCAGCAGGCTGGTGACGCCACGACCATGCGAGGCCGCGATAGGATAAATATCGCCCAGGCCTAAAGACCAGAAATCCGCAACAGCCTGATCGGCATCGATGCCGTCAGTTTTGTTCGCCACCAGGAAGGTAGGCTTTTCGCGTGAACGCAGATGTTTAGCAATAGCAGAATCCGCGGGCATCAGGCCAGCGCGAGCATCCACCATAAACAGAACCACATCCGCTTCTTCGATAGCCAGCAGAGATTGCTCTGCCATGCGGGTTTCTACGCCGTCTTCCGTACCGTCAATACCCCCGGTATCGATACAGATGAACTCGCGTCCTTCCACCTCTGCACGACCGTACTTACGGTCACGCGTCAGCCCCGGGAAATCCGCAACCAGCGCATCACGGGTGCGTGTTAAACGGTTAAAAAGAGTGGATTTTCCAACGTTAGGGCGCCCGACAAGCGCGACCACAGGTACCATGTTTGAAGCCTCATAAAATTCAAAATAACGTCGCTTTCGCAGCGTTTTTAAAAATGTCAAAACGGCTCCTGAGTGAACAGGAGCCGTTTAGTATACTACAACCGCCGTGTAATTAACGCGTGATCGCGTACAGCGTGCCGTCTTTTGCCTGAATCAGCAGTTTGCCGTCAGCCACAACGGGCTCCGTCAGGAAGCCTGAGCTATCCACTTTCTGCTGTGCCACGAAGCGACCATTCTCTGGATCGATCCAGTGCATATAGCCTTCGCTGTCGCCCACCACCAGGCTGCCGTTATACAGTGCCGGTGCGGTCAGCAGACGGTGCAGCAGATCGCTCTGCGTCCACAGCGTCACGCCACCTTCGGTGCTCAGCGCCAGCAGACGGTCGTTCTGATCCACCATATAAATACGGTTGCCGTCGACGATGAAATCGTTCACGGAACCCAGCTCACGTTTCCACATGATCTGGCCGCTACGCAGGTCCAGCGCCGTCAGGTTGCCGTTGTATGCCAGCGCGTAAACCACACCGTCGACGATAACTGGCGTGGTGTCCACGTCACTCAGACGGTCAATTTCAGTTGAACCGGTCGCCTGGGAAATACGCTGCTGCCAGATCATCTGGCCCTGCTGCATCAGTACTGCGCTGACACGGCCGTTGTCACCGCCCACAATGGCGGCGCCAAAGGCGGTCGCCGGAGCAGATTCGCCACGCAGAGACAGCGCTGGCATATCCAGGTTAACCGTCCATTTTACCAGACCATCGGCTTCGTTCAGCGCCTGCAACTGGCCGTTGCTGGTATGGATCAGCACCAGGCCGTCGCTGACAACCGGACGCGACAAGGATTCACCGGCAACGGTGGTCTGCCATGCAACCGAACCGTCGCTGGCATTCAGCGCGTAAACCTGCGCTTTTTCGCTGCCCACATACACGTGACCGCCAGCAACGGTCAGGCCGCCAGAAAGCAGTGCAGGTTTACGGGAGAACCAGCCGTCTTTTTCCGCCAGGTTAATGGACCACACTTCTTTTCCGTCATCAGCGTTCAGCGCTTTAACGGTGCCTTTGCGATCGGCCGCATAGACAACGCCGTCAGCAAATGCCGGGTGCAGGTTGGAATAAAAATCGCCAATACCATCACCCACGGAGGTGTCCCAGGCGGTGGATGGGGTGAACTGGTTTTCAACCGTCGGCAGCGGGGACATTTTAACAACGTCTTCTTCGCCACTGAACAGTGAACAACCACTCAATAACGTAACAGAAAGCAGTCCTGGCAGAAGTAATTTACGCAATTGCATTGGGTCCCTCTCAGACGGACAAATTATTTATTTTCATCTGCATCATTTCGCTCAGCGCAGGTGAAGCTTTACTATCCACGCCAGCTTGCCACGCTTTACGCGCGCCCGCTTTATCACCTTTACTCAGCAGTGCTTCACCGCGAAGATCGGCAACAATAGCGGCAAAGCCTTCGCCTTTGATGGTATCAAGCGTTTTCAGCGCGTCGTCGGCTTTTTTCTGCTGAACCTGAATACGCGCCAGACGCAGATTGATCACCGCTTTCAGATTTTCGTCACTGGCAGCAGCAAGCCCCTGAGACAGTTGCGCAGCGGCTTTGTCCAGTTCGTTTTTATCAACATACTGCTGAGCCACTTCCAGCGCAGCCAGCGCGCCGTAGGTGTTTTTGTTGTCAGCGGCAAATTTCTCCGCAGCCGTCAGCGTTTGCGGCTGATCGGCACGGATTGCGCTAACGGTATTTTCGTAGTTCAGGGACGAACCGCGAGCAGAGTCAGCCTGATGATTGTTCCAGTAACGCCAGCCTACCAGCGCACCAACACCTAAAATAACCCCTACAACCAGTGCCTTGCCGTTTTCAGCAAAGAAGCGCTTAACCGCATCAACCTGGTCGTGTTCGTTCTCGTAAATTTCCACGCAGTCCTTCTCCTTAGCCCAATAGAGTGCGCAAGTGCGCCGCAACGCCATCCTGCGTTACCGTAGTTTGCTCACCAGAGCGCAGGTCTTTGACTACCACTTCGCCGTTGGCCACTTCGGACTCACCCAGCACCAGTGCGATACTTGCGCCCCACTTATCGGCACGAGCAAACTGTTTTTTAAAGTTGCCGCCGCCGTGGTTGGTCATCAGCTTAACGTCCGGCAGCGCATCGCGCACGCGTTCGGCAAGCTGCATCGCCGCAGACTGCGTATCCGCACCTGAGGCCACCAGGTATATATCGACAACAGGATCGGCTTTAAATTCCGGATTAACTGCCTGAACCAGCAAAACAAGTCGCTCAAGGCCCATCGCGAAGCCTACAGCCGGTGCTGCGCGACCACCCAGTTGTTCGACCAGACCGTCATAACGACCGCCGGCACAGACGGTGCCCTGCGAACCGAGGCTGGTGGTGACCCACTCAAATACGGTGCGGTTGTAGTAGTCCAGACCGCGCACCAGACGCTGGTTAACGGTATAAGCAATGCCCGCCGCTTCAAGCAGCTTGCACAGGCCGGCAAAGTGTTCGCGGGAATCCTCATCCAGGTAGTCACCCAGCGCTGGCGCATCGTTCAGCAGCGCCTGTACGTCAGGATTTTTGGAATCGAGTACGCGCAGCGGGTTGCTGTACATACGACGCTTACAGTCTTCGTCGAGCTTCTCTTTGTGCTGTTCCAGGAACGCCACCAGCGCATCGCGATAGTTCGCACGCGCTTCCAGAGAACCGATAGAGTTCAGCTCCAGGGAAACGTGCTCAGAAATACCGAGCGCACGCCACCAGCGGGCAGTAAGCATAATCAGCTCAGCATCGATATCTGGTCCTTGCAGACCAAACACTTCCACGCCAAGCTGGTTGAACTGACGGTAGCGGCCTTTTTGCGGACGTTCGTGGCGGAACATCGGGCCGATATACCACAGGCGCTGCTCCTGATTGTACAGGAGACCATGTTCGATGCCGGCGCGTACGCAACCCGCCGTCCCCTCAGGACGCAGGGTCAGGCTGTCGCCGTTGCGATCCTCAAAGGTGTACATCTCTTTTTCAACCACGTCGGTTACTTCGCCGATCGCGCGTTTGAATAACGGGGTCTGCTCTACAATCGGCAAACGAATTTCGCTGTAACCGTAGCTGCCGAGCACCTGCTTCAGTGTGCCTTCAATGCGCTGCCAGATGGCGGTTTCGCCAGGCAGATAATCGTTCATGCCGCGGATGGCTTGAATGTTTTTTGCCACGTTTATTCTCTTTCTATATACAAAAAAGAACCCAAAGAATGGGTTCAATCATACATGGGAAGCAGCCTGCTTCCCATCACGTTATTTTTCAACCTGCTGAACGCTGATGCGCTTCGCTTCGTCCATCATCGTCGCTTTCGCGCGAATCCGGGCTTCGAGCTGGTCGATCATATCACTATTATCCAGACGATCTTTACGAACGCCATCTTCATAGAGACCACTTTTCTTGTTACCGCCGGTCACGCCCAGCGTGGACACCAGCGCTTCACCCGGACCGTTCACCACGCAGCCGATGATGGAAACGTCCATCGGGGTAATGATGTCTTCCAGGCGCTGCTCCAGAGCATTCACGGTGCCGATCACGTCAAACTCCTGACGTGAACAGGTTGGGCAGGCAATGAAGTTGATCCCACGCGCGCGGATACGCAGTGATTTCAGGATGTCGAAACCGACTTTGATCTCTTCCACCGGAGCGGCGGCCAGGGAGACGCGTAACGTGTCGCCGATGCCTTCAGAGAGCAGCAGGCCGAGACCAATCGCCGATTTTACCGAACCGCTGCGCAGACCGCCCGCCTCGGTGATCCCAAGGTGGAGCGGCTGATCGATCTGTTTTGCCAGCAGACGATACGATTCAACGGCCAGGAAGACGTCAGACGCTTTCACGCTCACTTTAAACTGATCGAAGTTAAGGCGATCCAGATGATCGACGTGACGCATTGCGGATTCGAGCAGCGCCTGCGGCGTCGGCTCACCGTACTTTTCCTGGAGATCTTTTTCCAGAGAGCCAGCGTTCACGCCGATACGGATTGGAATGTTTTTGTCGCGGGCGCAGTCAACCACCATGCGAATGCGCTCTTCGTTGCCGATGTTGCCTGGGTTAATACGCAGGCAATCGACACCATATTCAGCGACTTTCAGCGCGATACGGTAATCGAAGTGAATATCGGCAACCAGCGGAACGCTCACCTGCTGCTTGATCAGTTTGAACGCCTCGGCGGCATCCATGGTCGGTACAGAGACGCGAACAATGTCCGCGCCTACGCGTTCTAATGCTTTGATTTGATTGACCGTCGCTTCTACATCCGTAGTACGCGTATTGGTCATCGACTGGACGGCGATAGGCGCCCCATCGCCGACTGGCACGTTCCCAACGTAAATCCGTTTCGATTTTCTACGTTGAATAGGAGCCTGGTTATGCATGTAAAATCTCCCGCATTGCCCGTCTGTTACTGTGCTGCTGATTGTTCGGCATTAACGGTAAGACGCGCAACCTGGTTAGTTCTGATAAAGCGGCTCAGATCGACAGGTTTTCCTTGATACTGGATCTGTACCGCTGCCGGTGCGCCGATTTTAAGCTTGTAAGGTGCCTGGCCCGTTAGATTTAACGTGCCATCTTTACGTTGCAGGCCGCTGAACAGCTTTTTACCTGTCGCATCAGTCACTTCCAGCCAGCAATCCGCCGTGAAATTCATCACCAGCGCATTCGGGTCAACGGCAGGTGCCGCCGTACCCGCCGGGTCAGTTGGCAGTGACGCCGCGGTGTTATCTGCCGGTGCCGTTGCCGCAGGGGCGGTATCAACATTGGCCTGTGAAGGTGATACGACCGCGTTTTGATCCTGGGCCTGGGTGGCTGGTGCGTTATTCGCCGTCGCTTCTGGCGTCGTCGCTGGCTCGGTTGCAGGCGTGCTGCTTGCTGCCGGCTGAGGTTCGCTGGAGGTCGCAGCTCCTTCGGTGCTCAGCGGCACGCTTTGCGCGCCGTTATTACCAGACTGATTGAGCTCAGCGGAGGACTGATCGGCCATCGTCGTGATCTCTTCCTGCTGCGCTTTGTGGTTTTGCCACCACCATGCGCCCGTCAGGCCGACAACCACGAACAGGACCAGCCAGGTAAAGCTCATCAGCCAGCCATCGCGTTTTTTACGACGTTTACCCAGAGAGAAGCTCTGCATCGGCGCAACTTTTGCCGCACGCACAGGCGCCTGCTTCTCCATCATCGGCAGTAATTCGTCTTCAGGGATATGAACCAGTTTGGCGTAAGAACGGATATAACCGCGCAGAAATGTTGAAGCCAGATCGGCGGGTGCCTTATCTTCTTCAATATCGCGAACGGTGGAAACCTTCAGGCACAGGCGTTCTGCAACGGCTTGCTGGCTGAGTCCGAGTTGTTCACGGGCGTTGCGAAGACGAACGCCAGTGGAGAGTGCTGCATTTTGATCGTGAGTGGCTTCAGTATTCATTCGCTACAACTACTGGTACGTGAAAATAAGGGTTCAGGTGCCGGTGAGTCACAATGCCACCCGCACCGCGAAACTTTAGGTCAGTTAACCTGGAACAAACAGTATAAGACTGTCGGGCCGCAGATGACAGCGCTGGCAGGCCTTCACGCTAAACTGTTGTTACGTCGTTACATACTGCCCGAAAGTCGTATGAAACGCACCGTAATTATTAATCAGTCATAATGATTGTGACTGAATATTCAGTAAATTAATGCTTCACGGCGCAAAAAATGCGCCGTGTCTGCATAATAATCAAACGGTTTTAACCGCGATTGACTCACCCTGCATACGCTTACGCAGCGTACGTTTGGTACGGTCAATAACGTCACCCGCCAGCTGACCACAGGCTGCGTCGATATCGTCACCACGCGTTTTACGGACGATGGTGGTGAAACCATACTCCATCAGCACTTTTGAGAAGCGATCGATACGGCTGTTCGAGCTACGGCCATACGGCGCGCCCGGGAACGGGTTCCATGGGATCAGGTTGATCTTACATGGCGTATCTTTCAGCAGTTCAGCCAGCTCATGTGCATGTTCGGTACTGTCGTTAACATGATCCAGCATCACGTATTCAATGGTCACGCGGCCCTGGTTCGCGTTAGATTTCTCCAGGTAACGGCGCACGCCAGCCAGGAAGGTTTCGATATTGTACTTTTTGTTGATCGGCACAATTTCGTCACGGATGGCGTCGTTTGGCGCGTGAAGGGAGATGGCCAGCGCAACGTCAATCATGTCGCCCAGTTTGTCCAGCGCAGGCACAACGCCGGAAGTAGAGAGCGTAACGCGGCGCTTGGACAGACCAAAACCGAAATCGTCTAGCATGATTTCCATCGCCGGAACGACGTTGGTCAGGTTGAGCAGCGGTTCACCCATCCCCATCATCACCACGTTGGTGATTGGACGTGTACCGGTGACTTTCGCCGCGCCCACGATTTTCGCGGCACGCCAGACCTGGCCGATGATTTCCGACACGCGCAGGTTACGGTTAAAGCCCTGCTGCGCCGTAGAGCAGAATTTGCACTCCAGCGCACAGCCCACCTGAGAAGAGACGCACAGCGTGGCGCGATCGTCTTCCGGGATATACACGGTTTCAACGCGCTGATCGCCAACGGCAATGGCCCACTTGATGGTTCCATCTGAAGAGCGCTGCTCTTCCACCACTTCCGGTGCGCGGATTTCCGCCACTTCTTTAAGCTTATTGCGCAGCACTTTGTTGATGTCCGTCATGTCATCAAAGTTGTCGCTGCAATAGTGGTACATCCATTTCATGACCTGATCGGCACGAAATGGCTTCTCGCCCATCTCTTTAAAGAACTCGCGCATCTGCTGACGGTTCAGGTCCAGCAGGTTAATTTTTCCATTTTTATTGGGAACCGCAGGAATGGCGACTTCGGAGGTATTCACTAATTCAGACATAATTTTTTCCGGCCTCGTTGTTACACGTTGTGGCCCTTGGTGGGTTGAAAAGAAACGCCCCGGTAAGCAGTCTGCTCGTCCGGGGCGTTGCATTGTACAAAGTCTGGCGCAGGGATGCCACGTTTGCACGCGGCATTTACGAAATTATTAGCGAGTGCGCGGGCACACTTCGCCTTCAGCGAAGAAGAACGCGATTTCGCGCGCAGCAGATTCAACAGAGTCGGAACCGTGGGTGCCGTTCTCGGTGAAGCTGTCTGCATAGTCGGCGCGCAGAGTACCTGCCAGCGCGTTGTCCGGGTTGGTTGCACCCAGCAGATCGCGGTGACGCTGTACCGCGTTTTCGCCTTCCAGTACGGATACCACGATTGGGCCAGAGGTCATGAACTCGACCAGACCATCAAAGAATGGGCGACCTTCGTGCTCAGCGTAGAAACCGCGAGCCTGCTCAACGGTCAGGTGCAGCATTTTGGTGCCAACGATCTTAAACCCTGCTGATTCAAAGCGAGCGAAGATGTTGCCAATAACGTTTTTTGCCACCGCGTTTGGTTTGATGATGGAAAAAGTACGTTCAATAGCCATTGATAACCTCTGTAAAATGTTCTGTTGTTTTTGCATACCTGAGTATGGTGTGGCGCGGATTATAAAGAGCAATAGCGCCATTGCCTATGGTTATGCATAACATTTTTTTAAAATGAGACGAAGATTAGCAACAGCTCGTATTTCGCATACCGTGTTGATGATGAAAACAGAGCGGACACTGCTTTTCATCAGACGTAAATGACCAGAAATGACGGTGGCACGTCAGGCAAACGGCTTCATATGCCGGTATGGTCACGCTTTTCCCTACCCCGTCTGTTTGCGTCACGTTTATCGCCGCATGCTGGCATACCGCTTCGCAGCCGCCGCACCCCGTACAGCGTCCGGTTTCCACGACCAGTTCAGCGTTCTCAAACCGAATCGCGTTTTCCGTACAACTCCGCCAGCACGCGCCGCACAGTACGCAGGATTCGGTATCGAGAGTTATCTCTGCCTCGCTAAACGCAGAAAACGCCCTGCGCAGTTCACGCTGACCGGGCACGACGCTACAGGCCTGGACATCCTCTCGGGGAACGTGCATCAGCACACGCCGGGCGGTATTAACCTCGTTGACGGGTATATATTTAAACGCCCACGCCGCTTCACCGCGTCGGCGAAGCGCCAGATTCAGCCGGGCAATCGCCAGCAACCAGTCAGGATTCTGCTCCGCATCGATACTGATAAAACGAACGTGGTACTGCGCGTGCCACAGCAGAAGCTCATTCACCCCTGGCGCACGGTCAGTAAACGGCCCAACAAGCGTATCGCCACACAGAAAGCGTTTTCGCGGCGTGATGCCGGTGATGGCCTCAGCGGGGCAGACGAACAGGCAGTCACCGCATTCAATACAGCGGCTGTCATCAACCGAGACGCTTGAGTCGGTAAAAGTAAAAGCCTGCACAGGACAGACGTCCGCGCAGGCGAGGCAGGAAGCGTGGCGAAAACGGCGACGGACGCACGCATGCGTCACGTCCATCGCCGGGGCAAAGGTCAATCCGCCCATCAGCCAATACTGAAGAAAACGAAGCGCAGCATCAGCTCACCGACAATCAGCAACGCGCTTCCCAGCAGCATGGGAGATCGCGCCGCTTTCAGACCGCCCGCAGCAAAGCACAGCATACCCGCAACGGATACGCACCAGCTCAGCAGATGCACGGTTCGCAGTTGCCCCAGCATCTGTAGCGGTGCGTGAGGGAACGTCACCACGGTGTTGTCCATAGCCGTAATATCTGCCAGCCAGACGGGCTGCATCACCAGACGCACAAGCACCAGCAGCGTGATAATGACAACCGCCGCACGCACGTTGATGCGGGCATGCGGCGCACAGGCCATGCAGGCTGAGCCGATTATTCCTACCGAGCCGATAAACAGCACCAGCGTGTTAACGTGCTGCCATGTCACCACGGATGCGTGCATGTAGATCTGCGCCATGCAGAACACGTCGACTAAACCAACCAGACCTGCCACAAACAACAGTGGCTTCCAGCCTGGCTTTTTGACAAACATCAGCAGCGTTGCGAAGCCAAGCGCCGCAAGATAAAGACTGGCAAAGATAATCTCACGACTCAGCCAGGAGCTGGACACGTGGCGCAGCGCGTTAAGAGCATTAAGCGGATAGCCCATGTGCAGCGCGGAGGTGAGCAGCCCCAGACTCGCCAGCACAAACGCTCCGGCTGCCGGCAGCAGCGCGCTGCGTTGCGTGCTTCCGAACGCCAGCCACAGCGTAACGCCAACCGATCCTTGCAGGAACAGCGTAAAAATCAGCAATGGTAACTCATGCATGACGTTTCCCCTCTTTCTCTGCGCCCTGATGCGCTTTGATCACCAGGTTTGGTTTGGTGATGGAGGAATCAGGCAAGCCTTTCACATCACAGACCGCACCATACTTCGCCCGCAGTTCATCAATCGGCCCGAATTTAATCGCTTCGAGTGGACAGGTTGCCACACAGACGGGCTGCTCTCCCTTCGCCTGGAGATCCACGCAGAAATCACATTTGGACATCTGCCCGGTCTGCTCGTTGAGCTGTGGCGCGCCGTAAGGGCAAGACCATGCGCAGTAGCCGCAGCCGACACACTTATCAGTATCAACGCGCACAATGCCGTCCCCCGGACGCTTATGCATCGCGGTGGTTGGACAGTTTTTGGTGCAGACAGGGTCTGCGCAGTGGTTACAGGAAATAGAGAGCGTGTAGGCAAAAACGTTGTTGCTGACGCCGCCCTGCCCGGTCGGGATAAAACTCCCGCCGTTGACTTCATAAACGCGACGGAAACGACGTCCGACCTCAAGGTTGTTTTTATCTTTGCACGCCACCTGGCATGCCTTGCAGCCCGAGCACCGAGAAGAGTCGATATAAAAACCCAGATGTTTGTCGCTCACCGGTGCGTAATGTTTAAACTGACTCATGCTTTAGCTACCTCCACCAGCATGGTTTGATGGGAATTCCCTTTCGCAAGCGCGGTAATACGCGCGGAACTAAGCACGTTCGCGCAGCCGCCTTTATCGATACCCTGCGCGTCCGGCTGCCACCAGGCGCCTGCCTGCATGGCCACCACGCCTGGAATGATGCGCGGCGTGACCTCCGCCGGGATCTCACAAATGCCGCGCGCGTTATGAATACGCACGGTATCCCCCTGCGCAATGCCGCGCTTTTGCGCATCCTGCGGGTTGATCCACAGCTTTTGCTGCTGCGCCTCAATTAACCACGGGTTGGCGTACTGGGTGGAGTTAGCGCGGTTTTTCCCTTTCCAGGTGATCAGCTGGAGCGGGAAGGTTTTCGCCAGCTCGTCTTCCGGCCCTTCATGGGCTGGCACGTAGTGCGACAGCGCCGGAATTTCCGGGTGATGCATGTCATACAGACGCTTCGAGAAGATCTCAATTTTTCCGGACGGCGTCGGGAACGGATGATTCTGCGGATCGCAAATGTTGTCTTCAAAGGCAACGTACGGCGCGCTTTTGAAAAGATGCTGACGCGTCTTCTGTAGCGTCGCGAAGTCCGGCAGGTTTTCATCCGGCATGGACAGCCGCGTCTGCTCCCAGATGTGCTCAATCCACGCTTTTTCGTCACGGCCCTCGCTGAACGCTGGCTCGACGCCAAGCTTAGCAGCGACTTCCCGCAGCCAGTCGTAGTCTGAACGGCGTTCAAATTCAGGTTCAATCAGCTTTTCTGACAGGATCAGATAGCTTGCCGTACCCCAGGTTTCGCCGATATTCCAGCGTTCCATGAAGCTGGTTTCCGGCAAAAGCAGGTCGGCGTATCTGGCGCTCGGCGTCATAAACAGATCGCTTGCGACGATAAACTCGATTTTCGACTCGTCTTCCAGGACACGGGTTGCCTGATGAAGATCCGGGTTCTGGTTAGCCAGATAATTGCTCGCCAGCGAGAACAGGATGCGGATATTGCTGTCCAGCTTCTCAGCATCCTTCAGGCCATCTTCCGCGGTTACCTTAGAAGCATCATCCGCGGCCTGCACCCAGTTCATGACCGAAATTTTGGCGTTGACCGGGTTGTCCGGCATCTCTGGCCCGGCCGCAAATTTGCGGTTTGCGCAGCCGCCATAGCCTGCTGCCCAGCCGCCTTTCACCCCGACGTTACCCGTTAGCGTGGCCAGTATCGTCGAGCCGCGCGCGGTGCGCTCGCCGCAGTTGTGACGCTGCGGTCCCCAGCCCTGGATCAGCGCGGCGGGTTTGGTGGTTGCGTAGTCACGCGCCAGCTGACGAATAGTTTGTGCAGGCACGTGGGTGATTTTCTCTGCCCACTCAGGCGTTTTCGCCACGCCATCCTTTGCACCGCTCAGGTAAGCCATCAGGGATTCATTGGCCGGAACGCCCTCTGGCATGGCGTCTTCGTCAAAGCCCAGGGTGTAGCGTTGAATAAAGTCGCGATCGTGCAGATTCTCCGTGACGATCACATACATCATCGCGTCCATCAGGGCGTTGTCCGTGGCAGGAAGCAATGGGATCCACTGATCGGCAAGGGAGGAAACCGTATCGGAATAGCGTGGGTCGACAACAATGAAGCGCGTGCCGTTTTGCTTCATCTTCTGGTAGAAGTGGTTTCTGTGCCCGAAGATGGTTTCCGTCGGGTTATGCCCCCAGAGAATGACCAGTTTGGTATCCAGCAGCGTGTCCAGAGAGCTGCCGCTGGCGGCGGTGCCATAGGTATACGGCGTTGCCGCCGCCGTGTTACCCATACTGACCGAGTGATAGCTTTCGAGATAGCCGCCGGTTAAGTTGAGCAGACGACGAACCATTTTATCGCCGGAAAAGGTCCCGCCGGACACCGCGGTGCCCACATGAACATAGCGTGACGCAGCACCGTATTTTTGCGTAATAGTTTTTAATTGATTCGCAATGAGGGTGGTGGCTTCATCCCAGGTAATACGCTCGAATTTTCCTTCGCCACGTTTACCTACACGTTTCATTGGATATTTCAGTCGATCGGGGTGATAAACAAATTTCCGATAAGCCCGACCACGAACGCAGGCGCGCATTACTGGCATCTGCGGACCCAGCGCGTTATCCGGACGCGTTGAAATTCGGGTCACAACGCCATCACTGACGTGAGCACGAATATCACATTTGCCGCCGCAGTCAAACGTACTACAGGTTTGCACCACTTTTTCTTCAGGCGTAGCGTCTGAAACCGCCGCGCCCTGTGCCTGTACTTTGCCGGTTTTGACGACAAACGGCAGGGCGGCGAGCGCCGACCCTGCCTGAATAAACTGACGCCGGGATATGGCGGGAATAAGCCTTTCTCCCTGATGTTTATTTTTTTTCATTGCTCGTTCCTTCAAATAAAAACGCATTCTCGTTTTTTTTCAGGAACGAATATTGATAATTATCAAGCTAACTCTTGAGGGGTAATACTTAGCGATCTAATTCAAAATTCACTGTCGCCGTTTGTCCTGTTTCATCTAATACAATTAATTGATATTTACCCGGCAAATATAATTGCAGTGAATAATTCTTCTGATGCCCGTCCAGCGGTTCGCCATTCAAAAACCACCATCGTTGTCCCTCCCCGCCGCTGGTTGAAACGTTGAGGGTCATATTTTTCTCACCCGGAAGACGTTTAATTACCGCCCCTTCTCTGACGCCTGACAACATCATCGGCGCCGCACTATGATTATCCAGCGGAGGGCAAATAGCTGAACGGGCGGGAAGACGAGCAGCCCGTTTTTCAGCAGCAGGCAGCCAGGGCTCCAGCGGTAGCGGCCAGACATCCAGCACTTTCTCTGTCGCATCAGGACAATCCGCCGCAACGCGTTTGCCTTCTTTATCCAGCCAGACCGGGAAACGGATCCCGCGAATACCTTCCTGTTCCGGCAGCAACAGCGTAGGCGGTTCACTGCCTTCCAGCAGCCAGGTTGACAGCCGACGCCGACAGTTTTCGCTCCCTTCAGGCAGGGACTGGCCCCCCGGCCAGCAAATCACGCCCCGTCCTACGCTTGCAGGACGCGGATCGCGCGGCAGGCGCGCTTCATCCACCATCGAGCGGGACTGAAGCATGTTATTGACCTGATTCAGGAGCGGTACCGCGCTGGCGAAACCAAACTGCCCGGCAACGGGCGTGCCGTCCGGGCGTCCGGTCCAGATTCCAATGACATACCGGGCGTTCAGGCCGATGGCCCAGGCATCCCGGTAGCCATAGCTGGTGCCCGTTTTCCACGCCAGCGGCGCAACCTGGGGCAACGCACTGTCCGGCAGGGGCTGTGCTTCATTAGCGAGAATGCGACGAATGATCCACGCCGCCCCCTGCGACAGCAGCGGACGTTCGATCAGCGGATCGCCCGGCTGTAAACGCAGCCGGCCCGCCTTACCCTGACGCGCAAAGGCGCTATAGGCGGCAGCGATATCAGCCAGGCGTGCGCCTGCGCCCCCCAGGATCAGAGAGAGGTTGGGCTGTGCCCCCGCAGGCAGAATGAGCGGTAATCCCGCGTTGCTCAGCATTCCGGCAAAACGTTTTGGGCCGTACGCTTCCAGAACCTGCACCGCAGGCAGGTTGAGGGAACGCACCAGGGCTTCGCTCATACTGACCGGCCCATGGAAGCCGCTGTCAAAGTTGCCGGGACGATAATCCCCCGTTTTTCTTGGCACATCCTGTAATAACGAAGCGGGATGGATCAGACCATCGTCCAGCGCCATGCCATAGATGAATGGCTTGAGGACCGATCCCGGCGATCGGATCGCATTGACCATATCCACGTGGCTGAAACGGCTGTCATCATTGATATCTACCGAGCCTACCCAGCCACGCACTTTCATGGATGTATGATCCACGACGATCATCGCCAGCGAACTGCGGGCGGGCAGGCGTGATTTCCAGTTCATTGCCAGCTCTTCAAGCTGTCGTTGCAAAGCTGCATCCAGCGTGGTGACTATTTTTGTGTCACGACTTTTACTCAGCATCATGCGGGAAAAGAGCGGCGCCAGCTGCGGCATCTGCCGGGGAGCCAGCCAGACCGGCTCTTCACGGGACTCTTTCACCTGCTTCTCAGACCAGACGCCCTGAGTCAGCATGCGGTCGAGCACTTTGTTCCGCGCCGCTTCGGCACGTTCCGGCCAGCGGTCCGGGCGCAGACGGCTGGGTGCCTGCGGCAGAACTGCCAGCAGCGCCGCGTCGGAATAGCTCAGCTGAGACGGCGGTTTGCCAAGGTAAGTCCAGCTTGCCGCGCCCACGCCCTGCAACGTGCCGCCAAACGGGGCACGGTTAAGATACAGCGTCAGGATTTCACGCTTGGAGAGATGCCACTCCAGCTGCATCGCCCGCCACAGCTGACGAATTTTACCGCCAAAGGTACGCGGATGCGGATCCAGCAGGCGCGCCACCTGCATGGTAAGCGTGCTCCCGCCGGAAACCACTCTCCCGGAGGTGAGATCCTGCCAGGCGGCACGCAGTACAGAAAGCGGATTGACGCCCGGGTGATCCCAGAACCAGCGATCTTCATACTGGATCAGCGCCTCAAGATAGCGTGGGGAAACCTCTTCAATGGTAACCGGATAGCGCCAGATGCCTTCGCTGTCGGCAAAACGCCACAGCGGAACACCCTGCTCATCCACCACCACTCGCGCTGGGTTGACCTCTTTCAGGGGCAACGGCCACACGCGGTCAGCGACGACAATCAGCCCCCCTGAAACGAGAAGCGCTCCCGCCAGCCACAGCCAGCGGGAGCGAATCAGGCGTGCTATCCGCATCTTACGGAACAACGATCAGCGGGCCACTGGCCGCCCCCGTTGCCCGCCACTGCGGAACGTACATGGACTCGACCATCGGAACAGGCACCTGGTAGGTTCCCGGCGTAACGGCACGGGCCAGGTAAACCAGCGTGACCGGCTGACCTTCATTGACCGGCACCGCGGCCACAAAGCGATCGTCGCGGAATTCCATGTGCTGAATATCAGACTGTTGCATCTGATTCAGCAGGTTTTGCACTTCACTGCCACTGTCCTGCAAGCTGGCGCTGCTGCTCGCCAGATTCTGGTTTTCCAGCTCCAGACCTGCCGGGAGCAGATCCACCACCAGCGCATCCGGTACGTTCTGGCTGGCCTTCACCTCCAGCCATACCAGAACCAGTTCACCGCTCTTCAGAGAAGAGAGCGACTTGCTGCTGCCGTCTGTCGCCAGAATATGACGTTCAATCTGCAAGACATTAGAGGATGGCTGAGGCGCATACTCCGGATAGCCAGTCGTGTCCAGTCGTACCCACAGCGGCGTAGTGCCGGTATTCGCCACCTGCAAGGCATCAAGCTGGTCGCCGTTCAGGTTTTCTACCTGCGCTTTATCACTGCTCTGGGTCTGTTCAGAGAGGCTGGTCGTTGCCTGCCACGCGCCTGACAAGGTTTGCAGTGAACGTCCAGCCAGGAACAGCGCATTGCTCTCCTGGGTAGACAGCCAGCGCTGGCTGAACGCGTCTTCAGATAACGCGTTCAGCAGCCTGTTTTGCGCATCCGGCAGCAGCTTGTACTCTTCCAGCAGGGAGAGCATCAGGGCATTATCACGCAGCTGGCTGCCGTAATCCGCCATCCAGTTTCGGCTGTCGTTACGGGGAGTTTTGAGAGCCAGATCCAGCGCCTGCTGGCTGCGCGGTGCATCCCCCATCAGTTTGAGTGCCATGCCCAGCTGCATCAACGGAAGCCCGGAAGCAGCCTGAGCGTGGCGCTCCCAGATTTCACGCAGCGCACCAAGCGGCGCTTTTTGCTGACGAGCCAGCACCAGCGAAGCGTACGCCTGAACAGCAAATTTGCTGGCCTGGGTGTCGTCGCTGTAGCGGATGGACATCATCCCCGGATCCTGTAAATAGCGCAACAGTCGGCTGTTGGCGTTATTCACTGCCTCGGCAGGCACGCTGTAACCCTGCTCCCCTGCCCGCACCAGGAAGTCCGTGACATAGGCGGTCAGCCAGTACTCTTCCGGGCCGTTTTTATCCCACAAGGCAAAACCGCCATCGTCACGCTGCATTTGCAGCAGACGGGAGATCCCGATATCAATGGCCGCACGGCGTTTATCGTCGGTATCGCCTTTAATACCCAGTGCCTTAAGTTGTGCCGCGTTGGTGTAAAGCGACGGGAACAGGCCGCTGGTGGTCTGCTCAAGACATCCGTATGGATAGGCCTGAAGTTCACGAATGTAGCGCGCCAGATTTAAAGGTGGTTTACCGCTGAGCAACAGCTGCCCCTGTAGCGTGGCAGGCGAGAAACCGTTGATATGCTGTGCTGGTGCACTCCAGGATTCGCCAGGGTTCAGCATCGTGCCCGTATTCACCGTTTGCGCCGGGAATGCGGGACGCACGCCAATTTTCCAGCTTTTCTGCTGCGGCGCAAACGTCTCACCTGGGAGCTGAAGCCCCGTCACCTGAGCAGTCACTTCACCATCACCATAGCCTTCCAGGGCGCGCACCGGAATAAACAGGGTGCTACGTGCGCCAGGCGGCAGCTTAACCGGCTCTGGCTGAGCACCTTCGAGCGACAACTTACCGGTTGCGGTTAACGCAATGTTCAGCGTTTGCGGCTGGTCCGTCAGGTTAGTCAGGTCCAGCGTCAGGCGGGAGGTATCGCCACTGGCGAGGAATCGCGGCGTATTAAGCTCGGTGATAATCGGAGCCGCCACAATGATTTTGCTTTCGCTGCTGCCGAAATCGTCTTCCGTCCAGGCCTGCGCCATCAGACGCAGTTCGCCGTTGAAATCGCCAATCGGCAGCGTGATGGTGCCTTCGCCGTTGGCATCAAGCGTAACCGGCTGTGCCTGCTGGGCAATAATGGTGACATGGTTCACCGGTGGCTTACCGCCGCGTTTCAGTTCATCGCCGTCTCCGCCAAAGCGCAGTGCGGCCAGACGTCCCTGACCTTCAATCACCTGGCCGTAAACATCATAGATGTCCGCGCCATAGCGCTTCTGACCAAAGAAAGCTTCCCACGGATCCGGCGTGACGTAGTCGGTAATGTTCAGCACGCCGCTATCGACAGCCGAGACCAGTACGTTCACCTTCTGTGGCACAGTCCCCTCTTTTACGCTGGCTTTCACTTTCACAGAAAGCGTCTGGTTCGGACGCATTTTTTGCGGGTTATCCAGTGCGATGTTCAGGCGACGATTTTCGTCCCCCATTGGCAGATGCAGCAGGCCAACCGCCCGTTTTGGCGTGGCGGATTTGGATTTATCGCCAGGACGAACCACCAGCGTGCTGAGGTAGAGATCGTGACGTTTCCAGTCCTTATCCACCGGAATGGCGAGATCCAGACCGTTTGCTGGCACGTCGATCTCTTTCCACCACAGCGGTCCTTCGCTGGATTCGATCATTGCATAGCCCTTGCCTGCGGCCGGCGCTGCAATATGCAGGTTGATGGTATCGCCTGGCTGATAGGATGGCTTGTCCAGTTTCAGCGTCACACGATCCGGGCGAGCAGCGCCCGTGCCATCGCTGTTATCCTGCCAGCTGTACCCCGCCCAGAAGCGCACGCTGCTGACCATGTCATCAGGGGCTTTCACTTCCAGACGGTATGAGCCCCACTCCACCGGGAAGGTGACTTTACCGGTTTCATCGGCCTTGAGGTTTAGCTCCTGCTCGCCCTCAACCAGATCTTTTTGATCAAACTGAGACTGCCAGCCCTCACTCTCGGACCAGTTCCAGAAGTAGTCGCGACGCTCACGGATCAGACGCACCTGCAAACCAGATACCGCTTTTTTCGCCCCGCTGGCATCGGCATAGACGATGTCAAAGCTGGCGTTGCCGTTTTCATCGACAATCGGCTGATTGACGGTGGTATCGGTACGGTAGTCGTAAACGGCCTTGCTGGCGAACTGTGGGCGGATCCCCGGAAGTTCAGCCGCAGGCCAGATAGCCTGCTCGGCGCGTCGCGTTACCGGACGCCCACCTGATTCCAGCAGGCTGGCCTGCAAAATCAGTTGCAGCGGCGAGTGCACCTCTTTCCACTGGCTTTCGGTGGTAACCTGCCCACGCCCCTGTTCGTCCAGCGTAAGCTGCACTTCATCCAGACTGCGGCTCAGGTTCTCCTCGGCAATATCACCAAACTGGAAGCCAGGCAGCGCAGGCACCGCGTCACGTAGCGGACGCAGGAAAAGCTGGCCTTGCAGAGAATTGCCGTTAGCCGGCGCGCCATACAGGTAATAGCCCACAACGTTAAAGTCGACATTATCCTGCGGGGAAACCGGCGTTTTTTGCCCGGTCAGATTCAGCGCCATACGCTCAGGCATAAAATCTTCGACGTGGAAATCCCACATGCGCTGCTGGTTATCGCCCGTATTCGCGCGAATATGCCACATGCCGGTCTGGGCGCCGCTATCGAGCGGATAGTTGAAGCGATAAAGGCCGTTCTCAGGTTGCACAACGACCGTACGCGCCACCTGTCCGTCCGGGCGCAGCACGTCAAGTTTTACCGGCTGATCGGGAAGCGGTTTGCCATCGCTGTCGCGAAGCAGGCCGTTCAGGATCACCGTTTCACCCGGACGATAGAGATCGCGCGGGCCAAACATAAAGAACTGTTTGCTGTAACCCGGGTTACCGGCGATATCAAACTCCGCCAGATCCAGCGCCGGAAGTTTGAGGTCGAGAAGCGTGGTCTGGCCATCTTTACTGGCCAGGATCAGCGCGGCTTCTTTATCGGTTTCCAATTTCGCATGACCATCGGCGTCGCTGTTCGCCTCGGCCAGGGTCTGCCCTTTATCGTTCAGAAGGGTAATGGCCACACCTGACTGCGCCGCACCGTTTTCAAGACTCTGGGTGAAGATGTCCAGGCGGTTATGATAACGGTGAGCGGACAGCCCAATATCACTTAAGGTAAAGAGCGTCGCGGCGTTACTGTAGTTATAGTGACCAGCCTGGTTCATCACGGCGATATAGACGCCAGACTGCTGGAGCGGCTTAATATCTTTGAGCGGCAGGAGCAGTTTTTCACTCGTATTGCGCGCCGGGTTGAGGTCGAAACGGCCGGTGTAGACCAGTTCCGCCATCTTCAGCAGGTTGTCAGATTCCCAGTTGGTCAGCGAGTTACGGTACTCCCACTGGCTGACAAACGAGGCCAGCGACTCCGGCTTCACGCGATAGAAGTTCACATCCACATTGTTGACGTTGAGCGCCATCACCGGCAATCCTTCCACCACCTTACCCGGCAGCAGCGATCCGCGGCTGGCGAATCCGACCGTCGGTTCAACATCCCGGGTGGTGATCGCTTTTTCATAGTCGATGCCGAATGTCGCTTTGTTCAGCGCCAGCAAATTACGTTCGACGGTGACGACCAGATTACGATTCGGCTCCAGATGGCGCAGGCGCAGCTCTTTCAGATTGGGGGCCAGTTCCCAGGCGCCGTCCACTTTGCCGCTTTTTTTATCCACCACATGCACCGTTTTCGCAAAATCCTGGCTGGGCTCCAGCGGTACAGAGAAGGTCAGAACCAGCGTCGCAGCGCCGTCGAGTTGCACTTCAGAGGCATCCAGCAGCGTCAACGCCTTGCCCTGACTCTGCGCGGCCAGCTTAGCCAGCTTTTCAGGATCCGGTTTTGCTGGGGTTTTCTGTTCTGATGCAGTAGACGCTGCGGGGGCAGCGGCCTGAGGTTTGTCGTCGCTGTTATCACAGCCGACAAGCGTAAAGGTGGTGAGCAGCGCGAGAGAGATCGCAGCTAAGCGAAACGGTTTCATCCTGTGTCCCTGGCCTGAGGGGCCTGTTGGTCATCGTCCGGATAAGTATTATCCGCAAGTTTCGTTAATACAAAAAGTCCAATTTTATAATCTGGAAAGCACCTCGCAGAATGGCATCACGCAGCCAAACCGTGATGGAACGGCGATCACAGCGCATAACGTAACATGTTACCTTTCGCGTCATTTGTTTTTAAAACAAGAAGATAGCTGGATAAGCTCGCATCAGGCCTGCTAGTTTTATGACCATGACGCACCCCGAGTGCGCGGTTCAATAAGAGAGAAAGCCATGAAACGAGCCGTGAACGCCCTACAAAATTTCGGAAAATCATTGTACGGACCTGTACTTATCTTACCCATCGTCGGCCTGTTTATCGCCTTCGGGAATGTACTGGGTAACGGCAATCTGGCCGAGTACCTGCCGTTTCTCGGCCACCCGCTGATCCAGAGTGTCGGCCAGCTGATCGCCAAATCTGCCGTGTCGGTGCTGGTCAACCTGGCGCTGGTGTTTGCCGTCGGGATCCCCATTGGACTGGCAACACGAGACAAAGGCTACGCGGCGCTGATTGGGCTGGTGACCTTTATCGTATTCATTAACGCGATGAACGTGACGTTACAGCTTCAGGGAGAACTGGCCCCTGCGGAACAGATGAAAGCCGCCGGACAAAGCATGGTGCTGGGCGTCCAGGTGCTGGAGATGGGCGTTTTCGCCGGGATCCTGACCGGGGCGCTCTCCGGTTATCTGTACAACAAATATTCCGGTGTCCAGTTTAACGGCGCGATGGCGATTTACTCCGGCCACTGCTTTGTCGCGATTGTGATGCTGCCTGTCTCTATGCTGCTCGGCGTGGTCATGAGCGAACTCTGGCCGTACGCACAGCATGGAATAAGCGCTCTGGCGCTGGCGATCAAAGGGTCCGGTCCGTTTGGCGTGGCGATCTACGGTTTCCTTGAACGCATTCTGGTGCCGACGGGCCTGCATCATCTGGTCTATACGCCGTTCCTGTATACCGAACTGGGCGGTACGCAGGAGGTGTGTGGCGCAACCTATCAGGGCGCGCGCAATATCTACTTCGCCGAGATGGCCTGCCCGGACGTGAAGCAGCTCAGCAGTACCGTGGTGTGGGATGCGCGCGGCATCAGCAAGATGTTCGGCCTTCCTGCCGCCGCGCTGGCGATGTACATGACCGCGAAGCCAGAGCGTAAAGCGATTGCGAAAGCGATTCTGATCCCGGCGGCGCTGACCTCGCTGCTGGTCGGCGTAACCGAGCCGATTGAATTCTCCTTCCTGTTCGTCGCCCCGCTGCTGTTCGTGGTGCATGCGGTGCTGACCGGCATCGGCATGATGCTGTTCTCGCTATTTGGCGTTCACGCCATCGGCGCCAACGGGATTATCGATTTCATCCTCTACAACCTGCCGCTCGGCACGGAGAAGTCCAACTGGCCCATGTACATCGTGGTCGGGCTGATCATGTTCGCCCTTTATTTCGTGGTATTCCGCTTCCTGATCCTGCGCTTCAACATGAAAACGCCGGGCCGTGAAGATGAGGACCAGGAGACACGCCTTTACAGCAAGCAGGAGTACCAGGCGAAGGGCAATAACGACGAGCTGGGCGAATCCATCGTGGTGGGTCTGGGCGGTCGGGAAAATATAGAGGTAGTGGATAACTGCTACACCCGCTTACGCGTCACGGTGAAGGACGTCGCTATCATCGATGAACCGCGCCTGAAAGCGACCGGCGCGAAAGGGATAATCAAACAAGGTAACAACGTTCAGGTGGTCTACGGGCTGCATGTCAAAAAAATGCGAGAAGCCGTTGAGACGTTTCTCTGAAAGGAGCTAAAGATGTTTACACCCCCATTTATTCTGTCGATTGCCGGCGGCGGTAGCACCTACACGCCAGGTATTGTGAAAAGCCTGATGGTACGTCTGCATGATTTCCCTCTGGCAGAGATCCGCCTGTATGACATTGACGAGGCTCGCCAGAACACCATTGCGCCCGTGGTGGAGAAGATTATTCGCGACCACAGCCAGAGCATCAAATTCACCGTCACCAGCGACCCAGAAGTGGCCTTCAGCGGCGCGCATTTTGTTTTTGCCCAGATGCGCGTCGGACAATACAAAATGCGCGAGCAGGATGAAAAGATCCCGCTGCGCCACGGGGTGGTCGGCCAGGAAACCTGCGGACCCGGCGGGCTGGCATATGGCCTGCGTACTATCCTGCCGATGGTAGAGCTGATCGATCGGGTGGAACGCTACGCGCACGAAAAGGCGTGGATCGTGAACTACTCCAACCCGGCGGCGATTGTCGCTGAGGGCGTGCGTCGCCTGCGCCCCAACGCACGCGTGCTGAACATCTGCGATATGCCGGTTGCCGCGATGCGCAATATGGGTGCCATTCTGGGCGTGGATCGCCATCAACTGGAGGTGGACTATTTTGGCCTCAACCATTTCGGCTGGTTTACCCGCGTGCGGGTGGACGGCGAGGACAAGCTGCCGGAGCTGCGTAAACATATCGCGAAGTTTGGCCTGCTGACGGAAGATGCCGCGAAAACCGACCCGCAGCACTCGGATCCGTCGTGGGTGAAAACCTGGCGCAACATCAAGCCGATTATGGATAACTTCCCGGAGTACCTGCCGAATCCGTATCTACAGTACTACCTGATGCCAAACCAGATTGTGGAGCATCAGAACCCTGACTATACCCGCGCCAACGAAGTGATGAACGGGCGTGAGAAAAAGCTGTTTGCCGCCGCCGAAGAGTACCAGCGCACCGGAATTTTACCGGACGCCTTCCACGTAGGTGTTCACGGCGAATTTATCGTCGATGTCGCCTGCTCACTGGCGTTCAACCTGCGCCAACGCCATCTGGTGATGGTGGAAAACCGCGGGGCGATTACCAACCTGCCGTACGATGCGGTGGTGGAAGTGCCTGCCTATATCACCTCCGAAGGGCCGGAGCCTGTCCGCGTGGGTCAAGTGCCGCTGTTCCACCAGACGCTCCTGCAACAGCAGCTGGCCTCTGAACAGCTGCTGGTTGAGGCAACCATCGAAGGCAGCTACGAGAAAGCGTTGCAGGCGTTTACTCTGAACCGCACCGTGCCGACCATGGAGCACGCGAAAGCGATTCTGGATGAGATGATCGAAGCCAACCGCGACTACTGGCCTGCGCTGCAAAAGGCCTGGCAGGACGGTGAAGCGGTGAAAAAATAGGGGCTTGCTCGCGAGTTGAACGTGGTTAGCTTGTCGGTGTCAGAAAAAACACCGACAATCCTTTTTTACGGAAAAGAATGGAGGCAACCATGTCCACCTCATATTTTGTCGCTGCCGACTGGCTGATTGAGCACGGCGACGACCCGGAAGTTCAGATTATCGACGCGCGCATGGCCCCTCCGGGCCAGGAGCATCGTGACGTTCCCGCTGAATACCGTGCAGGGCACCTGCCTGGCGCGGTATTTTTTGATATCGAAGCCCTCTCCGATCACACCTCTCCCCTGCCGCACATGCTGCCTCGCCCGGAAGCGTTTTCCGTGGCGATGCGCGAGCTGGGCATCAGCAAAGATAAACATCTTGTTGTTTACGATGAAGGTAATCTGTTTTCCGCGCCGCGAGCGTGGTGGATGCTGAAAAACTTCGGCGTGGAAAAGGTATCGATTCTGGCGGGCGGACTTGCAGGCTGGAAGCGCGACGAACTACCGCTTCAGCAGGGTGACGTCACGCTGCCGGAAGGGGAATTTGATGCCACGTTTGACGCTAACGTGGTCAAGCGCCTGACCGATGTGCTGGTCGTGAGCCACGAAAACACGGCGCAAATCGTCGATGCGCGTCCCGCTCCACGTTTCAACGCAGAAGCGGACGAGCCGCGTCCGGGACTGAAACGCGGACATATCCCGGGGGCGCTGAACGTACCGTGGGGCGATCTGGTGTTTGAAGGCGAGCTGAAAACCACCGATGAATTGCGTGCCATTTTTGAACGTCAGGGCGTGGATTTGCATCGTCCGGTTATTGCCAGCTGCGGCTCCGGCGTGACGGCCTGCGTGGTGATCCTGGCGCTGGCAACCCTTGGCGCGAATGACGTGACTCTGTACGACGGCGCCTGGAGTGAATGGGGTGCACGGGACGATCTGCCGGTTGAACCGGCGAAATAATGGATAACCGCCTGGCAACGCTGTTAACGCGCGGATCGTCGCTGACCCGCGCGGAGTATCGCGTCCTCGCCCACCTCACTGAGCATCCATTGCTGGTGGGCAACATCACGGTGCGCGAGCTGGCGCAGGCGACATTTGTCTCTACCGCGACGATTATGCGGCTGTGTCAGAAACTGGGGTTTAGCGGCTTTAGCGAGTTTATCTGGCACTGCAAGCAGCTGCTTTCTGACACGCCGCATATCACCGTACAGCCTGAGCAACATGCGGAAATGCCCGCGCTTTTTACCCGGTTCGTTGCCAACTATCAGCAGACCTTCCAGTGGGTCACTCAGGACAAACGCCAGCAGTTTGCCAGCCTGCTGCGCCAGAAAGAGAGCTTCTTTCTCTACGGCGCCGGGTTTTCGTACCTTTTTGCCGAGTACCTGACCAAGAAGTTGCAGGTGCTGGGAAAAACGGCGTTCATCTCCGGGCCGGGAGACAGCCGGAATATTTTTCTCAGCAACGCCGCGCGCTATCAGGTGTTTATTGCCGTTTCACGCAGCGGCGAAACGGAGCAGGTACTGGATAAAGCGCGGATCGCCAAAAACGTCGGCATGACGATCGTCGCCTTTACCCGCGCGTCGGCCAATACGCTGGCAGGCATGGCGGACGTGCATTTTGCCCTCTATGACGAAGCGGTACATTTCGCCGCCGAAGCCGCAGGGGTAACGTCGTTTGAGTCGAATCTGGTGCTGCTGATGGATTTACTGCTGCTGGAAGCAACGGGGTGAAGGTCACCCCGCCGTAATCAGATAATGCGGTTGGTCTTGAGATCGCGCAGGAAGCCGCCCCAGCGACGCTCGTAGAACGGGGTGATGTGCTCGGTAATAAAGTGGCTGATCCCCTTCTCACCTTTCTTCACCTGACAGATATCAATCGGCTCATCGCCCGGCAGGGTGTCGGTTGCCACGCTTCCCGCTGCCTGGATGATCTCGTCGATATCGCCGTCGGCCTCAATCCCTATCAGCAGAACAGGCTTTTCGTCAGCGCTCTCTTTGATAGAGCAGAGAAACGCGCGTTTTACCGGCTTGATGGTTTTAAACAGCGTGGTCAGGGAGTCAATCATCTGCGCGGGCGGCTCGGCCACTTCAGACAGCAGCAGCGTTTCGCCCCCTTCCAGCACCTCCTGAGTGCTGAGCGGGTTGCCCTCGTCACCAATCAGGTGGCTGATTTCGCGCGGAGTAAACTCTTTCCCGGTCGGCAGTTTGGCGTTGAGGAACAGCGTCTGCCCCAGGGTCATTTCGAACAACGTGCGCACCGGCATCACCACGAACGCCTGTTCGTCTTCTACCGCTTCCTGCAAGGCCTCGAGCGAAGTAAAGAACGGGATCACCGAGGTGCCGTCGTCTTTCTCCCAGTGCAGCAGATCCAGCGCGCTGTCTTCGACAACCTGCTCCCCTTCCGCCGCGGTGCCCGGCACCCAGACGGTGGATTCCAGCAGCGTGCGGAAAAAGGCCGGACGGTGGGCGGGTTCGGTCGCCGCCTGCTCCAGCAGGGTTTCTAATTCGTTTTTGGTTTCTGACATAGTTTGGCTACTTCAAAAAACGCCGGGTGGCGCTTTGCTGACCCGGCCTACAAAACCGTAGGCCCGTGCAAGCGCAGCGCCGCCGGGCAATACGATGACTCCGAAGGCGCGCGTAAGCGTAGCGCTACCCGGCAAAAAAGATCACTCAGCCGTCAGCAGGTTCGCCACGGTACGCACGCCCAGACCGGTCGCACCCGCAGACCACTGCTCAACCGCCGCTTTACGGTAGGTTGCGGAGCAGTCAATGTGCAGCCAGCCTTCATGGTAGTTCTCAACGAAGTGAGACAGGAAGCCTGCTGCGGTGCTTGCCCCCGCCGGGTACGCCGCGCTCGCGGTGTTGTTCAGCTCGGCGAAGTTGGACGGCAGCTGGCTGCGGTGGAACTCGGCCAGCGGCAGACGCCAGAACGGTTCGTTTTCCGCCGCCGCGCTGGCCAGCAGGCGAGCGGCCAGCTTGTCGTCGAAGCTGAACAGGGCGTGATAGTCGTTACCCAGCGCCGTTTTCGCCGCGCCGGTCAGGGTTGCCATGTCGATAATCAGCTCCGGCTTCTGCGCAGAGGCGTCGATCAGGCCGTCGGCCAGCACCAGACGGCCTTCGGCGTCGGTGTTCATCACCTCAACGTTTTTACCGTTGCGGTAGCGAATGATGTCGCCCAGCTTGAAGGCGTTGCCGCTCACCATGTTGTCCGCGCAGCACAGGTAGAGCTTCACGCGCTTGTTCAGACCGCGGGTGATGGCGAACGCCAGCGCGCCGGTAATGGTGGCCGCACCGCCCATGTCGGACTTCATGGAATCCATGAACGCGCTCTGCTTCAGGCTGTAGCCGCCGGTGTCGAAAGTGATGCCTTTTCCGACCAGACAGGCAAAGACCGGCGCTTCTTTATCGCCGGTTGGGTTGTAATCCAGCGCCAGCAGGACCGGAGGACGCTCGGAGCCACGGCCCACGGTGTGGATGCCCATGTAGTTCTGCTCGCGCAGGTCTTCACCTTTGGTGATGCGGTAAGACATCTTGTCGCCCGCCACGCCGCACAGCAGGTCGACGGCGCGCTGCGCCAGCTGCTCAGGGCCTAACTCTTCCGCCGGGGCGTTGATGGTGTCGCGCACCCAGTCGATGATTTGCAGGCGGCTTTCCAGCTCTTTCTGACCGGCTTCGTCGAGGTTCGCCCACTCGATTTTGCGGGTGCCTTTCGGGCCTTTGTAGCCTGCCCAGAATGCCCAGCTGCGGTCGGTGTCCCAGCTTTCGCCTTCCAGCGACACATGCTTAATGCCAAGGCCGTCAATTTTACGCGCGGCGCGCTGGATCAGGCCCAAATCATCATTGCCCGTCAGGTGCAGGGTAATACCGTCGTTGTTGATGCTGTAGGTGGCTTTTTCGCCCCAGCGTGCGTCGGCTGGCTGCGTGGAGAGCGTAATCTTCATCGCTTCGGTCATTTTATTTATCCTTATTAGCAACTAGCAAACGGGCCGCCTGAAGGCAGCCCGTTTATGTTATCTATTCTGCTTCATCTAACCAGACTAACAGAATCGCCTCCAGAATTTTTTCATTGGATGCGTTTGGATCGTCGTCAAAATCTTCCAGATCGCAAATCCACTGATGCATATCGGTGAATCGTACGGTCTTCGGATCGAGATCCGGGTTCGCGTCGTAGAGCGCCTCGCCGATTTCACGGCTGTCTGTCCACTTCAGTCCCATATCAATGCTCGCGTGCGTGGTTGATGGTGTAACGTGGGAACTCCACGACCAGATCTTCATCGGTCACCGCGGCCTGGCAGCTTAAGCGGCTGTCGGGCTCCAGACCCCATGCTTTGTCCAGCATGTCGTCTTCGTCTTCGGTGCTCTCTGCAAGAGAGTCGAAACCTTCACGCACGATGCAGTGGCACGTTGTGCAGGCACAGGATTTTTCACAGGCGTGTTCCACTTCGATACCTGCACGCAGGGCTACATCGAGAATGGTTTCACCGGTCTTCGCTTCCAGAACAGCGCCATCCGGACAGAGGTCCGCATGAGGCAAAATTACAATTTTTGGCATATTAAACCTCGTCCACGGACTGGCCTTTCAGCGCGACGCGGACAGATTTGTCCATGCGGCGAGCAGCGAAGTCCTGGGTTTGTTTATCAACGTTTTTAATGGCTTCTTCTATTGCGTCAGCGTCATTGCCTTCGGCGACTGCGCTTAAGCGCGCGGCAGCGTCGTCAATCACCTGGCGCTCAGCGGCGCTTAACAGCGCGGCATCGGCAGCGAGCGCGCCGTTCAGGCTTTCCAGCACGCGTGCGGCTTCCACTTTTTGTTCGGCCAGCATACGCGCCTTCACATCCTGCTCGGCGTAGCTCATTGAGTCCTGAATCATGGAGGCGATTTCGCCATCGGTCAGGCCGTAGGACGGCTTCACCTGGATGGACGATTCCACGCCGGTCGATTTTTCCATCGCCGTGACGCTCAGCAGGCCGTCCGCATCCACCTGGAAGGTGACGCGAATATGCGCCCCGCCCGCCGGCAACGCCGGAATTCCGCGCAGCGCAAAGCGCGCCAGAGAGCGGCAGTCCTGCACCAGCTCGCGCTCGCCCTGCATCACGTGGATGGACATCGCGGTCTGGCCGTCTTTGAAGGTAGTAAACTCCTGCGCGCGCGCCACCGGAATGGTGGTGTTACGCGGAATGACTTTCTCCACCAGGCCGCCCATGGTTTCTAAACCCAGAGACAGCGGGATGACGTCCAGCAGCAGCATTTCGCTGTCCGGCTTGTTGCCGACCAGGATATCGGCCTGGATAGCGGCGCCCACGGCAACCACTTTGTCCGGGTCGATAGAGGTCAACGGCGTGCGGCCAAAGAATTCGCCCACGCGCTCGCGCACCAGCGGCACGCGGGTTGAGCCGCCAACCATAACCACTTCCAGCACCTCGCTGGCCTCCACGCCCGCATCTTTCAATGCGCGACGGCAGGCCAGCAGGGTACGCTTAACCAGAGGCGCGATCAGTTCGCTGAACTGATTGCGGGTGATCTCACCCTGCCAGCCCGCAACGTTAACCGTGACCGATTGCGCGTCGCTCAGGGCGATTTTGGCGTCGATGGCCGCATCCAGCAGTTCACGCTGTACGCGCGCATCGCTGCGATCGCTGATGCCCGCCTGCTCGCGGATGTAGTCTGCCAGCAGATGGTCGAAGTCATCGCCGCCGAGCGCGGAATCCCCGCCGGTCGCCAGCACTTCGAACACGCCGCGGCTCAGGCGCAGGATTGAGATATCAAACGTCCCGCCGCCGAGATCGTAAACCGCAATAACCCCTTCCTGACCGGAATCGAGGCCGTAGGCAATGGCCGCCGCCGTCGGTTCGTTCAGCAGACGCAGCACATGCAGGCCCGCCAGACGCGCGGCGTCTTTGGTGCCCTGACGCTGTGCATCGTCGAAGTAGGCCGGAACGGTGATTACCACGCCGTCGAGATCGCCGCCGAGCGTCGCCGTGGCGCGCGCCGCCAGCGCTTTGAGGATGTCAGCGGAAACGCGAATCGGGTTCAGCAGACCGGCAGACGTCGCGATCATCGGCAGGCCGTTTTCGCTGGCCTGTAGCTGATACGGCAGATGCGGGTAACGGGTCTGGATATCAGCCAGCGAGCGGCCCATCATGCGCTTAACCGAGCTGATGGTATTGGCCGGATCGCGCGCGGCGTTGGTGCGGGCATCAAACCCGACCGCGTGACCCTGCTGCTGGTAGTGGACCACGGAAGGCAGCAGATGGCGGCCCTGCTCGTCAGCCAGCGTTTCCGCCTGGCCGCTGCGCACGGTCGCCACGAGGGAATTGGTGGTGCCCAGGTCAATACCGACCGCCAGACGACGCTGGTGCGGTGCGACGCTTAAGCCAGGCTCACTAATTTGTAATAAGGCCATAATTGCTTCCGAAATTAAAAATCGAGCAGCTTTTCTTCGAGTTGTTCAGCACTGCTTCGCAGTTTATCGAGAAAACGGAGTTTGCGCACAGTGTCTGCCGCCACGTCCCAGGTCTCGTTGTTCAGTTGCTCCACCATCTGCTGATGGCGGGTATCGAACATGCCCTTTACGCGCGTGATAAAGCTTTCCAGACGCGCTTCGTCTTTAGCCTGTTCAATTTCATCCAGCTCTTCGCGCAGCTCCAGCTGTTCCATCAGAAAGGCGGTGTCGCGCACGGTATGCTGTTCGCTCGCCAGATCGAAACCGTGGAGCGAGAGCAGATATTCTGCACGCGCCAGCGGATGACGCAGCGTTTGCCAGGCCTGGTTGATGGTTGCGGAGTGTGACACCGCAGCCAGCTGCTCTGCCTGCGTCCCGCTGGCGAATTTATCCGGATGGTACTGACGCTGGAGATCCTGAAAACGGACCGTCAGCGCCTGGAGATCGATCGGGTATTGAGCGGGTAGTCCGAAGAGAGTGAAGTAATCCATAACAATCTCAGGGGTAGCCTGTTAGAACAAACCCCACGCGTAGCAAAGCCACGGTGGGGTTTCGGATGACGCGCGGTTAAACGTGGAAGCTTTCGCCGCAACCACACTCGTCTTTGACGTTCGGATTCGTGAATTTGAACCCTTCGTTCAGGCCTTCTTTTACGAAGTCCAGCTGAGTGCCGTTGAGGAATTGCAGGCTTTTGCCATCGACCACCACCTTCACGCCCTTGTCTTCAAACACGGTGTCATCAGACGCCGGTTCGTCAACAAACTCCAGTACGTAAGCCATACCAGAACAGCCGGAGGTACGTACGCCCAGTCGCAGGCCAAAGCCTTTACCACGGTTCGCCAGAAAAGAGCTTACTCGCGCGGCAGCGCTGTCGCTAAGGGTAATCGACATACTCAAACCTCAATTATTTTGCTTCACGTTTGCTTTTGTAATCCGCAATGGCGGCTTTGATCGCGTCTTCTGCCAGAATTGAGCAGTGAATTTTCACCGGCGGCAGTTCGAGTTCTTCAGCAATATCCGTGTTCTTGATTGCCTGTGCTTCGTCCAGAGACTTGCCCTTCACCCATTCGGTGACCAGGGAGCTGGAAGCGATAGCAGAACCGCAGCCGTAGGTCTTGAAGCGCGCGTCTTCAATGATACCTTCATTGTTGACTTTAATCTGCAACTTCATCACGTCGCCACACGCTGGCGCGCCAACCATACCGCTACCGACAGATTCATCGCTGTTGTCAAAAGAGCCAACGTTGCGCGGGTTCTCGTAATGATCGATAACTTTTTCGCTGTATGCCATGATTGAATTCTCCTTATGTACCGATTAGTGATGTGACCATTCAATGCTGTTCAGATCCACGCCCTGCTTGAACATTTCCCACAGTGGAGAAAGGTCGCGCAGACGGCCAATGGAGTTACGAACCAGTTTGATGGTGTAGTCAATCTCTTCTTCGGTAGTAAAACGACCTAAAGAGAAACGGATAGAGCTGTGTGCCAGCTCGTCAGTCATACCCAGCGCGCGCAGCACGTAGGATGGCTCCAGGCTTGCAGACGTACAGGCAGAACCGGAAGAAACCGCCAGGTCTTTCAGCGCCATGATCAGCGATTCACCTTCAACATAGTTGAAGCTGACGTTGAGGATGTTTGGCGCGCCCTGCTCGAGATCGCCGTTCAGATACACTTCTTCCATATCTTTCACGCCGTCCCATAGACGGTTACGCAGCGTACGCAGGCGTGCCATCTCGGTTTCCATCTCTTCTTTCGCGATGCGATACGCTTCGCCCATGCCCACGATCTGGTGAACAGGCAGCGTACCGGAACGCATGCCGCGCTCGTGACCACCGCCGTGCATCTGTGCTTCGATGCGGATACGTGGCTTACGACGAACGTACAGCGCGCCGATACCTTTCGGACCATAGATTTTGTGACCGGAGAAGGACATCAGGTCCACTTTCAGCTGGCTCAGGTCGATAGGCAGTTTGCCCACGCTCTGGGTCGCATCCACGTGGTAGATGATGCCGCGCGCACGGCACATTTCGCCGATGGTTGCGATGTCCTGCACAACGCCGATTTCGTTGTTAACGTGCATGATGGAAACCAGAATGGTGTCATCACGCATGGCCGCTTCGAGCTCTTTCAGGTCGATGATCCCGTTGCTCTGCGGCGCCAGGTAAGTCACTTCGAACCCTTCACGCTCCAGCTGACGGCAGGTGTCCAGCACGGCTTTGTGTTCGGTTTTGCTGGTGATAATGTGCTTGCCTTTTTTCTGATAAAAGTTGGCAGCACCTTTGATCGCCAGGTTGTCGGATTCGGTCGCACCGGAGGTGAAAACAATTTCACGCGGGTCGGCACCGACCAGGTCAGCAATCTGATTACGGGCGATATCAACCGCCTCTTCAGCATGCCAGCCAAAACGGTGAGAACGGGAAGCTGGGTTACCAAAGTTTCCGTCCAGGGTCAGACACTGCATCATTTTCTCGGCAACACGCGGGTCCACCGGCGTGGTTGCGGAGTAATCGAGATAAATCGGTAATTTCATTGCTCTATAAACTCCGTACATCGCTTCAATGCAAGGAATCAGGCAACCGGCTGGATGTACGACCGAGTACGCGGGGCGAGCTAACGCCCCGGCCTGATTCTGAAATACTTATCTTTTTAATTACGCGCGCAGTTTAACGTCGATGGCGTCCTGCGAACGGGTGCTGCGCTGTGATTCATGGCTTTGCTGACGACCCGACACGTCCAGAACTTCCTGGTTATTCACCAGTTCACCCAGGGTGATGTTGTTCAGGAAGCCGGTCAGACGGTCGCTCAGATCGCGCCACAGCGCGTGGGTCAGGCACTTATCGCCGCCCTGGCAGCCGCCTTTACCCTGGCAACGGGTCGCGTCGACGGATTCGTCAACGGCGCTAATCACTTCGCCAACCGCAATACTGCCTGCGTCTTTACCCAGCAGATAACCGCCGCCCGGGCCACGAACGCTGGACACCAGTCCATTTTTACGCAGTCTGGAGAACAGCTGTTCCAGGTAAGAGAGGGAGATCCCTTGTCGTTCAGAAATATCAGCCAACGGAACCGGGCCCGCTTCGGAGTTGAGCGCAACGTCCAGCATCGCGGTCACGGCATAACGCCCTTTAGATGTCAGTCTCATGTCTTACTTAACCTCAAACTCGCCCCTGCCCGGGGTTTTTTATTGTAAAATGGGGGTATTGCATAGCAGGGCCAAGTCTGACATTCCTGACTAAATTGGTCAACTATTTACTTGACTGTTTTAGTCAGGTATTTAACCTTCTGTGCCGTATTTTGCCCGGCGGCGCTGCGCTTGCACGGGCCTACGGGCTTTGTAGGCCGGGTAAGCGCAGCGCCACCCGGCGAACAGACGACACTATTCCTTATTCTTCTGCTCAATCGACGCCAGAATCCCGCGCAGGATGTTCAGCTCCTGGCTTTCCGGACGCGCGCGCGTGAACATACGGCGCAGCTTGTTCATCACCTGGCCTGGATGGCCTTCACGGATAAAGCCGGTAGCGAGCAGCGTCTGCTCCAGATGACCGTAGAAGCGCTCGAGGTCGTCCACCAGCGGGTAGGCCGTCTCTTCTTTAGGTTCGACCGGTTTCTCCTGCGTCGCCAGCCATGCCATGCGCACTTCGTAGGCGATCACCTGCACCGCCATCGCCAGATTCAGCGAGCTGTATTCCGGATTGGCGGCAATCGCCACGTGATAGTGGCACTTCTGTAATTCCTCGTTGGTCAGGCCAACACGTTCACGGCCAAACACCAGCGCAACCGGCGCCTGTTCCGCTTCTGAGATGCTTTTCAGGCCGCATTCGCGCGGGTCCAGCATCGGCCAGGGCAGCGTACGGGAGCGCGCGCTGGTCCCCACCACCAGGCTGCAACCGGCCAGGGCTTCATCCAGGGTGTCCACGATCTGCGCATTCCCAATCACGTCGCTGGCGCCGGCCGCCAGAGCAATAGCCTGAGAGTCTGGTTTCACCAGCGGATTCACCAGCCACAGGTTCGTTAAGCCCATGGTTTTCATAGCGCGGGCCACAGAGCCCATGTTGCCGGTGTGCGATGTTTCGACCAGCACGATTCGAATGTTTTGCAGCATAATTTTTAAATGTCTGGATTCAGTGTCTGAAGAATATTCGGGCATATTATCATAAACGAGAGACATAATCCGATCCCGCTGCTATACTCTGCGCCGATTTTCCTGTTCTTTAACATCCAGTGAGAGAGACCGATGCATCCGATGCTGACCATCGCCGTGCGCGCAGCGCGCAAGGCGGGTAATGTAATTGCCAAACACTACGAAACCCCAGACTCCGTAGAAACCAGCCAGAAAGGCAGCAATGATTTCGTGACGAACGTAGATAAAGCCGCAGAAGCGATTATTATCGAAACGATCCGCAAATCTTACCCGCAGCACACCATCATCACCGAAGAAAGCGGTGAACATGAAGGTACCGATCAGGATGTTCAATGGGTTATCGATCCACTGGATGGCACCACCAACTTCGTCAAACGCCTGCCACACTTCTCTGTGTCTATCGCAGTACGCATCAAAGGCCGTACTGAAGTCGCCGTTGTTTACGATCCAATGCGTAACGAACTGTTCACCGCGACCCGCGGTCAGGGCGCGCAGCTGAACGGCTACCGTCTGCGTTGCAGCAATGCACGCGATCTGGACGGCACGATTCTGGCGACCGGCTTCCCGTTCAAGGCGAAGCAGCACGCAACCACTTATATGAATATCCTGGGCAAGCTGTTCACCGAATGCGCGGACTTCCGTCGCACCGGCTCTGCTGCACTGGATCTGGCCTACGTCGCGACCGGCCGCGTTGACGGTTACTTTGAGCTGTCTCTGAAGCCGTGGGACTTCGCGGCGGGCGAGCTGATCGCTCGTGAAGCTGGCGCGATTGTTTGCGACTTCACCGGCGGCCATAACTATATGTCTACCGGCAACATCGTTGCAGGTAACCCGCGCGTTGTTAAAGCCATGCTGGCAAACATGCGTGATGAACTGAGCGATGCGCTGAAGCGTTAATTCAGTCTGTTAAGCCCGGTGGCGCCACGCTTACCGGGCCTACAACACGCCTCAGATACGGCTAGAAAGGCCGCACCCCCCTTCCCACCGGCACCGCGCTCATCCACATTGTCACCGCAGCCACCAGCAGAATCACCCCGCCCGCCAGCGCCAGAGTCGTCCAGCCAACCTGTCGCCACAATACCGGCGTTTTATTGCCGCTGAGTTTTACCGCCAGCTGACGGAAGCTGTGCACCAGCAGGGCTAACGAAGAGATCGTCAGAGACGTTCCCGCCGCCATCGCCAGCGCCGAGAGCATGCCCCAGCCAAATACGCCTGTCACTTTGCTGAACAACAGCACCATGATTGCGCCCGAGCATGGACGCATCCCCATTGAGAGAACAATCATCAGGCGCGCACGCCAGTCCTCACTGTTCTGTAATTGTTCCTGCGTCGGCAGATGCTGATGCCCGCACCCGCAGTTTTCATGGTGAACGTGATGCGGTGTAAAGGATTTGAATTTTGGTTTTCGCAGCAACGCGCGCAATTTTTTCAGCGCCCGCCAGCAGAGGATCAGCCCCAGCACGCCTACCAGCGCGTAACTCCCCTTCTCCAGCCAGAAGCTGCTCATATGCAGCTGGCGGGCCGGCAGCTGTAGCAGCGAAAGGACGACCACGACCAGCGCAATCGCCACACCGCCCTGAAGTAAAGAAGAAGCCAGCGTCAGGCCGATACTCGATTTCAGCTTCGACGGATGCGTGGCAAGCCAGGTCGTGATGACGATTTTGCCGTGCCCCGGTCCCAGGGCATGCAGCACGCCATAGATAAAGCTGAACGCCAGAAGAGCGCCGCCCGCTTTGGTCGGATTTTCCGCCACGGCTTTCAGCAGACCGCTCATCTGCTGATTAACTTCCCGCTGCCAGAGGATGCTTTTCATCATCACCTGCGGCCATGCCTGCCACAGCCAGAGCGCGCCGCCAACCGCTAACAACAAAAAAAGCGCCAGAGGCCAGAGGTGCAGCCAGCGACGCGGCTTACTGACGGGAGAGGAGATCACTGACATTGTAACGTCACCTCCTGCGCAAACTGTTTACCTAACTCCATGTCTTCAGGGGGCGCATCGTCTTTATCAAGAGAAACGGCAAAGTTCAGCATCTCTTCGCTGGGTTTCGGGGTGTGCACGGCAATTTTGCAGCTTTTTTGCAGCGCGTCCGGCAACCGTACGTCGCTGTCATTGTCATAGCGCATGTCGACATAGTAGGTTGGGTCAAACGTAGAAAACCTGTACTTCTGCCCGGCCAGCGGTTGAGGGTGCGCCAGCGGAAGGATAAAGGTCAGCACCGCCTGATGTCCGTCGCGGGTCATACCGTACACCGTGGGACGGTTGAGAAATTTCACCTTTTGTCCGTTGTGCCAGAACTCGGTGAAGTAGTGCTGACCCAGCACGTTGGCCATCACTTCCGCCGCCAGCTTTTTCCAGATCTCATCGCCGGGCTTTGCGTTTCCGGCATCGTACAGCAGGTCGGCGGAGGTGATTTCATCCATCGTCCAGCGCATTTTCAGGCCGCTGAGCTGCGTGCCGTCCGTCACCAGTTCGGTTTTCAGGCTGATAAAACTATGAGGATGTGCGCCGGCGGCACAAGTGAAAACCGCCAAAAATAACGCTACCGCGCTTTGTTTAACTATTTGCATCTGTTCCTCACGTCAAAAATTCTGTGATGTTCGCCAGCAATCCTGAGTGAAAGGCCTGCCGGTGCGCTTTTCAGCGCCCATCCTTTAGCTATTCTTATCAAACATTCACACTGGATACCCGACAGATGATGACGACGCTTGAAATTCCATCTGTGCTTTCCAGTTCGCAGCGCCGCTGCCAGGTGCTTTTGATGCTTTACCTGCCCGATGCTGCCATCACCGCACAGAGCATAATCGCTGCCAACGGCGTGGACGACGTCATGGCACGGCAAGATATAGCCGAGACGCGCGATGAAATCCAGCGCTATCATCGGCTTGATATTGTCACGCACCATGATGGCTGCTACCGAATTGAGGGTTCCGCCCTGAATCAACGTTTGTGCCTGCTGCACTGGCTGCGCAGGGCGCTTCGGCTCTGTCCACATTTTGTTGCCCAACAGTTTACCCCTGCCTTAAAAACCGCGCTTAAACAGCACGGCATTGCCCGCCCGCTTTATGACGATGCGAACCTTCGGGCGCTTATCAACTTTTGTGCGCGCAAGCTTCAGCGCCAGTTTGAGTCCCGCGACGTACAGTTTTTACAGCTTTATCTGCAATATTGTCTGATTCAGCATCATCTGGGCAATACGCCAGAGTTTTCGCCCGTTCAGCGCAGCTGGACGCAGTCCCGAGGGGAATACTTTACGGCGCAGGAAATTGTCCGCCACTGGAAACGGCGCGTCCCGCAGGGAACTCACAGCGATGAACAGCTGTTCCTGGCACTGCTGTTTATGATGCTTCGCACACCCGACCCGGTGATGGATAAACACCAGCAGGATCAGCGCCTGCGTCGCGCCATCGTGCGTATGATTGCCCGTTTCCGGGCGCAAACCGGGATGAACTTCAGCGATGAGCAAGGGCTGACCGATCAGCTTTATATTCATCTGGCTCAGGCGCTGGACCGCTCCTTATTTGACATCGGCATCGACAACAGTCTGCCGGAAGAGATCCACCGTTTATACCCCCGGCTGCTGCGCACCACTAAAGAGGCGCTGTTTGAGCTGGAAGCCGAATTTGGTCTGCGATTCTCCGGTGAAGAGATGGCTCTGGTGGCGGTGATTTTTGGTGCCTGGCTGATGCAGGAGACCGACCTGCATGAAAAACAGGTGGTTCTGTTAACGGGGGAAGATAAAGCCTGCGAAGCGTTAATTGAGCAGCAGCTTCGCGAGCTGACGCTGCTGCCGCTCAATATTCGTTATCTTAGCCTGGAGGCGTTTAAGAAGGAGGGCGCCCCCCGCGAGGCAGCGCTGGTCATTACGCCTTATCCAACCGCCCTGCCGCTGTTCTCGCCGCCGCTCATTCATGCCGTTGAGACCCTGAACACGCAGCAGCAGGAACATATTCGCGTTATGCTCGAATCGTAGTTACGTGCGAGCAGCGACTTTAGGGCGGATGACGATGGCAGGTAAAGCGACCAGCGCCATCACCCAGAACACACCGTGCCCCAGGTGCTGATAGAGGAAACCGGCAAATACGGTCATCACCGCAATACTGCCGCCCATCGCCACCGCTGAATAGACCGCCTGAAGACGAATAACGTCCCCACCCTCTCGCGCCGCGATGTAGCGCATCGCCGCCAGATGGCACACGGTGAAGGTTCCGCAGTGCAGAATTTGCGCCACAATCAGCCACGGCAGCTCAGTCGTCCAGCCCATGATGCCCCAGCGCACCACGCCGCAAACGGCGGAAAGCAGCAGCAGGTCACGCGCCCCGAAACGACGGAAAAGTTTTTGGCTCAGCGCGAAGATAATGACCTCCGCCACCACGCCGAGCGACCACAGGTAGCCTACCGCAGAAGCCGAGTAGCCCGCCCCCTGCCAGTAGATGGCGCTGAAGCCGTAATAGGCCGCATGTGCCCCCTGGAGCAGACAGACGCAGGCCAGGAAACGCCAGCTTTGCGCCACCAGCGAGCGCCAGGCGGGCCAGCCGGCGCTCTCCTGATGGCGGCTTTCGCCCTGCGGCATTACCGACGGACGCAGCAACATACCGAGCAGCATCGAGGCGATGCCGAGCGTTAACAGCGCCAGAATGGCACGATAGTCATAGAGACTGACCAGTTTCCCGACCAGCGCAGAGCCGATCACGAAGGCAATCGATCCCCACAGGCGCACGCGGCCATAGTCCATGGTGATCTGCTTTTGCCAGGTGTTCGCCAGGGCATCCGTCAGCGGCACCAGCGGGGAGAAGAACAGATTAAAGCCAACCATTACCACCATCAGCCAGGCAAACTGATGGCTGACCCAGAAGCAGGCCGCAAAGACCAGCGTCAGCAGGGCCAGAATTCGCACCGCTTTAATCAGTAAGGAGGGATCGCTGACGCGGGGCGCAATCAGCAGGCTACCCAGGAAACGTGCCACCAGCCCCGCGCCCAGCAGGATGCCAATGGTCTCAGGCGTCAGACCAATTCCCTTGAGCCAGACGCTCCAGAAAGGCAAAAAAATACCGTAACTAAAGAAATAGGTGAAATAGCTGAGCGCCAGCCAGCGCGTGGAATGCAAGACCATGAATCCCTCCCGAAATGGAGGCGATAGTCTGGCGTTAATCCCTGATTTTAGCAAGTCGTTAGCGCGCTATAAATTAACGATAAATTAACATCATGGACAGCCGGTCGGCGTATGGCGAGAGCGGCAAAATTGTATTACGTTTAAAGAACATCGCCTGAAGAGGTCGTTTGCCATGAACAGCTTACGTTATTTCGATTTCGGCTCCTCTCGTTCTTTCCTGCTTTTAATTGCCCGCATTGCTATTGTGGTCCTGTTTATTATTTTCGGTTATCCCAAGCTGACGGGGTTTAGCGGCACCGTTCAGTATATGACGTCGCTCGGCGCCCCCATGCCCATGCTGGCCGCCATTGTTGCGGTGGTGATGGAAGTCCCCGCCTCGATTCTGATCGTGCTGGGCTTTTTCACCCGCCCCCTCGCGGTGATCTTTGTCTTCTATACGCTGGGAACAGCGGTGATTGGTCACCACTACTGGGATATGACGGGCGATGCGGTTCTGCCAAATATGATTAACTTCTACAAAAATGTAAGTATCGCTGGCGGCTTTATTTTGCTGGCGATTACCGGGCCGGGGGCCATCTCCCTCGACCGACGTTAGCCCATAAAAAAAGGCCGCATGAGCGGCCTTTTTCAGTTCTGCGACGCAGAGAATTATGCGTACACCGGGAAGCGTGCGCAGATGTCCAGAACTTTACCTTTAACGCGCTCGATAACCGCGTCGTCATTGATGTTGTCCAGAACGTCACACATCCAGCCCGCCAGCTCTTTCACTTCCGCTTCTTTAAAGCCACGGCGAGTTACGGCCGGAGAACCGATACGGATACCGGAAGTCACGAACGGGCTCTTCGGATCGTTTGGCACGCTATTTTTGTTGACGGTAATGTTGGCGCGGCCGAGGGCTGCGTCAGCTTCTTTACCGGTCAGGTTCTTATCAACCAGGTCCAGCAGGAACAGGTGGTTTTCAGTCCCGCCAGAGACCACTTTGTAGCCACGGTTCAGGAACACTTCCACCATCGCTTTGGCGTTTTTAGCAACCTGCTGCTGATAAACCTTGAACTCTGGCTCCATCGCTTCTTTCAGCGCGACGGCTTTCGCGGCGATAACGTGCATCAGCGGGCCGCCCTGGGCGCTTGGGAACACGGCGGAGTTCAGCTTTTTGTACAGCTCTTCGTCACCGCCTTTCGCCAGGATCAGGCCACCGCGTGGACCCGCCAGGGTTTTGTGGGTAGTGGTGGTTACAACGTGCGCATGTGGAACCGGGTTCGGGTAAACGCCTGCCGCAATCAGACCGGCAACGTGCGCCATGTCGACGAACAGGTACGCGCCGATGCTGTCAGCGATTTCACGCATTTTTGCCCAGTCAACGATGCCGGAGTAAGCAGAGAAGCCACCGATGATCATCTTCGGCTTGTGCTCTTTGGCCTGCTTCGCCATGTCTTCGTAGTCAATTTTGCCGGACTCATCAATACCGTAAGGGATGATGTTGTACAGTTTGCCAGAGAAGTTAACCGGGGAGCCGTGAGTCAGGTGGCCGCCCTGCGCCAGGTTCATACCCAGAACGGTATCGCCCGGCTGCAACAGCGCGGTGTAAACAGCGAAGTTAGCCTGAGAGCCAGAGTGCGGCTGGACGTTCGCGTAGTCAGCGCCAAAGAGTTCTTTCGCACGGTCAATCGCCAGCTGCTCGACGATATCAACGTATTCGCAACCGCCGTAGTAGCGCTTGCCCGGATAACCTTCAGCATATTTGTTGGTCAGCTGAGAACCCTGCGCCTGCATTACGCGCGGGCTGGTGTAGTTTTCGGAGGCGATCAGTTCGATGTGCTCTTCCTGACGTACTTTTTCCTGCTCCATAGCCTGCCACAGTTCGGCATCATAATCGGCAATGTTCATTTCACGCTTTAACATCCGCATCTCCTGACTCAGCTAACAAGTAAATTTTTGGCCTGAAAAGGCAGTCCTGTTGGACGACGGGCAACAGTATAACTGAATAGTTCTGCGATAACAGGTCTTGACAAACGATTTTACGCAAACGTTTACCTCCACGCCACGCAAGGGTTTGAGCAATAAAGCTCTCGCCATTTTCAACGGATTTCTTTTCAGCTTTGTGATGCATATTTTTCACGATGCAAAGAACCATTTACATTGCAGGGGTATTTTTATAAGATGCATATAAAATACATCATTAAAGTAACATCAGAAGGAAGCTGCTATGCTCGACGCCCAAACCATCGCTACCGTGAAAGCCACAATCCCCCTGCTGGTTGAAACGGGTCCTAAACTGACCGCCCATTTCTACGATCGCATGTTCGCGCATAACCCGGAGCTCAAAGAGATTTTCAACATGAGCAACCAGCGTAACGGCGATCAGCGCGAAGCGCTGTTTAACGCTATTGCCGCCTATGCCAGCAACATCGAAAACCTGCCGGCTCTGCTGCCTGCGGTGGAAAAAATCGCCCAGAAGCACACGAGCTTCCAGATCAAACCTGAGCAGTACAACATCGTCGGCAGTCACCTGCTGGCAACCCTGGACGAAATGTTCAGCCCGGGCCAGGAAGTGCTGGATGCCTGGGGTAAGGCCTATGGCGTGCTGGCAAACGTATTCATCAACCGTGAAGCGCAGATCTACAGCGAAAACGCCAGCAAGAATGGCGGCTGGGAAGGCACGCGCGCCTTCCGCATCGTTGAGAAAACCCCGCGCAGCGCACTGATCACCAGCTTTGAGTTTGAGCCAGTGGACGGTCAGCCGGTTGCCGATTACCAGCCGGGCCAGTATCTGGGCGTCTGGCTGAAGCCTGAAGGCTTCCCGCACCAGGAGATTCGCCAGTATTCCCTGACCCGCAAGCCAGACGGCAAAGGCTATCGCATTGCGGTTAAACGTGAGGAAGGCGGTCAGGTATCCAACTGGCTGCATAACGAAGCCAGCGTGGGCGACGTGGTCCATCTGGCGGCACCGGCGGGCGATTTCTTTATGGCCGTTGAAACGAATACCCCGGTGACGTTGATCTCCGCAGGCGTAGGTCAGACGCCAATGCTGGCGATGCTGGATACGCTGGCGAAAGCAAACCACAGCGCGCAGGTTAACTGGTTCCACGCGGCGGAGAACGGTGATGTGCACGCCTTTGCGGATGAAGTCAAAGCGCTCGGAGCGACCCTGCCGCGTTTCACCGCGCATACCTGGTATCGCCTGCCGACGGAGGCAGACCGCGCAGCGGCTCGTTTCGACAGCGAAGGCCTGATGAATTTAGGGCAGCATGAAGGGGCGTTCAGCGCACCGGGGATGCAGTTCTACGTTTGTGGGCCAGTAGCGTTTATGCAGTATGCCGCGAAGCAGCTGGTAGACCTGGGCGTGAATAAAGACAACATTCATTACGAATGTTTCGGCCCGCATAAAGTGCTGTAATCGCCCGGCGGCGCTGCGCTTGCACGGGCCTACGAAGGGTTTTTTAGGCCGGGTACGCGCAGCGCCACCCGGCAAGAATGTTAAATCGCCGCGTCGTCTTCTTCGCCGGTACGGATACGGATCACGCGCGCCACGTCAAAGACGAAGATTTTCCCGTCGCCAATTTTACCGGTCTGCGCCGTGCGGATGATGGTATCCACACAGGTATCGACGATATCATCGCTCACCACGATCTCGATTTTCACTTTCGGCAGAAAGTCCACCATGTACTCTGCGCCACGGTATAGCTCGGTGTGGCCCTTCTGACGACCAAAACCTTTCACTTCAGTTACGGTCATCCCGGTGATGCCTACTTCTGCCAGCGCTTCACGTACATCATCCAGTTTGAAAGGTTTAATAATCGCATCAATCTTTTTCATGGTGGGTCCTTAAACTCTTGCCAGTAAGCAGCCTCGTAATCGGTTGCTCACAGTATCATATTCAGGCGAATTTTGCGGTATTACTCTTTAAAATCGTTCGCTTCCAGCTCGTGGCGTGAGAGCAATTTATAAAACTCGGTACGGTTACGCCCGGCCATGCGCGCCGCGTGGGTCACGTTGCCTTTGGTGATTTGCAGCAGCTTACGCAGATAGTTCAGCTCGAACTGGTTTCGCGCTTCCGCAAACGTCGGTAAGGCCGTGTTTTCCCCCTCGAGCGCCTGCTCCACCAGCGCATCGCTGATCACCGGCGATGACGTCAGCGCCACGCACTGCTCAATCACGTTCACCAGCTGGCGTACGTTGCCCGGCCAGCTTGCGGTCATCAGGCGTTTCATCGCATCGGTGGAGAACGCGCGCACGAATGGTTTGTGGCGGTCAGCGGCCTGGCGCAAAAGGTGATTTGCCAGCAGCGGGATATCTTCCGCACGCTCGGCCAGCGCCGGGATTTTCAGGTTGACGACATTCAGTCGATAGTAAAGATCTTCACGGAACTCGTTGCGCGCCATCACCTTGGGTAAATCGCGATGGGTAGCGGAAATAATACGCACGTTGATATCGATATCGCGGTTGCTGCCAAGCGGACGCACTTTTCGCTCCTGCAACACGCGCAGCAGTTTGACCTGCAACGGCGCGGGCATATCGCCAATTTCATCAAGAAACAGCGTGCCCCCCTCAGCCGCCTGGAACAGCCCTTCACGGCTGCTCACCGCGCCGGTAAAGGCGCCGCGGGCATGGCCGAAGAGCTCAGACTCAAGCAGCTGTTCCGGCAGCGCGCCACAGTTGATGGCAATAAAGGCATTTTTACTGCGCGGGCTGGCGTTGTGGATCGCCTGGGCCAGGATCTCTTTCCCGGTCCCGCTCTGGCCGTTGATCAGCACGCTAACGTCGGATTGCGCCACCATCCGCGCCTGTTCCAGCAGGCGCAGCATCACAGGGCTACGCGTCACGATGGATTCACGCCAGGCGTCGTCGCCGGATGGCGCCGCATGCTCAAGGGCGCTGTCGATTGCTTTATAGAGAGCGTCTTTATCCACTGGTTTGGTGAGGAAGCTGAATACTCCCTGCTGCGTTGCGGCCACCGCATCAGGAATAGATCCGTGAGCGGTGAGGATAATCACCGGCATCCCGGGCTGCTGCTTCTGGATCTCCGTGAACAGTTGCAGGCCATCCATTTCATCCATGCGCAAATCGCTGATCACCAGATCGATTTTCTCGCGGCTGAGCACTTTCAGCCCCTCCTGCCCGCTTTCAGCGGTGACCACGCTGTAGCCTTCGCTGACCAGACGCATTCCCAGCAGCTTTAACAGCCCGGGATCGTCATCCACCAGTAACAGATGGGCAGGTTTACGGCTTGTCATGGCTTCACATCCTCTTGTTTCGGCGTCTCACTGTCTGGCGTCGTGGCAGAGTTGCCTTTCGACCCATCGGGCAGATAGCTGCCTGCCGGCTTACGCGTCGAGAGCTGTCTTTCGATATCGGTCAGATTTTCGAGCTTGCGGGTGGTGGTTTCCAGCTGCTCGCGCAGCGACTCCTGCTGCTGGCGAAGCGCATCAAGCTCGCTGTCGCTCGACTGCTGCAATTTGCTGTAGCGGAAACGCTCTTCAGACAGTTGTAATTGCAGGGTTTGTCCATCCCGCCAGAGCTGATAGACCGGGCGCACCTGCGGGGGAATATTGATCACGTAAGTATCCAGCCGCGTCACGTTGGCGCGGCGTTCGACAGGCGTGATTCTGGCATCCGCCATCACGATCCCACGTTTAAACGCGTCCTGCCAGGTATCGTCCACCAGCATCGCCGCCTGGGCACGGGCCTCGGCGGGCGCCAGCCGCTGGGCGCAGTCTATTCCGCGCAGCCAGAACAGCGGATTGGATTCAACATCACGCCCCGACAGGTTCCAGATATCATCGCAACGTGTTGAAAGGAAATCGGCCAGCTGTTTTTGCGGCCATTTATCTTCCTGTTTGTGGCTAATTGCACTTTTCGGCGCATGGGTTACACAGCCGGCCAGCAGTAAGCAGGGCAGGCTCAGGCGCACATTTTTGCTGGAAAACACCGCGCGCAGTGCGCGGTAAAAGACGTGTGACATACTCACCAGGTTGTTATTCATTTCATTGATTTTTCCGGCTCAAGAGGCAGTTCGATACGAAAACAGACATCGGCGCGTTCATCACTCACGATGTTAAGCTCACCCTGCATGCGTCGTATGCAGTCGCGGGCAATACTCAGCCCCAGACCACTTCCTTTTACCGCACCTTTTCGCTGATGACTCCCCTGGAAGAAGGGCTCAAAGATCATCGTTTTTTCATCATCCGGAATCGGGCTTCCCGTATTCGCTACGTCAATAAATACCCGCGAACCGTTGTTATTGCTTCTGATATAAATGGTACCGGATTCAGTACCATAGTGCACCGCATTGGAATAAAGATTATCCAGTACGCTCATCAACAGCATCGGCTCTGCCAGGCAGGAAGGCGCATTGAGATCCACCTGGGTATGCATCATTTTAGCTCTTGCTGGCAGGCTATGGGCGGAGATCACCATGTCCACCAGCGGTTCAATCTCAACGCTTTCAAGCACCACAGCACCATCCGCCAGCTTGCGGTTATAGTCCAGCAGTTGTTCAATAAGTTTTTGTAAATTGCGGCTACTGGCATCCAGAATCGCCACGATCTCTTTTTGCTCAGGGGTTAACGGCCCCGCTACTTCGTCTGCCAGCAGCTCCGTGCCTTCACGCATACTGGCCAGCGGTGTTTTGAGTTCGTGTGAGATATGGCGCAGGAACTGATGACGCTGCGATTCCAGCCACGCCAGGCGTTCAGAAAGCCAGATGATACGCTGACCGACCGAGCGCAGCTCGCGCGGGCCTTTAAAAACAACCGTATCCCCGAGAGATTTGCCCTCCCCCAGGCGGTTAATCATCCGCTGGATCCCCTTTACGGGGCCGATGATCATGCGGGTAAAGAGCAGTACCAGCCCAAGGCTGACGAGGAACAGCACCAGCGCCTGCCAGCCGAAGAACTGGCCGCGCTCGGCAATCTCCTGCTGGAGTTGCTGCCCACGGGAAAAGATAACCGTACGGGTGGACTGCACCATCTCCGTATTGGCGTTCGCGAAGGCTTCAAGTCGGGCGGCGGCGGCGGCATCAGGACCGCTGTTTTTGCACTGGAGCTGCGCCAGATCGTTCAGATCCTGACGCAGCGCCTGATAGAGTTTGTCATCCGGCAAGACCCCGGCATGGGCATCCAGCATTTCGCTGTAGCGTTTACGCTGGTTCTGATAGACCCTCTCCAGCGTGCGGTCGTCCAGCACGCAGTACTGGCGATAGCTACGCTCCATCTCCAGCGCGGCGTTGGTCATTGCCTCGCTACGGCGGGCATCAATAAGCGTGGTGCGGTTAGTCAGGGCCGCCTGGGCACTTAACGCATTCAGGCTTTGCCATGCCTGCCACGCCAGAACCAGCAAAGGTAGCAGGATCAGCAGGAAGGCCATCATAACGAGCTGTCGCAGGGAGCGAGGGAAAGCGGGCCAGCGTTTCAACACATTACTCTCATCATCCGGGTTTGAGGAGAGCGTAACTGAGTCTGCCCTTCAGATACAACAAAGCCGGGTAAAAACCCGGCTTTGTCATGGAATAAGGCGGTGCCTAACTCGACGTTTCGCCCTGGCCTGATAAAGCATTGCAATAATCAGTAGTTGGACGGCAGGCACCTTTTTGTGCGTCATTCGAAGTTTATGTAGCACGTCCCGAAGGGGCTGACATAAGAAGGTGAATGAGCCACTGGTTACTATTATGCAACGCGCGTGCCAGATTGCAAAAATTGATACTATCCTTATGATTAATAATCGTTTTATTATTAAAATGCATTGATTGTCAGGTGAATGATTCCCAGGCTAAGTGTCGCTATTAAGCAACACCTTAACGGGAACCCGTCCTGACATATATAAATCAATAAGTTAAATGTCTCTTATTGGAGACACTCAACCCAGAGGATTGTCGCGATTTTGCGACAGGTACAAAAAAGCCCGGTGGCGCTCGCGCTTACCGGGCCTACAGTCAGGGCGTTGAAACTTAACCCAGTTGTTTACGCGCGTTGCGGAAAATGCGCATCCACGGGCTGTCCTCGCCCCAGTTTTCCGGGTGCCAGGAGTTGCTCACGGTACGGAAGACACGTTCCGGGTGCGGCATCATGATCGTCACCCGACCGCTTTCGCTGGTGACGGCGGTAATGCCATTTGCCGAACCGTTCGGGTTAGCCGGATAGGTTTCGGTGACCTTGCCGAAGTTATCAACAAAGCGCAGCGCCACCAGTCCTTTGCTTTCAAGCTGAGCCAGGTGCGCCGCATCACGCACTTCAACCTGACCTTCACCGTGCGAAACCGCGATTGGCATCTGTGAACCGACCATTCCCTGCAACAGCAGAGACGGGCTTTGGGTCACTTCTACCAGGCTGAAGCGCGCTTCGAAGCGGTCAGACTGGTTACGCACAAAGCGCGGCCAGGCTTCGCTGCCCGGGATCAGCTCGCGCAGGTTAGACATCATCTGACAGCCGTTACACACGCCCAGCGCCAGCGTCTGCGGACGATGGAAGAAGGCTTCGAACTCGTCACGCACGCGGCTGTTGAACAGAATAGACTTCGCCCAGCCTTCGCCCGCGCCCAGCACGTCGCCGTAGGAGAAACCGCCGCAGGCGACCAGCGCCTGGAAATCATCCAGCCCGGTACGCCCGGCCAGCAGGTCGCTCATGTGGACGTCGATGGCGTCAAAGCCCGCCCGGTGGAAGGCCGCCGCCATCTCAACGTGGGAGTTAACGCCCTGCTCGCGCAGCACGGCTACTTTCGGACGCGCACCGGTCGCAATGTACGGCGCGGCAATGTCTTCGTTAATGTCGAAGCTGAGCTTCACGTTCAGGCCAGGATCGTTGTCGTTCGCCTTCGCGTTGTGTTCCTGATCGGCGCATTCCGGATTGTCACGCAGGCGCTGCATCTGCCAGGTGGTTTCCGCCCACCACATACGCAGCGTGGTGCGGCTTTCGCTGAACACCGCGTGGCCGTCGGCTTCAATCACGAAGCGGTCGCCCTGCACCGCTTTACCGAGATAGTGTACGCAGTCTGCCAGACCGTGCTGCGCCAGAATCGCTTCCACCGCGTCGCGATCTGCGGCGCGTACCTGAATGACCGCGCCAAGCTCTTCGTTAAACAGCGCTGCCAGGCGGTCTTCGCCAAGCGTGGCAATGTTTGCTTCAACGCCGCAGTGACCGGTGAAGGCCATCTCTGCCAGCGTCACCAGCAGGCCACCATCGGAACGGTCGTGGTAGGCCAGCAGCTTACGCTGCGCCACCAGCGCCTGAATTGCGTCGTAGAAGCCTTTCAGCTGAGCGACGTCGCGCACGTCGGCTGGCTTATCGCCGAGCTGGCGGTAAACCTGCGCCAGCGCGGTGGCGCCCAGTGCGTTATGGCCTTTGCCGAGGTCAATCAACAGCAGGGCGTTATCTTCAGTGGAAAGCTGCGGCGTAACGGTATGACGCACGTCTTCCACGCGCGCAAACGCGGTGATCACCAGCGACAGCGGAGAGGTCATCTCGCGCTGCTCGTTACCTTCCTGCCAGCGGGTTTTCATCGACATGGAGTCCTTACCCACCGGAATGGTCAGGCCGAGCGCAGGACACAGCTCTTCACCCACCGCTTTCACCGCTTCGTACAGGCCGGCATCTTCGCCCGGGTGACCGGCAGCGGCCATCCAGTTCGCGGAAAGTTTGATGCGTTTGATATCGCCAATCTGCGTCGCGGCGATGTTGGTCAGCGCTTCACCGACCGCCAGACGGGCAGAAGCGGCGAAGTCCAGCAGCGCCACTGGCGTGCGTTCGCCCAGCGCCATCGCTTCGCCGTAGTAGCTGTCGAGGCTCGCGGTGGTCACAGCGCAGTTAGCGACCGGGATCTGCCACGGGCCGACCATCTGATCGCGCGACACCATACCGGTCACGGTACGGTCGCCGATGGTCACCAGGAAGGTTTTCTCTGCCACGGCAGGCAGGTGCAGCACGCGGTTAACCGCTTCTGCCACGGTGATGCCCTGGCGATCCAGCGCTTTGCCCGCCGCTTTGCGAGTCTGCACGTCGCGGGTCATCTTCGGCGTTTTGCCGAGCAGCACGTCCAGCGGCAGATCGATCGGCTGGTTGTCAAAGTGGGTGTCGCTTAAGGAAAGGTGCTGCTCTTCGGTCGCTTCACCGATGACCGCATACGGCGCGCGCTCGCGGCGGCACAGCTCGTCAAACAGCGGCAGCTGATCGGCGGCAACCGCCAGCACGTAGCGCTCCTGGGATTCGTTACACCAGATTTCCAGCGGGCTCATGCCCGGCTCATCGCTCAGGATATCGCGCAGGTTGAAGCGTCCGCCGCGACCGCCGTCGCTCACCAGCTCAGGCATGGCGTTAGAGAGTCCACCCGCGCCCACGTCGTGGATGAACAGAATCGGGTTGGCATCGCCGAGCTGCCAGCAGCGGTCGATCACTTCCTGACAACGGCGCTCCATTTCCGGGTTGTCGCGCTGCACGGACGCGAAGTCGAGATCCGCATCAGACTGGCCGGAAGCCATAGACGAGGCTGCCCCGCCGCCCAGACCGATGTTCATTGCCGGGCCGCCGAGCACGATCAGCTTCGCGCCGACGACGATCTCGCCTTTCTGCACATGATCGGCGCGAATGTTGCCAATCCCGCCCGCCAGCATGATCGGTTTGTGGTAGCCGCGCAGCTCTTCGCCGTTGTGGCTGTCCACTTTCTCTTCGTAGGTACGGAAGTAACCGTTCAGCGCCGGACGACCAAATTCGTTGTTGAACGCCGCGCCGCCCAGCGGGCCTTCGGTCATGATATCCAGCGCGGTGACAATGCGCTCTGGCTTGCCGAAGTCTTCTTCCCACGGCTGCTCAAAGCCCGGAATACGCAGGTTGGAAACGGAGAAACCGACCAGACCCGCTTTTGGTTTCGCGCCGCGACCGGTCGCACCTTCGTCACGGATTTCACCGCCGGAGCCGGTCGCTGCACCCGGCCACGGGGAGATCGCCGTCGGGTGGTTGTGGGTTTCCACTTTCATCAGGATATGCGCAGGCTCCTGGTGGAAGTCATAGCGCCCCGCTTCGCGGTCGGCGAAGAAGCGGCCCACCTCGGAACCTTCCATCACCGCGGCGTTGTCTTTATAGGCAGACAGCACGTGGTCAGGGGTTTGCTCCATGGTGTTTTTGATCATTTTGAACAGCGACTTCGGCTGCTGTTCGCCGTCGATAATCCAGTCGGCGTTGAAAATCTTGTGGCGGCAGTGCTCGGAGTTGGCTTGCGCGAACATATACAGTTCGATGTCGTTCGGGTTGCGATTCAGCTTAACGAATGCATCCTGAAGGTAGTCGATTTCATCTTCTGCGAGCGCCAGACCAAGACGCAGGTTTGCGTCGATCAGCGCCTGACGCCCCTGCCCCAGCAAATCCACGCTCTGTACCGGCGCAGGCTGATGGTGGGAGAACAGTTTCTGCGCATCATCCAGAGAATCAAACACGCTCTCCATCATGCGGTCGTGCAGCTCTGCGGCAACCACCTGCCACTGCGCGTCGCTCAGGGTTGACGCTTCCACATAGTACGCCACACCGCGCTCCAGACGGTTAATCTGGCTCAGGCCGCAGTTGTGAGCGATGTCGGTGGCTTTGGAAGACCAGGGGGAGATGGTGCCAGGGCGTGGCGTGGCGAGGATTAATTTGCCGGTCGGCGTATGGCTGCTCAGGCTTGGGCCATATTTAAGCAGGCGTTCCAGCTGTACGCGCTCCTCTGCATCCAGGGGGGCATTCAGGTCAGCAAAATGGACATACTCAGCGTAAATATTGCTTACCGGAAGGTCGGCCGCCTGAAAACGTGCCAGCAGTTTGTTAATACGGAAGGCAGACAGTGCAGGCGAACCACGCAGAATTTCCATCATAAGTCTCTCGTCTTCGAAGCGCCGGGGCGCTTACAGTGTGCGCAAGGGGGGAAAACGGGCGTCATTATAGAGAATCCTGAGCGCCGACGAAACCGTTTGCGTCGAAATAAAATCATCCTTTATGTTTAACAATAGATGTGACCTGTCTCTCTAATTGGTTGCCAACTGGCGCTACTTTGCGCAAAATGCCGCTCAATCAATGGCAAACTCTACTCTTAACATGACTACAGCACACTGAGGCAACCGGCGTCGCAGAGAATTAACTAATTGAAAAAATTAAAGATTAATTATCTGCTCATCGGCATTGTTACGTTGCTGCTGGCAGTGGCCCTCTGGCCGTCTATCCCCTGGTTCGGCAAGGCCGAAAACCGTATCGCCGCCATTCAGGAGCGGGGGGAGTTGCGCGTCAGTACCCTCTCCTCCCCGCTTATTTACGACGATATCAACGGTAAAACCATCGGTCTTGATTACGAACTGGCACAGCTGTTTGCGGACTATCTGGGCGTGAAGCTGAAAGTTACCGTGCGGCAGAACATCAACCAGCTGTTTGATGATTTGGACCATGACCGTGCCGATATTCTCGCCGCAGGTCTGGTGTACAACAGCGAACGCAGCAAAAACTATCAGCCGGGCCCGACCTATTACTCCGTGTCGCAGCAGGTGGTTTATCGTGTGGGTAGCCTGCGCCCACGCTCACTGGCCGACATCACCGACCAGCAATTGACCATTGCGCCAGGCCATGTGGTGATTGACGATCTGCGGGCGTTGAAAGAGAAAAAATACCCTAACCTCAGCTGGACGGTCGATCCTAAACTCGGCACGACTGAATTGCTGGAGCAGGTAAAAGATAAAAAGCTGGCCTATACCATTGCTGATTCGGTGGCGATCAGCCTTTTCCAGCGCGTTCATCCTGAAATCGCCGTGGCGCTGGATGTGACCGACGAACAGCCGGTGACCTGGTTTACCCAGCTAGACGACGATCAAACCGTCTCTGCGGCTATGCTCGATTTCTTTAATTCCATCAATGAAGACGGCACCCTGTCGCGCCTGGAAGAGAAATATCTCGGTCACGGGGACGATTTTGATTACGTTGACACCCGCACTTTCCTGCGCGCGGTGGACAGCGTGCTGCCGGACCTGCAACCGCTGTTTGAGAAGTACGCCCAGGAGATTGACTGGAAGCTGCTGGCGGCGATTTCCTACCAGGAATCGCACTGGGATGCTCAGGCCACCTCCCCCACGGGCGTGCGCGGGTTGATGATGCTGACCAAAAATACCGCCCAGAGCCTCGGCATCAGCGACCGGACCGATGCGGAACAGAGCATCAGCGGCGGCGCGCAGTATTTACAGGATATGATGGCGAAAGTGCCGGAGACGGTCCCGGAAGGGGAGCGTATCTGGTTTGCGCTGGCCGCCTATAACATGGGTTATGCGCACATGCTCGACGCGCGGGCGCTGACGGCGAAAACCAAAGGTAACCCGGACAGCTGGTCAGATGTAAAACAGCGCCTGCCGCTGCTTAGCCAGAAACAGTGGTACCAGAAGCTGACGTACGGCTATGCGCGCGGGCATGAAGCGTATGCCTACGTGGAAAATATTCGTAAGTATCAGATAAGCCTGGTGGGATATCTGCTGGAGAAAGAAAAAGAGGCGGCCGAGGCGCAACAGCTGGCTGAAAGCTATCCGGTGGTCGCACCGGACGAGCTTAATCATCCTGCGGTTTCAATTCTGCCTTTTGTTGCTTTTTCTGCTGCCGACGCATTCGAAAAAAGTCACTTAACAGACCCGAACATTCTGGTGCAAGTACCCCGCCGATAGTTTTCACCTGGTGGTTCATCCCCGGATGCCCAAGTACGTCCATCAGTGAACCAGCAGCGCCCGTCTTTTCATCCCGCGCGCCAAACACCAGCGTACCGATTCGGCTGTGCACCATCGCCCCGGAGCACATTACGCACGGCTCAAGGGTGACATACAGGGTGGTATCAAGCAGACGATAGTTTTGCAGCACCAGTCCGCCCTGACGCAGCGCCATAATTTCAGCATGCGCGGTAGGATCGTGACGGCCAATCGGACGGTTCCACCCTTCCCCAATCACCTGATTGTTATGGACCAGAACCGCGCCCACGGGCACTTCGCCCTCGTCCCAGGCGCGCTGAGCCAGCGCCAGCGCATGGCGCATCCAGTATTCATGATTGTGTTCAGGGTTGGACAAGGGCTGATACTCCAGTCGAAAAGCGGGCGGCATTATACACAGCCGGTACAGATAAGACTATTCGAGTTGCTGAAGTTCGCCCAGAGGCGTGACGCGCCAGCGGTGCTGGCAAAAATAGAGCAGCGGGTTGTCCTGCTTGCTGTCGCTGTAGCCGCTGTACAGACGCAGCGGCGTACCGATGCGTTTCTCCAGCTGCACTACTTTTTCATGTCCGAGGCAGCGCATAGTCAGCACCCAGCCGCCGTAGCCGCGCGTGATTTGTGTCGCGATAAGATTCACGCGCGGCAGCCAGGGCGTATCAAAATAGACATGCTCCACCAGCGTTTGCGGGGAGCCGGTAATCAGCCAGATATCGGCATCGTTGGCGTCGAGATAGCTGGTCAGGCGCGCCTGTACCACGGGAAACGCGGCGACGTGCCCGCGAAACCAGTGCGCAAAATCCTGTTCGAGCTGCTTAAGGCGCGCTTCGCTATGACCAAACGTGCATCCCCAGAGCAGCAGGCTCATCGGCCAGCGCGCTGCACGGCCTTTCACCAGCAGCGCGATACCAATAACGGGTAACAGGGGTAATACCAGCAACGCGTTAAGGGGCTGGCGCCGCAGCAGGTAGCGCATAAAGGTGCCGAACATATCCTGCTGATGCAGCGTTCCATCCAGATCAAAAAAGACAACGCGACGCTCGTGACTGGCCAAACCTTACTCCTCTGGGTCGTTGAATCCTAACAGCCAGGTAAACAGGAACCCGGCGATAACCGCTACCAGATAGCCTAACAGATAGAGCATCACTTTTCCGGTCACGATGGTTAATGCCAGCGGTAAACCGGAGATCCCGAAGGTAATGACGGTCGCCACTTTCCAGTAGCTGATTAACGCCCCGCCCACCGCGCCACCGAGACAGGCGGCCAGGAACGGCTTACCCAGTGGCAAGGTCACGCCGAAAATCAACGGTTCGCCGATACCGAGTAACCCGACCGGCAGCGCCCCTTTAATGACCTTTTTCAGACGCGCGTTGCGGGTTTTCATCAGCACCGCGATGGCCGCGCCGACCTGCCCAACGCCCGCCATCGACAGGATCGGCAGCAGTGCGTTATAGCCGTGCGCCTGTACCAGTTCGACGTGGATCGGCACCAGCCCCTGATGCAGACCGGTCAGCACTAACGGCAGGAAGGTCCCGGACAGCACGGCCCCCACCAGCAGCCCGCCGCGATCGATCGCCAGAGACGCGCCGTGGGCGATGGCTTCAGAGATCGCGCCGCCTAACGGTTGCAGCGCCACAATCGCCACGCTCCCGGTAATCAATGTGGTCAGCAGCGGGTTGAGGATCAGCTCAATCGAGCCTGGCAGCAACGCGCGCAGCTTTTTCTCGATCCAGCACATCAGAATGACCACCAGCAGCACGGCAATCACCCCACCGCGGCCAGGCTGAAGCACCTCGCCAAACAGCGTAATCTGCGCCAGCTGCGGGCTGGAGAGGATACCCGCCATTACGCCGCCCATCGCCAGCGAGCCGCCGAACACTTTGGCCGTGTTTACCCCCACCAGAATGTTCATGATGGCAAACACCGCGCTGCCGAAAATCGCCAGAATACCCAGCAGGTTCGGATACTGGGTGGCGAAATTCCCGACAATATCCGGACGCTTGAGGATATTGATAATCCCGGTGATCAGCCCCGATGCGATAAACGCCGGGATCAGAGGAATAAAGACGTTTGCCAGCTGGCGCAGCGCATCGCTCATGGGGGCTTTGTATTTGGCTTTCGCCTGCGCTTTGGTGCGTTCCGCGTCGTCAAAGACGGGAGCCGTTTCACTGCCCGTCATCAGGGCGCGCATGGCATCAACCACCTGCGCCGCTTTGCCCGGACCGACAATCAGCTGGTGCTGTTGCCCCTGTTTAACGTACCCGCTCACGCCGGGGAGCTGCTTCAGGCGCGTTAAATCAAGCTTTTCGTCGTTGTGCACCTCGACGCGTACACGCGTCATGCAGTTTTCCAGACGCTGAATATTTTTTTCCCCACCGATCCCAAGCAGGATGTCGCTGGCGAGCGCTGCTGTTTTGTCCATACACGCCTCTTATTGGTGTTCTAATGCCGCCCGTAAAAACCCGTGATGGGCTTCGAGCCTGGCTCTGGCCGCGGCTGCATCCAGCCCGGTTAATATCATCAGAATGGCGGGTTTGACGTCGTAATCGGTCTGTTTGAGTACCGCTTCCGCCTCTTCCCGACCTGCCCCTGTCGCCTCTATCACCATGCGGCAGGCTCTGTCCACCAGCTTGACGTTGGTGGCCTGCATATCCACCATCAGGTTTTGGTAGACCTTGCCGAATTTCACCATCGCGCCGGTGGAGATCATATTGAGCACCAGCTTCTGCGCGGTTCCCGATTTCAGGCGCGTGGAGCCGGTGAGCGCTTCCGGCCCGACGACCGGAGAGATGGCAATGGCGGCCACCTGCGCAATCGGCGAACCCGGGTTACAGGAGATGGCCACCGTGGTACATCCCGTTTGTCTGGCGTATTCCAGCCCACCAATGACGTACGGCGTACGACCAGAAGCCGCCAGCCCGACGACCAGATCCTGCGCGGTCAGGTTCAGCGCCCTGAGATCGTCTTCCCCAAGCTGTTTATTGTCTTCTGCCCCTTCCACCGCTTTCAGCAGCGCGCCGGGGCCACCGGCAATCAGGCCAACGACCAGACCGTGCGGAACGCCAAAGGTCGGGGGACACTCTGAGGCATCCAGCACACCGAGGCGCCCACTGGTACCCGCCCCCATGTAAATAATGCGTCCTCCTGCTTTCAGAGCGTCGGCAGCGGCGTCTACGGCTTTCGCCACCTCGGGCAATGTCTCTTTGACTGCCAGCGCGACGAGGGTATCCTGTTGATTAAAGCGGTTTACCAGCTCCAGCGTGGACAGTGCATCAAGATCCATGGTTTGCGGGTTACGCGTTTCAGAAACAAGAGAGCCTAGATTCATGTTATTTACCTATGGAATTTTTAATTCATAATAAACGCACTATAATGGAATATAAAATTCATTCAGGCGAGCAAAATTCGTATTTGCGCGGGTAATCACATTTTCGCCAGGAGACCGTATGAACTGTTTAATTCGTATTCGCCAGCGCTACGCAGGGTTTGCCCAGAGTGACAAAAAGCTGGCGGATTATTTACTTTCCCAGCCCGATCGCGCGCGACGCCTCAGCTCCCAGCAGCTGGCAGGCGAAGCCGGGGTGAGCCAGTCGAGCGTGGTGAAATTTGCCCAGAAGATAGGCTATAAAGGCTTTCCGGCGCTAAAACTGGCGATCAGTGAAGCACTGGTAAGCAACCCTAATCCGCAGTCAATGCCGGTGCATAACCAGATCCGCGGCGACGATCCGATGCGTCTGGTCGGCGAAAAGCTGATCAAAGAGAACGTGGCGGCAATGCATGCCACGCTGGATGTGAACACGGAAGAGAAGCTGCTGGAAAGCGTAGCCATGCTTCGCGACGCGCGGCGTATTGTATTGACCGGGATCGGCGCCTCCGGACTGGTTGCGCGTAACTTTGGCTGGAAGCTGACAAAAATCGGCTATAACGCCATCGTTGAACAGGATATGCACGCGCTGCTGGCGACCGTGCAGGCCATGGATCCTGACGATTTACTGCTGGCCATCTCCTATTCCGGCGAGCGTCGTGAAATTAATATGGCTACCGACGAAGCCCTGCGCGTAGGAGGAAAAATTCTGGCGATTACTGGCTTCAGCCCGAATGCGCTCCAGCAGCGGGCCACCCGCTGTCTGTATACCATTGCCGAGGAACAGGCCACTCGCAGTGCGGCGATTTCGTCGACGAGTGCGCAGATGATGCTGACGGACCTGCTGTTTATGGCGCTGGTTCAGCAGGATCTGGAGCGTGCGCCAGAGCGTATTCGTCACAGCGAAGAGCTGGTAAAAAAACTGGTCTGAACAACGAATGAGCGTATAATGCCCGCCCTGTTTGTGATGTTTCTGAGAATTTCCTGATGGCGCTGTTAATCACCAAAAAATGCATCAACTGCGATATGTGCGAACCCGAATGCCCGAACGAGGCGATTTCGATGGGCGACAGCATTTATGAGATTAACAGCGACCGCTGCACCGAATGCATCGGCCACTATGAGACGCCGACCTGCCAGAAGGTGTGCCCCATTCCCAATACGATCTTAAAAGATCCGGCACACGTCGAGAACGAAGAACAGCTGTGGGATAAGTTTGTCCTGATGCACCATGCGGACAAAATTTAACTCTCGATGATCACCGTCGCACAGGCGTAGTGGCGTTCATCTGCAAGCGTTACGTGCATGTGCGCCACGCCCAGCTTTTCCGCCAGCTTAAGCGCCTCGCCCCATAAACGCAGACGTGGCTTACCCAGCTCATCGTTAAACACTTCAAACTGGTTAAACGCCAGGCCGTTACGAATGCCCGTGCCGAACGCTTTCGCCGCCGCCTCTTTTACCGCGAAACGCTTTGCCAGAAAGCGCACCGGCTGTTGATGCGCCTCCCAGATAGCCCATTCGTTATCGCTTAGCACGCGTCTTGCGAGGCGATCGCCGCTCCGGGCGATCACCGCTTCAATGCGGGCTATTTCAACGATGTCGGTGCCTAAGCCCAGAATAGCCATTACTGACGCGCTTCCAGCATCAGGCGCTTCATCTCGGAAACCGCTTCTTTCAGACCGCTCATCACCGCGCGGCCAATGATGGCGTGGCCGATGTTCAGCTCGTGCATTTCCGGCAGGGCAGCGATGGCTTTTACGTTGTGATAGGTCAGGCCGTGACCGGCGTTAACCTTCAGTCCCAGGCTCGCGGCGTAGGTTGCCGCTTTGGCGATTCGCTCCAGCTCTTTCGCCTGCGCTGCATCGTTTTCGGCATCGGCATAGCAGCCGGTGTGAATTTCAATATACGGCGCACCCACGTCGGCAGCGGCTTTAATCTGGGTGAAATCGGCGTCGATAAACAGAGAAACCAGGATACCGGCATCCGCCAGGCGTTTGCAGGCATCGCGCATTTTGTCGAGCTGCCCGGCCACATCCAGACCGCCTTCGGTGGTCACTTCCTGACGCTTTTCCGGCACCAGGCAGCAGAAATGCGGTTTAGTCTCGCAGGCAATGGTCAGCATCTCTTCGGTGACCGCCATCTCCAGATTCATGCGGGTGTCCAGCGTCTGACGCAGGATGCGCACGTCCCGGTCGGTGATGTGGCGACGATCTTCACGCAGGTGAACGGTAATGCCGTCGGCGCCAGCCTGCTCAGCGATAAACGCCGCCTGAACCGGATCGGGATACGCGGTACCGCGTGCATTACGTAACGTGGCGATGTGATCGATGTTGACGCCTAACAGTAATTCAGCCATGACAATCCTCGGTATTTTTGTTCATTTACCTTCTCCCTCCCCCTCCGGGAGAGGGCTGGGGTGAGGGGTAAAACATTAGCGTTTCGGCATAAACTGCCTGAATAATTCGCGGCTCTTTAAAGGTTTGCCCCCAAGATACGGCTTGAGCGCAATTCGGGTAAAGCGTTTTGCCGCACGCAGAGTGTCGGCGTCCGGGAACTCGCGTTCATACAGTGCTCTGAGCTGGCGCCCGGTAAAGGTGCTGTTATCGACGACGACACTGGCAATAAAGCCCTTTTCCTCACGATAGCGATAGGTCATGGTGTCTTCTACCTCGTCTCCGCTTCCCGCACAGTGCAGAAAATCGACGCCGTAACCAAGGTGCCCGAGCAGAGCCAGTTCGAAACGACGCAGAACAGGCTCAGGGGTGCCGGTTGCGCCAGCAAGTGCCTGAATACAGTGCAGGTAATCAAAGAAAAGTTCAGAGAAGCGGGTCTCATGTTCAAGAACCCGTGAGATGAGTTCGTTAACATACAAACCGCTGTAGAGCGTGATACCAGAAAGAGGAAGCGCCAGGGAGACGGCTTCAGCACTGCGCAGGGTTTTGACTTCCCCTCGCCCGCCAAAGCGGACCAGCAGCGGGGTGAAAGGCTGCAAGGCACCTTTCAGATTAGAACGTCTGGAACGTGCGCCTTTGGCAACAAGGCGCACGCGACCGGACTCTTCCGTGAAGACGTCCAGCATCAGGCTGGTTTCGCTCCAGGGACGACTATGCAGGACAAAGGCGCGCTGCCATCCATCCATATGCTCGTCGTCTTAGGTTACTGATCTTCGCCGTAACCGAGGCTGCGCAGCGCACGCTCATCATCGGCCCAGCCAGATTTCACTTTCACCCACAGTTCCAGGTGAACCGGTGCTTCAAACATGTCCTGCATGTCTTTACGGGCTTCGATTCCGATAGTTTTGATCTTGGCGCCTTTATTGCCGATCACCATCTTCTTCTGCCCTTCACGCTCAACGAGGATCAGACCGTTAATATCGTAGCCGCCACGCTCGTTGCTCTGGAAACGCTCGATCTCCACCGTCACAGAGTACGGCAGTTCAGCGCCCAGGAAACGCATCAGCTTCTCACGGATGATTTCAGACGCCATAAAACGCTGAGAGCGATCGGTGATGTAGTCTTCCGGGAAGTGATGAGTCGCTTCCGGCAGATGCTTGCGCACGATACCCGCGATGGTATCAACGTTCAGACCCGTTTCCGCAGACAGCGGGACGATGTCCAGGAAGTTCATCTGGCTGCCCAGCCATTGCAGGTGCGGCAGCAGATCGGCTTTTTCCTGCACGTTGTCCACTTTATTGACTGCGAGGATCACCGGCGTTTTGCCGTCGCGCAGCTTGTTCAGGACCATTTCGTCGTCCGGCGTCCAGCGGGTGCCTTCCACAACGAAAATCACCAGCTCTACGTCGCCAATGGAGCTGCTCGCCGCCTTGTTCATCAGACGGTTGATGGCGCGCTTCTCTTCCATGTGCAGGCCCGGTGTATCGACGTAGATCGCCTGATACGCGCCTTCAGTATGGATACCGACGATGCGGTGACGCGTGGTCTGCGCCTTACGCGAGGTGATAGAAATCTTCTGCCCAAGCAGATTATTCAGCAGGGTGGATTTGCCAACGTTCGGACGTCCGACGATGGCAATAAATCCGCAATAGGTTTTGTCGATGCTCATTCCAGCTCCAGCATTTTTAACGCCTGTTCGGCGGCAGCCTGTTCAGCCTTACGACGGCTTGAACCCGTGCCGACCACCGGTTCACTCAGGCCACTGACCTGGCAATGGATGGTAAATTCCTGATCGTGGGCTTCGCCACGCACCTGCACCACCAGATAGGATGGCAGCGGCAGATGACGACCCTGCAAATATTCTTGCAGACGCGTTTTAGGATCTTTTTGTTTATCGCCCGGGCTGATTTCGTCCAGGCGGGTCTGATACCAGTTAAGGATCAGCTTTTCTACGGTCTGGATATCGCTGTCCAGGAACACGCCACCGATCAATGCCTCGACCGTATCGGCAAGGATGGATTCACGACGGAAACCACCACTTTTCAGCTCACCTGGCCCCAGACGCAGGCATTCACCCAGCTCAAACTCGCGTGCGATTTCAGCGAGGGTATTGCCGCGCACCAGCGTGGCGCGCATGCGGCTCATATCACCTTCGTCCACACGCGGAAAACGATGATAAAGCGCATTTGCAATCACAAAACTTAAAATAGAGTCGCCTAAAAACTCGAGACGCTCATTATGTTTGCTGCTGGCACTGCGATGGGTTAATGCCTGTTGCAACAACTCCTGATGATGAAAAGTGTAGCCCAGCTTCCGTTGAAGCCGATTAATTACGATGGGGTTCATGCGATACCAATAAATGAATGCGTCAAAAATGCAGCACACGAAACCGACCTGAGAAAACCAACGCGGTTTCGTGTGCCGTGGCACCCTTGCAGGGCCAACCTTAAACTTCGGGGGAATATTCTATACACAACGACAGGGGATGTCGTTAGTTCAAAGAGATTTATCGCTGAAATAATTCACGTAGCGGCGTATAAAAGCCGCTACGTGTTATTTTTGGCGAAAATTAATGAATTCCGCCAATACGATTCAGGCGAACGCCGGTCGGCCACTCGCCTTCCTGCTTCTCAAAACTCATCCAGATAGCGGTTGCTTTACCGACCAGATTCGCTTCCGGCACAAAGCCCCAGTAACGGCTGTCCGCAGAGTTATCGCGGTTGTCACCCATCATGAAGTAGTGTCCCGGCGGCACAATCCAGGTCGCCAGTTGTTGGCCTGGCTGCTGGTAGTACATTGCCAGCTGATCCTGTGCGATGGGCACGGTCAGAATGCGGTGAGTAACATCGCCCAGCGTCTCTTTGCGTTCAACCAGACGAATGCCATTCTCTTTGGTTTCACCTTTTGGCACCTGGAAGAATCCGCTGGTCGCTTCACCGCCGTTACGGCGGGCGAAGGTCTGCACAAAATCAGCTGGCTCAACGTTGGAGTAAGTGACTGGCAGCGCATTTTCACATGCGGTGCCAGAGCTACAGCCTGGCTGAATGGTCACCTCTTTTGCCACCGGATCGTAGGTCACTTTATCGCCCGGCAGACCTACCGCGCGTTTAATATAATCCAGCCGCGGATCTTCCGGATATTTAAACACCACGATGTCGCCACGTTTCGGATGACCCGTTTCGATCAGCGTTTTCTGATAGATCGGATCTTTGATGCCATAGGCAAACTTCTCAACCAGAATGAAATCACCGATCAGCAGCGTTGGCATCATCGATCCTGACGGGATCTGGAACGGTTCGTAGATAAATGAACGCACCACCAGCACAATCGCCAGCACCGGGAATACCGATGCCCCTGTTTCCAGCCAGCCCGGTTTTGGGCCGACTTTTTTCAGGGTTTTCGCGTCCAGCGCATCGCCCGTGGCTGCCTGCGCGGCAGCCTGACGTTCACGGCGTTTTGGGGCGAAGATAAACTTATCGAGGCACCACAACAGACCTGTCACCAGGGTAGCGATGACCAGGATCAGGGCAAACATGTTCGCCATGCCAACTCCTTAAGGTTATTTACCGTTACCGTCTTTACCAACATGAAGGATGGCAAGGAATGCTTCCTGCGGCAGCTCAACGTTACCGACCTGCTTCATACGCTTCTTACCTTCTTTCTGCTTCTGCAACAGCTTTTTCTTACGGCTGACGTCGCCGCCGTAGCACTTAGCCAGAACGTTTTTACGCAGCTGCTTCACGGTTGAACGGGCAATGATGTGGTTACCAATGGCCGCCTGAATCGCAATGTCAAACTGCTGACGCGGGATCAGATCTTTCATCTTCTCAACCAGCTCACGACCACGGTACGGTGCGTTATCGTTGTGGGTGATCAGCGCCAGCGCATCCACACGCTCACCGTTGATCAGCACGTCCACACGAACCATGTTCGAGGCCTGGAAGCGTTTGAAGTTGTAGTCCAGCGACGCATAGCCACGGGAGGTAGACTTCAGACGGTCGAAGAAGTCGAGCACCACTTCTGCCATCGGAATTTCATAGGTCAGCGCCACCTGGTTACCGTGGTAAACCATGTTGGTCTGCACGCCACGCTTCTCAATACACAGGGTGATCACGTTACCGAGGAACTCCTGCGGCAGCAGCATGTGACACTCTGCGATTGGCTCGCGCAGTTCCTGAATATTATTCAGCGGCGGGAGCTTGGACGGGCTGTCGACGTAGATCACCTCTTTCGATGTGGTTTCTACTTCGTAGACAACCGTCGGGGCGGTGGTGATCAGATCCAGATCGTATTCACGCTCCAGACGTTCCTGAATGATCTCCATGTGCAGCAGACCGAGGAAGCCACAGCGGAAGCCAAAGCCCAGCGCCGTTGAGCTTTCTGGCTCGTAGAACAGGGAGGCATCGTTGAGGCTCAGCTTTCCGAGCGCATCGCGGAAGTTTTCGTAATCGTCAGAGCTGACCGGGAACAGACCCGCATAAACCTGCGGTTTCACCTTTTTGAAGCCTGGCAGCGCTTTATCTGCCGGGTTACGTGCACCGGTCAGGGTATCGCCCACCGGCGCGCCGAGGATGTCTTTAATTGCACAGACCAGCCAGCCCACTTCGCCGCATTTCAGTTCGGTACGGTCAACCTGTTTTGGCGTGAAGATGCCCAGACGGTCAGCGTTGTAGACCTGGCCGGTGCTCATGACCTTGATTTTGTCGCCTTTACGCATGGTGCCGTTTTTAATACGCACCAGCGAGACAACGCCGAGGTAGTTATCGAACCAGGAGTCGATGATCAGCGCCTGTAGCGGCGCATCCGGGTCGCCTTCCGGCGGCGGAATATCACGCACCAGACGTTCCAGTACGTCCGGAACACCGACACCGGTTTTCGCCGAGCAGCGCACTGCATCGGTCGCATCAATACCGACGATGTCTTCAATCTCTTCCGCTACGCGCTCAGGATCGGCGGCTGGCAGGTCGATTTTATTCAGAACCGGCACCACTTCGAGATCCATTTCCATGGCGGTGTAGCAGTTTGCCAGCGTCTGGGCCTCTACGCCCTGCCCGGCATCCACCACCAGCAGCGCGCCTTCGCAGGCCGCCAGCGAGCGTGACACTTCATAAGAGAAGTCAACGTGCCCTGGGGTGTCGATAAAGTTCAGCTGATAGGTTTCACCATCGGAAGCTTTATAGTCGAGCGTCACGCTCTGCGCTTTGATGGTAATACCGCGTTCGCGTTCCAGGTCCATGGAGTCCAGAACCTGGGCTGCCATTTCACGATCAGAAAGGCCACCGCAAATCTGGATAATACGGTCAGACAGCGTCGACTTACCGTGGTCAATGTGAGCAATGATCGAAAAGTTACGTATGTTCTTCATATAGTTAAATAATTATGCCTTACGAATTCCTGGAGGCCGCTGTTCTTAGCCTGACGTTTTTCAGTGCGAAAACGCAGCATTCTACACTACATCCTCGTCAGCTGGAAATGCACTTAGAGCCAGGTATAGCGCGAAGAGACGGCGTTTTCTTTATTGCGATGTAAATAATAATAAAGCCCGGCAGATTACCGGGCCTCAGAAGAGAGCGTCTCAACACGAAGTTGGTCGGGTGCCAGTGCAACGCTGAGGATAACGGGCTGCCACGCTTCCCGGGCGGCAAGCCTTGGGGAAACGCCTTTAGCAAGCCAGAACCCGCCCACGCCGCCCAAAGCGGCCCCGCACATGGCGGCCAAATCTGTGCCGAACAGCATCTGGAAAACCCCGCCCATCACGAACAGACCTGCCAGCGGAGAAAGGTAAACCAGCATGGCGGAAGTGAGCAGGCTACCTTCAGCGATGCCCAGCTCCACTTTTTGCCCTGCCACCAGCGGCTGATCGCTCGGCACAGCAATAGTGTGCGACGTTTGCGGCCCCAGCTTATTCAACACGCGGCTGCCGCAACCGGCTCGCGAAGCGCAGCTGCTGCATGATGCTTTAACGTCACAGCTGACAAGCGCTACGCCATCCTGCCAGGATACGACCGTGGCCCACTCTTTAATCATTGCGCAGCCCTGAATTTAATGCTGTCTGAAATACGTTTTGCCGTTGGCGGCGGTAATTCACCGACAATGGTAATTTCCGCATTATCGCGCACTGTCGTGCTGACCGTCCGGCGACCGGTACGGAGCATCTGTTCGGAACTGTTCGCCGTAGCGCGATTAATATTCACCGAGAAGCTAAACAGCCCATCGGAATAGAGTCGCGACTCAACCGGTGTTTCGATGGTTGGGAGCTGGCGACGGCTGCTGGAAACTTCGCTGAACCCTTGCGGGATCCAGGATGGTACCCAGTTAAAATTGACAGAATCGCCGGCAGGCACGGAAAGCAAAGGCGGCAGGCTGGCTTTGACCAGATTCTGCATGCTGTTGCCAACCTGACTGTTCACATCGAAGGAGATCACGCGGAACTGCTCCAGCGTCTCACCGTCGCGATCGAGCAGATCAACGCGCATCGGCAGCTTCGTCTCTGCGTCAATCCAGACGATATAGCTGTAACGTGTCCCATCCCGCGCAACAACGCGGATCACTTCGCACAGCCTGTCGGCAATACGCGTTCGCCCCACCGAGATAAAATCATAGTAGGGGGCGAGACGTTTAAAATCGGTGTAAATGAGCGACGGCAGGGAATCAACGATGTAGTCACCATTGAGCGTAAACGGCTCAAGGCCAGGCTCGAAATAGCTGATTTCATTCCCACGCTGGACCACTTCCCGACGCGGGCCATCCATCTGTAAAAGCTGGGCGAGCGGCTGGTTATCAAGGCGGGCGTGGCGATAGCGTAACGATTCGACACCCTGCTTATTGATGCTGATAAATGCCAACTCGTAATTGAGTGACTGGCTGGCCAGATTCATTTGCTGCAACAACGCCCCGGATGAAACATCAGCCGAGGCGTTAGCAGAGAAGAACAGGCTACCCGCCATCAAAGACATGGCGAACCAAAGTTGCTTCATTACTGCGATTGCGTTCCTAAAGTTTGGTTTCCTGGCACCTGCACAGCAGCCTGCTGGGTTTGGGCCTGCTCAAACTGAAGCTGCTCGGAGTGCAGACGGCGCTGCAACTCGTAATCCTGCAACATCGCATTAATGCGACGGCGCTGCTCCTGTACCTGCTGTTGCTGCCCGCCGCTTGCGGAGGCATCTGCCGGTACGCCCAGGCTAACCGGGCTGGCTTTACCCATCATCGGCAGCGTATTGAACACTGGCGCTTCAGGCTGCTGATTGGCTTCAGACTGAGTATTATAGTGCTGGACCCCAACGATAACTGCAAGCGATACGCACGCAGCGACCCCCATTTGGGTGAGCTGGCTGGCCCATGGACGCACCTTGTGCCAGAACGGCATTTTCTGCCATTGGTGAGGTGCAGGCTGCGCTTCAGGAATCAGCGGCGTGGTCTGATGAACAGGTTCGTTCTCAATGGCCGCCATAACGCGTGCTGAGATATCGAAATGGAGAACCTCGCTGGTATCACCGCGCAGAGAGTCGCGGATGAGATGATAGCTCTCCCAGGTCTGTTGCATTTCGGGAGAATGAGACAACTCATCGAGCAGCTCATTATCCAGCGTTTCACCATCCATTAAAGCGGAAAGTTTTTCTTTCTGCATGCCTAATACCTTTTCCAGTATCCCGCTATCGTCAACGCCTGATAAGCGGTTGAACTTTATTATCAATGGCTTCTCGCGCACGGAAAATTCGTGAACGAACCGTGCCGACCGGACAATCCATGATGGCGGCTATCTCTTCATAGCTTAGGCCATCCAGCTCCCGTAACGTAATTGCCATGCGTAAATCTTCCGGGAGCGACTCGATCGTGCGAAAAACGATTTGTCTCAGTTCTTCTGACAACATTAAGTTCTCAGGGTTCGAAATTTCTTTCAGCGCGCCGCCACTTTCGAAGTTTTCTGCGTCGATAGCGTCAACGTCACTTGAAGGCGGACGACGGCCCTGAGCAACCAAATAATTCTTAGCCGTATTGACTGCAATACGATACAGCCAGGTATAAAAAGCACTATCCCCCCGGAATGAATCCAGCGCGCGATAGGCCTTAATAAAAGACTCTTGCACCACATCAGGAACATCGCCTGACGGTACATAGCGGGAAACCAGACTCGCTACCTTATGCTGGTAGCGCACCACCAGTAGGTTAAAAGCTTTCTGATCTCCCTTCTGGACCCGTTCAACCAGGACCTGGTCCGTTAACTGCTCGCTCATCCGAGGTAATGTCTCCCCAAACCAAATTCCACGCGTTATCGAAACGCCACTCTAACAACATTGCACTTTGAGCAAGCACCGAATTAGAGTGTCTGTTCTTCAATAAGTTCCGTAACGCCTTTGTTTTTGTTCATCGCGCCGCAGACCGTTCATTTTCTCTCATTATAAGTCTGTTCACGATACGCACCCGCTTTCTGACAAGAATCATCAACTTTATCGTCAGAAGAGTAACGCAACACAGGCTTTATTTCACCACAAAATCTGAAGCTAACGATCTGCTTCGCAAAATATTTCCGGCCATTTAGCGCAGATTTAACTTCTGGCCTTCCGTTTAGTCATTGCAACACACAACAAAAAAAACGTGCGATATCTCGCATCACAATGCTATTCTCCCCATACCATGTTTAGTAAATTAAACAAACATCATGAACACGACACCTGAACTTCATTGTGATGTACTGATCATCGGCAGCGGTGCTGCCGGCCTATCCCTCGCACTGCGCCTGGCGGAACATCAGAACGTAATCGTGCTGAGTAAAGGGCCGATGAGCGAAGGTTCCACCTTCTATGCACAAGGCGGTATTGCCGCCGTGTTTGATGAAACGGATAGTATAGCCTCGCACGTAGAAGACACCCTGATTGCCGGCGCCGGGATCGTGGATGAGCATGCGGCAGAGTTTGTCGCCAGCAATGCCCGCCACTGCGTGCAATGGCTTATCGATCAGGGCGTGCTGTTTGATACGCATGTTCAGCCTAATGGTGAAGAGAGCTATCACCTGACCCGTGAAGGCGGGCACAGCCACCGCCGTATTCTGCACGCTGCTGATGCAACCGGAAAAGCGGTTGAAACCACGCTGGTCAGCAAAGCCCTCAGCCATCCTAATATTCGGGTGCTGGAGCGCAGCAACGCCGTCGACCTGATTATTTCCGATAAGATTGGCCTGCCCGGCACGCGCCGTGTTGTCGGCGCATGGGTGTGGAATCGGAATAAAGAGAAGGTGGAAACCTGCCAGGCAAAAGCCGTTGTGCTGGCGACCGGCGGCGCCTCCAAGGTTTACCAGTACACGACAAACCCGGATATCGCCTCCGGAGACGGTATCGCCATGGCCTGGCGCGCAGGCTGCCGCGTGGCGAATATGGAGTTTAATCAGTTCCATCCTACCGCCCTGTTCCACCCGCAGGCACGTAACTTCCTGTTAACTGAAGCGTTGCGCGGCGAAGGCGCGTATCTGAAGCGTCCGGACGGTTCCCGGTTTATGCCGGACTTCGACCCCCGAGGTGAACTTGCCCCGCGGGATATCGTGGCCCGCGCCATTGACCACGAGATGAAGCGGCTTGGCGTCGACTGTATGTATCTGGACATTAGCCATAAACCGGAAGACTTTATTCGCCAGCACTTCCCGATGATTTATGAAAAGCTGCTGAGTCTGGGTATTGATTTAACCCGCGATCCGGTGCCGATTGTACCTGCCGCACACTATACCTGTGGCGGGGTGATGGTTGACGATCATGGTCGTACCGACGTGGAGGGTTTGTATGCGATCGGCGAGGTCAGCTACACCGGCCTGCATGGTGCGAATCGCATGGCCTCAAACTCGCTGCTGGAGTGTCTGGTGTATGGGTGGTCGGCTGCGGAAGATATTACCAAACGCATGCCCTATGCACGTCCGACAACACACTTGCCGGCATGGGATGAAAGTCGGGTAGAAAACCCGGACGAACTGGTGGTTATCCAGCATAACTGGCACGAGCTGCGGCTTTTCATGTGGGATTATGTCGGGATTGTACGCACAACAAAGCGTCTGGAACGCGCGTTACGCCGCATCATGATGTTGCAGCAGGAAATTGATGAATATTACGCCAACTTCCGCGTTTCTAATAATCTGCTGGAGCTGCGCAACCTTGTGCAGGTTGCCGAGCTGATTGTGCGCTGTGCGATGATGCGCAAAGAGAGCCGTGGCCTGCATTATACGCTGGACTATCCCGAACCGCTTGAAATGTCCGGCCCGTCGGTGTTGACGCCGCAGGTTCACATAAACAGATAAAAGGCCTGGGTCAGGGCAGTGTAATCTTCGGAATAACGCTGGTCTGGCCCACGAATGACCATCCTGTCGATAAAGCATTCCCCCTCTTTCGGCGAGAGCGCCAGCAACACGCGGTGCGGTAAGCGTCCTTCCGTATCCGAAATATCGGTACGAAGACGCAGATTCCAGCCGATCCCACGTGCGATCTCAATGAAGGTATTACCCGTGCTTTCAGGCAAGACCACGCAGAAAAATCCCTCTTCCGAGATGAGCTCCGCCGCACTGGTCAGTAGCGCCTTGTGATCGAGCGAGCCGGTGTAACGTGCCTGCTCGCGTTCCGGCGTTCCACATTCCACGCCTGGCGTGAAATACGGCGGATTGCTGACAATCAAATCGTAACGCGCGGTTTGCTCCGACGCCCAGGTCAGGACATCGGCGCATTCTACCCTGATGCGATCTGCCCACGGAGAGTCGGCAGCGTTTTCACTTGCCTGCCGGGACGCCTGAGGATCAAGCTCAACGGCGTCGATCGTGACGTGTTCTTCCGTTCGCTGCGCCAGCATCAGCGCCTGAAGTCCGCTGCCCGTACCAATATCCAGAATGCGTTTTACACCTGCGACAGGCGCCCATGCACCCAGTAAAATACCGTCTGTACCGACTTTCATCGCACAACGATCGTGCGCCACAAAAAACTGTTTAAACGTAAAACCATCGCGGCGCAACTGCGCTTTGAGTTGAGACATGTCAGGGCAACCTTCTGAGTGAAACTGGAGTAGCATAGGGGAAAGCGAAGTGGTCGAAAAGCGATATCCATACAAACAGATGAAGATTACAGCCGTAACGTCTATAATCAGCGCCCCACACAGAGGTAGAACATGACTGTAACGACTTTTTCCGAACTTGAACTCGATGAAAGCCTGCTCAATGCCCTTGAGAGCAAAGGCTTTACACGCCCGACCGCCATTCAGGCCGCGGCCATTCCGCCTGCGCTTGAGGGCCGTGATGTGCTCGGTTCTGCGCCAACCGGCACGGGGAAGACAGCAGCCTACTTGCTGCCTGTGTTGCAGCATTTGCTCGACTTTCCGCGTAAAAAATCAGGCCCGCCGCGCATTTTGATCCTGACCCCGACCCGTGAACTGGCGATGCAGGTTGCCGAACACGCGCGTGAGCTGGCGGCGAACACCCATCTGGATATCGCGACCATCACCGGCGGCGTAGCGTATATGAACCACGCCGAAGTGTTCAGCGAAAACCAGGATATCGTTGTCGCGACGACGGGCCGTCTGCTGCAATACATAAAAGAAGAGAACTTCGACTGCCGCGCGGTGGAAACGCTGATTCTCGATGAAGCTGACCGCATGCTGGACATGGGCTTTGCCCAGGATATCGAACACATCGCGGGTGAAACGCGCTGGCGTAATCAGACAATGCTGTTCTCGGCAACCCTTGAAGGGGATGCCATTAAAGATTTCGCCGAACGTCTGCTGGAAGATCCGGTGGAAGTGTCCGCTACGCCATCGACCCGTGAGCGTAAGAAGATCCACCAGTGGTACTACCGCGCAGATAACCTTGAGCATAAGGTTGAGTTGTTGAAACACCTGCTGAAGCAGGAAGAGGCAACCCGTACCATCGTCTTCGTACGCAAACGTGAGCGCGTGCATGAGCTGGCAGAAATGCTGCGCAACGCCGGCATTAACAACTGCTATCTCGAAGGTGAAATGGCGCAGGTTAAGCGAACCGAAGGGATTAAGCGCCTGACCGATGGCCGCGTGAATGTGCTGGTTGCCACCGATGTTGCCGCGCGCGGGATCGACATCCCGGACGTGAGCCACGTAATCAACTTTGATATGCCGCGCAGCGGTGATACTTACCTGCACCGTATTGGTCGTACCGGCCGTGCGGGCCGCAAAGGTATTGCTATCTCTCTGGTAGAAGCGCACGACCATCTGCTGCTACAGAAAATTGGCCGCTACGTTGAGGAGCCGCTGAAAGCTCGCGTGATTGACGGGCTTCGTCCGACCACACGTGCGCCGAGTGAAAAAATGACGGGTAAACCGTCCAAGAAAGCGCTCGCGAAACGTGCTGAGAGAAAAGAGAAAGAAAAAGAGAAGCCGCGCGTTAAACAGCGCCACCGCGATACCAAAAATATTGGTAAGCGCCGTAAGCCAAGTTCTGCTGCGCCAGAGACAAAAACGGAAGAGTAAAAAAAAGCCGGGATATTCCCGGCTTTTTTATTCCACCCCCGAAGCTGAAACCTTACAGGCTTTCAGTAAAGGTACGCGCGATAACGTCGCGCTGCTGTTCCGGGGTCAGAGAGTTGAAACGCACCGCATAGCCAGACACACGGATGGTCAGCTGCGGGTATTTTTCCGGGTGCTCAACGGCATCCATCAGCGTTTCGCGACGCAGGACGTTAACGTTCAGGTGCTGACCGCCTTCCACGCGTACTTCTGGTTGCACTTGCATTGGAATTTCACGGTATTCAATTTCGCCCAGTTTGCTCACCGGAACGATTTCGTCTTCCGCAAAACCTGCTTTCGCTACTACACAGCGCGCTTCGTTTTTCTCGCTGTCCAGCAGCCAGAAAGAGTTCAGCAGATCGTCATTTGCAGCTTTAGTAATCTGGATACCTGTAATCATGTGTTGCCTCCCTTAGGCTACATTAACTGATGCTGGCCTTTTGCGGCCAATTGGTAAAACCATTGTTTGTTGTGTGTATATATAACATTCAGACCCGGGTGATTTATTGATTTAAATCAACAAAACCACCAACCACACAAAGAGTGTGGTCTGTATTTTTTGTTTTAGATCAATTTTAAAGGTTTACCAATTCAACTTATCCTGCCTGGTTTTCAACATAAATTGAGACACTTAGCCTGCTTTTCCGCGGGTAATTTTGCTCATTGGGGTTTAGCAGGTAAGCTAGACACAGAATGAGATTCGCAGGAGAGCGAGATGACAACACCTTTAACCTGGCATGACGTGCTGGCAGAAGAGAAGCAGCAGCCCTATTTTATTAACACCCTCAGTACCGTTGCGGCTGAACGGCAGGCCGGCCAGACAATTTATCCGCCGCAGAAAGATGTGTTTAACGCCTTCCGCTACACCGAACTGAGTGATGTAAAGGTGGTTATCCTGGGGCAGGATCCGTACCACGGCCCCGGGCAGGCTCACGGACTGGCATTTTCCGTGCGTCCGGGCGTGGCCATCCCCCCTTCTCTGCTGAATATGTATAAAGAGCTGGAAGGAACGATTCCTGGTTTCACCCGCCCTAATCACGGTTATCTGGAAAGCTGGGCGCGCCAGGGCGTGCTGTTGCTGAATACCGTATTAACCGTCCGGGCGGGTCAGGCACACTCCCACGCCAGTCTGGGATGGGAAACCTTTACCGATAAGGTTATCAGCCTGATCAATGAGCATCGTGAAGGCGTCGTGTTTTTACTCTGGGGTTCGCATGCCCAAAAGAAAGGGGCGATTATCGATCGTCAGCGTCATCACGTGCTGAAGGCACCGCATCCGTCGCCGCTGTCTGCGCATCGCGGTTTCTTTGGCAGTAATCATTTTGTTCTGACGAATGAGTGGCTGGAAAAGCGTGGCGAAAAGCCGATTGACTGGATGCCTGTGTTACCCGCAGAGAGCGAGTAGGGTTTGAATGTGCCGGGTCAGGCCCGGCACATCAAAGGCTTATGCCTTGTTCTGACGCCACCATTCCGCCAGCAGCACGCCGGTCGCAACGGATACGTTCAGGCTTTCAACGTTGCCAGTGCCGTCGATAGAGACGCTCAGGTCAGCGCTGGAGAGTGCCGCATCAGACAGACCATCACGCTCCTGACCTAACACCAGCACCATTTTGCGCGGCAACGTCGCTTTAAACAGCGGCGTAGCGGCACGGCTTGAGGTGGTGACAATGGTGTAGCCCGCTTTACGGAATTGCTCCAGGGCTTCCAGCACGCTGTCGCCGGTGATCGGCTGAACATGCTCTGCACCGCCTTCCGCAGTACGAATCGCCGCACCGGATTCCAGCAGCGCGGCATCCTGCAACAGAACGCCTTTCACGCCAAAGTGCGCGCAGCTACGCATCATAGCGCCCAGGTTATGCGGGTTACCCACATCTTCCAGCGCCAGCACGCAGTCATCGGCATCCGCCTGGCTAACCCACTGCTGCACGGTAGTGCCGTTACGTTTTTTGATCAGGAAGCAGACGCCGCCGTGGTGTTCTGTACCGGACGCTTTTGTCAGCTCGGCATCGTCAACCACGTGGTAGGCTTTGCGGTTCGCCGCCATCCAGCGCAGCGCTTCTTTGAAGCGCGGGGTCACGCTCTGAATAAACCATGCACGAACGATACACTCCGGGCGGCTCTGGAACAGGGCCTGACAGGCGTTCTCACCGTAGACACGGGTCTCTTCCGCACGCTGACGACGCAACACTTCCGGATCGATAAAGCTTTTTCCGCTGATACCGCCGTGATCGGCTTTTTCGGTCGCCTCTTCACCGGGCGCGCGAGAAACGGTACGCCATGGCGATCCACCGTCACGGACAACATCATCGCGTTTGCGATCGTCACGCTTACGGTCATCACGTTTGCGGTCATCGCCGCGGTTATTTCTGTCATCGCGGGCGGGGCGACGGCCACCGTCTGCACGAGAAGACGCCGGACGCCCGCCACCTTTTCCGGTACGCGGATTTTGGGTGCGTTTATCAGAGTCATCATCACTGCGGACATACATCACTTTGACCTTGCCGCTTTTGTTTTTCATTTCGTCGTTCATGCTTTTCTCCACCAGCGCTGCGCGAAGCGCGCAGATTACCCGATGTGCAAGCTCATAGCCATAATTTCGTACAAAAGCCTGTGACTATTGTTCCCATTGAATAAAACGCATTGTCGTTTCATACAAGCTCACTGATAATATGTAACATATCAGAAACATTATCGGCGTTCTGCCGTTGTTCCACGGCTCTATCAGAGGTTAGTTATGAATACCGTATGTGCCAACTGTCAGGCTGTAAACCGCATTCCGGACGACCGGATGGATGACGGTGCGAAATGCGGGCGTTGTGGCCACGAATTATTTGATGGCGATGTCATTAACGCGACGGGTGCTACGCTGGACAAACTCCTCAAGGACGATCTGCCTGTTGTGGTCGATTTCTGGGCACCGTGGTGCGGCCCCTGCCGTAACTTTGCGCCCATCTTCGAAGACGTGGCTGAAGAGCGCAGCGGGAAAATGCGTTTTGTCAAAGTGAATACCGAAGCGGAACGTGAACTCAGCGCCCGTTTTCGCATTCGCAGCATTCCAACCATTATGATTTTCAAAAATGGTGAAGTGATCGATATGCTCAATGGTGCAGTACCGAAAGCGCCTTTCGACAGCTGGTTAAACGAATCCCTGTAACATTCACGGGGCATACCTTGTGCCCCGTTCTCTCCTCTGCGAAAATGGGGTTTTTCCTGCCTTTTCGCCCATGACTGATAACGCTGTACTTCAATTACGCGCCGAGCGCCTTGCGCGCGCCACCCGCCCTTTTTTGGCCCGAGGCAATCGTATTCGCCGCTGCCAGCGCTGCCTTTTACCGCTGAAAGTGTGTCTGTGCGAAACGCTTGCACCGAGCGAGGCGAAAAGCCGCTTTTGTCTGGTCATGTTCGATACCGAACCGATGAAGCCCAGCAACACGGGGCGTTTGATCGCCGATATTCTGCCCAACACCGCAGCGTTTCAGTGGTCGCGCACTGAGCCACCTCAGACTCTGCTCGACCTGGTGGCAAGCCCGGACTATCAGCCCATGGTCGTTTTCCCGGCATCATATGCAGGCGAACAACGTCAGGTGCTTACGGCGCCACCATCCGGTAAGCCGCCGCTGTTTATTATGCTCGACGGCACCTGGACCGAGGCGAGAAAGATGTTTCGCAAAAGCCCTTACCTTGATGCGCTGCCGGTGATTTCCGTCGATCTGTCGCGCGTTTCGGCCTATCGCTTGCGTGAAGCGCATGCCGACGGTCAATATTGCACCGCTGAAGTCGCTATTGCGCTACTGGATCTGGCGGGCGATACCCAGGCGGCCGGCGCGCTGGGCTCCCACTTCTCCTGCTTCCGTGAACGTTATCTTGCGGGAAAAACCGTTCATAAGGGTAGCGTCACAGCAACAGAGACAGAAAGCGTTTAAAATCATCAGGTCGCTTGCATTCACGGGAGGCCTGCATGAGCCAGAGAGGGTTAGAAGCGCTACTCCGTCCGAAATCCATTGCCGTTATTGGCGCCTCGATGAAACCGGACCGCGCAGGGTATCTGATGATGCGTAACCTGCTGGCTGGCGGGTTTAACGGCCCGGTCATGCCCGTTACGCCCGCTTATAAAGCGGTACAGGGGGTACTGGCGTGGCCGAATGTGCAGAGCCTGCCTTTCGTTCCCGACCTCGCCGTGCTCTGTACACATGCGAAACGAAACCTCGAACTGCTTGAGTCGCTCGGTCAGAAAGGCTGTAAAACCTGCATTATTCTTTCCTCGCCTCCTGAACAGCAGCCCGAACTGCTGGTCTGCGCCAGCCGCTACCAGATGCGCATTCTTGGTCCAAACAGCCTCGGCCTGCTTGCGCCCTGGCAAGGGCTGAATGCCAGTTTTTCCCCGGTTCCGATCCGTAAAGGCAAACTGGCCTTTATTTCGCAGTCGGCTGCGGTATCCAATACCATCCTCGACTGGGCGCAGCAGCGTGAGATGGGCTTTTCCTACTTCATCGCTTTGGGTGACAGCCTGGACATTGACGTCGATGAGCTGCTGGATTTCCTGGCGCGTGACAGCAAAACCAGCGCTATCCTGCTCTACCTTGAACACCTGAGCGACGCCCGTCGTTTTGTGTCGGCGTCGCGTAGCGCATCGCGAAATAAACCGATACTGGTCATCAAAAGCGGGCGCAGCCCCGCGGCTCAGCGCCTGCTACATTCCCGTTCCGGGATGGATCCCGCATGGGATGCAGCGATCCAGCGCGCCGGTTTACTGCGGGTACAGGATACGCACGAGCTTTTTTCCGCCGTCGAAACGTTAAGCCACATGCGCCCCCTGCGCGGTGAAAAGTTGATGATTGTCAGCAACGGTGCCGCTCCCGCCGCCCTGGCGCTGGACGAGCTCTGGCTACGCAACGGCAAGCTGGCCACTCTGGGTGAAGAGACGCTACAGCGCCTGCGGGACGCGTTACCGGGAAGCGTTGTTCCCGATAATCCCCTCGATTTGCGCGATGATGCCAGCAGCGATCGTTACATTAAGGCGATCACGATTTTGCTCGATAGCCAGGACTTTGATGCACTGATGATTATCCATTCGCCCAGCGCGGTTGCGCCAGGCAGCGAAAGTGCGCGTGCGCTGATTGAGGCAGTCCGAAAACATCCCCGCGGCAAATACGTTACCCTGCTGACCAACTGGTGCGGCGAGTTCTCCTCCCAGGAGGCACGGCGTCTGTTTAGTGAAGCCGGGTTGCCAACCTACCGTACCCCGGAGGGCACCATTACCGCGTTTATGCATATGGTTGAATACCGCCGCAACCAGAAGCAGCTGCGTGAAACGCCTGCCCTGCCGGGCAATCTCACCGCAAATTCAGTGGATGTGCACAGGCTTTTGCAGCAGGCCATCGAAGAGGGCGCCACTTCTCTTGATACACATGAGGTACAACCCATTCTTGGCAGCTATGGGATGCAAACCCTGCCCACCTGGATTGCCGGCGACAGCGCTGAGGCGGTACATATCGCTGAGCAGATTGGTTATCCGGTCGCGCTGAAGCTGCGCTCTCCCGATATTCCGCACAAATCGGATGTGCAGGGCGTCATGCTGTATCTGCGCACCGCGACAGAAGTACAACAGGCCGCGGATGCCATTATCGATCGCGTAAAAATGACGTGGCCACAGGCCCGGATCCACGGCCTGCTGGTGCAGAGCATGGCCAACCGTGCAGGTGCGCAGGAGCTGCGCGTGGTTGTCGAACACGATCCGGTTTTTGGTCCGCTCATTATGCTGGGTGAAGGCGGCGTTGAGTGGCGGCCAGAAGAACAGGCGGTTGTCGCGCTTCCTCCTCTAAACATGAACCTGGCGCGTTATTTGATTATTCAGGCCATCAAAAGCAAAAAAATCCGCGGGAGAAGCGCTCTGCGGCCGCTTGATATCGCCGGATTAAGCCAGTTTCTGGTGAAGGTCTCCAACCTCATTGTTGACTGTGCGGAGATCCAGCGCCTGGATATCCACCCCCTTCTTGCCTCCGGAAATGAATTTACCGCGCTGGACGTGACGCTGGATATTGCGCCCTTTATCGGTGATCGGGAAAGCCGTCTCGCCATTCGTCCTTATCCTCTTCATCTGGAAGAGTGGGTGGAGATGAAAAATGGGGAACGGGCGCTGTTTCGCCCTATCCTGCCGGAAGACGAGCCGCTGCTGCGGGCGTTCATCTCGCAGGTGACGAAGGAAGATTTGTACTATCGCTATTTCAGCGAAATCAATGAATTTACCCACGACGATTTAGCCAATATGACCCAGATCGACTACGATCGAGAAATGGCGATTGTGGCGGTCCGCCGTTCCGGAGCGGGAGAGGAGATCCTCGGCGTGACGCGTGCCATTTCCGACCCGGATAACGTGGATGCGGAGTTTGCCGTACTGGTGCGTTCCGATCTTAAGGGTTTGGGGTTGGGCAGACGGCTGCTCGAAAAACTCATTGGTTATACGCGCGATCACGGATTGTCACGCCTGAATGGCATTACTATGCCAAACAATCGGGGTATGGTGACCCTGGCGCGGAAGCTCGGTTTTGACGTTGATATCCAGCTGGATGAAGGCATTGTCTCTCTGTCCCTCAGCCTGATTTCGACGGATAAACAAGAGTAAGCTGCTGGAAATGTTACCCACTTTTCGCGGCACTGGGGTATCATTGTCCGCTTATGTTGTTTGCCTGGTACAGACAACCCTTCAATGAACAGAGAAGAAACGCACTGTGATGTTGTCAAAATTTAAGCGTAATAAACATCAACAACACCTTGCTCAACTACCGAAGATTTCTCAGTCAGTTGATGATGTAGAGTTCTTTTATGCTCCCGCTCATTTCCGGGAGACGCTTCTGGAAAAGATTGCCAGCGCTACGCGACGTATTTGCATTGTGGCGCTCTATCTTGAACAAGATGAAGGTGGGCGTGCGATCCTGAACGCGCTCTATGAAGCGAAACGTCAGCGTCCAGAACTGGATGTTCGCGTGCTGGTTGACTGGCACCGTGCTCAGCGCGGCCGTATTGGTGCGGCTGCCTCGAATACCAATGCTGACTGGTATTGCCGCACGGCCCAGGAAAATCCGGGTATTGATATCCCGGTGTATGGCGTACCGGTGAATACCCGTGAAGCGCTTGGCGTTCTTCATTTTAAAGGATTTATCATTGATGACAGCGTCCTTTATAGCGGTGCCAGCCTGAATGATGTGTATCTCCATCAGCTCGATAAATACCGTTACGATCGCTACCATCTGATCCGCAATCCGCAGATGGCCGACATCATGTTCAACTGGGTTGATAAAAACCTGGTTCATGGCCGGGGTGTGCATCGTCTTGACGATCCTCATCGTCCGAAAAGCCCGGAAATCAAAAACGACGTTCGCTCCTTCCGCCAGGAACTGCGCGATGCGGTTTATCGTTTTCAGGGGGATGCCAGTAATGAAGAACTGTCCGTTACGCCTCTGGTAGGCCTGGGAAAATCCAGCCTGCTGAACAAGACCATCTTCCATTTGATGCCGTGCGCGGAGCATAAGCTCACCATCTGTACCCCGTACTTCAACCTTCCCGCCGTTCTGGTGCGTAATATCATTCAGCTGCTGCGTGATGGTAAAAAGGTGGAAATTATTGTCGGGGATAAAACGGCAAATGACTTTTTCATTCCGGAAGATCAACCTTTCAAGATCATCGGCGCACTGCCTTATCTCTATGAGATTAACCTGCGCCGCTTCCTGAGCCGTTTACAGTACTATGTGAACACGGACCAGCTGGTTGTGCGTCTCTGGAAAGATGAAGACAACAGCTATCACCTCAAAGGAATGTGGGTGGATGATGAGTGGATGCTGCTGACCGGTAATAATCTCAACCCACGCGCCTGGCGTCTGGATCTGGAAAACGCCATCCTTATTCACGATCCTCAGCATGCGTTAGCCGCGAAACGCGATCGTGAGCTGGAGCTTATACGCACGCATAGTACAGTGGTTCGTCATTATCGCGATCTGCAAAGCATCGCTGATTATCCGGTGAAAGTTCGCAAGCTGATTCGCCGTCTACGTCGGATCCGTATCGACCGCCTCATCAGCCGCATTCTGTAATACACGAGCCCTGTCATCGACGGGGCTTTTTTATGGAGTCTGTTAATGCGTACGCCTTTCCTGATAATCCCTCTTTTCCTGACCGGTTGCAGCCATATGGCTAATGATAACTGGTCGGGTCAGGATAAAGCTCAACACTTTCTGGCGTCTGCAATGTTGTCCGCTGCGGGTAATGAATATGCGCTGCACCAGGGTTATAGCCGGGATCGAAGTGCCACAATGGGGCTGATGTTCTCCATCAGCCTGGGGGCATCAAAAGAACTTTGGGATAGCCGCCCCTCGGGAAGCGGCTGGAGCTGGAAAGATTTTGCCTGGGACGTAGCCGGGGCAACAACCGGCTACGCCGTCTGGCAGATGGCGCATTATTAAAGGCGGATCCCTTTTCCTTTACGATGCAGCATCAGGGAGACAATAAACGCCAGCGCCCCCATGATGGTGACATACCAGAAAAAGGTCGATTCACTGCCCCATGACTTAAGGGATAGCGCGACATACTCTGCCGAACCGCCGAACAGGGCGTTAGCGACCGCATAAGAGAGGCCTACGCCCAGCGCCCTCACCTGTGCGGGAAACATTTCTGCTTTCAAAATGCCACTGATTGCCGTGTAAAAACTAATAATAATAAGTGCCACCATAATCAAAGCGAAAGCGGCATACGGAGAGGTTGTATGCTGTAGCGCCGTCAAAAGCGGAACAGTCCCCAGGGTGAGCATGCCACCAAAGATCAGCATGGAGGTGCGGCGACCTATTTTGTCCGACAGCGCGCCAACAATCGGCTGGATGAGCATAAAGACCAGTAACGCCACCGTCATGACGACACTCGCAACGTTAGCATGCATGCCCGTGGTGTTGACCAGATATTTTTGCATATAGGTGGTGAAGGTATAGAAGCTTAGCGAGCCTGCGGCGGTAAAGCCTAATACCATCAAAAACGCTTTGCGGTTTCGCCACAGCCCTTTCATCGAACCGGCTTCTTTCAGCGCCCTGACCTCCTGCTGGGAGGTTTCATCAAGCTGACGGCGTAACCACAGCGCCACAACCGCCAGGGCAGCCCCCAGGGCAAACGGGATGCGCCAGCCCCAGGCGCGTAAATCTTCATCGCTAAGGATTTGTTGAAGGATCACCACAACCAGTAACGCCAGCAGCTGACCGCCAATGAGGGTTACATACTGGAATGATGCATAGAAACCTTTGCGCCCTTCAACAGCTACTTCGCTCATGTATGTCGCGCTGGTGCCATATTCGCCACCCACTGACAGCCCCTGGAACAGGCGTGCCAGCAGCAACAACGCCGGTGCCCATGTTCCGATAGTGTCATATCCGGGCAGGCAGGCAATCACCAGCGAGCCGACGCACATCATGCACACGGAGATGAGCATGGATGTCTTGCGCCCTTTCCTGTCCGCGATCCTGCCGAACAGCCATCCGCCAATGGGACGCATCAGGAACCCGGCGGCAAAAACGCCTGCGGTTTGCAGAAGCTGCGTTGTGGTGTTCCCTGACGGGAAGAAGATATGTGCAAAGTAGAGTGAACAAAATGAATAGACGTAAAAATCAAACCACTCTACAAGGTTCCCCGATGAAGCTCCAACGATTGCCCAAACCCGACGGCGAGTATCCTTGCCTGCTAAACTTGTGTTATCCGTATCTGCACTGGCTACGGTTTCTGTCATTTTAAAATCCCCTGTCTCACATTGCGGGCCATTGCCCACAAACAGTAAAACCGGATTTAAAACGAATCGTTAGGTAAATAAAATGTTTCCAATATGTTTCATTGGATTTTGTGAACTCGATCAGGTATCGAATTATTAGCGGACGTAGTAATTATCCCCACGCTTGCTGGTGAGCCTTTTTTCGCTGCAAATAATCTTCATCAGCACGAATTTTATCCCACCACGTTTTGAACACCGCAGCGGCTTCTGCTTTTACTGGATCGTGATCGAGGGGTTTGACCTGGCGCTTCTCATCATACTTTTTACCGCCTTTATGATTGGCGTATCGCCGGGCACGGGTGTATCCCATCTGTATGAATTTACGCGCCATATCCATGCCGACAAAATCGTTTTTCCTGCGGTATTCTTCAAAAAGGGCGTAGATCTCTTCTGCCGAACGCGCTGCGACTTCAGCATTTTTATAACGCCAGTGCGGCAGGATTTCGCTTTTATAAGGCTCGACCATCAATACGCCCTGCTCACCCCGGCCAACCTGATACCATTCGGGATGTTCGCGAAAATTAATATTGGCAAAATCTTGTTGATAATCAAAGGGACGAGTCAAAGCGGCACCATTGTTAAAATTGTTTTAACAATTGTAGGCCGGATAAGGGGAAGCCGCCATCCGGCATGTTTTCTACGTACAAAGCAAAAAACCCCGCACCTTACGGTACGGGGTTCTTCTTAATTGATGCCTGGCAGTTCCCTACTCTCA